>JAPPGE010000059.1 GCA_028821455.1 bacterium | reverse complement strand
CCCGGCGCTTCGAGGGCATGACCGACGAGGAAAGCCGGCCGCTCCTCGACTACCTTTGCAGTCACGCTTTGCGGCCCGAGTTCTCCTGCCGCTTCCAGTGGTCTCCGGGTGCGGTCGCGGTCTGGGACAACCGGGTAAGCCTGCATCGCGCCGTGCCGGACTTCTTCGGAGAAGTCGACCGGTACCGCCGGGTGATGCACCGGGTGACGATCGGCGGCAATCGACCAGTGTGATTTGATGCTTGTGCGCCTACCGGGAATGCGAACGGTGACGACACGGGAGACGCGCAGGCGATCCAGGGTCGGCACAAGTCAGTTCCAGGAAGACGGCCCTGCCCGGTGAGCGCATCCTCGGAATCTGCAGGGGTTTGTTCGTGACCATGCGCCCTGCAGCAACAAGACGATACGCCACCGGTCGTTGAAGACGGTGGCATTCAGGGCGCAGGTTGCTGAAGGATAGACTGTCCATGCTGATCCGAGAGCCAGTACGCGGCGAGTCCGTGCCGTCTGGATGTCGATGGTCGATGAAACTCTTGCAGGGTCGTGGAAGACAGTTTGTTTCGATCCTTCGCGGCAGTTGCGGTAATCAATCAGGAGAGGTTGGAGGAAATGATGGGACAGATTGGTAAGAAACACATGCGGGGACAGACGTCGGTGGCGAACCTGCGTCGTCGCGAGTTCATGCAGTATACGGCAGCGGCAGGCGCGGCGGCGGGAGCGTCGGCTGCGATGTTGTCGCCGGCGGTTCAGGCGTCGACACCCAGGTTCGGAGGCCACGCCCGCATCGGATGGCACGGCGGCGCAACCATCGACTCGCTCGATCCCGTTCACTTGACGAGCACGTTCACCGGCATGCTGTTCTACACCATCGGCAGCCAGCTTACCGAGATCAAGTCGGACGGGCAGTTGGGCCCGGAGCTCGCCGAATCCTTCGAGCCAAACGCCGACGCAACCGAGTGGACGTTCAATCTTCGCCAGGGTGTCGAGTTTCACAACGGCAAGACCATGGATGCCGACGATGTGATCATGTCAATCGCCCGCCACCGCGGCGAAGACTCGCAATCGGCGACCAAGTCCATTGCCGAGACGATCACGGAACTGCGCAAGGACGGGCCCAATCGCGTCATCTTCACACTGCAGGAAGGCAATGCGGATTTTCCGGTTTCGCTCTCCGCGCAGAATTTCTACATCCTGCCGGTCGTGGATGGCGAGGTGCAGCCCGGCATTGGCACCGGGGGATACTCGCTGGAGGCATGGGAGCCCGGAATTCGGGGCTACCTGGAGCGTCACCCGAACTACTTCAAGGACGATCGCGCCTTCTTCGATTCGGTCGAGATCACGGTCGTTCCCGACGCCACAAGCCGGCAGAGCGGCTTGATCAGCGACGAGTTCGACATCATCGATCACGTGCCACCCAAAACCGCGGAGTTGCTGGGCCAGCAAGCGGGCATCGAAGTGCTGAACGTTCCCGGAACCCTGCACTACACCTTCCCCATGCGCCTCGACATGGAGCCCTTCAAGGGCAACAACGATCTGCGCCTCGCCCTGAAGTACGCCTTCGACCGGGAAGATGCGCTCAATACGGTCCTGCGCGGCTATGGCGCACTCGGAAATGACCACCCGATCTCGCCCGCCAACCGCTTCTATGCTCCGGACATTCCACAACGTGCCTATGATCCGGAGAAGGCAAGGTTCCACCTGAAGAAGGCGGGGATGGAGGGTTTCAGGCACGAACTGAGCGGCTCGGAAGGCCTCTACGCCGGTTGCATCGACATGATCCTGCTCTACACGGAGCATGCGGCGAGGGCAGGCATCGAGATTGTTCCCAATCGCATGCCCTCGGACGGCTACTGGTCCGACGTCTGGCTCAAGCACCCCTGGAGCGCTTCGTTCTGGAGCGGCCGTCCAACCGAGGACTGGATGTTCACGCAAGGCTATTCCGCCGAGTCCAACTGGAACGAGACCTACTGGCAGCACGAGCGCTTCAACATGCTGCTCAAGGCGGCCCGGGCGGAACTCGACGAAGCCAGGCGGCGAGAGATGTACGCGGAGATGCAGCTCATCTGTCGCGACGAAGGCGGCTCGGTCATTCCGCTCTTTGCGAGCCACATCAGCGCGCATTCGACGAAGATTGCGATCCCGGACCAGGTCGCGGGCAACTGGGAGATGGATGGGTTCAAGTTCCTCGAGCGCTGGTGGTTTGCCTGACCGGTGAACGCCCAACAGGAATGTTGGGCAACGCATTCGGTCTCGGTTCCGCCGCCATCACGCATGAGGCGGCACTGACTGATCGGTGAGGGTGTCGTCGACGGCTTCCAGGCATCCGTCGACGGCGCCATCGCTGGTCTTGTGGCGGTTGCCGCCGGTCCGGGATTTGCTGATCACACATGGGCTCTCTTCATTGGTGCGACCGGCGCCGTTGTCTGCAGCTCGGGCATGAAACTCCTGCTGATCCTGAAGATTGACGATGGAGCGGGAGTGAGGGGAACCCTTGTGGTCAGCGTAAACCACGATGGTGATCTGCTGGCGCAACCGGCCGGCGTTGCAAATGTCGGTGGCTTCGTGTGCGGATCCTCGTGACTTGTGTGGTGGATCATCGACGTGGTACCGGGCGGGAGAAATCCAACGCAGGTCGAGAGGTCAGGCCAGAACCTCGCCGAACTTGGCATAATCGCATACCCGGAATTCATGCTCATCGACGATGTCGACCACGCAAAGGCGCATCCTTCGCCTCACCCTTGACGGCTGACCTGACGGCCACATCCTCGCGGCATCAAGGTCTCGTGGCACGCGCCCCATTCGACCTGATCATACGCCTTCGCGAGAAGCCAGCGGACTCCAAGGTCCTTGTCGCGATCTGACTGTCATCGATAGGCTGATGGCAGTTGCGGACTTGCATCTTCGTGCCGATCACGACAACTGGCGCGGTCCGGCATTACGGACTGCCGTGTCGACGGATCCGGCGAATGCGCTGAACTGGCTCGTGAAGCGGTTGCAGAGGTCCCTGACCGTGCAGTCATGGGCCTCCTTGTCGTTCCAGGTCTGCCGCGGATTGAGCAGGTCTTCCGGTACACCCGGGCAGGTGGCCGGCACCTCGAATCCGAAGTGGGGATCCTTGCGGAAGTCGGTCTGCTGCAGGGAGCCGTCGAGCGCGGCATTCAGCATGGCCCGAGTGTGGATGAGGGGTATACGTCGTCCGGTGCCGAAGCGGCCGCCAGTCCAGCCGGTGTTGATCAGCCAGCAATTGACCCGTTGTTGGCGGATCCTGTCTGCGAGCAGACGAGCGTAGACCTCGGGGTGGCGGGGCATGAAGGGAGCCCCGAAGCATGGCGAGAAGGTCGCTTCAGGATCCTTGCCGACACCCTGTTCGGTTCCCGCGACCTTCGATGTGTAGCCGCACAGGAAATGATAGGTGGCCTGGTCCGGTGTCAGCCGGGCTACCGGCGGCAGGACCCCGAATGCGTCCGCGGTCAGCAGGATGATGCTGGAAGGATGGCCGGCCTGTCCGGTCTTCGAGGCGCCCTCAATGAAATCCAGGGGATAGGAGGCGCGCGTGTTTTCCGTCAACCGGGCGTCGTCGAAGTCGATCTGACGTGTGGCGTCATCCATGACAACGTTCTCGAGCACCGTGCCGAACCGTCTGGCGGCAGCATGGATCTCCGGCTCCGTTTCCTGGGAAAGGCGGATTGTCTTGGCATAGCAGCCACCCTCGAAGTTGAAGAGGCCGCTGTCGCTCCAGCCGTGTTCGTCATCGCCCACGAGATGGCGATCCGGATCCGCCGAGAGTGTCGTCTTGCCGGTTCCCGAAAGACCGAAGAAAACCGCCGCGTCGCCGTTGCGACCCACATTGACGGAACAGTGCATGGGAAGCACGCCATCGGGGGGGAGCAGGTAGTTGAGAACGGTGAAGACGGACTTCTTGATTTCTCCCGCATAGGCGGTGCCGGCGATGAGCACCAGCCTTGCCGCGAAGTCGATGGCGATCGCCGCTGTCGAGCGGCATCCGTCAATCCGCGGGTCGGCTCGGAATCCCGGTGCCTGGATGACGGTGAACTGCGGGTCGAAATGATGGAGGGCGGCCGGGGAAGGCGTGATCAGCATGTGGCGGGAGAACAGGCTGTGCCACGCGTATTCCGTCACCACGCGGACGTTGAGCCGGTAGTCTGGATCAGCGCCGGCATGAAGATCCTGCACGAACGTCTGCCGGGCGCCGAGGTAGTCGAGAATGCGCTGCTTCAGGACGCCAAACCGGTCGCGTGACAGCGGTGCATTGAAGGAACCCCAGTTGACCGCCTCCCGGGTCTCATCGTCCTCGACAATGAACTTGTCCCTGGCCGAGCGCCCTGTGTGGGCCCCCGTCCGCACCACCAGGGCGCCGCCTTCGGCGACCGACCCCTCGCCCCCGGCAATGGCCCGCTGGTAGAGCTCCGCGGTTCCGGCGTTCATCCGGGTCCGGGGCAACGCGTAATCGGCACTGAAGGCACCCGCCAGTCGATTCATCCGCCGTTCGCTTGTCTCGCCCCACCATTCAATGCCGAGGCTGCGTTCCATGGCAAGAGGTGCCGGTGAGATTCCTGTGAAAAGGGGAGGCCGCACAAATGACACGATTGTGCCATGTCACTTGTGGCATGATTTTGCCCGTGCAGAGATCCGGAGGGTGGGGTCATGAATGGAAAGACGATCGCCATCGTGGATGACCGGAAGAGTATCCTTGCGGCCTATGGCGAGTTGTTTCGCAACGAGGGCTACAACGTCCACTGTTTTTCCAGCGGAGTGGATCTCATCAACCGGCTGGAGAGGCTCGAGGTCGATCTCGTCCTCCTCGACATCGACCTGGGCCGTGGTCTCGCCGGCTGGCAGGTGCAGGACCTTCTTGCCCGTGAACACCCCGGATTGCGCGTCATCTTCATGACAGCCGTCGCCCTCGACGATGCCGACGAAGCGCGCGGACTGGAAGCTGGGGCCGCCGACTACATCAGGAAGGGAAGCGATCCCCGAATCCTGCTTGCACGGGTTCGCCGGGAGCTTTCGGCCAGGGGGGCGGCCGTACCGGAGGCCAGCGACGGGAGGATCATTGCGGGCGATCTCGTCCTCGATGCGTTGTGTCTGTCGTGTTCCTGGAAGGGCCGGGACGTTCCCCTCACGGTTTCGGAATTCCGCATTCTCGAGGAGATGGCCGGATCACCGGGACGCGTGAAGTCCCGTGACACGCTTCTTGCGGCAGCAGGGAACGGCGAGGATGCGGCGACCGAGCGTGCCGCAGACAGCCACATCAAACGTATTCGCCGCAAGCTCCGCAGTGTCGACGCCTCGTTCGCCGGAATCAGGACCCACAGCGGCGCCGGCTACTCCTGGCGTTCTGCCAGCCCATGATGCCAGGGAACGAAGGGGTTCCCCCGGGATGCTCGTCCGGAAGATCCTTGCCATCAATCTGGTGCCGCTCGCTCTCTTCCTGGTGGCGCTCTATCTGATTCACGACATCAGGCCCAACCTCGTCATGACGAAGGTGGAGTCTCTCTCGGCACGTGGCCATCTGATTGCCCTTTCCATCGAGAACTCCGCGGTCATGGAGGACCTCGAAACCATCAATCCGGCACGGCTCGACATTCCTGACAAGGTGGGGCTCTTTCCCGCACCCCAGCTGGGTTACGCCTGGCCGCCGGCCAGCCTGTCGCCCCTCGAAGCGAGGAAGCGGCTGGTTCACAGCTGGGCGGGGCATCTCGTCACCCTGACGCCCGAATCGGACCTGGACATCCGCCTTGTCGACCCCCTGACCGAAGAGGATCTTGTCGGCGATTTCCGGGAATCCGTGGAAGTCGAGACCATGACTGGTGACGGGGCATGGCGGTGGCCGTCATGGCGTGCCATCGTCGATGACTGGTTCGTGTTCTCAGGCGGGCAGCCCGATGTGCCTGTGGAGGGTCCGGAGGGCGTCATTGGCGAAGCGGCGCGTGGTGCCACCTCCTGGACAGTTGTCGCAAGCGGAACCTCCGACATGAGATTCGTGGTGGCCGTTCCGGTGAGAAAGAAGCTCTATCGGACCGTCGTTGGTGTCCTCGTTCTTTCCGCGAAACCCAGTGATGATGAACTCGACCTGTTGCGCCGTCAGGAAGTGATCATGCTGATGGCGCTCGTCGCCTTTGCGCTGACGGCCGGACTGTCCGTCTGGCTTGCCCGTGTCATCACCAGGCCCCTGGTTGAGCTGTCCGATGCGGCCACGGACGTTCGGCGGGGCCGCAAGGGGTCGCGGGACATCCCTGATCGTCGTGCCCGAGGCGACGAGATCGGCAGGTTGGCGAAAGCACTCATCATGATGACGGGATCCCTCGAACGGCGGGTCGAGGACGGCAAGGAGATCGCGCGCAACTCCGCCCACGAGATACGCAACGCCGTGACCGGAATGGGTGGTGCGCTCATGATCCTGGAGAACAATGACGCGGCGCCGAGAAAGAAGATGGTCGCACTGGCGCTGGCCGAAGCCGGACGCCTCGAACGGCTGGCAGATGACATGCAGGATCTCTCCAAGCTCGATGACCTGCTGGTGCGGACCCCGACGACACTTGTCGATGTCGCCCGCCTGCTCATCAGGCACGCGGACCCCGACGTGTGGCTGGAGCGCCGTAATGTGAACGTGAGGCATGGCCCGGGGCTTGCCGGGTCGGCACGAGACCGATGTTGTCTCGTTGACGGTCTCGAGGACCGCCTGGTTCAGGTAGTGCTCAACCTGCTCGCCAACGCCGTCTCGTTCAGCCCGCCAGGCGGTGACATCACAGTGGACTGCCACAGGGAAGGAGGATGGGTCACATTCTCCGTCACCGACCAGGGTCCGGGCATTCCGCCAGGGGCCGAAGAGAGAATCTTCGCCTGGCTGGAACAGCGCCGGGATCCGGCGGCGGACGGCGATCATTCTGGCATCGGACTGACAATTTCGCGTCAGATCGTCCATGCCTTCGGCGGCGAGATCCTCGCCCGCAATGTTGGTGAGGACGCCGATCATCCAGACGGGGCCTGCTTCACCGTCCGTCTGCCGGCGGCGTCACCCCGCAGGCGGCGGCTGCGCGACGCCCTGGGACTGCCCTGACAGGCGCTCTTGACGAACCAAAGCGGGAGCGATGGCCATCGTCTTGGGCTGTGATCGTCGTGACGGTGGCGCCGGGGTGTGCCGGCCCTCGGCGTAAGGTCTCAGCCGGATCCCAGGTAGGAGTCGATCCACGGCGAACGAGATCCGTCCGCGGTCCACAGAATCGGAAAGTAGTTGTCGTCCATGACGGCGTTGCCGTCATGGCGCATGTAGCGACCGTACATCGGGCCCGTGCCGTGCGCGATGTTGCGGGGAACGAAACACGCCTCGGAAGACAGGCAGTGAACGACAAGAGCGCGCCTGGCGGTGCTGCCGCGATTGGCATTGGAACCGTGCCAGGTGTTGCCGTGATGAAAGGATCCGCCGCCCTTCTTCACGACGACGGGAACCACGTCCGGCTCACCAACCCCCTGGGCTGCCGCCGCCTCCCGCATCTCCTTCGTGTAGTCTTCCGGACCGTGAAACTGCTCGATGGGCGCCGCGCGCGACCACCTGTGGGAACCCCTGACCAGTTCCATGGTTCCGGCCTCGGCAGAGGTATCATCAAGAGCGATCCAGCAGCTGATCATCTCGTTGGGATCGATCCAGTCGAGGTAGGCGCAGTCCTGATGCATGCCCAGCGACCGGGTGCCGACGGGCTTCCACAGCACGTTGTCGACCTTGATGCGGGCTCCGGGCCATCCTCCGAGAGTGGCACAGGCCCGACCGATATCCTCTCTCAAGACCGTTTCGGCCACTGTCCTGTCCCCCTTCCAGCCGTTGCAGATCTGGCGTGTCAGGGTCGGGTCGCTGACACCGTCCTGCCAGTTGACCTCGTCGGGGCGGATGCCGGTCTCGAATTCGCCGCGGAACATCCTCTCGTAGCGCGCCTTGATTCTCTCGGCGGTTTCATCGTCGATCAGGTTGTCGACAAGAACAAAGCCGTCGCGATGGAAGGTCTCGATTTCGCGATCCGTCAGTTCGAATGTGCTCATGGCAGACAGTCCAGGTAGGTGTTCATGTCCCAATCGCTGACCTCGGCATTGAACCGGTCCCACTCGTCACGCTTGTATTCATCATAGATCTCGTAGAGCCGTCCCGGAAGAGCGGAGCGTACCACATCATCGGCCGCGAGCGCGTCCAGTGCTTCGCCGAAATAGCGCGGCAGGCGCTGGACGATCTTTCCGGCCTCCATGGCTTCGTAAATGTTGCGCTGCTCGGGCTCGCCCGGATCGAGCTGGCGTCTGACGCCGTCATCCATCGCCTTCAGGAGAGCCGCGGCCATGAGATAGGGGTTGACCATGGAATCGACAGCCCGGTACTCGAACCGGCCCGGAGCCGATACCCTCAGCGCCGTTGTCCGGTTCTGATAGCCCCAGTCGGCGTAGATGGGCGCCCAAAGACCGAGATCGAGCATGCGCCGATAGGAGTTGACGGTGGAAGAGCCGATGGCGGTGAGCGCAGGCAAGTGTTCCATGACGCCGCCAATGGCATGGAGGCCGAGGGGTCCCGGCATCCAGTCATCCGGATCATCAATGAAGACATTGGTGCCACCCTTGCGGTGCATGTAGACGCCGTCGACACCAGGCCGCGGATCGTCGACATGGCTGACCATGGAGTCGTCGCCGCCTCGCCACAGGGACATGTTGTGATGGCAGCCGTTCCCCGACAGGCCCATGAACGGTTTTGACATGAAGCAGGCGATGAGACCTTCCTCGCGGGCGACCTGGGCACAGATCTGGCGGTAGGTGGTCAGCCGGTCGCAGGTTCTCAGGGCATCGTCGAACATGAAGTTGATCTCGAGCTGGCCCGGAGCATCCTCGTGATCACCCTGAATCATGTCGAGGCCCATTGCCTGACCATACGAGACGACCTTGGCGTAAACACGCGACAGTTCCTCGAACTGGTCGATGTGGTAGGCGAGCGGCTTGGTCGGACCGCCGTCGGGACGGCCGTCTTCGCCGCGCCTGAGCCAGGCCATTTCAGGCTCGCAGCCATGCCGAAGGTGGAGGCCGTCGTGGTCGGCCATGAACTGCTTGTGGACGCGCCGCAAGTTGCCGCGGCTGTCCTCCTCCATGAATGCACCCGGATTGTCTCCCTCTTCACGGGCGTGGAAGACCGTGCAGTAGAGGCGTGCGGCATCCCTGTTCCAGGGCAGCTGGCAGAATGTCTCGGGATCCGGGATTGCCACCAGTTCGTGGGCATTGGCGGGAAATCCGAGGAGGTTTCCCGACCGGTCGGGAAGGACATTGGTGAGACCGCCGTACCACGTCTGGATGCCCCTTGCGGCCATGGTTTCCCAGTGCGGTGCCGGCACGGCCTTGCCCATGATGCGCCCGGTAATCGAGATGTACTGGTAATAGATGTAGCGCACGCCCAACTCGTCGATTTTGGCCCGCACCTCCCGAATTCGCTCGTCGCGTCCGGCGGTCCCGACATGGCGTTCAATGTCCATGGTCATCCCCATCGCCTCCCTTCACTCTTTTGCGGACGGCCGGTTCACACGACTTCGAGGTAGCGTTCCCGCTCACCGGCACTGACATGGCGACGCAGCCTTGCATCTTCGTGAAAACGCGTGGCCACGAAGTGATCGATGAAGGTGTCGCCAAAGATGGCGCGCGCCGCCTTGCTCGCGTCGAGGCGCTCCGCAGCCTCGGCGAGGCTGCGCGCAAGGCGCGGGACGCCAGGTGGTGTGTCATCGGGCCCGCCTCCCGTGATGGGAGCCGGCAGGTCCATGTTTCTCTTGATGCCGTGAAGTGCCGCGCCAAGGGTCGCCGCAATGGCAAGGTAGGGGTTCGTGTCGGCGCCCGGAAGACGGAACTCGATGCGCGCCTGGTCTTCGGGTGCGGGCACGGCCCGCACCGCCGCGGCATAGTTCTCGACGGCCCAGGTCGCCGTCTTCGGCGCCCAGTTTCCCGGCGCCAAGCGGCGGTAGGCATTGACGGTGTGGGCCACCATGGCGGTGAAGTCGCCGGTGAGTCCCACCACGCCGGCGACAGCCTGGCGCATCGTCGCGCTCATGGCATCCGCTGCCGCTGCGTCGTGAAACAGGGCCTTGCCGGTGGCGCTGTCGGCGAGCGAGAGGTGAACATGGCCTGAGAGCCCGGGATGGGAGGCGCCGAGCTGGGCCATGAAACTTGCAGTCATGCCCTGGCGCCGCGCATGGGCCTTCGTCAGGGTCTTGAAAAGGACGGCATCGTCAGCGGCCTTCAGGGGATCGCCTGCCTGGAGAGTCGCCTCGAAACAGCCAGGGCCGAGTTCGAGACCGAGGCTGAAGAGATCGATACCGGCCTCGCAGACCAGGCTTTCGAGGGATGTCACGTAGTCGCTGTGGATGGCAGCGGACTGGCTGCCCCAGCAACGGTTGTCGGCTGCGAAGAGTTCGATCCGGTCACCGAAGCCGTTCGTGCGCAGGGATTCCGCCGTCTCCTTCAGCACGTGGAACTCGAACTCCATGGCGGCGCGCACGGCATATCCCGCGTCTGCTGCGCGGGCGACCTGCGTGGCGAGCACCTGACGCGGACTCAAGGCGCGCGACGGGCCGTCGTAGTCGGCGAAGACGATGAACGAGTCCTTCTCGAACGGCCAGTCGCGCACGCTCGTCCAGTCGAGGACGACAGGCTCGCCCACGAACGGCGGTGAACCGGTCACCTGCTCGGCGGTATCCCACTTGTGGAGCACGTTGACGAAGGTCCCGGACGTTTCGAACGTCGTCGCGATGTCGTCGAGCCTGAGGCGTCGTCCCCGAAGGCTGGCATCCAGATCGGGAATGACGACATGGCCGATCCGCTTGCCCGCCTCGCGCAGCCGGGAATGGGCGTCGTTCATTGACGGCAACCGTTCAGGACCCCAGAGCCCGGGCGTGGTGCTCGAAATGATCGGCGAGAAAACTCTGGATGAACCAGTAGCTGTGGTCATAGCCCTCGCGCATGTTGAGCGTCAGCGCCTGTCCGGCGTCCCTGCAGGCGGCCGCCAGCGCATCGGGAAGCAGGTTGGGAAGGAATTCGTCCTCGGTCCCCTGGTCGGCGAGGATCGGTGGCGCGCGGTGACCGGAGCGAATCAGGTCGACAACGTCATAAGCCCGCCAGGCTTCCCGATCGTCGCCGAGATAGCGCTGCAGTGCGTCGATTCCCATCTGACAGCCCATGAGGGAGTTCATCGGCGCCAGTGCCGAAACCGAACGGAACATGCCGGGATTCTTGAGGGCAAGCGACAGTGCGCCGTGACCTCCCATGGAATGCCCGAAGATGCCCATTCTCTGCGGATCTCCGGGAAAGGCATCGGCAATGACGCCGGGAAGCTCGCGGACGATGTAACTCTCCATGCGATAGTGCCGGGACCACGGTTCGACGGTCGCATCAAGGTAGAAGCCCGCACCCGTTCCGAAGGCCCAGTCGTCGTCTTCGCCTTCGATGCCGGTGTCGCGCGGGCTGGTGTCGGGGGCGACCACGAGAAACCCGGCGTCCGCCGCCAGGCGCTGGGCGCCGGCCTTGATGGTGAAGTTCTCTTCCGTGCAGGTCAGGCCCGACAGCCACAGGAGGATCGGCACCCTTGCCTTGGACGCAGCTGCAGGCGTGAACACGGAAAACCCCATGGATCGGCCGATTTCACGTGAGGTGTGCCGGTAGAACCCCTGTGCGCCACCATGACACCGGCTGAGCGAGACGGTTTCCACCATGGGTCAGTAGATCACGACACTGCGGATTGACTTGCCCTCGTGCATCAGGTGGAAGGCGTCGTTGATACCCTCGAGCGGCATGGTGTGGGTGATCATGTCGTCGATGTTGATCTTCCCGTCCATGTACCAGTCGACGATTCTCGGCACGTCCGTGCGTCCCTTGGCGCCGCCGAAGGCCGTGCCCCGCCAGACCCGGCCTGTCACCAGCTGGAACGGACGGGTGGAAATCTCGGCTCCCGCCGGCGCCACACCGATGATGACGGATTCGCCCCATCCCTTGTGGGCGCACTCCAGCGCCTGGCGCATGGTCGTGACATTGCCGATGCACTCGAAGCTGTAATCGGCGCCACCCTTGGTCAGGTTCACGAGCCAGGGAACGAGGTCGCCTTCGACCTCCTTCGGGTTGACGAAGTGGGTCATGCCGAACGCCTTGCCGAGCTCTTCGCGCGCCGGATTGATGTCAACGCCGACAATCATGTCGGCGCCGACGAGGCGCAGGCCCTGGATGACATTGAGGCCGATGCCGCCAAGTCCGAACACCACGCAGTTGCTGCCCGGCTCCACCTTGGCTGTGTTGATGACGGCGCCGATGCCGGTGGTCACGCCGCAGCCTATGTAGCAGATCTTGTCGAAGGGCGCGTCCTCGCGGACCTTGGCGACGGCGATCTCGGGAACCACCGTGTGGTTCGAGAACGTCGAGGTGCCCATGTAGTGGAAAATCTTCTCCCCGCCGATCGAGAACCGGCTGGTGCCGTCCGGCATGACGCCCTGTCCCTGCGTCACCCTGATGGCCTGGCAGAGGTTCGTCTTGCCCGACGTGCAGTACTCGCACTGCCTGCATTCCGGCGTGTAGAGCGGGATGACATGGTCACCCTTCTTGAGGCCCGAAACACCCGGTCCGACATCGACGACGACACCTGCCCCCTCGTGACCGAGAATGGCCGGAAAGATGCCTTCGGGATCGGCGCCCGACAGCGTGAAGGCGTCGGTATGGCAGATGCCGGTTGCCTTGACCTCGACAAGAACCTCGCCTTCACGGGGGCCCTCGAGATCAACCTCCTCGATGGTGAGCGGCGCATCCGCCTTGTGGGCAACAGCAGCGCGGGTCTTCATGGCATCCTCTCGATTGAATTGAACCGGGTCATGGTGGCGGCGCACCGGGGACAATTCAAGCCGTGGATTCCCGAAACGGCGTTCCTCAAGGTCCTATGCCGCGAGGACCTCCGGCAGGTCCGCCACGCTGTCGATGACAACATCGAACCAGGGCTCGAGCTGGTCCCGGGTGGCGGGTCCGGTCAACACTCCGATCGCGGCGACAAAGCCGGCGGCCCGTGCCATGCCTGCATCGGCTGCGGCATCATCGCCGATCATCGCCACCTCGCAAGGGTCCAGCCCGGTGTGCCGGCAGAATGCCTCGCCCATGCCGGGGCCAGGCTTGCCGCCGAAGCCCCCGTCGGAGCCACACACGAAGGCGAGATGATCGCGAATTCCCAGCTGTTGCGCAGCCAGTTCCGCCAGTTCCGTGTCATCGTTCGTGGCAATGCCGAGGTGGTAGCCGGCCCCGGCCAGATGGTCGAAGAGGGCGGGCATGTCCGCCGTCGCGACCAGCCCGTCCAGGGAAGTCTCGCGGAAGACCCCGGAGATCAGGTCCTCCAGGTCTGGAGGCGCCGTCTCCGCGAGGATGGTGTCCCAGCACCGGACGATGTCCCGATTGGTGCCGCTGGCCAGCATGGAATCGGTCTCGAAGACGTCGAGGGACCGGTCGTATCCCGCTTCACGGAGCAGGTGATCGGCAATGTCAGGTTGCCCGGCTGCCCTGGCGACGCGCGAGGCCGCTTCGCAGAACGCCGGAATCCAGGTCTCGTTGAAGGCGACAAGGGTTCCGTCCTTGTCGAAGAGCAGGCCCCTGATGGCAGGTGCTTGGTTCTTCATGATGCCACCAGCCGGCGGCGCCGCCACGCGATCTCGCTGTTCCACGATGTCTCCCCAACGGCGCGCTCGCGGCGCAACAGGCACCAGGCAAGGGACACGGCAAGGGCGAGGCGAATCCAATCCTCCAGGATCCTCATCCCGCCTTCCATGCCGGTCGCCGCAAGGAGAGTGCGGCATTCTTCCTTTTCGAGTCCGGCTTCGGAAGCGAAATAGGCCGGGTCCCACAGCGGGTGGCAGAGAGCCGCATACTCCCAGTCCAAGAAGGTGACGCTGTCACCGTTATCGATGATGTTCGGCGGTACAGGGTCGACATGGGACGCAACCGGCGTGGCATCTTCCGGGCGGCAGGCATGCCTCAGGGCGTCCACGACGGCCCACCCGGTGCCGAAGGCGTCCGGGGCTTCTGGCGAGGTGCATCCGGCCTCGTCGAGATAGGTCTCCAGCTTCTCCCAGGGGTTCATCACGCCGGTGAACCCGATTGCCTGCCTCAGCGTCCGGAAGCCGCGGCCCAGCCTCTGCAGGACAGGCGTTGCGAAGGGACGGTCCATGGTGTCCAGGGGCTGACCGTCCGCGAAGCGATAGAGAATCAGCCCTTGATCGGGATCGGCGGCCAGCACCTCTGGCGCGACACCAAGCGATGACGCCAGCCTCATGTGGTTGCATTCCCGGGACCGGTCGACGAGGTCCGCGGTCCTGCTTCCGGCCAGACGCAGGACGACATCGTCCCCTGCAACAAGCAATCGCACGGCCCGGTTTGCACTTCCGCAATACATGTCCGTGATCTGCAGGTCGCGCGAACTGCGACCGAGATGTTCGAGGGCACGGGCGATCTCCGGGTGTGTCATGACAGCGCACCTTGCCGCCGGGCGCCGTGACTGGCAAGACTGCCTGTCATGGTCGACAGCCTCGCCGCCCTGCTGGAGGAAATCCGCGCCTGCAAGGTGTGTGCCGGGGTCCTTCCCTGCGGCCCGCGGCCCGTCGTCAGGGCCGGATCAGGCGCGCGGCTGCTGATCATCGGACAGGCCCCGGGCACCCGTGTCCATGCCAGCGGAATTCCCTGGGACGATGCCAGCGGTGACCGTCTGAGAGAGTGGATGGCGGTCGACAGGACCGTCTTCTACGACACCCGGCACATTGCCATTATGCCCATGGGCTTCTGCTATCCCGGCAGGGACAGGAATGGTGGCGACCGGCCACCGCGCCCGGAGTGCGCTCCCTTGTGGCATGAACGAATCCTCGCCCACCTGCCGGCGCTTGAACTCACCCTGCTGATCGGGCGCTACGCCCAGGCGCGCTATCTGCCGCAGGCAGCGGGAACGTCCATGACCGAAGCCGTGGCAGGATGGCGCAACCACCTGCCCGCCTTTCTTCCCCTGCCTCATCCTTCGTGGCGCAACACGGCCTGGCTGCGGCGCCATCCCTGGTTTGCCAGGGACGTGCTTCCCGAACTTCGCCGGCGCACGGCCGCATTGACGGGACACTGATTTCCCGTGCCGGGTGATTTCAGGAGCTGTATCAGGGTGAACGAGGTGCCAAGCCCCTGTGACTCGTTTTCGTGGAAGGAGCCGGCGATGAGGGGTGCCGTCCCTGGAGGTTCGGTCCCGGGAGGCATCCTTGGACTGGATCTGGTATCGGGCCTCCACCTTGGCGAGTCTCGTCCGGAGTTCTTCATCGCCGTACATCACAGAGCGCCAAACCGGATTGCACATCCGACACCGTGATGGAATCCCTGCCGGCCAGCTGATTGCCGCCGGTGACAACGGATCACGCCGCCCCTTCGGGTAGCCGCTTCGTCGAGTGAATCGGAGAAGCCGCGCCAGCGGGCGAAGCTCCCACCGGTCGTGATCGCGAGGACGGCCGGTATTCGGGGCGGCTGGTTGAATGGAGCCCGAGATACGATGACAACCGATCGGGTTCCCGGTCGTTCGTGACCGGTCGTTGGATCAAGGCTGACCAGCCAGACATCGCCCCGCTACAATGGTAATTCTCTACCGACAGGCGCGGCGTTGAACCATGCGCGATCTCCGTCGTTGTCCGGAGCGGTGTCGTCGCATTGCGCGAGGAGCTTGGACGGGTTCCGGGCGCGACAACGATGCGGCCATCCTCGATTCCGATAGTCACCTTGGCGCCCACTCCGAGGTTCAGGACATCGAGTAGCGTCGCAGGCACGGCGAGCATGACCGCACCGCCGACCTTGCGCAGGTATGTGGTGTGCATCGGTGCCTCCCGAGTTGTACCTGAGTACAGTATTGGTGGCGCCATATCAGCAATCGCCTCGGCCGACGGCCTCCTTGATGGTCCCGTTCGGCGCCTGGTGGTCGGCACCCCTTGCCCCAGGCGGTCTGCATGCATCTTCCTTCACCACCTCGCGCACCTGCCGCAGGTTCTCTGTCGTCACAATTCGCTTTGGCATCGGGGTGTTTCGCCTTGCGGTTGTCGTCAGCCACAGGTAGCGCCCAATACCCACGGGACACACAAGTCCATGCAACATCCCACTTTGCCGCGGTCTCAGGACAGGAGTTCCCCCAGAGCATAGAGGCCGAAGACAAGGATGATCAGGCCGGAGCCGGCATTGAGCCAGGCCAGTCCCTTGCCGGTGAAACTGGATCGCAGCCACGCACTGACTGTGGCGAGGATGAACCACCAGGCGGCAGCACCGGCCAGGATGCCGAAGATCACCACCCAGGAATCGATGAGACCGTCGATGGCGTCCAGCACGTGGATGGCGGCGAACAGGGAAATGAAGGCGATGAAGGTGATCGGGTTGAAGAGCGTGACCGCAAAGGCGGTGGCAAAGGCATGCACCAGTGTCTCGTGACCGGTCGTGTGAGCGTCGGAGGTCGCCGTGTGCGAGAGGGTCCGTGACTTCCAAACGGCGTGGCCGCCCAGCACCACCAGAATGACGCCGCCGAGGCCCTGGATGACCATGCGGTTATCGGTGAGGAACACCTCGACGGCACCCACAGAAAGGACGGCGAGAGCCCCGAACACGGTGTCGGCCAGCGTCGCTCCCAGTCCGGTGGCATACCCGGTGAGCCGGCCGTCGAGCAGGGTCCGCTGGATGCACAGGACAGCCACCGGCCCGACTGGCGCGGCGACGAGGAATCCCACGACCACGCCGGTGACAAGGAGCTGGATGTCCACGGCCGGTCAGGTGAATGGCTTGACGTCGCGCAGTGACACGACGCGAAAGCGCCAGGCGAGGAGGAGCGTGGCGAGTGCGATGCCTCCCACAATTCCCCACATGAGCCCCGGAACGCCCCATTCGAGGTGATGGCCGAAGAACCATGCCAGGGGAAGCATGACTCCCCAGAACGACATCAGGCCCAGCCAGGTGGCCGGCCAGACATCGGCAGCGCCTCGGAGTGCACCGACGAGCACGGCCTGCAGGCCATCGAATGCGATGAGAAACGCGGCCACGAAGAGGCCGGTGACAATGATCGAGATGATGACGGGATCTTGGGTGTAGATCGCCGCCAGGGTCTCGGGGATGAGCGCAACGACGGCCGCCAGCGGCAGCATGAGGATGAAGATCAGTCCGGTTCCCACCCATCCGGCCGTCGCCATGGCCGCCCTGTCACGCCGGCCTACGGCATTGCCGACACGGACAGCGGTGGCTGTCGACATGCCGATGGCCACCATGAAACAGAAGGCGTTGACATTCATGGCTGCCTGGAAGGCTGCCACCTGGGGGGCGCCGAGATGGCCGGCCATCATGGTGACAAACATGAAGGCGGAGGTCTCGAAGGCATAGGAAAGGCCCATGGGCGTGCCGAGGCGCAGGAACCGACGTTCCAGTTGGCCGAAGCGGCGCAGTGGCCGGAAGAGACCGTAAGCGTGCTTGTCGGCCATCGACAGGATGTAGACGACGATGCAGCCTAACATCAGCCAGCGTGTGAGGCTCGTGGCCAGAACCGCGCCGGATGCGCCGCCTGCCTCGAAACCGAGGTTGCCGTAGATCAGCACCCAGTTGAGGAAGATGTTGGCGAAGTTGGCGATGATCATGACGACCATGCCAGGCTTGGTGCGGCCGATTCCCTCGAGAAACATGGAGCACGAGGTGAAAAGGAACACGCCTGGCATGCCCCAGGCGTACATGGCCATGACCTCGCCGCCGCCCCGCGCCAGGTCGGCCTCCTGACCGAAGAGCCACAGGATGGCCTCCCCGTTGAAGAGGCAGACCGCCCAGATGAGTCCCAGCGCCGCCCCGTTGAGCATGGCGGTCCACAGGATGTTGCCGCAGTCCTCGCGCCGTCCAGCGCCGTCTGCCTGGGCCACCAGAATGACGCACCCGGCCAACAGGCCGAAACCGATCACCATCATGGTGATGTGCGGGGCAAAACCGATGGCGAGATAGGCCAGTTCATTGCCGCCGGCGCCCCCCGTCATGATGGTGTCCACCGTCATCATGAGCAGCATGCCGCAACGCATGATGATCACCGGCACCCCGAGTTTCAGGGTGCGCACGACATGGTCGGCGACGCTCTGTGGCGGTGGTCCCAGCGACACCCGGGAAGAAGATGATGCCATCAATAGCGTTCCGACACCGATGCCCGACGAAGATACGCGGAGCATGCGCCGGCGTCGTGATCAACGGCAGTCCGGCACGGCGCCGTCCCCGCCACAAGATGGTGCAGCCTTCCCAGTCTGTCAAAGAGCCGCCGCTGTCGAACCGGCCCGGGCCAGCGCCCGTTCCCTCCATGTCCATGGTCCAATGTACCGGGTCGCCGGTGCATGTGTGGCGCGGGCAGGGCAGGGGCCATAAACTTCCTGTGAGCCGACCACCCTCGGAGATGCCATGTCCGTCTATGCAACCGGTATCGCGACCGATGTCGATCTTGCCCGTCCCGGCAAGCGGACGGGGCGCCTTCACCTGCCCCACTCGGTCACGCGATCGGCCTACGGCGTCATTCCGGTTCCGGTTGCCGTGATATCCGGCGGCGAGGGGCCGACGGTGTTGATGATGGCCGGCAATCACGGTGACGAGTACGAAGGACAGATCGCGCTTGGCAACCTGATCCGGACCATGGATGCGGCGGAGGTCAGGGGACGCCTCATCGTTCTTCCGTCAGTCAACCTGCCGGCCGCACGCAGCGGGGTCAGGGTCTCGCCCCTCGATGGCGGCAACCTCAACAGGACCTTTCCGCCCCGGCCCGAACTGGGACCCACCCACGAGATCGCGGCCTATCTCGAGGATGTCCTGATGCCGATGGCTGACGTGTTTGTGGATCTCCATTCCGGGGGGGCATCGCTGGCCTACCTGCCCTTCGTCGCCACCTCCCTCCACGGCGACGTGGAGACGGACCGGCGGGCATTGCGGTTGATGCGCGCCTTCGGTGGGCCCTATGGCCAGATCTGGCATGCCGGGGAAGGGTCGCGGACTGCATCGGGTGCCGCTGTCCGACACGGGTGCATTGACATCGGCGGCGAGTTCGGAGGGTCGGGTGTGGTCAATCCTGATCACCTCAACCTGGTGGAGTGCGGTATCCGCAACCTGCTCGCCGAGATCGGAGTTCTTCCTTCTCGCGATGGCGGAACGACACCCGACATGCGGTTGATGACGAGCGATCCGCCGGACCTCTATGCCTTCGCACCCGATTACGGCGTATTCGTTCCCGAGGTGCGGCTCGGGGATGAGGTCGACGCAGGCGCCCCTGTCGGCAGCATCCACAACCTCGAGCATCCGGAACGCGAACCACAGCAGGTCCGGTTCCGGGCGCCGGGCCTGGTCATTTGCCTGCGGGCCATCGGCCGGGTCGAACCGGGAGATTGCCTTGCTCACCAGGCCATCGACGCCGATCTGCCGGATTCCCTGGTGATGTGAACCGGCTTCGGGTTGACTGTCGTTCCCAGAAGTACCGGAGGATAATAACGTTGCGGGAGAATGCGATCCGCCGCATTTGGCGTGAAGGGCGTACCGTGGTCAACGGCTGGCTGGCGACTCCCTGTGCCGCTGCCGCTGAAGGAATGGCGCACCAGGGCTGGGACAGCATCACCCTCGACTTGCAGCATGGACTGATCGACTACCCGTCCGCCGTTCACCAGTTGCGGGCGATCTCCACCACGCAGACCGTTCCCCTGGCGCGGGTTCCGTGGAACGAGCCCGGCATCATCATGAAACTGCTCGATGCCGGGGCCTACGGCATCATCTGTCCGATGATCGACGATGATGAGCAGGCGCGCGCCTTCGTCGGCGCCTGCCGCTATGCCCCGTCAGGCTATCGCAGCGTCGGTCCGCTTCGTGCGACTCTCTATGGCGGCGCCGACTACTCGCGCCATGCCAACGAAACGGTGCTCGCCATCGCCATGATCGAGACGAGGCGCGCCGTGACCAACCTCGATGCCATCCTGGAGACCCCGGGTCTCGACGGAATCTACGTCGGTCCGTCGGACCTGTCGGTCAGCATGGGTCATGCTGCGGGCTTCGATCCCGACTCGCCTGACGTGCTGACAGCTATAGCGGCGATCGCCGAAGCGGCGGACAGACACGCCGTTCCGGCCGGAATCCACGTCGGTTCGGTGGCCTATGGTCTCAGGATGATGGAACTGGGCTATCGATTCATCACCATCCTCAGCGAATACCGACTGATGACCTGGGCTGCCGGCAACGCCGTCGCAGCGATCAGGAACGGCCAGCCGGATCCGTCAGCGCCCTGAAGTCGGCTTGAGAAGGCAACCGGTTGAGCCCCGTCACGCCGATGGCGGGTCATGAACCACGAGGCAGGTGCGGATCTTCGGGAAGCGCGGGCGGCGGGACGGCCTCGTGCAGAAGGTCGCCCAGACGCACCGGTCGTGCCGGGGGCCGGATCCTTGGCCAGTCGAGGTCCGCCACCCCGATGCCTCGGCGCGTCGCCACCAGATCCGCCAGGGTGGCAAGGCAGTAGCGTCCCTGGCAGCGGCCCATCGAGAGCCGTGTTGTGGACTTCTGCTGAACCATGCCGGTTGCGCCTTCTGCCGCACTCCCCTCGAGTTCGGCAAGGGTCACGTTCTCGCAGCGGCAGACAGGTGTGGCAGGCGTGATCAGCCCCAGGAAGGTCTCCGGCGGCGCGAAGATGTCCGCCACAGCGGCGCGAAACCGGTTCAGACGATCGAGGCGCCTTGCCAGGTTGCGCCGGCGACGCCGCAAGGACGCCGAGGCGGACCGTTGCAGCAGCGCAGCCAGTACGGCCGTGCGGCCTTCCGCGAGGGCCAGCTCCATTCCGCCGATGGCTGCGCCGTCACCCACGGCGTAGAGACCCGGAACCGTGGTTTCCAGGTCTGCCGAGCGCCGGGGCGTCCAACCGCCGAGCAGGGGATCGTGGTGATGGGCGCATCCGGCCAGGCGCGTCAGTTCCACCGCCGGCGCCAGGCCGTTCCCCACCACCAGGCAGTCTGCCCTCAGGGTCGTCACGTGCGTCCTGTCAACGTTGCCGAGGTGATCGATGGGGGCGATCGATACCGCTTCGAGCGCCGATGCTCCGTGGGCCTCGATCACCGCCTGGCCGGTGAGGAACGAGGTTCCGGCGGCGGCCAGTTGCAGGCGCCATGAGAGTGCTTGCGCCAGGAGGGTCGGGGACCGCGACAGGGACATCAGACGTGACCGGGCTCTTTTCTGGAAGGGGGCCGCCTCGACCAAGGCGCGAACCGTCGCGCCGGCGTTGAGGAGAGTCATGGCGGCGACCAGCAGCAAGGGCCCGTTGCCCGCGACCACCACGTGTTCGCCCGGTCTCACCCCCTGTCCCTTGATCATGTTCTGGCTGCCGCCGGCGGTGACGACACCGGGCAGGGTCCAACCCGGGAAGGGCAGGGGGCGATCGGTGGCGCCGGCTGCAACGACGATGGCGTCGGCTCGGACCCGGCCCGAATCGGCTCCGGCCGCGTAAGCGAGCACACCCGCTTCGGGCACATTCCAGACCACGCAATCCGGCAGATAGTGGAGGCGAGGATGATCGATGACCTTGAACAGGCGCCCGGCCCGGCCACCACGGATTCGGTCGACGTGGTGGAACTGATGCGGGAGCTGGCGGAAATACTGCCCGCCCGGCTGGCTGTTGTCGTCCATCAGCACGACGGAAAGACCATGGCCCACCGCTTCGCCGGCGGCCGCCAGACCTGCGGGGCCTGCGCCGACGATGGCGATGTCGGCGGTCTTCATGCCTGCGACCCGCGACGGGGCAGGGTGTCGACCGTCATGCCGGGTGCGGCCGGAGTCATGCAGGCGCGCACGCCTGCCTGGCCATTGACCACGACGACGCACTCCCGACAGACACCCATTCCGCAGAAATACGCAGGCGACCGGGCCCCTGCCAGGAGCGCCGCAGCGATGCTCTCTCCCGGCCAGGCCGGGACCGGCACGCCGTCGGCGAGGATGGTGAAGCGTTCTTCCTCGACCCTGCCGGGCGGCAATCGTCGCGTACCGGCCGTCATGACAGGAGACGGGCCGGGTCGAAGGATTCTGCAGGCACGGACGCGGTGCCCGTGGTAACCAGTTCCGCCACCGCCCTTCCCAGCGCCGGGCCCAGAGAATACCCGCCCCGGGCACCGGTTGCGATGAGCACGTGCCGGTGGCCGGGGAGCCTGCCGAGAACGGGCAAGGCATCGGGGGCGACACTCTCGAACCCCGACCAGCAGCGCTGGATGCCGAGGCTTCGAAGCGCCGGCACCACCCGCGAGGCGAACGTGAGGTTGTGCAGAAGTCGCACGTGATCGATGTCCTTCTCGCCGCTCTCCAGGCTGCCCCGTCCCTGCCAGCCGCCGCCGATCATGCAGGTGCCGTTGGAGTACTGCTTGAGCGTCAGGACCCCGCCGATGTGGGTCACCACCCGGTCAAGGACGGGTGGGGCGGGTTCGGTGATCGTCAGCATGTTGACATCGACCATGAGCGGCAACCTGACACCCAGCATGGCTGCGACCTGCCCCGACCATGCGCCGGCGGCGATGACCAGGATGTCGCAGCGGATGGTGCCTGCCGGGGTGGCGAGGCGACAGCCGTCGCCGGAGTCGATGGCCCTGACCCCGGCATGGCCGACAAGACGCGCTCCGGCGTCCGTTGCCGACGTCATCAAGCGGGGGCCAACGGAGAGTGGCGTCGAATGGGCATCCCGGGGGCAGGCGGATGCCGCGAGCACCTCGCCGCCGAGCCATGGCGCATGGTCAGCCAGCGCCCGTCCCTCCAGGAACTCGACATCGAATCCGCGACTCCGTTGCAGTGCGACTGATGTCCGCAGCATGTCCACCTCCCGGCTGGAGAGTGCCACGCGCAGTCCGCCGGTCTGCGTGACCTCCCAATCGGAGAAGGCGGCCTCCTGTTGCCACAGGTCCAGCGACATCTCCATGAGTTCCATGACATGCGGATGCTTGACCTGCAGGGAAAGCGTGCCGGCGTTCGCGCCCGAGGCTTCGCCCCAGACATCACCGCGGTCCAGGACGACGACCTCGCGACCCGCGCGGGCAAGGTGGAGTGCGGCGCTGAGGCCGGTAATTCCGGCTCCGATGACGACAACGTCACTACGCGCTGGGAGTTCCGTGGCGGCAGGCATCGGTGATCCCGGTCCGGTCTCTCGTGCTTGAAGGCAGTATATCAGTCACTCTGTCATCTTCCGCGCCATCATGGTCGCGCCGTTCTCACCGGACCGGAGCCCCGCGTCACCGGTATCCAAGGCAAGCGTGCGCGCAGGGTCAACCGGGACGGAGCCGCCGCGTCCCCGCAGGTCATGCTCGTGTTCGCTGCGCGTTCCATTGTGACGAACCGCGCATGATATGACTGTTCGTTTGCGACGTGGCTGCGCGCCTGCCGGATCCGGCGCACCCTCATGCCGGTTGTCTGGACCCTTGCAGAGGTGACGAACGCCAGTTGGCCCTCCCGGAGCATGCTTCTTTCCCATCGTGATGCTGCCGGGCGGATCGTCACCATTGACGACAGGCACCGCCGGATTCTGCCGGCTCAATCTTCGTGAACCTGCGCGAGACGTGAGTCTTCGGTCCCCTGGACCGGAAAAGGTTGCGCCACTTGGGAATGGGCGTGGGTTCCGCCCCGTACGTGAGGATCGTCAGGCGGCCTCCGTCTCCACCGCATCGACGATATGGGCGAGGACGTCCTGCTTGGTCGCCGTGCTGCGGTCCAGTGTGGCGACCGCGCGACCGGAGCGCATCACCATGATCCGGTCGGCAATCCTGAAGACGTGATCGAGATTGTGGCTGATGACAATGAGCGCGATTCCCTGCTGCTTGAGGTTCTGCATCAGCATGAGGGTGTTGCGCGTCTCTTCGGCGCCCAGCGCCGCTGTCGGCTCGTCCATGACGAGGATCTTGAGATCGGTGGCGTAGATGGCCCGGGCGATCGCCACCGCCTGGCGCTGGCCACCGGACAGGTGATGGGTGGCGACGTGAATGTCTTCCAGTTCGATGCCCACCTGCTCCTTGAGCACGCGAGCGGCTTCCGTGGCCATGCGAGCGTTGTCGAGGAAGGTGAGACCGAGGAACCGGTGCTTGAGTTCATGGCCCAGGAACACGTTGCCTGCGGCATCGAGGCTGTCGACCAGGCCTAGGTCCTGGTAGACGGCCTCGATGCCGATCTGCCGCGATTGCCTCTTGTTCGTGATCGAAACCGGCCGCCCTTCCATTCGGATTTCGCCCTCGTCAAGCTCATGGACTCCGGTCAGGACCTTGATGAGGGTCGACTTCCCGGCGCCATTGTCGCCGACGATCGCCAGCGCCTCGCCTGCATTCAGGTGCAGACTGACGTCGGCAACCGCCATGACACCGCCGAAATGCTTCGAGATCGAGTGCATTTCCAGAAGGGGCGCATCACTCCGAACGGAAGGGGACGGCTGGTTCATCGATCGAAACGCCTCAGCGCTCCAGGGTGCCGATACCGGTGTACCGGAACGCTTCGCGCTCCATCGCGTCCACGACGTCGGCTCCCGTCTCGCCGCTCACGATGGTGATCCGGCCGAGAATGACTAGCGGGATGTCGTCGGTACGGCCTTCCACATGGGCACGCACGACCTCCGCGGTCGCAACGCCCACATCGTCGCTCATCCTCATCGGCGTCGCCCAGAGTTCACCGTGGCGCAGGGCTTCGAGCTCGTCGCCCGTGCCGCCCCAGGCCGTCACCTTGACGTCGCTGCCGGCCTCCTGCACCGCAGAGATGGAGCCCATCGCCATTGCGGTGTTGGCATTGTGGATGAGTTCGACTTCCGGATAGGCCTGCAGGATCTGCTGCGTGCCTGTATAGCCGCGCTCACGCTCGAAATTGCCGTAGTGCTCGTAGGCAACCTCCCAGTTGCTCTGGCTGGTGACGCATTCCTTGAACCCGCCCGAACGCTGATCGTCGATCGCGCCGGGAATGCCGCGCACCAGTGCCATCGTGCCCTCGGTGCCAAGATTCTCGAGGACGTAGTCGCACATGATCAGGGCGCCGGCGAGGTGCGAGAAGCTGAGATAGGCCAGCGGCTGCGAGCTGCCCCAATCCTGTGGCACCACCGTGAAGTTCCAGACGATCACCTCGGTGTCCGGCTTGTCGATAAGCCTCTTGATGTTGTCCTGCTGGACCCGCAGTTCGGTCGGGCCGAAGACGACGTAGTCGAAGTCCTCCTGCTCGACCTGATCCGTGTAGGTCGCCTGGATGACGTGATCGCCCACGTCCGAGGCATACTGCGTGTCGACGGCGGGAAGGCCGATCTCCTCGAGGCGCTTCATCATCGCCTGATAGTTGCGCAGCCAGAAGTCCGACACGTCCTGGCTCGGATAGATGAAGGCGATCTTGACCGGTTCGCTGGGGGGATTCGCCATCGCCTCGCCGGGCTCGCCGACGATGGCCTGGAATGTGGCCAGATTGTCCGCGTCGGTGACTTCGTAGTACTCCCAGTAGCCTTCCTCACCGGAACCTTCGAGGTCAGCCAACGCCGGGATCTCGCGTGCCTCGGTGGCAACGGTGAAACCGGCGCAAAGGGCCAGCCCCGCAACGCTCGCGAGAAGGGTTTTCGATTGCATGATGTTCCTCCCTTTCAATGCACAGTCTTGATGTTGGTTGAAGATGCAGCGGTCAAGAGCGCCCGCCGCGTGCGCGTCTGAACAGCCCTGAAAGGCCTCCCCTGCCCGGATCCTGCAGGGCTGCATAGAAGGCAACGGACGAAATGATGATCAGGCCCGCTGCAACCTGCTGCCAGAAGAAGTCCAGCCTCAGCATGACCAGCGCGTTGACCACCATGGAGAGCAGCAGCACCCCGACCAGCGTGCCCGTCATGGACCCGCGGCCGCCGAACAGCGACGTCCCGCCGACGACGACGGCAGCGATCGTGTGAAGGGTCAATCCCATTCCGGCGGTGGCCTGGATCGCGTTGAGACGGCCCGTGAGCAGGATACCCGCCAGACCGGCCAGACCTCCCAGCAGCATGTACTGGTAGATCTTGTGCCGGTGGACATCGATGCCCGTGAGGACCGCGGCTTCGGTGTTGCCGCCGATAGCCACGGCGTAGCGGCCCAGGGGCGTATACCGGTAGAGAACAAAGCCGACAGCGATCACGATCACCCCGATGACGGCAGCGATCGGAATCGTCTCGAAGATGCGTCCCCGGCCGATCCAGGTCAGCGGGTCGGGAAATCTCGACAGCACGACACCAGCGGCAAGGACAAGCGCGAACCCGCGAAAGACCAGATCGGTCGACAGCGTTGCGATCAGATCGGGCACACGCAGCTTGGTGACGACGAAGCCGTTTACCAGGCCACAGGTGATCCCCACCAGGATGGCGACAGCCATGCCGAGGAAGACGTTGACCCCGGCATCCTTGATCAGCATGGCCATGATGACCGCAGAGAGCGCCGCAACCGAGCCGACCGACAGATCGATCCCGCGGCCGGTGATGACCAGCGTCATGCCCATGGCCAGGACCATGAAGATAGACGCGTCCTGCAGGATGATCATCAGGTTCTGCAAGCGGAAGAAGCGCGGGTCGGCAAAGGCCATGACCAGGCAGAGCGCCACGATCATGACCAGCGGTCCAAGTATGTTGACGGAACGCTCTGCCCACGGAATCTCGCGTCGCCGAGACCCTGTCGCCGGCGAACTATCCGGAAGGCTGACCATTCCGCACCTGTCTTGCCGAGAACAACTTGTGATGGATGCTTTCACCGGCTCTCCCGCAAGTCAAGACGTGCATCGGTGGGGCAGAACGGTCGCTGTCAACCGGGGTGGAACCCGTTGTTTCTCTGAAGTCCAATTGTTGAAACAAGCGCCTCGGAACGCCATGTTACGGGTGATTTCAGGACATGAATCTCTCCGACCATGGACAGCAGAGCGCAGGAGGAGGTGCCAGACCCGCAAGGGGGCGTTGCCTTGAGGCTGTTCGGAGTGCATTCGCAGTTCATTGCGCCGGGGTTCCTGTCGTTCGGAAGCGATACCGTCCTGGCCGCCTGGCGTCGTCACGGACATCTCGAGCGCATGGCGCTGCAAGCGCCGGAAGCGTTCGCCGAGTACACGGGCCATTACGACCACTGTTTCGCAGCGCCCCCGCCCCAGTCAGAAGCCATCGTCCGCCGGATTGCACGACGGCGATGTGCTGGTGGTCTGAAAGCCCGTTGCTGTGGTCGCTGAAACAGGCAGATTGCGGAGGGATGCACCATGCCTGAAGCCGTGATCAGCGACCTTCAACAACGCCTTGACGCCGTGGCGGACGTTGCCAGGAAGGAATGGTTCGAGGCCTATCTCAAGCATGTAATCGAGTACCGTGGGGTGCCGATGCCCGAGGTCGTGCGTACTGTCTCCCTGTGGCGAAAGGAGTGCGGGCTCAATGGTCTTGCGCGGGCCGATCAACTCGATGTGGCCGTCTCACTCATCGGCTGCGCCCATGCCGAGGACAAGTTCGCCGGGATGGTTTACATCCAGAAGTATCTGGTGCGGCACGTGCCGGCGGAGCGGATCCTGGAGGCGTCCGAGGACCTGTTCGCGAAGGGCGCATTCTGCAACTGGGCGACGAGCGACGGATACAGCATGCGTGTGCTCGGTCCGCTGATTCGTCGCGGCGGGCGTGGAGTGGCCCGACGAATTGCCGGCTGGCGCACCGCAACCGATCTCTGGCAGCGCCGAGGCTCTGTCGTTCCATTCAGAGCGGTGGTGAGCGATCCGTCATATCACCCGCTCATCGAGGAGGTCATTGCGGTGCTGGTGAAAGAACGGGAGCGGTTCATCCAGACCGGCATCGGCTGGGTTGTCAGCGACATGGCAAAGGTCCATCCAGACACTGCGGGGACCCTGGTGGAGCGGCACCTTGACCATCTCTCGTCCGAGGTCATCCGGCGCCATACACGGCACTTCCCCGATCACGAACGGTTCAGGGACATGAAACGCAGGCAGGAACGCCCATAGCACGGAACCGGAGAAGGAGCGCCGTTGGCAAGGAGGCGCATGATGGAACGTGCAAAGTCGGCAAGAGGAAGGGGTGAGCATGGTCAATCTCGTTGCCGAGGCTGAAGGTCTCGTCGTTCGCCAGTCGTTTCCACACCGTGTGCGGGTGATCGATCACCAGTGGATTCCGCTTTCTGACGGGGTCAGGCTGGCGGCCCGGATATGGCTTCCGCACGATGCGGAGCGCAATCCCGTGCCGGCGATCATCGAATACATCCCCTATCGCCATCGCGATTTCACCCTGCCGCGCGACGAGATGATCCATCCATGGTTCGCAGGCCACGGCTACGCCGCCATCCGCCTCGACATCCGCGGGTCGGGGAACTCCGAAGGTCTGCCCATGGACGAATACGTTGCCCGCGAACAGGACGACATGCTTGAAGCCCTCTCCTGGGTCGCCGCCCAAGACTGGTGTACCGGAAGGTGCGGCATGATCGGAATCTCCTGGGGCGGATTCAGCGCCCTGCAGACTGCCTTCCGAGCGCCTGCCGAACTCGGCGCGATCATCACGCTGTGTTCGACGGATGACCGCTTTGCGGACGACGTCCACTACATGTCCGGCTGTTTGTTGCGCAACAACCTCGCCTGGGGCGGCCAGGCGTTTGCCTATGCAGCCCGTCCCCCCGATCCCGCCGTCGTTGGCGATGCCTGGAAGGCCATGTGGCACGAGCGTCTCGACAACCTGCCTTTCCATACAGCCGAATGGCTGTCGCACCAGCGGCGTGACGCCTACTGGAAACACGGTTCGGTGGCCGAGGATTTCGGCGCCATTCGCTGTCCGGTCTATGCCGTATCAGGGTGGGCCGACGGCTACACGAACACCGTGCTGAAGCTCATGGCCGGGCTCGACGTGCCCCGCCGCTGCCTCATCGGACCCTGGGCGCACGCCTACCCGAACCTCGGTGTTCCCGGTCCTGCGGTCGGCTTTCTCCAGGACTGCCTGCGCTGGTGGGATCGCTGGCTCAAGGGAATCGACAACGGCATCGACCGGGAACCTGCGGTGCGCCTGTGGCTCCAGGATCCGGCGCCGCCGGCAACGCACGTGACCAGGCGATCCGGACGCTGGATCGGCATGGCGGACTGGCCGCCGCCGGCTGGCGGCGAAGGGACCTGGTGGCTCGATGCCGGGGGATGTCTGGGAAGCGAGCCCGGCGACGGTCTGGCGGAGGTGGCGACACCGCTTGTCACAGGCATGATGACGGGCGAGTGGAACCCCCATGGCATCGGCCCGGAACTTCCTGGAGATCAGCGGAGCGACGACGCCCGTTCCCGGGTGTTCCTGGCGCCAGCCGCCGGCGAGGACCTGGCGATTGTCGGGCGCCCGCGTCTCGCCCTGCGTCTGGCATCGAGCAGGCCGACAGGCACCGTCGTCGCCCGCCTGGTGGGTGTGGCTGGCGATGGTTCATCGGCTCTCATCACGTGGGGGTGTCTCAACCTTGCCCACCGGACCAGCCACGAGAACCCCGAGCCCATGGAACCCGGCGTCTTCACCGATGTCGTCGTCACCATGAACGCCATCGCCCAGGTCGTGCCGGCGGACTGGCGCCTGCGCCTGGCTCTCTCCTGCGGCAGCTGGCCCCTGCTGTGGCCGGCGCCCGAAGCGACCCGGATGACGATCGACTGCGGCGCCAGCGCCCTCGTTCTTCCCCTCCTTGCCGGCAGGGAGGACGACGCGGTGCCGGCGGACCTCGGGGAAGCGGAAATCGCTTCGCGGCCCGATCTTGCCTGGCTGCGCCCCTTCAGCCGGTCACGCCGGTTCGTCACCGATGTCGAAACCGGCACGACGACCATGGTTCTGGAAAAGGACGACGGGGCCTACAGGATCAACAGTCACGGCCTCGTGGTCGAACAGGCCGGCACGGAGCAGCAGTCGATCAGGGAGGGTGAACCGCTCTCCAGCCGCGGCGAGGTGCGCTGGCAACTGGGGCTGTCGAGAGATGACTGGCAGACCTCCGTCGATGCCGTCACGACACTGGCCTGTGACGCCGCCACCTTCCTCGTCACAGCGGAGATCACGGCCCGGGAGGGCAACGAAACCGTCTTCTCCCGGCGCCTGGAGAGGGCCATACCGAGGGACAACATGTGAAGGTGTCGGGAGCCGTCGCGGCCGGCGGCCCCCGATACCTGAGAAACAGCGTCAGGCCGAGGCGTCGTCGAGCCAGACATCCTCCCAGTACATCCAGCCGCCGAACCCGTGGGGATGACCCTTGAGATCCTTGACCCGCGAGGCGTAGGCATCGAGCCAGTTCGTGAAGACCGGCGTGATGGTCGCACCCTCGTCGCGCATGATGATCTGGATCTCGCGATAGAGTTCGCGGCGCAGGGTCTCGTCCACTGTCTTGCGGGCTTCGAGGACCAGGCTGTCGAATCTCTCGTGGGACCAGAAACTCTCGTTCCACGAACCGCCCGAGATGTAGGCGATGGCAAGCATCAAATCGGCGGTTGGCCGTCCGTACCAGCTCGAACCGCACCACGGCACCTTCATCCACACGGCACTCCAGTAACCGTCCGCCGGCACCTTCTTCACCGTCACGTTGGCTCCCGCCTCGTTCATCAGCTCCGCCATGACGATGCTGGCGTTGGCGCCGCCGAAATTGTCATCCGAGGCATGAAGCTCGAAGGTGGCATTCTCCATGCCGGCTTCCTTCAGATGCCAGGCCACCTTGTCGGGATCCCTTTCCAGGGCCTCGACGTCGGGGGCGAAGAAGGGGTCGTGCTGCGGGATCGGATGGTCGCGGCCGACCGTCCCGAGTCCGCCCCAACCGAGTTGCAGCATGCGTTCGCGGTCAATGGCGTGCTTGAGCGCCAGGCGCACGTTGTTGTCGGTGTAGGGCGGCGTGTCGGCCCGCATCGGATAGGTCGGGTGGGCCCCGCCCGGCTGGTTCAGCACCTCGGCGTTGTCGGCCCCGTCGACGGAGGAGATGAGCTGGGGATCCAGCCCGATCATGATGTCGATCTCGTCCGACAGCAGCGCGTTCACCCGGGCGGAATTGTCCGGAATGCCGAAGCTCTCGATCTCGTCGACATAGGGACGCCCGGTGCGGTGGTAGTTGGGATGACGCTCGAAGACGGCGACGATTCCCGGGTCGAACTCCTTCACCATCCAGGGGCCGGTGCCGATGGCCTCGCCACGGGCGTAGCTGGCGTCGTCGGCGCCTTCCGGCTGCGCCGTGAAGTGGTATTCCGTCAGCAGGTAGGGAACGTCCGCGTTCGGCGCCTTCATGTTGAAGACGATGTGGCCGGGACCGTCAGCGGTGATGGACTCGACATCGCCGAGATAGGCATTGGCCGGAGACCCGCCTTCGGGGTCGAGATGCCGGTTGAAGGAATAGGCGACATCGGCGGCGGTGAGGGTCTTGCCGTTGTGGAACTCGACACCATCGAGGATTTTCATGGTCCACTGGGTGGCGTCGCCGTTCGGTTCCCAGCTGGTCGCAAGGTTGCCGACGAGCCCTTCGCCGGGGATGTAGTCGATCAGCCGGTTGTAGAGCAGGCCGGAACGACCGATGTCGCTGCTGGCGACAATCTTCGTCGGGTCAAGGGTGTCGCCGGCGCTGCTGGTCGTAAACGCGGCCCGCAGCCTGCCACCGCTCTTCGGCGTTTCGGCCCGGGCATCGCGGCATGTGCTTGCGACCAGGGCACCGGCAGCCGTGGCGGTCAAACCGGTGGCAACGAGGCCATTGTGAAAGTCGCGGCGCGAGACCCTGCCTCCAAGGAACTCGCGAATCAGGACATCCTTCTTTTCCATCCCCAGTCTCCCTGGTGGTGCTGTGGCGCGAAGCTCCCGCGCCTTCCTCCCCATGGTGGACCTTTGGACGGCGCCGTCAACTCTGGCCGGGAGGGAGGATCGCGACATGGAAAGGGGCGCATGAACACGCCATGCGCCCCTTCAAAGGGCAGCGGGCCGGACTGCTTGCCGGCCCTCTCGCCGTCAGGCCGTGGCGTCGTCGAGCCAGACTTCCTCCCAGTACATCCAGCCGCCGAACCCGTGGGGATGACCCTTGAGGTTCTTCACGCGCGAGCCGTAGGCATCGAGCCAGTTGGTGAAGACCGGCGTGATGGTCGCACCCTCGTCGCGCATGATGATCTGGCATTCGCGGTAGAGTTCGCGGCGCAGGGTCTCGTCCACCGTCTTGCGGGCTTCGAGGACAAGGCTGTCGAACCTCTCGTGGGACCAGAAACTCTCGTTCCACGAACCGCCCGAGATGTACGCGATGGCAAGCATCAAATCGGCGGTCGGCCGTCCGTACCAGCTCGAACCGCACCACGGCACTTTCATCCACACGGCGCTCCAGTAACCGTCCGCCGGTACCTTCTTGACGGACACGTTGGCGCCTGCCTCGTTCATCAGCTCGGCCATCACGACACTCGCGTTGGCGCCGCCGAAATTCGAGTCCGTGGCATGGAGCTCGAAGGTGGCGTTCTCCATGCCGGCTTCCTTCAGATGCCAGGCCACCTTGTCGGGATCCCTTTCCAGGGCCTCGACGTCGGGGGCGAAGAAGGGGTCGTGCTGCGGGATCGGATGGTCGCGGCCGACCGTCCCGAGTCCGCCCCATCCGAGCTGCAGCATGCGTTCGCGGTCAATGGCGTGCTTGAGCGCCATGCGCACGTTGTTGTCGGTGTAGGGTGGCGTGTCGGCCCGCATCGGATAGGTCGGGTGGGCCCCTCCCGGCTGGTTCAGCACCTCGGCGTTGTCGGCCTCGTCGACGGTCCCAACCAGTTGCGGATCGAGGCCGATGATGATGTCGGCCTCTCCGGATAGCAGGGCATTGACCCGCGCGGAGGTGTCCGGAATGCCGAAGCTCTCGATTTCGTCGATGTAGGGCAGTCCGGTGCGGTGGTAGTTGGGATGGCGCTCGAAGACGGCGACGATTCCCGGGTCGAACTCCTTCACCATCCATGGACCGGTACCGATCGCCTCGCCTCGCACGTAGCTCTCACTGTCGGCACCTTCCGGCTGGGCCGTGAAGTGGTACTCCGTCAGGAGATAGGGAACGTCCGCGTTCGGCGCCTTCATGTTGAAGACGATTTGGCCGGGACCGTCAGCGGTGATGGACTCGACATCGCCGAGATAGGCATTGGCCGGAGACCCGCCTTCGGGGTCGAGATGCCGGTTGAAGGAATAGGCGACATCGGCGGCGGTGAGGGTCTTGCCGTTGTGGAACTCGACACCATCGAGGATTTTCATGGTCCACTGGGTGGCGTCGCCGTTCGGTTCCCAGCTGGTCGCAAGGTTGCCGACGAGCCCTTCGCCGGGGATGTAGTCGATCAGCCGGTTGTAGAGCAGGCCGGAACGACCGATGTCGGCGCCCCCGACGATCAACGTCGGATCGAGGGTGTCCCCGGCACCGCTTGAGGTGAAGGCCGCCGTCAGCCTGCCACCGGTCACGGGTTCTTCCGCCCTTGCCTCGCGGACCGTGGAATCGATGAGTGACGTTGCGGCGGCAGCCGACAGACCGAAGCCCATGAGACCGTTCTGGAAGTCGCGCCGCGACACCTTGCCCTTGAGAAACTCCCTGATCAGGACATCCTTTCCTGTCACTGGACCATCCTCCATGTTGAGTGGTGACAACGGGCGGGAGTCTAGAGGTCCGGGAGATGGAATGACAGTACCGACTTTCGCGGACGGACGGGTCCGGGAGAGGCGTTGCTTGTCCCACGAGGGGCCTCGGCCTATTGTCGCCAAGGCGGCCCCGCTCGACGTTAGGACGCTCATGAAGCTTATCCGCGACTGGTTCCACGAGACGTTTTCGGATCGTCAGGTGCTGATTCTGACGGTCATTCTGCTGATCGCGGTGGCGGGAATCGTGTTCATCGCGGACATGCTGGCTCCGTTGATTGCCGCTTTCATCATCGCCTTCATGCTTGATGGACCGGTGCGCTGGCTGACCCGCAGGAACGTCAGTCACATCGTTGCGGTCAATGTCGTGTTTGTCGGCTTCTTCTTGGCCGCCCTGCTCTTCCTTCTCGGACTGTTGCCGGTGCTGTTCCGCCAGATGGGCCAGTTTGTCGCCCGTGTTCCGGAGATGACCCAGGAACTCCAGAGCCACCTCGTGGCGTTGCCGCAGCGCTACCCGGACATGATCTCCGAGGACCAGATCAGCGGTTTCATCAGGGAGATCGGCTCCACCATTGTCGCAACGGTCTCGGCCCTGCCGTCGTTCGCGGGCGCTTCCGTGGTCGGACTGCTGACCGCGATCGTCTACCTCATCCTCGTCCTGGTGCTGGTCTTCTTCATGATCAAGGACAAGCGGGCGATCGTCACGTGGCTGGTGACATTCCTGCCCCGCGACCGGGAACTGACAAGCACCGTGTGGAGCGAGATCACGGCTCAGGTCTACAACTACATGCGCGGCAAGGTCTGGGAGATTCTCATCGTCGGTGTGGTGACCTACGTGGTGTTCGCCCTGCTGGGCGTCGAATTCTCGATCCTGCTTGCCGTCATCACCGGTCTTTCGGTGCTGATCCCCTACGTGGGAGCCGCTGCGGTGACGGTTCCCGTCGCCGTCATCGCCTTCCTGCAGTACGGCATGACGTGGAACTTCGGTTACGTGGTGATCGCCTACGGAATCATCCAGGCTCTCGACGGCAACATCCTTGCGCCGCTGCTGTTCAGCGAGGTCGTGAACCTCCATCCCGTCGCCATCATTGTCGCCATCCTTATCTTCGGCGGGTTGTGGGGTCTGTGGGGTGTCTTCTTTGCCATCCCGCTCGCCACGGTCGTACAGGCGGTGTTGCGCGCCTGGCCGCGCACCACGCCCTGGCGGCGCGTGGACTGAGAGGCATGTTCAAGCTGATCGTCAGACGCCTGTTTCTTGGTCTTCTGACCCTTCTGGCCATCACCGTCCTGGTCTTTCTCGGTACGGAAATCCTCCCCGGGGATGTCGCCCAGGCGATCCTCGGGCAGGCGGCCACACCGGAGACCGTGGCCGCCCTGCGCGAAAAGCTGGGCCTCAATGCGCCACCCTGGGAACGCTACTTCACCTGGCTCGCCAACATCCTTGCCGGTGATCTCGGCAACTCGCTCGCCAACGGCATCCCCGTTGACCGGATCATCGGCCAGAGAATCGTCAACACGATCAATCTCGCGCTCTACGCCACCGTCATTGCACTGCCCCTGTCGCTCCTTCTCGGACTGCTCTCGGCCGCCTGGCCGGAAGGAACGTTCGACCGCATGACGTCGTCGACCACCGTGTTCTTCATCTCGATCCCGGACTTCGTCATCGCCATCGTGCTCATCATCATCTTTGCCCGCGAACTGGGCTGGTTCCCTTCCGTCGTGCACCGGCCGAGATGGGGCGATGTGCCGGTGGCACTGGGCCAGACCTTCCTGCCGATGCTCACCCTCGTCCTCACCATCCTTGCCCATATCATCCGCATGACGCGGGCCGCGGTCCTTGACGTCCTCAAGCAGCCCTACATCGAGATGGCCCTGCTCAAGGGGGCCCCCAAGTCACGCATCATCATCCGCCACGCCATTCCCAACGCCCTGGGGCCGATCGTCAACGTGGTGGCGCTCAATCTCGCCTACCTGGTGAGTGGTGTGGTGATCGTCGAGGTCATCTTCACCTACCCCGGGCTGGGCCGCCTCATGGTGGATTCCGTCATCTTCCGTGACCTGCCGCTCATCCAGGTGGCGGCGCTCGTGTTCTGCGGCTTCTATGTCGCCCTCAACATCTCGGCCGACGTCACCGCCATCATGGCCAATCCACGCCTGAGGTTCGCCAAGTGAACCGCCTCGCCGGTCGCACGCGTTCGAAGCGGGTCCGGCCGCGTCCGGACGGATGGGCCTGGGCGGGCATCGTCATTGTCGCCGCCGGCCTCCTTCTTGCGGTCGGCGGGCCGTTGGTGGCGCCCCACGAGGTCGGCGCCATCATCTCGGACTCCAACTTCGAGGCGCCCGGCATCTCTACTCTCCTGGGGACCGATACGCTTGGTCGCGACATCCTGTCGCGTCTCCTCCATGGCGCCCGCCTGACGGTGGGCGTGGCGCTGGCCGCCACCGTGCTCGGCTTCCTCATCGGCATGGCCGCCGGGTTCTCGGCGGCGGAGATCAAGGGGCGCTACGACGACTTCATGCTGTGGCTGGCGGACATGATGCTCTCCTTTCCGCCGCTCTTGCTGGCCCTGATCGTCATCGCCTCGCTCTCGTCGAGCCTGCCGGTGCTTATCTGCACGATCGCCGTCCTCCACGCCTCTCGCGTCGCCCGCGTCAGCCGGGCGGTGGCCATGAACATCGCCGCCCTGGAGTTCGTCGAGGTGGCGCGGGCGAGGGGAGAGAGCCTGGTGTCCATCCTGGTGCGCGAGATCTGGCCATCGACGATCCGTCCCCTGGCCGTCGAGTTCGGACTGCGCCTCACGTACTCGATCCTCTTCCTGTCGAGCCTGAGTTTCCTCGGACTCGGCATCCAGCCGCCGGATGCCGACTGGGGCTCCATGGTGAGGGAGAACCTGAACGCCCTGCAGACGGGTGCCTACATTGCCGTCCTGCTTCCGGCATTCGCCATCGCCATCCTGACCGTCGGCGTCAATCTCATCGTCGACTGGCTTGGAGCGGTGTCGGGCCGGTCGATTTCCGAAGAGCTCACCGGATGACGGCCTTTCTCAGAATCGAGGATCTCGTGGTCGAGGGACGGCCGCCGTCGGGAATCTGGGTGGAGACGGTACATCGCTGCAGCGTCGAGGTGCAGCCGGGCGAGGTCGTGGCGCTGATCGGCGAATCGGGAGCCGGAAAGACAACGGTTGCGCTGGCGGCCCTGGGATATGCCCGGCCGGGAACTCGATTCCGGAACGGCCGCGTCTTCCTCGAGGGGCGCGATGTCCTTGCCATGTCGATCGCCGAGAAGCGCGACCTGCGTGGCCGCGATGTCGCTTACGTGGCGCAGAGTGCGCAGGCCTCGCTCAATCCGTCCATTCCCGTGGGCGAGCAGATTGCCGAAAGTCTGCACCTGCACCAGGTTGCCGAAGGCGCCGACGCAACGCGGCGGACGATCGAGCTGCTCGATCTCCTTGACATACCGCATCCCGAGATGATTGCGCGGCGCTATCCGCACCAGACTTCGGGTGGCCAGCAACAACGCATCATGATGGCCATGGCGCTGGCCTGCCGGCCGCGGCTGCTGGTGCTCGACGAGCCGACGACGGCCCTTGACGTGACGACCCAGATCGAGGTGCTCAAGGCAATCAAGTCGGTCAACCGCGATCTCGGCACCGCATCGATCTACGTCAGCCACGACCTTGCCGTCGTGGCCCAGGTGGCCGACAGAATCCTGGTCATGAACCAGGGTCATGTCGTGGAAGAGGGAGAGACCTCCCGCATTCTCGACGATGCGAGGGAGGACTACACACGAACCCTGCTGGGCGCGGTGAAACCACGGCCTTCGCCCGAGAGGACGGTGGTCGACCGCACCGTGACCAGCGGCGTCAAGCCGGTGATCTCCGTCATGCATGCGTCTGCCAGCTATGCCCGGCAGACCCTGTTCGGAACCATCGAACGCGAGCAGTACGTTCTCCATGACATTGCGCTTGATGTGTGGCCCCGAGAAGTGCTGGCCGTGGTCGGTGAATCGGGAAGCGGCAAGTCGACCCTCGCCAGGGTCATGGCCGGTCTGCATCCGCCACTTCCCGGTGCGCGGATTACGCTTGACGACGAACTGCTTGCCGGCAGGGCGCGGCGCAGGACACGCGATCAGCTGCGCCGCATCCAGATCATCTTCCAGAGCCCGGACCAGTCCCTCAACCCGGAACGTCGTGTCGACGACGCCATCGGCAGGCCCCTCGAGCTCTATTTCGGCATGTCAGGCTCCGAGAAGTATGACAGGATCGCCGATCTCCTCGAAATGGTCGGGCTCGATCCCGACTACGCCGGGCGCTTTCCCGCCGAACTGTCGGGTGGCGAGCGCCAGCGCGTCTCCATCGCCCGGGCCTTCGCCGCCGAGCCGGATGTCATTCTGTGTGACGAGGTGCTGTCCGCCCTCGATACCGTCGTGGCGGCCCGCGTGCTCGAATTGATGAAGGAACTGCGGGAATCCCACCAGGTGGCCTACGTCTTCATCAGCCACGATCTTTCGACCGTCGCCTCGATCGCCGACCGGGTGGCGGTCATGTATGCCGGCAGGATCGTCGATGCCGGTTACACGAACGACGTGTTCGCGCCGCCGCATCATCCCTACACGCAACTTCTCATCAATTCCGTGCCGGCCTTGCGCCAGGGATGGCTAGAGGAGGTCATCAACAGCCGCGAGGCGGAAGCGGGCATGCGTTCCAACGTCATGCTGCACGACCGCCCCTGTCCCTTTCGCATGCGCTGCCCCCTTGTCATTTCCGGAACCTGCGACAGGGAACCGGCACCGGCAAGGGAGATGGGTCACGGGCACATCGTCATGTGCCAGCACGACGAGTCGGCCCTCCGCGCGGCGCAGAACGGAGCCTGATCCCCCTACCCGTCGAGCGGTGGCCTCGTTGCGGCATCACCGTAGAGCGGCATGGCGGACTCGATGGCACGGGCCACCCGAAACACGGTCTCTTCGTCAAAGGGGTTGCCGACGATCTGCACGCCGGTGGGAACCCCGTTGGCGTCAAAGCCTGAGGGGACGGACAGCACCGGCAGGCGGCTGAACGCGTTGAAAGCCGGTGTCATGATGACACTGTGAATCTCATGGTCGATACCGTCGACGCTGACGGGCTGTTCCCAGTCCCTCAAGTCTGCCGGAATCTCGGTGGTACCTACCGTAGGGCAGATAAAGACGTCGTGGCGCGCCAGGTCGGGCATGAACCTCAGCCAGGCGTCGCCGATCGCCTTCATGCAGGCGTGGAACATGCGGGGCGTATAGTGCTCGTTGTGTCGCGCGAAGGTCACCGTGTAGTCGCAGACGAGGTCGGGATGGTGATCTACGGCATCGCTGAATTCATCGGCATAGATCATCCCTCCCCAGGCCGGGAAGGCGTCCAGCAGGTCGCCGGCCCACGGGGTTGCGATCTCTTCCGCGCTGGCGCCGGCAAGGGCCGTTTCAATGACCTGCCGGGTGTTGTTTCTCACGGCCTGTGAGACGGCGTGGCTTGCGAGATCCTCTGACCACGCCACCTTCAGCCCCTCCACGCCAGCCGGATGCTCGGGCAGCAACGGGGCACCGGGAACGTATGCCGGGTCACTTGCCCCATGGGGGCCGTTGGCGATAGCGTTCTGCACGAGCGCGGCATCGCCGCTGGTACGGGTCATGGGGCCGATGTGAAAGAAGGGATCCATCGCCACTTCGGGACTTCCGGGGTTGCGGCCGTAGGGTGGCTTGTAGCCGGTGATGCCGCACATTGCCGCCGGCATCCTGATACTTCCGGCGCTGTCGGAACCGGTGGCAAGCGTCGTTGTTCCGGCCGCGACGGCGGCGGCAGCGCCACCGGACGAGGCGCCGCAGGTGATCGCCGTGTTCCATGGATTGCGCGTGACCCCGTGCAGGCGCGACGTGCAGGTCCAGGGCCAGACGAACTCCGGGCATGTGGTGAGGGCATGAATGATCGCTCCCTCATCGACGAGGCTGGCAACGCTGGGATTGGTGTGATCCGCCAGGTTGTCGGCGAAGATGAGGGATCCAAAGGTCCGGGGCTTGCCGACGACAGCCGTATCTTCCTTGACCGCCAGCGTCAGACCCTCGAGCCGCCCGGGACCGCCGTCCTTGCCGGCATAGCGCGCCTCCGATCGCCGTGCCGCTTCCAGGGCTTCGTCGAAGAAGGTGAAGGCAAGGGCATTGACTCGGCCCTCGACCGCATCGGCGCGGGCAATCTGCGCCTCGAGAATGTCCACGGGCGAGAGTTCGCGGGTTCTGAACAGCCGCAAGGCCTCCCCGGCGTCAAGAAAGCAAAGGTCGGCATCGGTCATGGGCGGATGATCCGGAATGGGAGTGTCAGCAGGATACCGCGGGCGACACACGGAACAGTCCAGTGAAGGACCCCGGGCGTCGCCTTGCCGCCGAGTTCATCGGCACGGCCTTCCTTCTGGCGACCGTCATCGGTTCGGGCATCATGGCAGAGACGCTTTCGCCCGACAACGTCGGCGTCGCGCTTGCCGGGAACACGCTGGCCACGGCAGCCATGCTGGTCGTCCTGATCCTGATCTATGGACCCGTTTCGGGTGCCCACTTCAATCCGGCCGTGACACTGGCCTTCGCCCTCAGGCGTGACATCACAGTGCCCGAGGCGGCAGCCTATGTTGCCGTCCAGGTGGTCGGCGCCCTTGCCGGCGCCATGCTCGCCCATGTCATGTTCGACCAGCCGCTCCTCCTGGCCTCGCAGCAGGCGCGCACGGGCGTGGGTCAATGGACCGGGGAACTGGTAGCGACGTTCTCCCTGGTGGCCACCATACTTGGCTGTCTGAAGTGGCGTCCGGATGCCGTGCCGTGGGCCGTTGGCCTGGCGATCGCCGGTGGATACTGGTACACGTCGTCGACCTCTTTCGCCAATCCGGCTGTCACCATTGCCCGCAGCCTGACGGACACCTTCTCCGGTATCCTTCCGGCCCACGCACCGGCGTTCATCGCCGCGCAGTGTGCCGGTGCCATTGCCGCCGTCGTGCTGTTCGGCTGGCTCCTGCGGCGGGCGTGAACCGGGAGATACGGCATGCAGTTCGCCATTGGTCAGCCCAACCCGAGAACCGAGGATCCACGTCTTGTGAGGGGTGACGGACGCTACGCCGATGACGTGAACCTCGACGGCCAGCTGTGGGGAGCGGTTCTCCGTTCGCCCCATGCCCACGCCGCCATCGACTGCAGCGAGGCCCGTCGAGGGCCCGGTGTGCGCCTTGTCCTCACCAACGCCGACCTCGAAGCCGAGGGAATTGGCTCCCTGCCGTTCACCAGCGCCGTTGCCAACCGGGACGGATCTCCCATCGCGGCCATTCCACACCCGGTTCTGGCGACGGGCAGGGTACGGCATGTCGGCGAACCGGTGGTCTTCGTGGTGGCGGAATCACGCGAGGCGGCCCGTGATGCATGCGAAGCGGTCCATGTCGACTACCGTCCGCTCGATGCCGTGACCGGCACCGCCGGGGCTCTTGGCGACGACGCGCCGCAACTCTGGGAGGACGCGCCGGGCAATCTGGTGCTTGATTGGGAGGTCGGTGACGCGGCGGCGGTCCGCAGCGCCTTTGTCACGGCCGATAGCGTGGTGGAACTCGAAGTGGTCAACAACCGCGTGGTCGTCGCACCCCTGGAGCCGCGCGCCGCAATTGGCGACTACGCACCCGGGAGCGGTCGCTTCACCCTCCATGCCTGCTCCCAGGGCGCCCACAAGCTTGCCGCCCCCTTGGCCAGGGACGTTCTCAAGGTGCCGGGAGGCCGTCTTCGCGTGCTGACCGGAGACGTGGGCGGCGCCTTCGGCATGAAGAACTTCCTCTTTCACGAGTATGTCCTCGTGCTGGTTGCGGCACGGCGCCTGGAGCGCCCGGTCAAGTGGACGGCGGATCGCAGCGAGAGTTTTGTGAGTGACCTGCAGGGTCGCGACCGGGTCATGAAGGGACGGATGGCCTTCGACAGCGCCTTCCGGATCGTCGCCCTCGAGGTCGATGTCATCGCCAGTTTCGGCGCCTACGTTTCGCAGTTCATGCCATTCGTGGCGACCCGCGCCGCCACCGCCATCCAGTCCATGGCCTACAGGATTCCGGCCATTCACACCCGGGTGCGCGGGGTGATGACCAACACCGTGCCGATCGATGCCTACCGGGGGGCGGGGCGCCCGGAAACCGGGTTCATGGTCGAACGCCTGCTCGATCTCGCGGCGCGCCGTTTCGGACTTTCCGGAAGTGCCATCCGCCGTCTCAATCACGTGCGCGAGGAGGACTTTCCCTGGGACACCGGTGTCGGTGTCATCTACGACTGCGGCGATTTCGACCGCCATCTCGACCGGGCGCTGGAGCATGCCGATGTTGCCGGCTTCCCGGCGCGCCGCGAGGAGGCGGCCCGCCGCGGCATGCTGCGCGGTCTCGGTGTCACGGGCGTCTTCGATCGCTGCGGCGGCATGGGGCCGGACATGGTGGACCTCGATATCGACAGCAAGGGACATGTCGTTGCCCGGGTCGGGACGCAGACAAACGGGCAGGGCCACGAGACGGCCTACACGCAGATCATCGCCGACAGGCTGAAGGTCGATCCCTCGCGCATCAGCATTCTCCAGGGTGACAATGAACTGGTGCCCTTCGGTTCGGGCAATGGCGGTTCCAACTTCATCGCCATTGCCGGCAGCGCCTGTCTCATTGCCGTCCGGCACGCCATCGACAAGGGACGGCGCATCACGGCGCACCTCCTCGAGGCGGCGACCGACGACATTGTCTTCGAGGACGGAGTCTTTCGCATAGACGGCACAGACCGCACGCTGACCTTCGACGACGTGGCGGAGGCGGCCGGCGACCCGGCCCGCCTGGCGCAAGGGGAGGAGACGGGCTGGCGGGTGAGCGGCACCTACAAGGCTCCGGATGGACCGGCCTTTCCCAATGGCACTCACATCTGCGAACTCGAGGTCGATCCCGAAACCGGGGTGACGACCCTCAAGCGCTACATCGCGGTGGACGATGCCGGGATCGTCATCAACCCCCTGCTGGTTGACGGCCAGATGCACGGTGGCGTGGTCCAGGGAATCGGCCAGGCCCTGGCCGAGGAGGCACTCTATGATCCCGAGTCGGGTCAGCTTCTGACAGGCTCCTTCCTTGACTACCAGCTTCCCAGGGCAAGCGATCTCGTCATGATCGAAACCGACCGCATCGAGGTGCCGACGGCACGCAATCTTCTCGGCGTCAAGGGTATCGGCGAAACCGGAGCGATCGGCAGTCCTCCGGCCGTCATCAACGCCATGGTGGATGCGCTGGCTCCCCTCGGCATCGATCACATCGACATGCCGGCCACACCGCTCAAGGTCTGGCAGGCGATCAGGAATGCTCCCGCAGCCGCCCGTGGCGGCCACGAAAGGGGAGATGAGAAGCACAACAGGGAAGGCACCCGATGATTCCTTCTTCAGAGTTTGCCGGACGCCGGAATCGGGCCCGGCAGGCGGTCCGGGAGGCGGGCCTTGCCGGCCTCCTCGTCTGTTCGCGAGGCGGCGGTACAACCGACCGCTATGCCGACGTCAAGTACCTCACCAACTTCTACACGCGGTTTCCCTATATTCCGGATGTGCCGGGCGAGTGGACGGGCCGGGCCCACGCGTTCGTCATCCTGCCGGCCGATGGCGAGCCGGTCCTGGTGGCCGATGACCGGCCGGAACGCGACTCGGACCTTGCGATCGGCGATGTCACGGTCACCGGAGACGTGACGGGGTCGGTGATCGCCGCGATGAAGAAGGCCGGGCTCGCCGAGGGGCGCATCGGCATTGCCGGATCCGACACCCTGCCGTGGAGCCTCCACAACGCCCTTGCTGCGGCCTTGCCGGAGATCACGTGGAGTCCCGCCGACGACATTCTGGGTCGCCTGCGCATGGTGAAATCCCCAGGAGAGATCGCCATGCTGCGTCGTGCTTCACAAGTCGGCAGCCGGGCCACCGAGGCGATGCTGGAGAGGGCCGTGCCCGGGGCCACTCACGGCGAGGTGGTGGCTGCCGGCATGGAGGTCCTCGTCACCGCCGGGGGCATTCTCTACAACTCGTTCATGTCGTCCGGGAAGGGCGGCAACGCCCCCGTTACCGTGGCGAGCAGTTTCCCGACCTGGGGGTCCGACGACGTGCTGGAGGACGGCGACTGGTTTCACGTCGGGATTTCGGGGGCCGTCGACGGCTACTACTTCGATCATGCCCGCTCGAAACCGGTCGGCCACGCCACCGCCGAGCAGATCCGTGTCTTCGAGGCGCCGCTCCTGGCCGTCAGGGAGGCCATGGCCGTCGTCCGTCCCGGCGTGACCGCCGCCGACATCGCCCGCGCCGGGCGCGAAAAACTCGAGAGTCTGGGATTCGAACTCGAGGGCTCCTTCAAGGGATTCGGCCACGGCATTGGTCTTGGCTGGGATTCGCCGTGGCTGGTGGAGAGCGATCACACACTCATCGAGGAGAACATGGTGCTGTGCGTCGAACGCAGTGTCCGCCACATGGGCTATGTCGGCGATTTCGAAGAAACCGTCGTGGTCACGAAGGACGGCCATGAACTCCTCACCGATGCCCGCGTGCGCTGGTGGTAGGCTTCCCTATTGCGGGGCGCTTCACGGCCCGGGAACTTTGTGCCAACCCGTGAGCGCGGAGCCGTGTCGAGTATTGTCGTGAATGATTTGAGTCCCACAGAGCGCTTCGAATCAGTATAATTCAACTTTTCATGCGAACTATTAATAGTGCTGCGCCCTATTAAGATACGCTTAACAGAAGGCTGAGGGGATACTCCATCGCCACTGCACGGTGACTCACGCGGTAGAGTCGGGTTGAGCCGTGTCATCCTGGAAAAACAGGATCCACACGGCGCAGGATGGCCAAGCCGGCCAGTTTGACACCGGCACCGAATCGTCGTAATTCAGAAATTCACAAGAACTCTTAATTATCGTGCGTGATATTCAACTGCGCTTGACTTGGGGGGCCGGCTGCGCACGACGCACAAGGCTCTCATTCAACGCAAGGCATCACGTTTTGACTTGACCGCATTGAAACACGTTGCGTTGATCGGGGGCATTTCCGCATGGACCGGAGCGAGACGGGCCGATACGAATCGGTTGTCGTTGGTGAAGAGGCAGCACGTGCCTTTGTCCCAGCACCTTTGCCGCCGGTGCCGGCCCTGGACCTGACACACCTGCAGTCCCGTCTGGAGCGAGCATTGCTTGCCCTCGGGCGCCTGGACAGTCTTTCGACGTTGCTGCCCGACATCGGCCTTTTCCTCTACACATACGTGCGCAAGGAGGCCGTTCTCTCCTCCCGGATTGAAGGCACCCAGTCCTCGTTGTCCGATCTTCTGTTGTTTGAACTGGATGAAGTGCCGGGTGTTCCCTTCGAAGACGTCGTAGAGGTCTCCAACTATGTGGAGGCCCTGGAACATGGATTGCGCCGGCTGCACGATGGCTTTCCACTGTGCAATCGCCTTGTCCGGGAAATTCACGAGGTGCTGCTCAGTCGGGGTCGCGGCCAGAACAAGACGCCCGGAGAATTCCGCCGCTCACAAAATTGGATCGGCGGCCGTCGCCCCGGGTTGGCACACTTCGTCCCGCCTCCAGCTGCTTCGGTCGAACGCTGCATGTCCGATCTCGAACGCTTCATTCATGCTGACAACGACGGACTGCCCCTCGTTCTGCGGGCAGGTCTCGCTCATGTTCAGTTCGAGACCATTCACCCGTTTCTCGACGGCAATGGCCGGGTAGGGCGCCTCCTGATCACACTCATGTTGCATCATGGCGGAGTCCTGCGCGAACCGCTCCTGTATCTCAGTCTCCATTTCAAGCAGCGCAGGGACGATTACTACGATCTCCTCAATGATGTGCGCCGCCGGGGCGACTGGGAAGCGTGGCTCTCGTTCTATCTTGACGGGGTGGCTGAGACCGCGGAGGGCGCGGTCGAAACGGCGCAGCGGCTTCTGGCACTCGTTGAGGAGGACCAAACGAGAATCCGGCAGATGGGACGGCGGGCGGGATCCGTGCTGCGCATGCATCAGGCGCTGAGTGAGCGTCCCATCGGATCAATCAGAACACTTGCCACAAGAGCAGGGCTTTCCTTTCCCGCGGCATCATCCGGGATGAAGGCCATGGAGGATCTCGCCATTGCCCGGGAGTTGACGGACAAGAAACGGAACCGACTCTTCGGTTACCACCGTTATCTGGCCATTCTCGGCGAAGGGACGGAATCGTAGTAGCCGGCTGGCCCACTTGCTGGTTTTGGAACGGCGGCGACACGGCCTTCCGGCTGAATAGTCTCGACCGAGTTGCGTCCCATGCTTCTTTGCCGTTTGGTTGGCGGCGGGCCTCGCGCGCCGTCGACCCAGAGGACAATTGCTCATGACGTGGAAAGGCGCGTTTTCCTTGCGGGTGCGAACCCCGCCCAACAGTTGTCGCTT
>JAPPGE010000083.1 GCA_028821455.1 bacterium | reverse complement strand
CCCGGCGCTTCGAGGGCATGACCGACGAGGAAAGCCGGCCGCTCCTCGACTACCTGTGCAGTCACGCGTTGCGGCCCGAGTTCTCCTGCCGATTCCAATGGTCTGCGGGTGCGGTCGCGGTCTGGGACAACCGGGTAAGCCTGCATCGAGCCGTGCCGGACTTCTTCGGAGAGGTCGACCGGTACCGCCGGGTCATGCACCGGGTGACGATCGGCGGCGATCGACCAGTGTGACAATCAAGAATGAGCTTGGAGGAAACGATGGGACAAATTGGTAAGGAACACATGCGGAGACAGACGTCGGTGGCGAACCTGCGTCGTCGCGAGTTCATGCAGTATTCGGCAGCGGCGGGAGCGTCGGCGGCGATGTTGTCGCCCTCGGTTCAGGCGTCGACACCAAAGTTCGGAGGCCACGCCCGTATCGGATGGCACGGTGGCGCGACCATCGACTCGCTCGATCCCGTTCACTTGACGAGCACGTTCACCGGCATGCTGTTCTACACCATCGGCAGCCAGCTTACCGAGATCAAGTCGGACGGGCAGTTGGGCCCGGAGCTCGCCGAATCCTTCGAGCCAAACGCCGACGCAACCGAGTGGACGTTCAATCTTCGCCAGGGTGTCGAGTTTCACAACGGCAAGACCATGGATGCCGACGATGTGATCATGTCAATCGCCCGCCACCGCGGCGAAGACTCGCAATCGGCGACCAAGTCCATTGCCGAGACGATCACGGAACTGCGCAAGGACGGGCCCAATCGCGTCATCTTCACACTGCAGGAAGGCAATGCGGATTTTCCGGTTTCGCTCTCCGCGCAGAATTTCTACATCCTGCCGGTCGTGGATGGCGAGGTGCAGCCCGGCATTGGCACCGGGGGATACTCGCTGGAGGCATGGGAGCCCGGAATTCGGGGCTACCTGGAGCGTCACCCGAACTACTTCAAGGACGATCGCGCCTTCTTCGATTCGGTCGAGATCACGGTCGTTCCCGACGCCACAAGCCGGCAGAGCGGCTTGATCAGCGACGAGTTCGACATCATCGATCACGTGCCACCCAAAACCGCGGAGTTGCTGGGCCAGCAAGCGGGCATCGAAGTGCTGAACGTTCCCGGAACCCTGCACTACACCTTCCCCATGCGCCTCGACATGGAGCCTTTCAAGGGCAACAACGATCTGCGCCTCGCCCTGAAGTACGCCTTCGATCGGGAAGATGCGCTCAATACGGTCCTGCGCGGCTATGGCGCGCTCGGAAATGACCACCCGATCTCGCCCGCCAACCGCTTCTACGCTCCGGACATTCCACAACGTGCCTATGATCCGGAGAAGGCGAGGTTCCACCTCAAGAAGGCGGGGATGGAGGGTTTCAGGCACGAGCTGAGCGGCTCGGAAGGCCTTTACGCCGGTTGCATCGACATGATCCTGCTCTACACGGAGCATGCGGCGAGGGCAGGCATCGAGATTGTTCCCAATCGCATGCCCTCGGACGGCTACTGGTCCGACGTCTGGCTCAAGCACCCCTGGAGCGCTTCGTTCTGGAGCGGCCGTCCAACCGAGGACTGGATGTTCACGCAAGGCTATTCCGCCGAGTCCAACTGGAACGAGACCTACTGGCAGCACGAGCGCTTCAACATGCTGCTCAAGGCGGCCCGTGCTGAACTCGACGAAGCCAGGCGGCGAGAGATGTACGCGGAAATGCAGCTCATCTGTCGCGACGAAGGCGGCTCGGTCATTCCGCTCTTTGCCAGCCACATCAGCGCGCACTCGTCGAGGATTGCGATCCCGGACCAGGTCGCAGGCAACTGGGAGATGGATGGGTTCAAGTTCCTTGAACGCTGGTGGTTTGCCTGAGCGTTGAACGCCCAACAGGAATGTTGGGCAACGCATGCGGCCGCCGGACAGGCAGAGGGGCATTGCTGGCCCCTCCTGTTCGGCCAGTTCGGTGCACAGGGACGCAGGAGCGGGGGCCGGGCAAACATGCCGGTCTCCGTCTCAATCTGGTCCCCACCACGATCCGGAACCTGCCGGGCGTTCTTCACACCATGGTCGTCTCCGACCAGCTTCCCGTCGCCATCGTGCTGAGCCAGGTTCTGCCCGAGTACGTCTGACAGGGCAACACCGCCCGCCACCACACAAGCCTGGCTGGCCCGCCGTTGGCAATGACGTGATCAGGAGATCGAGTTTCGTCCCAACCTGCGTGCTGGATGTTCTTGTCAAAATTCTTCGGGCAGGTAGCCGACGCGTTTCGTCTGCTCGCAAAGGGCCGCACAGATCCTCCCGCCTGGTTCATTCCTGCAACGACATCAGATAGGCGATCACGTCCGCTCGCTCATCCTCCTTTTTCAACTTGAAACGCATCATGTCTCGCACGCGCGACGTGCCAAGCGTCTCCTTGAGGAATGCTGTCGGACCTCGAGGTAGACGCCCATCGTTTCGGGAGTCCAGACGGGCCCCGCCTCACCAACCTCGACGAGGCTGTCACCGAACGAGTAGTCCGCCGTCCCGGCCTGTCGCCCGAACACTCCCAGGAGGTTCGGCCCATTCGGTCGCGTTCTGCCGGCCTCTATCGCATGACGGGAACTGCATTTCCTGAACACTGGTTCACCCTGAACCGGATCGTCGGGCGTGAAGGCTTCACTCATCGAAGTGTCCAGCATCCAGCGTCAACGCGAACGCTCCTGTCATCAACGTTGCCAGCTTCATGTCGGTTTCTCCGATCAATCCGGGTGGCCCCCGTGGTGATGCGACTACCCGCTCCGTCAAGAGTTCTGGTGAATCGTGATCATGAACTCGTCCACTTCAGACGACACCACCTTGACCAGGCTGCCGCCGTTCTCGCCGATAGCGACGAAAGTCGCCGATTTCGCGAAGACCGCAAGCCGACACAAGTGTCCGTAGCCCGTCACATCATCCGGACAAACCTCGAGACCGGCATGAGGCATTTGCGACATGAACATGATCACCGATCAGGCAAAGCAAGTGCGACGAAGGAATGGGAGTCCGTGACTGAGAAAACGTCAACGGGTTAACGTCCGAACCGGATCGGTCGTTGGGAGACTTGGAGATGAGCCATTCACTGCAATCTTCATGGCGCGTTGAGCATTGCGCAATGGCCTTTCAGGCGTTTGCGCTGCGCATGCTTCGGAACCTGTTCGCCGGCCTTTCGGCTACCCTGTTGCTCGCAGCGAGCGTACCGGAACCGGCAACGGCTCACGACTTCGAAGACAGCACCCCGCGTATCGCCGTGGTCTCCGCGTTCGCCCCGGAACTGGAGATCCTCAAGGGCGAACTGCGGGACGGGTCGGAACATTCGGCAAACGGCGTCGTCTTCGCGACCGGCATGCTGGAAGGACATGACGTCGTGCTGTTCCTGAGCGGAGTCAGCGTCGTCAACGCGGCGATGACGGCACAGCTCGCGCTGGACCAATTCGCCATCGAGAGGATCGTGTTCTCCGGCATCGCAGGCGGCGTCGATCCATTGCTGGGCATCGGCGACGTCGTGATCGCGGAGCGTTGGGGTCAATACCTGGAAATGCTCTTCGCCCGCGAGCTCGACGGCGGCTGGGCGCCGATGCCATTCTTCGAGTATCCGTACGGCAACTTCGGCATGATGTTCCCGCGCTCGGTCACGGTTCAGCGTGCAGGAGCCGATGGCCCCGAGGCCCGCTTCTGGTTCCCTGTCGACGAGGCGCTGCTGGAGGCGGCGCGGCGCGCGGCGAACAATGTGGCGCTAGCACGCTGCACGACGGACGGGCGTTGCCTGGACAGGCCTCCGCGCATCGCGGTCGGAGGCAACGGGGTCTCCGGCGGAGCCTTCGTCGACAACGCGGTGTTCCGGACCTGGGTCTTCGAGACGTTCGGCGCGCGGGTCCTCGACATGGAGAGCGCCGCCATGGCTCATGTCGCCTACGCCAACGACGTGCCGTTCCTCGCGGTCCGAAGCCTCGCCGACCTCGCTGGTGGAGGGGAAGGCACGAACCAAATGGAGATATTCCTCGGTCTCGCAGCGGGCAACGCGGCGGCTGTAGTCAAGGCAATGCTGAAAGAGATACCCGACCGCCGCTGAAAACACTGCAAGGCAAAGGCCTGGGTTGCAAGCCCCGTTCCCTGCAAGCGGGCTTCCGAGCGCGACGCGGATGACCGTCCGCCGCACCATGAAGCGACCATGGCCACAGGCGTCGACCGTCGATCGCGTCGACCACGGGATCGCCGCATCGGCTGACCCCAACCTGACCGCAATGTCGCAACGATGTCGTGGAGACGGAGGCCGTGCCGGACGGCACCGGGACGCAGCCTGCCGTTCGGATGGAGTGCCGCGGTTCCGATGGCGGGCGGCCTCGGCCGTGAACCCGGCATGGATGAGGCCGGGCCCGGGCAGCGAACTGCGCCCGGCCCCCGCATGGGCATTCAGCAGGAGGTGCCGGCATTCAGGATGGTGACCGCGGACAGCGAAGGACTCACGAGCGTCGCCGAGCCATCCGCCGCATCGCCTCCGCTTCCCAGGGAAAGCTTGACCAAGAACACTTCGGCACTCTCGGTGACGTCGGCATCGGCGATCGTCTTCACCGTGATCGTTTTCTCGGTATCTCCGGGTGCGAAATGAAGGGATCCGGATGTCCTCACGTAATCGACCCCGACCGTGGCCACCGCGTTCGGGTTCGGGCTGTCCGCGTCGACGGTGGCGTAATCGACGGCTGCCTCGCCGTCGCCGTCCTTTTCCACGGTCAGGGTCACCCTGCTGCCCTCGCACCCGGAATAGTGCCATTGCGAGAAGGAGATTTCGGGAGGAGCCGCAGCGGCGGGGTCCTGGACGGTCTGCGCAAGGGCGGGCAGGAATGGCGCGGCAACAAGGGCCAGGGCCGCGATAACGAGCATCTTCATCGGTGTTCTCCTCATGCCTGGCGGCTCGGATGAACCGGCAAGGCAGATACTCGCATTCGCGTTCCGACGAATCCAGGACCGTTCATCGCCGCGACGAGAATGTTCGATGGAGCCGCTTGCAGAATTCCCCGGACGAGGGACTTTTGCTGCCGCGCGGGTGCGATGCGGGTGGAACCCGGGAGCGCTCTCGCGATCCTGTCGGGTTTCCCGCAACCCGGGCAGGGAGAGCGGCCCCGTGTCGCACGGGACACTGCTTCAGACTCTGGCCGGCCGGGGCGCAAGGCGGAAGTTCGTGCGCGTGCCGCCGGCGGGCCGGTCACGCGCCGTCAGTGTCCATCGAGCGATCCTGTGTTTGCACTCCTGCAGGAATCTGCTTACGAATTGCCGATGGAACAGGCGTTGACCGGCGGGCGTGTGCCTTGCGGGG
>JAPPGE010000053.1 GCA_028821455.1 bacterium | reverse complement strand
GCAAAACCTCTTGCAAAACAGCACACTGGGCCCGTATCAGGCTTCGAACTTCAGTCTAACTCATGACTTCCTCCCTTCCAGGGCTTGCCCTGACGCAACCTTGTTTCAATCCGCGCCTCCCGTGAGGGAGGCGACTAGTTCTCCATTGCAGAGGGTCAATCCCACGGAGTTTCAATCCGCGCCTCCCGTGAGGGAGGCGACCTTCCGCTCTGTCTAGATAACACGGCCTCCTGGGTTTCAATCCGCGCCTCCCGTGAGGGAGGCGACGGGTATGCCTGGTCCCTCGACACGGTAGGCATCCGTTTCAATCCGCGCCTCCCGTGAGGGAGGCGACCGGTTCGAGCGCGTGATCAACGAGGCAGCACACGTTTCAATCCGCGCCTCCCGTGAGGGAGGCGACTTTCGCACCGCGCTTGGCAACGACCTCGATCTGGTTTCAATCCGCGCCTCCCGTGAGGGAGGCGACGCCGGGCCGGCGAGATCGCCGCGAGGAACCGCGTCGTTTCAATCCGCGCCTCCCGTGAGGGAGGCGACCGGTCAACGCCTTCGGCTGGGCCGAGGCGCTGGAGTTTCAATCCGCGCCTCCCGTGAGGGAGGCGACATGAACGGTGATTCCATACCCCGCGCCGCAAATGGTTTCAATCCGCGCCTCCCGTGAGGGAGGCGACGATACCTCGCGAAGTACCTTGATGAGGAAGGAAGTGTTTCAATCCGCGCCTCCCGTGAGGGAGGCGACTTCCCGGCATCTCCGCCCGTCGTGCGGCCCTTATGTTTCAATCCGCGCCTCCCGTGAGGGAGGCGACAAGATGAATCCGACTTCCTCGTCACCCGTCGTGTGGTTTCAATCCGCGCCTCCCGTGAGGGAGGCGACTCCGCGAGTCTATCTACTTGTCAAACAACATTGAACCTGGCTGTTCACGCGAACTGTGGGGTTCAACAAGGAGGGGGCATCGTCAGTTGGATGATGACACCACGTTACAGTGCAAACTCACCACCTTGAGGATTGCGCGAACCCTCTGGGGATTCCCGGTGTGCTTGAGGTTCGCGCGACATTGCATCAGAACAGCAAAGTACCTTCTGGATCATAAGACGCTTTCGCGCCGACATGTTCCACACGCCCTCGCCAGTTGGCGCCGAGCCTGTAGAAGCGCAGGCTGTCTACCGTCTCGTCAATCTCCGAAATCAGCCGAGTGCGCAGAATTGTCCATTGCGCGGCATCGACCTGGCACTCAAACACCGAATACTGGACCCGCTGACCATAGTCTTGACAGAGTCGCGCTACACGGCGGAGACGGCGGCGTCCGTCCGCATCGCCCGTAGCAACATCATACGTGACAAGCATGAGCATGACCGTCTCTATCGCCAGACAAACGGCGGGTAGCCGTCGAGATCATTTCGCAGGCACCGGGCAAGCAGGGATGCCTGGACGAAGGGCACGAGACCGAGCGTTGTCTTTTCCTTGAGGAAAGGGTGCGTCAACTCGGTTCGTTTACGCTCCTGATAGGCCGTCAGCACCGCTTTGCGCGCATCGTCAGCGAGGGAAACCGCACCGCTCAAAGCCGTATCGAAATCTCCTGGCCCAAGTTGACGACGGTTGACCAGCGATAGGGCCACCCTGTCGGCCAGAACCGGTCGCAACTCCTCCATCAGATCGAGCGCCAGGCTCGGTCGGCCGGGGCGTTCCCGATGCAAGAAGCCGACCGCCGGATCCAATCCAGTGGTCTCCAACGCCGAACGGCAGTCGTGCACCAGAAGGGCATACAGGAACGACAACAGCGAATTCATGGGATCCAGAGGCGGTCGACGCGAACGGCTCGGGAAGGCGAACACTGAATCGTCGCGGCGAACAAGATTGCCAAAGGAGGCGTAGTATACACGAGCGGCCTCCCCTTCGAGGCCGCGCAGTTCATCAACCAATGCAGGCCGCGTAGCCCGCCGTGCGACGTCCCCCAAGCGCCGGGCGGCGTCTTCGACGCATGCGCGGGCCTCCTCGCGCATCCGCGCCCCATGGTCTCGGAGCATACGGCGCAGCACGGTGCGCTGGTTCAGGGTTTTCCCCATAATCATGTTGCGTGCGAGAGCCGCCGTGGCTTCCGGGTCATCGGTGCTTCTATACTGGCTTCGTCGCAACAGCACATTGCCCGAAACCGGTCCTTCAACTCGAGCGAGGAATCGCCCGTTTCGAGCCATGAACGAGATCCGAACGCCAAGTTCGGCACAGTGTCCCATCAAAGCCGGTGAAACGCCGAGAGCCCCGAAGCAGACAATGCCGCCCAGCAAGTGCAAGGGTACGCGGCCCCGTTCGGTGCCGTCGATCTTTACGACTACATTCTCGCCCTCCTTGTGAAGCCAGGAATTCTCCGTGGAAACGTAGAGCGTGTTCAGGTGGCGGCGCACGATCAGCGATCACATTTCGATGACCTGGGCGAGCCAGCGGTTCACACGGTCGGGTTTGCCAGGCTGGAGCGGCTGGCAGACCTCTCGCAGTGAGCACGCACCACACTTGCGGCTGTCGTGCTTGGCCGGTGGCGTTTTCCCCGACGCGAGCATCCGACGGGTATCGGACGCGAGGCGTTCGGTCAGGGCCCGCAGCTCGGCGTCGAAGAGGACTGTCTTCCGCCGTCGCTCAGCACCATAGAACAAGGCGCCTTCCGGGACCGGTGTCTCAAGCATCTCTTCAAGGCACATCGCTTGAGCGCAGAGCTGCACCTCATCCGCGCGATGCGCCTTCGGGCGACCGCGCTTGTACTCGACCGGATAGAGCCGACCTCCAGCATGCATCTCGATGACATCAGAAACTCCGAACACACCAAGACGCAACGAGCGCAAAGGAACGCCGCGCTCGACCGTTACTCCCCTGCGCCGTTCGCTGCCGCCGGCGTCGACACGCTGGTGCAGGACACGACCCTCTGCCGTATAGGTGTTCTCGGCCCATTGCCGCTCGATGTGAATCAGCGCACACTGCCTCGGGCAATACAGCATGTGCTGAAGTGCCGAAATCGGTGCCAGGTCAGCTTCCTCAGCTATTGTGCTCGTGGCGGCAGGCATTGTCGGTCAGACTCTTTCCACAATCTCGACCCCAGCGGGCAGGTTGTCACTGTCGATGTAGACCCGATAGTCCGACCAAGCTCGAGCAGGCGGCAGATTGTGCGCGCGCGGGTCACCTGGTTCGTAGTCCTCCCCGCCATGGATGCGCTTCACCGTCACACGCTCGAACAGCTTGTGTGCCGGCGCGTTTCCGAGCTTGCTCTCATGCCGGAAGAGAATCAGCCGCCGCGCCGCCATCTCGCCTCGCGCGGCTGAGCGGTCATGGTCGAACATCTGTTCAAGCGCGGTCCACAACAATTCAAGATCGTCTTCGGAGAATCCGGTGCCCTTGCTGCTATCGCCGGCGAGACAAGCCGAAACAAAACCGTGAGTGCGGTAGAGGCCATAAGGCACGATGTGCTTTCGGCCCATGGTCCGGATGTCACCCTGACGTTCAGCGTCGGCCGTCGTGGTCGCTGCCATCCGGGTAATGGAGATTTCCAACGGCAGGATCGGTTCCACGGAACGGGCGAAAGCAAATTGCACCGGTCCCCGCACTTGGCCGCAATTCGCACCCCTGGTGGACATGACCGCCCCAAAGGCCCGGATGTCAAAGAAGTTCGCACACATCCAGCGAGACAATTCGCGTGCCTTCCGTTCGTCTCTCGGCAGCCGCTGTCGCTCCTTGTCGGTCGCTTCTGGCAAGATCGCATCCCAGGCACGCTTTTGTTGGAGTTCCAGAATGGCGCGTTCTCCAACAAAGATTTCATGGCCGGGCTCGCCGTCCTTCGCCAGCGTGACGTAGTTGCGCACCTTGCGCTTCAGCGACACATCCGAGACCAGGCCCTGGTTGGTTTCGGGATCAAGGCGAGGCAGATTGCCAGCATCCGGGTCGCCATTCGGATTTCCGTTCGCGACGTCAAACAGGTAGACAAAGTCGTAGCGCTTCTGGATCGCCCCCATTGATCAGTCCTCCAATTCAGCAGGTTGTTCTCGAGACTCTTCGGAATCGCGCTTGGTATAGAACGCCTGTTCTTGATGGTAGTAGCCAATGAAAAACCGGGCCTGCTCTTCAAGCCTCAGCGACTGAGGCAAGTCGCAGTCCCCCGGAAGCAGTTCGATGATCTGTCTGACCGCTTGCTCTGCCCGCACACCAGCACCAGTCTTCCTGCCACCAGCCTTGGCAAGACCGGCTCGATTATGTTCATAACCGCGCATCAGGACGGGAAACACTCTGAACGGTGTCGCCGAGGCGGTGCCGGCATACTTGTCCCGAATGGTGGCGTTTCGTTCGGCAAGACTTTTTTCGGCATAGGCGTAAGCGGCAAACAGACGCCCGAGGTTGTACGCTACGTTGCCGCTGTCTTCGTGCAGTGCCACAGGGGCATCCTCCTCTTCGAAGTTCAGGCGGTGGTCACGCGCGAGAACCGCCTTGCAAATCGCTGCGCGCCCACCGTTGATGCGTTTGTCCGCGCGGACCCGTGCCACTACGGCTGCAAGCAGCGCATGGGGATAGCGCCCGCCCGCCAGGATCGCGCGCATCAGCGTCCCGCCGAGCGTCGGTGGAATGTTCTCTGCTTTGCGCTGCGCCGCAGTCTCGTAGAGCAGCTGCCAGACAGGCGGCGGCAGTGTCCAGGGTGGCGGTTCGAGTTGGAAGTCGCGCCAGTGCTCCTCGATCCGGTCCGCAAGCACGCCAATGCTGTCCACATGCCAGAACCGGATCGACAGTCGCGCCGCGTTTGGGGCCAAGCCGAGCACATGGATGCGTGTGTCCTCTCTGACATTGGGTGCGGTATCAGCCAGCGGGCGACCTTCGGCAATGGCTTCAAGCTTGTTTCTGACCTCTGCGGCCTCACTCTGATCGCTCGGCCTTTCGACGATCATTATCGAGAACAGGTTCTCAACCGCATCCGCCAAGGCCGGATCTGCGGTCTCGGCCCAGAATACTGTCGTCGCATCGCCGATTTGGATCCGGCACCGACTGCCCGACGCCAGCATTGTGTTCAGCGCTGTCGTATAGGCGAATGCAGCGCGTTCCGAGACCGGCGCGTTGGCACCCTGCCGCTTGGCAAAGGACTCGAATGCGTCAAGATTGAAGGACACGATCGATGCCCCCGACGATTGCGTCCCACGCACGCCTTTCACGGTCGGATGCAGGCGCGCGACAGGTCGACGATTGCCGGTAACCAGGCACAATCCATCTGCATCATGTTGGCTGGGTCGATTCGCCCAAATCTGTTGCGCCACCGGCCGGTCGTGCAGAAACTCCAACGTCCCGTCGTCCAACTGAAAGACGACGTTCGTGCCCAACATCTCCTCGGCATGGCTCAGTTCGTCGTAGCTCTCCGGTCGCCAGGTGTCCAGGAACGCCATGAGTGCCCGAAGTCCCTCATCTTCCGATTCCGAGAGCATCGTCGCGTGAAACGCTTTGAACGCCGCATGCTCGCGTTCGGCCGGAATCGGCCTTTCAAGCTCGATATCGCGCTTGACGCCCAGCGCATAGGCAGTCTTGTCCCACAGGAAATTGGATGCGATTCCGGAAGTACGCTTCACCGGCTGTGGAACCAGCCGGAGGCTGGGTCGCGGCTTCCTTCCCGACACATCCAACAGCGGCTGAACATCAACAGCGCGACCTTCCGACGACAGCAGAATGGCGAAGGAGATTTTCTCGTTCGAATAGCCGTAGGGTGGCACCTCATCCCGTGACGCGAGGCGGTCGTAATGATCCGAGAGAGCCTGCAGAATGGTCATGTTCTGATCTCCGTCGAATCCCTGGACGGAATCTCAATCGCGCCGTCGGCAAGACGGGCTCGGAAGAACAGCGGCGTCGTATTGTCTTCGTAGTTCATGTCGTACAGCATCCAGCCGAGGTCGCGGTTCCGCTCGCTCGCTGACAACCTGGATTCCGGCATCACGTCTTCTACCAAGGTGAAATCAGCCGTGAATTCGCGGGTTCCGAGATAGGGCCGGTGAAAGCACTGCCCCTTGGCGGCGCGGCGATTGAACATGGACAGATGCTTGGCCTCGGTATCATCCGGCTCTGCCGCGCCGGTCAGCACGAAATGAGCCTCGATCACATAGCCGACGTCGCGCAACAGGGTTGCAGCCCGCTGCTGGCGATCCTCCTCGACAACGATCCGCAAGCCGTCGGTCGAGCCGGCGCTCATCGCCCTGTCGACGTTCGTCGCTGGGATCTTGTGGCCTACCTCGTTGCGGCGCAGCGTCTCGAAGCGGATCGGGTTAAGAACGTGGATGCGATCGACCTCCCAGCGGATTGCGGGCTTCCAGTGAATCGCCTCCAATACACCACGCGCGGCCGACGGCGTCATCACATCGTAGGAGACCCGCTCGACCTTCATCTCGGGCCGCGTGAAGCAGGCATACTCGCCCCAGACATGGAGCTTTACTCCATACGGCATTGAGGAGATCCTTTCCGAAGTTGGTTCGGCGGTTTACTCGCCCTCGTCACCAGTGGTAAGTTGTACCGATAGAACAGCACGCCGGATAGTTCGGGCGTGAGATTGTGGTGGAGAGCATTGATATGGAACGAGAGCTTCGATGCTACGCCTATGGTGATGGAATGGGATGGCAGGCGATCTGCGTCGATCTCGACATTGCGGTTCAGGGCGTGTCTTTCGATGAGGCCAGATCCTCTCTCGCCACTGCGATTGAAATGTATCTGGAGACCATTGCCGATCTGCCCGCCGAGGAACGGACAGCCTTCCTTTCCCGTCGTTCCCCGTGGCATGTCCGCGTCAAGCTCTCGGTCATGGCGTTCTTCCAGAGCCTTTTCGGCCGACAGCGGTCGCACGGTTTTCTCTTTCGCCCACACATGTCCATCCCGGCTTAGCGGAACAGCCGCCTCGGCAAACCGGATTGTCGCCGGATCGCGGCCAAGGTTCCTGATCGGATGTCGTCGCCTTCCTGACCCGCTACGGTGACCAGTCTTCGCCGACCGCCCACAACACCTATCAACTGACGATGGCTTCCGGTCTGTCGCTCGAGGGTGAAACCGTTCGCCCGCAAGAGGCGCAGCACATCCCGGACCTTCATTCACGACCACCTCCAGACTCGGAGAGTCGAAATCCTCGCCCCCGGCCTTGTCGCCGGGGACGACGTCTCAGAAGACTTGCTTGCAATCAACGGTTTCAATCCACTCCGCCCTTCACCGAACGAAGACGGCCACAGAACAGAACATTTGCTTTCCGTTGCTTGCAAGTAACCCAATAGCTGATTGGATCAGATGATCAAGGACTCGGCCTCCTGGAAGGTCGGGTCGTCCCATGTCAGTCCGATGTCCTGCCGGTAGATGTCGTGGTTCTCCAGCCATGCGAACTGCTCGCCGAAATCCTCTTCGCGAATGAACCTCACAGCACCGGCGTCAAGCAGTGCATGGCGGACGCGGGGTGGAACCTGGACCGTGTAGGTCTGGAGGCAGCGGGCGATGCCGCCGGGGCGGTCGATGTACTCCAGACCGCGAAGCAGTCCCTCGGCGGTCGCGTCGTCGTTCTTCGCGCCACGATACGGAACAATGATTGGAACCATCCCGTTATCGATCATGCGGAACTCACGCGCGATGGTTGCGAACGGAAAGTCGAAACTCTGCAATCTTTCCCGCAGTTTCTCGAGAACGGCGTTCTCATCCAGCGACTCTCTGCCTTCTATCCAGTATACTCTCCGGAAATACTCTCGGATCGCCACCGGAGCGGCCGGATCGTCCGGGTGACGGCGCATGATGCTGCGGGCGGCAGCGGCAAGTTTCGGAATACCAGCTGGCGGCTTGCGGCCATCGCCATCGGCCGGCTCGAACACGAAAACATCGCCGGTCGCAACCCTGCCCTCCCGGTTGCATCGCCCGGCCGCCTGAATGATTGACTCCAGGCCGGCCTCGGCGCGCCAGACTTCCGGGAAATCGATATCGATCCCCGCCTCAATCAACGACGTGGCAATCAGACGAACAGGAGCGTCCTCGGTGAGGCGTCGGCGCACTGTCTCCAACACCTCGTTTCTGTGACGCGTACACATCAGGGTGCTGAGATGAAAACTCCCGTCTTCACCACGGATCTCGTCATACAGATCCCGCGCATGGCGACGGGTGTTAACGATGCACAGTCTTTGCGATCCGCTGCGCAGCCGTTCGGCCAACTCGGCATCGGTGAGCGCTTCCGATAGTCGGCATATCCGGGTTCGCTTCAACCTTTGGTGCAGGTGCTTCGGATCGGGCGCAATCTCGCGAAGATCCTCCAGTCCTCCCTGAAAACCATCTTTTTCAGCAAGCGCGGGCTGGGTCGCGGTGCAGAGTACGATGCTGGCACGCCAGTTCCGGGCCAGTTCGTCAAGTGCGGCGACACAGGGCCGCAGAAGTCCTGAAGGCATGTTCTGCGCTTCGTCGAGGATAACCACGCTGTTGACAATGTTGTGGAGCTTGCGGCACTGCGATGGACGATTGGCGAACAGGCTCTCGAAGAACTGTACCGCCGTGGTGATGATGACCGGCGCATCCCAGTTCTCAGTGGCGAGGCGCAACTTCTGCTGTGCTTCGCGTTCGCGGATCTGCTCCTCTTCGAAGGCGCTGTGATGCTCAACGATGAACTCAGCCGGATCTTCCCCGTTCACACGGAGTGCCTGGCGAAACACATGGGCTGTCTGATCGATGATGCTTGTGTAGGGGATGACATAGATCACGCGTGCGAGACCATGACGAACGGCATGCTCGAGAGCAAAGGCCAATGATGAAAGAGTCTTTCCGCCGCCTGTCGGTACGGTAAAGCTGAACAACCCCGGCACTTCGGCCGCTTTGCAACGCGCATGAAGAACGACCCTCCGGCGTAGACGGTTCAGTTCCGTATCCCCGGCGTTCGACATCAGTGTACCGAGATAGGCGTCCAGACGCGCCAATAGTTCAGAAAGCGGAGGATTGTCTCCCCGCGCCACAGGATGGCATGTGCGCCCGGCGTACCACGCTTCGGTGTCGAGATAATCGGCATCCACCAGCGCGGAAAAGATCATGCGGATCGCGAATGCCGCGCAGAATCCCGCCATCTCGCGGTTGCGCGGCTTCAAGGGGGGCGATGTGAGGCCGGGAAGCACGATCTCCTGTTCCCAAATCGGATCCAGTTTCGGAATCTGCGCCTTCAGACGGTCCTCTAGCGCCAGTGGACCATGTCCGTTCACCCCGTCGGCCAGGCCCGCATGATGGCCCGCGATGGCGTAGGCGAGCATCTTGCCGATTGAACTCCTGCGGGCATCACTGTCGCCATACCTGTCAATGGCTACTTTGGCGCCGGCCGTCGAGTGGTCGCAGGGCGGGCCCCCGATCAACCGCGCCTGGAACTCGTGACTGTATTTTCCGAGATCATGCAAAAGTCCCGCTGCTCGGGCCAGATCCCCGCATCCGACCGATTCGAGAAACTCGGCCGCCCCCGTACCTGTCTCCACCAGATGTTCGCGCAACCCATGCCATGTTGCTTGATCGTCATCGTCGCTATGCGCGTAGTAGGGCAAGACCTGTCCCCTTCTCTCACTCGACTACACATGATCTCCTGCATCGATTGGCGTCAAGATTGCCACCGACGTGCGTGACGCCAACATCAGCACCTACTCGGTAAACGGGTTGCCTTCCAGCATCAGGGCGTCGCGAAAGACCGTGGACACGGCATTACCGGCCAAGCTTTCCAGTGCGATCAGACTTCGCGACATGCAAGCCCGTAAGGAGCGCGTGGACATCGGGTATGCTGATGGTCATGCGGTCATGCAGGGAACGCTGCTTCCCGTCGTGGCTCTCCTTCTCGCTCACAGTCAGACGACCAAGACCTTGCGCTATGCCCACACATGAGTCCACGCGACCGAGGCCACCGCCGAGAAGATCGGTGGGGTGATTTCGGGGATGCTCAGCAAATCGGTGATCGATTGACGGTGCACCGGATGATAACTTGGTTCTGAACATCCACTGGCGCCCATGCGACCGGTGGGGTGCCATTCCTGCGCCCGACCGCCGGGACCTCTATCTTCCGCCAGTCTTCAGTCTGCTTCGAGCCACTGTGCAGTTCCTTGTCGTTCACTGCGACCATGCTGCGCAGTTCCTCGATCCAAGAACTGATTTCGCCGGCCGACGCCCTCAGTGTATGGCCGCCCGGCAGCAGTTCCGCTTCGGGAGCTGGCGCATCCTCCCGGAATGCCGAAACCGCGCCCGCAACGGGCACCTCACGCAGCAATCCGGACTTCGCTTCCGATGCGCCCAGGCCGTCGCGCCGGAGCACAGAATCGCGTTTGACGTCAAGGCCCGCTGGCAGGCAGCGTCCTTGAATAGCCCAGTCTGAAGACGTCGACCTCGCCAGCGCGCCCCTTGACGGGGTGCCTGCCTGCCGGCACCGGATGGAACTCCCGGCCCAGTTTCGCGGCCGTGGTGCCGCTGATCAGCATCGCAGTCTCGCTGCCTTCGGGATACAGCGTCCTGCCGAGCTGCTCGAGGCGCTGGCTGACGTTCACCGCGTTGCCGATGATCGTGTAGTTGATGCGGCCCGGCACGCCGATGTTGCCGACGGTGGCTCTGCCGGAATGGACGCCGATGCGAATGCCGAGCCCCGCCTGGCCTACGGTCCGGCGCTGGAGATTCTCCCGCCGGATGCCGTCGGCGATCGCCAGGGCTGCCCGGCAGGCCCGTTCGGCGGCATCCGGCTGGGCGTCCGGCGCGCCCAAGAAGGCCATCACCGAATCGCCGATGAACTTGTCGACCGTACCGTCCTCGGCCTCGATGCAGCCGGCGACGATTGCGAAGTGGCGGTTGACCAGGGCGGCGACTTCGGGGGCCGACAGGTTTTCGGCGACCGACGAAAAGCCTGCGATGTCGGTGAACATCACGGTGATGTCGCACACCGAGGACATCGTGTCGTCGATGTAGCCGCGCTTGACCAGCCGCTCCACGACCTTCTTCGGAATGTGGACCTCGAACCAGCGCAGTGCGCGCAGCATGGCGTTGAACGATCTTGACTGCCGGTCCAGTTCGCGGAACACGCTCGCCGGAAGATCGTCGATCTCGCTGATGTCGAGGGCGCGGACCTGTCCCGCCGCCGCGGAAATCCGCGCGATGGGGCGGCGATGCGCTGGCCGAGGATGACGGCGGCAACGACCGACAGCGCGAGCGCGGCGTTGCCGGCGATCAGGGCGACGATCATTCGGCGATACTCGGTCCCGACATCCTCGATATGGCAGAAGCCGGCGGTCAGCGGCTCCGGTCCGAAGCCTTGCAGGTGGCGGCACATGAAGACATGGTCCTCCCCCGCCGACCCGCGTCCCGTGTCCGTGCATCCCCTGGGCGAGCGGAACCACCATCTCGGTGCGACTCTCCTGCCGCCATATCGCCGCCAGGACGGGATTCCGGAACCCCGCCAGACGGAACAGCGAGTTGTCGAGCGAAAGACCGGGATAGCCCTCGACCATCAGCGGATGGGCCAACACCCGGGCGCGGACGTAGAGGACGAAGCGCGTGCCCGGATCGTCCCTGCCGACCTCGCGGACCCAGGACGACAGTTCCCGCACCGATGCTGTCGCGACCACGGCCCCGACAAACCTGTCGTTGAGCCAGATCGGATAGGCCCGGCTGAAAAAGGTCCCTCGATGCCGCTCGATCCAGAACGGCGCCGTCCAGTGCGGCTCGTCCGGCATCGCCGCCAGTTAGCTGCTGAACCTCGCGTCACCCGCATGGTCCACTTCGCCCAGCTCAAAGCGGTCGTCTCCGCGGCGCGCGGCAAAGAAGGATGTCAGCCCGGGTCCGAAGAGGGCCACCGACTCAATCTGCGGTACGTCCGCGAGCGCGCCCGTCAGCAAAAGACCGAACCGCTTGCGGTCTTCCGGGTTGACCGTACCCGCCTCGATGCGCCCGGCAATGAAGCGGGCCCGGTCCTCAGCCGGCCGCAGATGCCGTTCGATCCCGCCGACCGTGTCGGCAAGGCTCCGGCTGGCGTTGGCGCTCAGCAACGCCAGCGTGTTCTTGCCGGCAAGCCAGATGCCGAGCCCTGTCACGCCGCCGACCTATACGAGAACGAGGAGGGAGACAGCAGTCGCCAGCGTGACCGTGATCGGAAGCCGCCCGTTCCATCGGGCCGGGGCAAACCGGTTCAGCATGGCGGGCTCGGATGACGTGGCGCATGCCGGCGTCTCCTTCGAAGGCTGACCCGGGCGCAGAAGCGCACGTTCCTCAAGTCCGGATGACCTGATGCGATGGCCTTTACTTTGTCTGCCTTCGCCAGCCCGGGCGGCCGGGGCCGCATGAGGACCCCGGGTCGGGCCACAGGGAAACAGGAACCGGGACATGTGGAAAGATTGCCCTGGTTGCCGGACCGGCAGGTTCCGGCGCCGCCCGCCCCTTGCTGTTGGCGACGGGCCGGACAGGGACGGCCTGATGCTCTACGCGACGCTCGAGAGCAGAATTGTCGGCCTGTGGCTGGTCGCGTAAACCCGTTCCGGGCCACTCTCGACCGGCGGGTCTCGTCATGAACTGCGGGACGGGCAACTTCCATCGATTCGTCAGGGAGACGCTGAAATTGACATTTTCCCATTCGATCCGCAATGCCGCGCCGCTCGCCCTGATCGGCGAGTTGTTGAGCGGGTGCAGGCGACGGCGAAGCGCGAGACCGGCATGCTGATCTCCCGTCCGCCAACTTGGACCTCCCCTCTACTGAATGTGCTTATGCCGCTGGCCGATTGGACAACACAAACGGCGGTGAAGCCGTCTCCCTGGCACACTTGACGTCACTCCTTGGTGCAGCAGTTGACACCCGCAAGGGTCCTGCCTAACGTGTTCCGCGAACACTTGCGGGATTGATCGGCATGACAGCGACGATCGTAGTGTTGGGAGCTTGGCGCTTGGACCGGTAACGGACTCCAAACTGAGACCCTGTGCGCCTCCGACGATGATCGGGGGCTTTTTTTTGCCTGCTCTGACGCTTGTCCTGCGAGCCGGGATGGAACGAGAAAGATGCCACAAGACAGCCTGAAAGCACCACGGTTCATGACGCTGATTGTGCTGAGTGGCCTGTCGGTCCTCTCGCTCAACATGTTCTTGCCGTCACTGTCGAACATCGCGACGGACTTTGCGGCGCCCTACGCTCTCGTCAACCTGGCCATTGCCGGCTACGCCGGAGCGACAGTGGCCCTGCAGCTGATCGCCGGTCCGTTGTCCGACCGCTTTGGGCGGCGGCCTGTGATGTTGGCGGCGCTGTTCATTTTCTGCCTGGCCTCTCTCGGCTGCCTGTTGGCCAGCGATGTCTGGACCTTCCTGCTGTTCCGCATGATTCAGGCGGCCATCATTTCCGGCTACACGGTGTCGCTCGCCGTCGTCAGGGATACTGCCGGCTCGCAGCGAGCGGCGAGTCTGATCGGCTATCTGGCCATGGCCTGGGCCATTGCCCCGATGCTGGGACCGATGCTGGGCGGCCTCCTGGACGAACTCCTTGGCTGGCGCGCCAGCTTCTGGGCATTCCTGGCCTTCGGCACATTTGCCCTGGCCCTTTGCTGGATCGATTTGCGCGAAACCAACCACTCTCCCTGCGAAACGCTGACAAAGCAGTTCCGGGCCTACCCCGAACTGCTGCGCTCGCACCGTTTCTGGGGCTATGCGCTCTGCATGGCCTTCTCGACCGGCGGCTTCTACGCCTTTCTGGGCGGCGCACCCCTGGTTGCCAGCGCGCTGTTTGATGTGCCCCCTGGGCTCTTGGGGGTGTACATCGGAAGCATCACGGCAGGATTTGTGCTTGGCAGCTATCTCGCCGGCCGCCTTGCCGCGCAACATTCACTCACCGCCATGATGCTGGGCGGGCGGGTCGTCGCTTGCCTTGGCTTGATCCTCGGGCTGCTGGTCCTGGCGCTGGGGGTCGTGCATGAGCTGACCCTGTTCGGTGCCTGCATGTGCGTCGGCATCGGCAATGGCATCACCATGCCGAGCGCCAGTTCCGGGGCCATGTCGGTGCGGCCAAGCCTGGCCGGAAGCGCCTCGGGCCTGTCCGGCGCGCTGACCGTGGCGGTGGGGGCAGCGATCGCGGCACTCACCGGAGCCATCCTGACGGCGCACAATGCGCCCCATGGGCTGCTCGGCATGATGCTCGTGTCTTCAGCCCTGGGTTTGGCAGCCGCACTGTACGTCTTTTGGCTGGATCGATCGGAAACACGGCTGTGTCAGACGCACGTCTGACATGCAAAAGGCATGGTGGCGCGGACCGTCCGCCATCTGGCCAGGCGCACCCTCGATCCCCAGTTTCATGCCCACTCGGTGATGGCGGTCTTCTGCTCAAGACCGGCAAGCTCTCTGCGGTCGGTCGCACCCGATGCGTGGCCCTCGCGGTTAAGCCGGTTGTTCTCCTCGGCATAGCCGATGACGGCTTCGATCCGCACCGCCCGGCAACGTTGGTCCACCCCGCACGCGGCCCTTGCGCCGCCGCGACGGGAATGAGGCGTGTCCGGACGACTTCAGCCGGACTTACAGCAACTTGACGAGCGCGACGATCACGCCGCCCTGGACGATCAGCAAGCCGACCAGCCATTTCATCAAATCGGACTTCAACACCTCTATGGCGGCCTTGGTCTCGTGCGACGAGGCTACGATATCGGCCTTCGTTGCGAGGTTGCCGTTCAGCAGTGCGACATGTTTTTCGTCCAGCGCCTCAACCTACTGCTCGATGAAGCCGCAGTCGGTCAGGCGCTTGACGAAGCGGTGCGTATCGAACGCGATGGCCTCGGACATAACGAAAGCACAGGAAGCGCGCCGGCGGACGACTAGCGCCATTCTCTCACGACCGGCCGCCGCCCGGCGCGTTTCAAGCTGCTCGGCCCGGATCCGCGACGCCCGATCGGTTCGTCGATCCGACGTTCATCCTTCCGCGACAGCCGAATGCCCGCTTCCCGTCATCATCGGGCGTGTCACCGTTCCACAGATCCGCCAAGCCTGAAGCCGATGGCCCGCGGCCGGTCCGGCCTGGCTGCGCACTCGGCGTGCAGCATCTCTGCAAGCGCTTCCGGATCCTGCGGCACGCCAAGGATTTCGGCCTTGTTGCGCACCACCGCGAAGTCGCCGGGCGTGAGAGCCGCGAGTGTTGCGAGTGAGGGCGGTGGCGGCAGATCGAAGTAGCTGCGGAACGCCGTTTCGGCCTGTCCGGGTGCGAGATAGTCGAGCGTCACCTTGAAGACGAAGCGGCGCAGCGTCGCCGGGTCGAGGCGTTCTGCGAAATTGGTCGTGCAGGCGAAGGGCAGAGGATGGCTCTCCATCCAGGTCAGCATCTCGTTGACCTGGCTGACCTCCCAGTTGCGGTGTGCAAGGCGCCGGTCCGCGAGGAGTGAGTCCGCCTCGTCGAAGACCAGGAAGGCGCCGGCGTCGCGCGCCTCGGCGAAGGCCCGGGCGATGGCCTTCTCGGTCTGGCCCACCCACATGGACATGAGATCGGACGCCCGCTTCTGGACGACCTCCAGGCCGAGCCTCTCCGCGAGATAGCGGACACAGGCGCTCTTCCCGGTTCCCGGCGGACCCTGCAGGCAGAGCGAGAAGCGCTGGTGCTCGCTTGCCGAGAGGCGGTCCGCAAGGGATGCGAGATCGGTGTCGGCCCGGATGAGCGCGGGATCGAACCGGGTCGGGGGTCCCCGGGGCGGACCGTCGCACGAGAGGAGGCGGGCCAGGCTGCGGACGCCCGTGAGCACGGAGGCGATGTCGCCTCCGGCGAGGCTGGCGGCGGCGGTCGCGCCCGCCGCAACCCCGGGGGCGGCGTCGAACTCAGCGGCCAGGGCCGCAACCTCCTCCGGCGAAGCTGCGATGTCGTGGCGGTCGAGCTGCCGCGCCCACACCCGGGCTCGTACCGCCGTGGTCGGCGGGCGCAGTTCGAGGGCGAACATCATGCGGCGCAGAATGGCCGGACTGACCTCGTCCGCGTCGTTCATGGTCCACAGGGTCGGCGACGGAGCCTGCTCGAGCAGCCGGTGCATGAAGACCCTGGACGCGGCTTCCCGCGAGCGCGAGGAGCGCAGCGGTCCGAACATGCCGAACCCGCCGAAGGAGTCTCCGAGCAGATCCTCCATCTCGTCGAAGAGGAGGAGCGAACGCCTGTCCCTGGCGATCAGGCGCTGCGCCAGCCTGAGTTCCTGGAGCCTCTGCTTGCGCGACGGCTCGTCACCATCCTTGTCCACCTCCCCGACGCTGTAGAGGGTTACGCCAAGCCGTGCGGCGAGCGCCTTGCAGAACTCCGTCTTGCCGGTGCCGGGCGGACCATAGAGGAGGACGTTGACGCCCGGCGTGCCGTTGTCGAGCGCGCCCCTCAGCAGCTTCTCGACGTGGTCGCGATCGGCGGCGACATGGCCGAAATCCGCCCATTCGAGTTCGGCCGGCGGTGCGACGTCAAGAAGCAGGCGGGTGATGTCGATGTTCCCGTCGCCGGGTGCCGTGGCGAGGCGACGGAGCCGGCGTTGGATCTCCAGGTCGCCGTCGTCGTCGATGGTCACGAACCCGGAACGGACCAGAGGCGCGCCGGCGTGCAAACGGGACTGAACCGTCCTGGCCTTCAGACCGAGAATCAGGGACACAGCCCGGCCGTGCTCATTGAGCACGATCATGCGCCGGCCGGGCGGATCGAGTATGTCGTCGATCATGGACTCGAAGACCGCGTTGGTCTCGTAGCGCAGCAGCAGTTCGAGGATGTCGAGATCCGTACGAGTGAGCCCGGCCGCATTTCCGAGACGCCGCAGGCGCAGAGCGGTGCGGTCCCGTCTCGCCGGAATGTCCGCGCATTCCATGCGCAGGGACTCCTCGACGCAGCGCAGCTTCTTCGCGGAGGCCTTCTCCTTCTTGAAAGCCGTCCGGAGGTCTTGCCTCTGCTGCCGTGTGCTGGCTCCCGATGCGATGCGGTGGTCCCGACCGGCGATCCAGTTGATGAGCTTCCTGGCCTCCGGATCCCGGCGTTTCACGCCCGATGCGATGTTGGCGAGATAGGAGCAGAGCAGCTTTCTTTCGTAGGCGGTAAGCATGTCCCCCTCCATGTAGGGGCCGTGCAAGAAACTCTCGCAGCTGGATTCGTCACATTCGGTTGTACATGAACCGGCGGCATGACGTGCGTACCGTGGTCGGGCCAACGGCAAGCCGGTCGGCTGCCGCTCTTCGCGTGACCGGCTGTTGTCAGACCGGCCTCACCACCTTCAGTCATGCTGCCGCGCCGCCTTCGAAAAAAGTGTTTGCCGCGTCGGCCAAATGACATATATATGCTTGCGAATGGGCAAAAGCAAGATATATCTGTAGCAGGAGACATGCAATGATACAACGCATGGCAAAACGCATCAAGGCGCTGCGGGAGGAGCGCGGGCTTTCCCAGGACGACCTCGCGCGCATCTTCGGCTTCCGGGACCGGCAGACCGTATCCGCCATCGAGACCGGCGTCAGGCGTCTGTCGGCCGACGAGCTCGTTCTCGCGGTCGAGAAGCTGGACGTTTCCCTGGACTACTTCACCGATCCGTTTCTCCTGGCCGGCGAAGGACGCTTCTCCTGGCGGCTGGACGGCGCCGACGACGCAGTGCTGGACGCCTACGAGCGCAAGGCCGGACCCTGGATCGCGGCCTACCGCACGCTGGCTCCGCAAGTCGGCCGGGGTCCTCCGCTGCTGCGCCGGACGCTGGCGCTTGAGTCCGGCGCAAGGTTCGAGGACGCGGCGCACGCCGGCGAGCGCTTCGCAGACGAGTTCGGTCTGGGCGATGCGCCCGCAGCACGTCTTGCCGGTGTCATGGAGCGCGACTTCGACATTCTGGTGCTCATGGTCGACGCGGAGCCCGGCATCTCGGGCGCGGCCTGTCGTTTGCCCGACCTCGACGCGGTGCTGATCGCCCGTCACGAACTTCCCGGCCGCCGCCACTTCGACCTCGCCCACGAGCTCTTCCACATCCTCACCTGGGACACGATGCCGCCCGCCCGCTGGGAGACGGACGGGGAGGCGGGCGGCAAGAAAATCGAGCGTCTCGCCAACCGGTTCGCCGCGGCGCTTCTGATGCCGGCTCCGGCGCTGGAACGTTTCGGCCGCTGGTCGCATCTGGCGGAAGACCATCTGATCGCACGGCTGAATGCCGTGGCCACCGAGCTCCAGGTGAGTTCCTCGGCTCTCCGGTGGCGCCTCGTCGAGCTGGGCGAGGTCGACGACGCGACGGCGCGGGGACTGCCCGAGGCCGCGCTTCACAGGAACGGCGGCGCCGTTGCAGAGAACTGCCCGCCCGTCCTGTTCTCGCGGCCCTTCGCCGAGGTGCTTGGCCTGGCCCTCGTGCAGGGTCATCTCTCCGTGCGCCGTGCGGCCTCGCTGCTCGGTCTGACCATCGACGGCCTCGCCGACCTCTTCGCCGCCCATGGTGTGGCCCGTCCCTCGAGCCTCCGGGCGGAATGACCATGCAGGCCCGGCTCTTCAGGTTCGTGACAGCCTTGCACAGTTCCGGCCTCGATCCGCGGTGCATCGAGCGGGTCGGGGAACGGGTGCCGGCCATGCTGTTCGGGCTCGACGCGCAAGGCGCGAACGCCACCGGAGGCGCCGTTCCCGCTTCGATCCGCGACGACGCGCTCAAGATGCTCGCCGATCTGACCGTCGCGGCCACGGACCAGCGGCGAGCGGGGCCCGGGTTGCCGCGCCGCCAGGAAGCTGCTCAGGTTCGCCGGTCACTGCAAAGGCCTTGCCGACCTCGCGCACCGCGCGGAACGATTTTGCCATGAACATCACGCGGCCCTTCGCGCGGCCGGGGAACAGGATCTGCGGCGCCAGGTGCGCCGGATCGACGTCGACGGCGTGCACGATGTCCTCGAAATCAGAACCTTCTCCGATCTGGAGTCCGTGGGCAGGGCCCTGGAGAACTGCCTCGCGAACAGCACAGGCGCCGACCACCACGATGAACTGAAGACAGGCGCGCTGGAATTCTGGGCCATTCGGCGCGGCGGGGCTGTCATCGGCGTGCTCGCCGTCAGTGTGGACACGCGCGAACTCGTCCGGTGTCTCGGCGCCCGCAACGAACCCGTGCCTGTCGACCGCCGGACGATGGACGCCATCCGGCACAGCGTCGACACCGCGCCAGACGCGCGTGAAAGGTCGCTCAAGGCGCTGAGGTCGGTGCTGAACGATCTCTGCCAAACCCGGACGGCCGGCAGAGAGCGTGTCGGGCCGGCAGGCGGCTCCGGCCGGACATTCGGGACGCGGCCAACGGCGATCCTCAAGTGGACCCCGCTGTGGCCGATGGTGAATTTCGCAGAGGCCCTTGTCGACAACGTCTTACGGGAAGGCGTCTCGCCGAAGATCGGAGGCGTCGTCCATTGCGACCGGGCTTTCGGCTACCGGAAACGCACCGGCATACATGTTGGCGACAAGAGGATCCTCACGGTGTCGGGCGACGGTAGAATGGCGCTGCTCGCGCCGGCGCAGTTCATCGATGGCGGAACGGCCGTCAGCATCTACGTCGCCTGTCGCGGCGACCGGCCCGTGGGCGGCATCGAAGTCATACGGCACTCCCTGAACCTGGTGGATGCGTCGGTCACGCACGCCTCGCGCATGACAGATTGTCACGACTTCACCGTTGGCTGCCTGACGGGTGATTTCCATAACGCGGACGGCTCCATGTCCAGCGTGGAAGAGGCGGCGGCGCGGGCTCTGGGAGCCGACACGTGGCGCGTCTGGGGTCTCGAGACCGATGACCTGTTCGACACGTGACGCAGGCCGTGCCGAAGCGCCTGTCCGCCGGCATCGGCGCCATGCGCGCCATGTGCCCGTTCGGGCACCGCATCGGCATCGCCGGTGGTCGGCGGGCCGTCCCTTTGCCGGAGAGCCCGTCTCTCCGCCGCGACCGGCACGGGTGGCACGCCACCTCACCGGAAACATCTTTCATCACCAACTCCAGGAGAAGACCATGCCTGTTCCATTTGTTTCGATAGCCATTCCGGTCGCGGCCGCCCTCGGGGCCGGGGCACTGGGCTACGTTGTTGGACGCGCGGACTCGGAGAGCGCGCCCACCGCAATCGATTACGACGACTTCGAAGACAACGAGGAAGGAAGCCCGGGCGGAGCATTTGGGATCCACAGCGAGACCGGGGAAGACGCGGGTTCGCGGTGGACGGACATGAGCAGGGCCGACGCTCTCGAGATTCTGGAGCTTGCGCCCGATGCCACGCCTGAGGACATCCGCGAGGCGCACCGGCGCATCCTCCGGCGGGTTCAGCCCGAGGGAGGCGAACTTGGATTTCTGGCCGCGGCGGTCGACCGCGCGCGAGACAGGCTGCTCGACTAGCAGTCCCGCCCGGCGAAGGCGGCTCCGAGCGGAAAGCTGCTCGCGGATTGCTTACTGTCACCGGCAGGATCTTGCGTTACTGTCACGAGGCCGAGACAGTCTGCCTTGACTAGAGGAAGGCGCGGTTTTGGATGTCAGGCGATATGCGGGATCAGAAAGCCAGACGTGTGACACGCGCGTTCCCCTGCAATGCTTGTGCGGCGCGTGTTGCCGAAGCCTCACTGGTGTCCCACTCTACGCGGCACTGGACCGGGGTGACGGCGTATGCCGGCATCTGGATGAAGGTTCGATCCTGTGCCGCATCTACGCCGACCGGCCTTCCATCTGCCGGGTTACCGAAATGTACGAACGCTACTCCGACCTTCTGAGTTGGACGGAGTTCGTGACATTGAACCTGAAGTCGTGCGATACCTTGCGCACCCAACTCCATAGCAAATGCGCATGAAGAGCGTTTCGGTCGTCACCCCCGGCCATGAAAGTGCTGAGCCGCGGCGGCCGCATTCCACCCGTGGCTGGTCGAGGTTTTGTCGTTTTCGTGGGCCGGGTATCGTGGTGGTGGAGACGGAACCGAGAACGAATCGTTAGTGTGGCCTTGACCACGATAGCAAAGGAGAGTGATTGATGTTCGTCCAGAACCTGAACGAGCGCCAGCAGGGCGTGCTGCTGCACTACGCCGATGAGGTGATGCGTACCGACCGCAGTATCAAAGCGGCGGAGCTGGTGGCAATGGACCTGCTCCGTAGCCAGACCGAACCGGGCGTGAAGGCCGAGGACGTCCCGATCGAGCAGCTTCCCGGAGTATTCGAGGACCGCCTGAGCCGCGTCTCCTTCCTGCTGGAACTGGTCGGCATGGGTTACTCCGACGAGGACTTCGATCCGGAGGAGTCCGAACTGGTTGGGCGTATCGCCGAAGTGTTCTCCCTCCACGCGGACCGTACGATCCGAGCCATCGAGGATTGGGTGCGCGACCAGCTCAACCTCCTGAAGGAAGCACAGAAGTTGATGGAGGGCTGAACGATGACATTGCCACTAATTCTCGCTGGCGGCGTTGCTTACGTTGCATACAACGAGGTAAGCAACAGATTAGAAAGGAGAGATAAACTCATCGGCAGAATGGCTAAAAAACGGAAAAAATTGAAGCAACGGCGCGAGTACTTCAAATCATTGATGTCCGGCAAGAACCAGGACTCGGCCCTAGTTTATGCATCAGATGCGAAAGGCAGAAGGCGTATTGACCTGTCGAAAGACACTCCTAAGTTGGAAATAGTTAACGAGCATGGCGACACCGTTCTCGCCCTTGGCGAAATTCCCAATCCGAGACGAACAGCGTGGAAAGACGTGCATGGCTCCGATCACCCGATTTCTAGACTGAATCCACTTTTTTCCGCCGTTCCGACCGTCGGACTCGCAGGGAGCGTTGCCAACTGCGGATACTACATTGTAGAGAGCAGTGGTCCACTGATGAACGCTTCGAGCGGTGGCTTTCGAGGCATGGTCCGTGATTCTAAGGGAATTCGAGAGCATGCCACCTTACACAAGGCAGATCAGCTTAGCTCACTTGTCAACATGGCTGCACTTTGGCAAATTGCATCGGTGATCTTGACGCAAAAGCACCTCCACGACATAAGCAAGACACTAAAGAGCATTGAGTCCGGAGTAAGGGAAGTCATTAGACACCAAAAAGGCGAAAGAAAGTCAAAGATACTTGGTGCGGTTGAAGACTTTATGGAGATTTATGACGAGATCGGCGCCGGCAGTTTCAGGCGTGCCTCCGAAAGTGTGATCGACTCTCCACTTCGTGAGCTAAGGCAGGTGGGGAATCACCTGAAAGAGGAGCTGGAGGTAAAGTTGTTCGACCTTAGAAATGTTCGCGATTTTGACTTCTGGAAAAATTCGACTCTAGAAGAAATACAAATCGTGATAGATTTATTGCACCAGATTCACCTTTGCATTGCAGCAAGGCTGTACGGCTGCATAGTCCTGGCCATTGCAAGCGCAGCACCGGAAGAACTGTCCATCCGTATCCGCAACATTCGAAACGATCACAAAGAGCAATTTGTGGGAAATATCTGTCGGGTCTTTGGAATCATTGAATCACAATTTCACAGTGGTGAGGTAGCGTTCTGGAATGATTTTTCCAAAGTGCAAAATGTTATTGAGTCGATAGATGAAGTGCTCCCACGCGCCAAGCTTGAGCAGTCCGTGAAGTCATTTCAGAAGACTGGGGCCATGCTGGAAATGATTGTCAAACAGAGAAGTCAACCTGAGCCAATACTAGTTAAAGTCAGTGATGATAAAATTGTCGGCTATTCATTCAGTTAATTCTCTATAGAACGGTAGTTTGCTATGTTGTGAGGCTGTACTTCATTATGCGTCTGACCACAACGTGGGGTGACGGTCTTAGTTCACCCGAAAACCGTCATCGTCGAGACCGTCAACCGCCTGCCTTCTATTGTCCCTGGCCTGCCGGGCCGCACTAACGAGATCGATCGAGCGCTTGACCTCTCCGACGCAGCGCATGGCGTCTTCATAACCCTGCTCGATCCAGGATTGGATGTCCTCCGAAAAGTTGAACATGTCCCGCTTTTCGCCCGCAAAGCCTTGCGTTCGCCTCATTGTGCGGCCCGGACGGAGTTCGAGGACTTCGGTGTCTAGGAACCTGTCCCGCCGCCATGGTGATCCATCGGAAGAATGGGTGACGACAAGGTGGGTGCAACCAGCTTGCTCAACCAATGGTTCAGCCGGTGTGTTCCCCTGCCTCGTGCGGTAGCCGCCCATGACGCCGTCCACGAACCGCCGGTCGTCCGGCCCGAGCCTGCGAGCCTGCAACACGATCGGCATGGCTGCCGAGGCCAGAATCGTCGCCTTTCGTTCCGCTGGCGGAAGCGACTGGATATGACGGAACTCGGATGGAGGCGTGTCCCACAACTCCAACAGCCCTCCAACAGCGGCCAAATCAGTCAGTACATCCTCACTCTCAAAGATCGACACGTAGAGAGGCAGCCCTTTTCCCTTCAGCAAACGCTTCATGCCACGATCAAGCATCTTCTCAAGCGATTCCGCGTCCGCCAATGAAAGAGACAACAGACCTGCCCTCTCAAGCCCAATGGCGAGAATGGCTGTGGCCGTCGCAAACCGTGCGTTCTTGATGGAGGCCAGAATAGTGGGAAGGCCTACGCCGAGGACAAATTTGCCTGGCTGCCACTCTATGGGACTGTTTCCGATCAGCCCGGTCCAGAGCTCTTCCAGTTCGATCGCTGCTTTCTTCAGGTCGCCATTCGCTTCGGACACGACCACGCCATTCAGAGCGCCCGCGCTAGCCCCGGCTACTGCGTGTACATGGACATCGAGTTCGGCCAGCGCTTTGACGACACCTGCCTGATAGGCTGCCGAGGCGCCACCGCCAGACAAAACCAACCCAACCCTGGCCTCGTTCGAATTCAATGCGACCTCATTCGTCATCGTGCCGCTCCTTCTCGGTTGAGCCATTCCATTTCGATGCGCCGCACCGTTTCCCGCATGGCCATCGCGCCCAAATGGAACGGCTGAGCCAGCCGTGGCCGGTTATGGGGCAGCTCTTCTTTGGAATCCAGAAGGCGCATCCGGGCAGAGACGGCCAATGGCTGACTGCCCGGCGATGCGTCGTCCAGTAGATACGCAATTGCATCCCGCCAATCCGTCGGGAGCGCTGCATCCCTCAACGGGTCCAGCCAGCGATCGACGATGAAAGACTCCCGCTCCTCCCCGACCGCAAAGTCTGCGGCCATGTTTCCCAGCACATTCCGTGCATGGTCAATCAAGTCGCGAGCATCCTTGTCATCCGGGCCTTTCAGGCGCAGGAACCTGCCAAAATCGTTCCAATAGAGGTCATTCGCAGTCAGCAGCACTCTCAACAGCGGAGGAACCGCCTTGAATCTGTTGTTCAGCAATCGCTCCTTCGCCGCGGCAACGGCATTCCAAGCCCGATTTCTGCTTCCCTCTATGGCCAGCGCCTGTTGCAGTTCCGAAAGCCGGTGTTCCGTACATGCGATATGGTCCGCAAGTCGTCTGTCGAGCGCTTCCACCTCGTGCTTCAATTCCTGGTGCCGCTTCTGGAGCTTCATCACGCCGTCGCGAGTCTCCTGAAGCCTTTCCGCAACCCGCGCCAAGGCAATGTCCGATTCCACCTGCGCCGCCTGGAGTCCATGCAGCCACTCGTTCATGCCGCGCAGGACACCCTGAACTCCGCGGTCCACTGCTTGCTGTCGCCGCGACGACGCCCCGGTTACAAGATCCCAGGCCCTTTCCAGGAAGGATGCCGGGTTTTCGTCCCTGACTCTGAGACGATCATCCACGACCTCCAGGTTGTTGACGACTTCGATAACCGCTTTCTCCCGCACCTGCGGGAGGTCATCGAGTAATTCTACGGACAGTGGCTCTGCTGGACTGTCACCACGGCTAACTGCCGCATCCTTTCGCGCTGCCATCACCGGACACCGAGTAGGTGAGCCGATGCCGTTTCCAAGTCGCGCACATTCTCACGGTTTTCGCCAGCCCTTCCTTCCATCCTTCTCGCAACTGCGAGAAACTGCTCTCTGCGCTCCATTTCCATGCTCCTGTCGTCCAACCCGTCGATCAGGCTCTGGTGATACCGGTTCAGATACTTCCGAACACTTGAGAAACTGTCATCGACATGCCGCTTCCAGTCCTTGATCTCAGCCTCTGCTCGTTGGCGATAGTTCCCCAACGTATCGGTCGCGCCCTGCTCAATCGTTTCGATGACTTTCTTGCGATCAATGACATACACCACTTCGTCGACTTCCTTGGTGCCCCACGATTTGATCCCGAGCATGTTGCCGAAAAACCTCGCAGTCCGGTGCGTCTCCACGGTCACTTTGACAACCCTGGTTTCAGTACTTCTCTTGAAACGACTAACGGATGGCTTGCCAGAGCCCGCCGCCGGCTCAAAGTCTGGTACCCGGAGATTCACATCGATGCCTCCGTCCCCCAGTGCGCGACGGGCTGCTTCCAGAATGTTGCCCAGCCCAGCCTCCAGTTCACTCTCCAGTTCGGCATGGGCTTGGTTCATGAGTGCCTTGATTGACGATGAAGCGTCGACCACAATCTGCCCCGCCACGCTGGAGTAGACCTTCTTAATCTTGTTCCATGCCTCGGCCGAATCTGCCTTGTCATCGTATTCCAGTTTCCCGTTTCTTCTGAATTCCTCTACCAATTCCGACCAATGCGCGACCTCCGACGGTCGGCCAACAGACAGAAACCAATCATAGGGGTTAAACTCCATGTCGGATGTTTGAACAATCTCCCTCCCTCCCTTCTTCTGTTTTGCTTCAACTATTTTGTTTATCTCGCTATTGAATATATCCTCAATATCCGTGGCGATTCTCTTGTTCGCTTCGCTAAGTATTTTCTCTATTTTTACTTCGATGTCACTAATGACCGAATCAATCCGCGCGCCAAAGTCGCCTCTCGCTTCTTCGGCAGCTTCCATATTCTCCTTCATTCGACTGATGGTACTTTCCAGGGTCTCCAAATCCGTAGTCAGGGAGTTGGTGGACACTTTCAGATGATGTTCGATATCGACGGCGTATTGCTTCAGTTTTTCCAGAGTGGACTGGACGGCGAGTTCGCCAGCCCGCCGTTGCGCGGTAACGACGACATCGTCAAGCAGAGGTTGAAATCCACTCTTTTGCCACCGTAAGTCGACCACCCTCTCGATCTTCTCCAAATCCTTGAGCGTCGTATCGTCGCCCTGGAGAATGAAATCGACGAAGTCCATGACCCACGGTTCGTCGTCAGCGGAAGGCAGGCCGCCATTGCGGTTCAGGGCATTTTGCGCCCTGCCGGCGAGATAGGCGAGTTGCGCCGACACCGGAAAGACACTCCGCGGATCGACGGCTCCGTTCATCAAGTCGGCGCTGATATGGGCCCTGGTATCGGCGGCGTCAGGATCTCTGGACTTGCGCTGATCGAACTTGTTGACGAGGACGAACATTCGGTCCTGCATGATGCTCGACACGGCATCGAGAAGTAGTTCGAGTTCTTCGGATGCTTCGGTGTTGAGTTGAGTGTAGTCGAGGACCACCAGGATCGCGGATGCCTTCTCCAGTTGTTCTTCGAGCACATCCGTCAGGTGTTCACTCAGTTGCGCTTCGTTGAAGCCGGGCAGGTCAAGCAGGGCAAGACTGCCTGACTGACGGGCGGCATCGGCAAGGCAATGAAAGTGCACGGCCAGGGAGGGCATTTCATCGAGATCATCATACTCTTCGATAGCGAGTGCTTCGCCCACTGCCTCGTGTTGCCCGAGGCGGATAAGATCGTTCATCCGGCCGAGTGCTTCGAACACTCGGTCTCGCCCTTCGTATCTCTTGTCGAAAACCGCGCCGTCAACCTCGGCAAGGTCGTCGATCAACGCTTCCATATCGATGTTGTGCTCTTTCCGCACGACGTCCAACCGCGCCTCGTCCTTCAATTTGCTGGCTATCCTGTCCACCAGTCCGTTGAGCGCGTTGGCATTGTTGATCGTCAGGGCGGGTTCGAAGCGATCCGGCTCATGGCGGATGACGGTAGGTAGCGCCGTCATCGGGCGGGCGCGGTTCGGCAGCGCCTCTGTCCCGATAATCGCGTTGACGACCGTGGACTTGCCAGCCTTGACCGTGCCGGCCACCGCCAGCGTGATTTCGAGGCGAGACACCTTGTCCTCCTCTCCTTCTAGGAGTTCAACGATCTCCTCGGCTCGCTCTTTGGAGAGGACACGCTCCTTCCCGTCTTTCATCCGGCTGTGCAGCAAACCCTCCTCCCTGATCAGGGCCTGCAAAAGCTCTTTCTGTTCGTTCAGCAGCACGACCAGATGGTCTCGCGCTACAACCATGATGTCGTCGGTCATCACCTGTTCCCCACACCAAATCCACTGCGTTTCCTGCACATGGTGCGTCAGTCTCCAGCGCCATGGGCTGGCGGAGGGTACGCGGGGGTGGCGCGCCATTTCAACGGCTTGTCAAATGGGATGACTTCATGGCGTGCAGATGGGCGGCCACTCTCTGCGTCGTGACAATTCAGCGGTTGCATTCTCCTCGCTCTTGTGCGCATTCCTTGATGGCGAGGGAGACGACGGATGTCATGACAGGGGAGATACATCATGACGGAACGAAAGGATCTTCTTCGCCCGCTTGAGCCGGCCCAGCGCCTGGCGCCTGCCGACCGTAAGATGCTGGAGGCTCTCCAGGCCACGATCGCAGAGTGCAATTCCCTCATCTCCGCGCAGGGCGAGACGACCCGACAGGCGGCAGAGCTCCAGCAGGAGATGCTGCAGGCCTGCGCCGACAGACTTGGCCGCCTCGCGGCAAGCATCAACGCCGCAAGCGATAGCGACGCGGCGCGTCACGCGGAACTGATGGAGGCGGTGGGGCGGATTCCGACCGCCATCGCCGGATTGCCTGAGAGTCTCGACGGGGCCAGCCCGGAGCACCTGGCCGGCATGCGCGCCGATCTCGCTGAGATGCGCGTCACGCTCGAACGGGTGGCCGCCACGCAGGAACTGCACGGCCTCGAGTTGCTTGCCATGGCCAGGGCCTTCGAGGCCTTGGGGATCGCCCTCGTAGCGTGGCGCAACCAGACGCACGGCGCAGAGGTGATCCAGGCGCATCTGGGCCAGACGCGGGCGCTTGGCGATCTCGCCAGGAACACGACCTCGCTTGCCGCCCGGTTCGCTGAGTTCGAGGCGCTGCTGGTGCGCCGGAAGGGCAGCTTCTGGCTGCTCGTCACCATCCCCCTTCTCCTCGGCTTCGTCTACGGCGCCGGCCTGATGACGGACGTCATGATCCGGATTCTGGACGGATCCGCAGGTCTCACCATGCCGCTGGTGACGGAGTTCATGTTCTGGCTTTCGCCCGGCTCGGGCCCGGAGGCCGCGCCGCCGGAGTAAATGGGCCATGGTGGCGACGGTCCACGAACTGGCGTCCTCGGCGCTCGCCGTGTCGTACTACGAGAAGGACGGCTACTACACGCGGAACGACCCGGAGCATCGCAAGGCGAGCTTCTGGCACGGCAGGGCCGCGGCGGATCTCGGCCTGAGAGGCCACGTGGCGCCGTCGCGCTTCGAGTCGGTGCTGTCGGGGAAGGTGCCGAAGACGGACATTCGCCTGGGCCGCCTCGTCGAGGGCGAGCGGCAGCACCGTCCGGGCTGGGACATCACGCTGTCGGCGCCGAAGTCGGTGTCGCTGGAAGCCCTGGTGATGGGCGATACGCGCGTCATGCGGGCCCACGACGAGGCGGTGCGGGCGACGCTGGACTGGATCGAACGCGACCTGCTGCAAACCCGGGGCTGGGATCCGGCGACGAAGCGCCGGCCCCGGGTCAAGGCCGACGGCATGGTGGTGGCGGGGTTCCGCCACTTGACCAGCCGCGATCTCGACCCCCAACTCCACACGCACTGCATCGTCGCCAACATGACCCGTGCGAAGGACGGCGCCTGGAAGAGCATCGAGCCGACGTCGTTGCGGAGGAACGAGAAGCTGATCGGGGCGCACTACCGCAACGAGCTCGCCTCCAGGCTGACGACGCTGGGGTTTGCGGTGACGCCGAGAATGATCGGCCCGGTGCCGGGCTTCGAACTGGCGGGCTACGACGGGGAGTTCCTGGACGCCTTCTCCGGGCGCCGCCGCGAGATCCTGGCCTACCTCGACAGGCACGGCCTGCCGCATACCAGGGAGGCGACGCAGAAGGCGACACTCCACACGCGCCGTCGCAAGGTGGAGGCGGGCCTCACCGAACTGGTGCCGCAGTGGCGCGCCCGCGCCCGGGCGCTGGGTCTCTCCCGCGATGCAACCGCGCTCCACCCTCCACGGCCGACCGATCCGGAGACTGGCCGGGAGATGCCTCTGCCCCGGCGCCCGGACGCGGGTCTGACGAAGAACGAACGGCGCCGCCGCCGGCGCTCGCCATCCGTGCCGCACATCGAACCGGCGGCGGAGATGCCGCCGCGCAGGCGCCGCACCCGGACAAGGGCACCGGCGGAACGCATCGCCGAACCCGAGACGGGCGTCCTGGAGGCGGTGGCCCGTGCGGTGGCGCATGTCGAGGAGAGACGGACGATCATCCCGGAATCCGACATCCGCGCGCTGGTGCTGGGCCATGCTCCTGGACGCTACCGGCTCGAGGACATCGACGAGTCGATCGAGCGCCTGGTCAGGGAGGGCGAACTCAGGGAGACGGCCTTGCGCGGCTCGGACCGCTCCTTCGTCACCGACCGGGCGGTGAAGGCGGAACGGAAGATCCTGAAGGCCGTGAAGCAGGGCAAGGACACGGTCGAGGCGCTGGTGCCCGACGAGACGGTCGCCGCCCGCCTGGCCGAGACGGGACTGACCGCGGGCCAGGCGGAGGCCGTTAGGCACATTCTCGGGAATGGCGATCGCATCGTCGGCGTCCAGGGCCGGGCCGGCACCGGGAAGACGACGATGCTGAAGGAGGTGACGGGCCTCGTCGAGCAGCCCCTCACCGGCCTTGCCCCGTCGGCCGCCGCGGCGCGGGTATTAGCTAAGGAGGCCGGGATCCCGACCCGGACACTGCAGTGGTTCCTGGTGCGCTATGGCGATCTCTCCGACCCCGATCGCCTGGAGGAAGCCCGCGCGGCGCTCTCCGGCTCGGTGCTGGCGGTGGACGAGGCCTCGATGATCGGCACGGTGGCGATGGAAAGGCTCGTCGCCATCGCCGAGAAGACCGGCATTGCCCGGGTGGTGCTGGTAGGCGACACGGCGCAGCTGAAGGCCGTCAACGCCGGCCAGCCCTTCGCGCTCATGCAAAGGGCCGGTATGGCGACGGCGACGATGGACGAGGTCCTGCGGCAGAAGGATCCGGACCTGAAGCAGGCGGTGGCGCACGCCCGCGAGGGCGAGGCTGGCGCGGCCATGACGCGCCTTGCCAACCGGGTGATCGAGCACGCGCGAGAGGATCTCGGGGTCGAGGCCGCCCGGGCGTGGCTCGCGCTGCCGCCCGAGGAGCGCGATTCCTGCGCCGTGCTGGCCCCGACCCACGCCGTCCGCCGGGAGATCAACGCCGCCATCCGCGAGGGCCTCGAGGAAGAGGGCCGGCTCTTGGGACGGACGCTGACCATCCAGCGCCTGGTGAACCGGCGCTACACGCGCATCGAGGCCTCGGTGCTGGCCAACTACGAACCCGGCGACACGGTCGTCTTCCACCGCGACGCCTACGGCTGCAGGGTCGACGATCTCTGCACGGTGACGGGCATCGAAGACAGCGAGGTCGTCCTCGACCATGCGGACGGCGAGGAACGGCGCTTCCGGCCCTCGGGCAACGCCGCCCACAACCTCGGCGCCTACGAGAGCGTCCCCATCGAGATCAGGGCCGGCGACAGGGTGCGCTGGACCAGGAACCGCAAGGCGCGGCGGCTGACGCCGGCACTGGTGAACGGCGAGGAGGCCCGCGTGCTCTCGATCGGCCCCGAACGGGTGCGGCTGATGGCGGCGGACGGCACGGAGTATTCCCTTCATCGCAAGGATCCGCATCTGCGCCATATCGACCATGCCTGGAGCTCCACGGTGCACGGCGCCCAGGGGAGGACGGCAGCCAAGGTCATCGCCGTTCTCGACGCGGGGCTGATGGCGAACCAGGAGATGTTCTACGTCGAGGTGAGCCGGGCCTCGGAAGGGTTCACGCTGCTGACCGACGACCGCGAGGCGCTGATCGAGTGCCTGGAGACCTCGCCGGATGTTCCCGACGCGGCGCTGGAGGCCCTGGGCGAGGATCTCGACGGCGCAATCGTCGATCCGGACGAGTGGGCCGATGTCGTGGCCGCCTGGCGGACGGTGGAGGAGGAAGCCCGGGGCTCGGGCAAGCGACCATTCGATGTGCAATCCTACGCTGGCGTGATGGCGAGGATCGCCGCCTTCGCTGCGGTCGAGGATCTGCCCGACGACCAGCGCGCCTTCGTCGATAGATCCCTTGCCGCCCACGACGGCGCCCGGGCGGCGGAGCGCCAGGTCAAGGACCTCCTCGCCGGCCTGCAGACCCAATCGCGGCGCTGGCCGGAACTGGCCTGGGCGGCTGCGGCACGCGGCTCGCCGACACAACACCATCCGGCGTGGCGGGCCTGGCGCGACGAGGGGACAGTCCTCGTCGACGCCGCCCGGCAACGGCTCGATCTCGCGGATGACGGACTCTCGGACCTCTCGGCGGACAACCGCCGGCGCCTCGAGATGACGCTCGCCCGCGTCGAAGCGGTGCGTTTGAAGGACGATGCCGCGCGCTTCGCCCGCGACTGGCGGACCCTGCTCGAGCGCGGGAAGGCGCAGACGGTGCCGGTCTCCCTCCTGGAGGGCTATGCGGACCTGGCCGGCCGCGGTGCCGCCCTTGCACAAGCCACGGCGCTGACGGCGGACGAGCGCCGCGCCGTGGAGGCCTGGCAGGCGCGTCATGGGCAAGAGCTCGAGATCGTCGACGACATCCGCTCGTCTCGGGAGAGGGCCGGGACGCTGGTGAACTGGCTCGACGGCCACGTGGCCGTCGACGGCGAGGCGGGCGTCGATCCGGGCGTCGTCTCCTGGAAGCGCGACGCGGTCGATCGCCTGAGGCATGTCCGCTCGCTCCTCGATCCCCATGGTGCCTGCGCCGCGTATCTCGCCGGCATGCCGGGCTTGCGGGACGACACCGAGGCGGGTGCCCGGGAGATCGAGAACGCTCTCAGGTCTCTCGACCGGGCGACCTTGCTTTGGCGGGTGAACGGGATCGCCGGCCGCGCTCGCGCCACGGCGGAACTGCCTCTCGACATGCCGGAATGGCCCGGCATGCTGGGCGAGATGATGAGCGCCGTCGATTCCGCCGATCCCGGCGCACCGGCTGTCGGCCACCTCGCCCTCTGGGTGGCCGAGGACGGACGCTGGCGCCGCAACCGCAGCCACGTGGCAGCACTCCTCGGCCGCCTGACGGACCTCGAGAAGGCGAGGCCGCGTTATGCGGGCGACGATGGCGCCGCCGATGCCGCAGACCGCCAGGCGTGGCTCACGCAGGCCGAGGCCCTGGGCGGCGAGCTGGCGTTCGTGGAGGCCCTGCCCGAGAGCGAACGAACCGCCCACCTCGCGGCCCGCGGCATGACGGTGGCGGCGTTCAGGTCCCTGGCCAGGTCCTTGCCGCTGTGGCTGGCCACCGGCGACGCCCTCGGTTCCCTGGCCGACTGGTCGGAACGCGCCGCCGCGGTGCTGCGCGACGGCAAGCAAGGCCCGGCGATCGCCCCGGGCGATGCCGACGCCGTGAGCGCCCTCATCGAGGAGGGACGGGCCCTGCCTCGAGCGTGGGCCGACGCGTCTCTCCCCGCCGTCGACATGGAGGGCGCGGCGGCCGCCGTCGAGACCGTGATCGGCCGTCTCGAGGCGGCGTGGCTGGCACACGCGTGCCAGGCGTTCGACGGCCTCTGCCGTTCCGTCAACCGGGAGATGAAGGACAGGGACATCCACCCCCTCGACACGGCGGCCTGGCCGCGGCTGGTGAAGGCCATCACGGACCTCGCCGGCCGCGAGGACGTGCCGGACGAGACACGCGACCTGATGGACGACTGGCGGGAGGCCGACCGGGAGTGGAAGGAAGAACGGCGTGAGACGGAGGCCCTCGTCGGGAAGACTCGCACTCTCGCGGAAACGGGCGAGGCCCTGGCCGCCCGCCACGCCGGCGCCGACGATCCCGATGCCGTCGCCTGGCGCGCGCAGGCATCGGCAGCGCTGACGGCCGCCCGGGCGATGCTGGCCGACGACACGCTGAAAGGCCGCCACCTCGATGCGGTGGCCAACGCCCGGCATGACCTCGAGACGGCGGTGGCGGCCATCGAGAGCGCGGCCGTGGCTCATGCCCGCTTCGCGCTGTTGCAGCGGGTGAGGGAGATCGAGAGTCAGGCAAAGGCGGCCGGCACGCTCCCCCTCGACGACCCTGAGTGGGCGGGCGCGCTGGAGACCATCCGCGGAATCGCGAAGGACGGTGAGCCGGAGGACAGGACCCTGCGGTATCTCGCCCGCCGCCTCGACGACGACGAACGCTGGCGCCTGGATCGCGATCGGTTGCGCGCGGCCGTCGAGCGCATGACGGATCTCCGGGAACGCCGGCCCCGGTATGGCGGGAACATGGAAGAGGCGATGGCCGAGCCGGCGGACCGCCATGCCTGGGTGCGAGAGGCCGCCGACGTCGCCGCGGCGCTGGAGGCGGCGACCGCCACCCTGACGGACCGCGAGCGCGCCGCCCACCTGGCCGCCTGCGGGACCACGTCCGGCGCCGTGGACCATTTCGTCGACATGGTCCCGGCCTGGCAAGAGGCCGACGCCGCCCTCGGCCGTCTCGCCGGCTGGCGCGCCCGGGCGTCGCGGGCGGTGCGGGACGGCGATGCCGCGGCCGCCGGTGATCTGATCGAGGAGGGACGGAACCTGCCGGTCGCCGCCGCGGCGCCCTTCCTGGGCGACACGTCGGGTGCGAAGGGCATGATCAGGCAAGCCGCGGAAAAGCTCGACGCCGTCCTCCTGGAGGATGCCTGCGCGGCGTTCGCACGCCTGACCGGGGCGGTCGAGGCCGAGGCGAAGGCGAAGGACATCCATCCCATCGGCACGGCGGACTGGCCGCGGCTCGTCGAGGCGATGACGACGCTCGCCGGAATGAGGCGCGTGCCCCAGGGCACGCGGGACCTCGTGGGCCAATGGCGGGAGGCCGAGCGGTGGTGGCGGGAGGAGCGCCACGAGGCCGCCAACCTGATCAGGCAGTCCATGCTGCTGGAGACGGAGAGAACGGCCCACCTGAAGCAGGCCGGCGGACGCCCGGGACCCTTGCCTCAATCCTGGCGCCGCGACGCCGAGACTTTCATGGAAGACGCCGGCGCATTCCCCGACCGCGGCCGTCTCATTCAGGCGATGGGCGGCGATGCGGATTACTTCGAGTCCATCCTCGACGCCATCCCCCGATGGCTCGAGGCCGACGACCGGGTGCGCGAGGAGGCGGCCCGCGACGATCACCTGCGGCGTCTGCAGGACGCCACCGACGAGATCCTCAAACGGCCTCTCACCAGGACGATCCCGTGGGACGGCACGGAACCCCTCCTGGAGGGCGACCGCCTCGCCTGGGTCGATCACGAGGGCCGCCACGATGCGATCGTGGACGGTATCGAAAGCATGGACGACGACGGCAGGATCGAATCCCTGGTGCTGTGCCCGGTCGAGGACGCGCCGGGGCCGCTCCGGATTCATCATGCCGACCAACGCCGCCGTCCTCGTCCGGGACCCGTTGGGCTGGCGCTTCTCGGCGTCGAACTGCGGGTGGTCGGCGACGACGATACGCCGATCGCGTCCGGCGAGGTCGGCGAGATCGAATTCAAGGGGCCGAACGTCTTCTCCGACTACTGGCGAATGCCCGAGAAAACGGCCGAGGAGTTCTCCGCCGACGGCTGATTCCGCTCTGGCGATCTCGGCTGGATCGGCGAGGACAGCTACGTCGCCATCGTGGGCCGCGGCAAGGACCTCGGCATCAGCGGCGGGATCAACGTCTATCCAAAGGAGGTCGACCTCCCCATCGACAAGCTCGACGGAGTGATGAAGTCCGCAGTGATCGGACTGTCCCAGACGGTCTACGGCGAGCAGGTCACCGCGGTGGTGGTGCGCAATCAGGATGCGGGCGGTCCCATCTAGCGGTCGGTCATCGATGCGCTCAAGATTGAGCTCGCGGGGTTCAAGGTCCCAAAGCAGGTGTTCTTCGTCGACAGACTGCCGCGCAACTCCATAGGCAAGGTTCAGAAGAGCACGCTGAAGGAACGATTCGGCCGGTAGTCGGTGCCCGCGCGTTCGGCCTCTCGCGTTTGGATTCACTGGCCAACGCTGGCAATCTTCACGTGCACGAAAGCATGGGTCCAGCCCTCTCGCTGGATGCGCATCGAGCGTCCGGTGAAGCAGCCGCCAAATCATCACTCAAGGAGCCGCAGACATGATCGAAGGGCCGAAGCACCTCATCGACTGGAAGTTCTGGGACGACGGAGAAATCCGCGAGGTGCTCGCGCTGGCCCGCCGCGTGAAGCGCCATCGCTGGGAGTTCCAGGGCCACATGCAGGGTCGCACCTTGGTGATGATCTTCCAGAAGACGTCCACCCGCACCCGGGTGTCGTTCGAGGCGGGCATGACGGAACTCGGCGGCCATGCGATCAACCTCGACTGGATGGCCACCAACTTTACCCTGAGCGACGTCCGTTCGGAGACCCGGTACCTCTCGCGCAACTCGGCCGTCATCATGGCACGGCTGAAGAGCCACGCGGACCTGCTCGACATGGTCTCGGGGGCGATGGTGCCTGTCATCAACGGTTGCTGCAATCTCTACCACCCCTGCCAGGCACTCGCGGACATGCTGACTATCGCGGAGGACCGGCGCGGGGATCCCGGTGGCGCACGCCTGACCTACGTCGGCGCCTACAACAACGTGGTGAACTCGCTCGTTTCAATCTCCGCGGCGCTTGGGGTCGAGCTCACGCTGGTCTGTCCCATCCGCGACGAAGCGGTGATCGACCAAGAGAGCCGGCGCCGGCTCCTCGGTCTCGGCCTGCTCACCGAGACCCTTGATGCGAAGGCGGCGGTCGCGAAAGCGGACTACGTCTACACCGACACCTGGATCGACATGGAGTATTTCAACGATGCCGCCTACGCAGAGCAGAAGGAGCGGCGCCGCGAGCTGATGCTGCCCTACCAAGTCAACACAGAGTTCCTCGCCGACAGCGATGCCGGGGTCATGCATGACATGCCCATGCACCTCGGGTACGAGATCACGGAGGAGGTGGCCGAAGGCGAACGCTCTATCATCTATGACCAAGCGGAGAACCGCCTCCACGCGCAGAAGGCGATTGTGCTGACGCTCGTCTGAAGCGTCGGCGTTGCCGTCCACGGCGGAATCATTGCGATCAGGGGCTGACACAACCCCGCGGTTGCCTTCGATCTTGAAGTAGCCCATTCGCGCCGCTCCGACCGTCTATATGCGGATTCTCGCGAACGTAGCCGGTCTCCTTGAACTCCTGCGAGGCGACAGCAGTTCGATCCACGTCCCGGTCGACCCAGTCGTTGTAGCTGAGTTCGAGTTCGGCTGCGTGGTAACTTCGCTGATGTTTGCATGTGCCGTGGAACTGTTACGGTTGGACCGATGAGAAAGACTGCGTCGTTAACCATGGTTGTCTCAGTGTTTGCTGGTGTTGCTTTCCAATCGGTGCCAGCAGACGAATTCCAGCCCCTGTGCGCCGATCTCGAGTCCGGGCACCATGACTGCTGGACTCCGGTCGAGGTTTTCGGCTACGAGGGATGCCACTTCTTCGGACACGTGTCGTACTTCGATCATGCCCCGCCCATGAAGTGGACGGGGTATTGCGGGGGTGGGATGGCAACAGGATTGGGCTTCCTGTCCGATGATCGGGGCAACACCGCCGAGGGGCTCCTGGTGGACGGCCTGAAAGAGCGCACCTGGACGGTCCGCCTTGCCAACGGCGGCGTCATCACGGAGAACCATGTCAAGGGCGTCTTTCACGGAACCTGGACCTTCGATTTGCCCAAAGGCCACTTCTATGCCGTGACTTACGAGGACGGGCGCCTGCACGGTCCGTGGGAACATCGCCAGGCGGACGACTATAGCGAAGTGGGCCGGTATGAGGCCGGCGAGAGACAGGGCGTCTGGACCTTGAGCTGGGCCAATGATGTCGAAGCGGTGGTTCCATATGTGGATGGTGTAGTCCAGGGCGAGATAACCGTCGCCAGGGAAGGGCGGCCGCTTGGCACTCTCATCTACTGGAAGGGCAGACACGTCGAAGGCTTTCTCGCTCCGGAACTCATCGGTCCGCCGCTCGACCCCTGAACCGGCTGCCACGGCGCTTCTGCCGTCTTAGGGATCAAGGTCGATGATCGGGCACCACACGCCCCGGTCATGAGCACGCGCCACCTTGTAGCAGTGCATGACCTGTTCGCCATGGCGCTCCCAGAACGCGTCGCGTTCCCGGTTCTCCACCTCCGGCAAGGGTAGCCAGATGGCGGTTTCCCTTTGCAGGGCGACGCCGGCCGTACCGCACGCGAGACCGAAGACGACCAACAGGATCGATGCGAGCCAGAGCCACCGCCGCGCGATCCTGCTCCAGGTGCCGTAACTGTTCGCGACTGCGCCCAGAACCGGCCGCATCGCCGACATGTCTTTCATGGCCCTGGTGTTGTCGGCCACGGTCTCCCTGACGGCCGCCACCTCGTCGAGCGCACGGCCGCTGCGGACTACCTCGTCCTTGATCGCCGCCACGTCCCGGGCGACGGCGATTGCGCCGGCCACGGCCTGCCGCAGCTCGCCCAGCGCCTCGGCTCCCGGCGTCACCCTCTCGGCGACGCGGTCGATGCGATCGAAGATCGTTCCCTCGCGGTGATCGAGGGATTGCGTGAGTGCGCTCAGTCCCTCCCGCACGCCCGCCGACAGATCCTTCGCCTCGGCGCGCTGCTCGTCCCCGAACCGCCGCACCAGCGCCGCGATCCCTTCCGCTTCGCCGCCACGCTCAAGTCCCCGCTCGATCCCGCGGCGCACGCTTTCGGCGACCGCCCCCTGGGCTCCCGCGAGGGAGTCGATTCTCTCCATGAGCGCCGTTTCCGCCCGGGCGACGATCTGCTCCACCGCAGCCTCGTGTTTCGCGAGGAGGGCGGCAAGGGTGGCGGGATCCAGCGCCGGCTCGGGCTGCCGCGCCTGGCGCTCGCGACGTCTGAGTTCATCGGCCGTGCGGCGGGACTGTTCGGGGTTTTCGGGTGTCATCGGCGCCTCCTCACGGCTCCATTGACCATGCCGTTGGAGCACACAATGCGCTACAGTGCCGGCCATGGTCGCCACCGTCACCGCCATCACATCCGCATCGGCGACGGTGCACTACTTCGAGCAGGACGGATACTACGCCAAGAACTCCCCCGAGCACCGCCGGGCGAGTTTCTGGCACGGCGCCGCGGCCCGGGACCTCGGTCTTGGTCGCCACGTCAAGCCGAAGGTCTTCGAGTCCATCCTTGCCGGCTACGTTCCCGGGACGAACCAACGCCTCGGGAGGGCGCGGGACGGCGAGCACCAGCACCGTCCCGGCGTCGACATCACGTTCTCGGCGCCGAAGTCGGTGTCGCTCCAGGCGCTTGTCATGGGCGACGAGCGGGTGATCCGGGCCCACGACGAGGCGGTGCGCAGCACCCTCGACATGATCGAGCGGGACCTCCTGGTGACGCGGGTCCACAACCCGGCTACCGGCAAACGCGAGCGCCGCCGGGCCCAGGGGATGGTGGCGGGCACGTTCCGGCATCTGGCCAGCCGCAACCTCGATCCCCAGCTCCACACGCACAGCGTCGTCGCCAACATGTCGCGCGGCCCCGACGGTTCCTGGCGCAGCCTCGACACGGGCCGGCTCCATTCCAGGCGCCTGCTGATCGGCGCCCACTACCGCAACGAACTGGCCAGGCGCCTGATGGATCTCGGCTACGAACTTCAGGAGACGATGATCGGACCAGTGCAGGGATTCGAGATTGCCGGCTGGAGGCAAGAGACGCTGGACGCCTTCTCGACGCGCAGGAAGGAGATCGTCGATCACATCGAGGCGAAGGGCTGGGACTACAACGCGGCGACCGCCCAGGCAGCGACCTTGGCGACACGGCGGCGCAAGAAGGAGCCCCATGCCGAGATCCTGACCGGCATGTGGCGGATGAGAGCAACCGAACTCGGCATCGATCTCACCCGCCGCCGTCTCAAGCGTTCCGTGCTGCCGCCTGTGCCGTCGGCCCTCGACGTCGTGGCGCGGGTCGCCGAACACCTCGAGGAGCGCCAGTCGGTCATTGCCGTTCATGACCTGGTGGCGGGCGCCCTCGCCCATGCGCCTGGCCGTCACGACCTCGACGGGATTCACGCCGCCATCGACCAGCTGCGCCGGGACGGCCACCTCGTCGACGCCATCCGCTCGCGCGGCGGCCCCGCCCTCGTCACCGACCGGGCCTTGCGGGCCGAGCGCGAGGTGTTGCGCCGCATGAAGGAGGGTGTGGGGAAGACGGAGGCGATCGTGCCGGCCGACGAGGTCGAGAAGAAACTCGAAGACACCACCCTCACGGCGGGCCAGAGACAAGCGCTGCGCCTCATTCTGGCCGAGGGCGATTCAATCGTCGGTGTCCAGGGGTTCGCCGGCACGGGCAAGACGACGATGCTGAGGGAGGTGGTGGAGCTGGCCGGCGCGGAGGCGATCGTCGGTCTGGCGCCCTCGTCGAGCGCCGCCCGCACGCTGGGCCGGGAAGCCGGCATCGCCACCCGGACCCTGCAGTGGTTCCTGACGCGTCACGGCGATCTCTCTCCCGAGACGGAAGGCTCGTTCGAAGGCAAGGTGCTGGTGGTGGACGAGATGTCCCTTGCCAGCACGGCGCAGGTGCGATCCCTGATGCGGGTCGCGGACCACCTCGGCGTGGCGCGCCTGGTCATGGTGGGCGACAGCCGGCAGCTGCGCTCGGTGGAGGCGGGCCAGCCCTTCCGCCAGCTGCAGCGGGCCGGGATGGCGACCGCAGTGATGGACGACATCCGCCGCCAGCGGAACCCGGGCCTCAAGGCCGCGGTTCTCGATGCCATCGCCGGCAAGCCGGGCGAAGCCCTGACGAAGCTCGGCGCCGATGTCATCGAGGTGGACCCGGAAGATCTCGGAACCAGCGCCGCGCGCATCTGGCTTGCGCTTTCTCCTCAAGCTCGCGAGGAGACGGCGCTGATGGCCCCCACCCATGTGCTGCGCCGGGAGATCAACGAGACCGTCAGGGAAGGCTTGAGGGAAGAGGGCGTGCTCCACGGACGCCGCGTCACGCTCCCCACCCTCGTCAACCTCTCGATGACCCGGGCCCAGAAGCGGGAGATCCGCAACTACCGCGCGGGCGACGTGGTGGTCTTCCACAACGATCTCCACCACTACCGGGTGAAGTCCGGCGACATCTGCCCCATCCGAAGCATCGACGGCGAGCGCCTCATGCTCGACCACGGCGACGGCAGGGCCCGTCGCGTCAAACCCGATTCGGACGTCCGTTACCGCTACGACGTCTTCGAGACCGACACCATCGACGTCGAGGCCGGCGACCGCATCCGCTGGACCCGCAACCACAACGAGAGCGGCCTCGTCAACGGCGCCACGGCCGTGATCGAGGCCATCGGCCACAAGGCAATCGTTCTCGATACCGACGACGGCCGGCGCCTGAAGCTGGATCGGGGCGATCCCCGGCTGCGCCACATCGCCCATGCCTATGCCAGCACGGTCCATGCGGCCCAGGGCCTCACCCGCGACAAGGTGATTGCGGTCCTGGATTCCGGCCACGGGCACCTTGCCAACCAGCAGACCTTCTACGTCGAGATCAGCCGGGCCCGCGACGAGGCGATCATCGTCACCGACAACCGGGAACAGCTGGCCGAGACCCTGGAGGAGAACACGGGCGAGGTCCTCACCGCCCTGGAGGCGGTGGGCGAGGGCCTCGACGAGGGCGAGATGGCCCGGCGCGTGCCGGAGAAGGAGAGTGTCGCGGATCTCGGCGTGGAGCCCCTTGAGATCGGCCGCTGGAAGCGCGCGCGGAATCCCGCTCTTGCCCCCGACGATCCCGGGGCCATCGCGCAGTTGAAGGCGCTTTCCGCCATGCGGGATTCCTCCGATGAACGGGTGGCGGCGCAGGCGTCCGCGATGTGGGTCTTCGAGAGGGCGCGTACCCTTGTTCGAGTCGAGGCGCGCCTCGCCGGCGCTCTCGAGCGTCAGCCGGCGCTGCGGCGGGTGGGCGGAACTGTCGATCCGGGCGACTACGCGGCCTGGCGCTTCGACGTGGAGTCGGGCCTGGCTGCCGCCCGGGAACTGCTGACCATGGTGGTGGACGAGGCTTCGGATCTTGCGGAGCTCGCCCAACGCGCGGAGGCCGTCCTGGCCAGCGACGACCGCGTCTTTGCCCGCCAGGCCGCCAACGACCATGTCGAGGCCTGGGAGGCGCGCTGGCGCACCCTGGAGAGACGCGCCTCGGAGGCGGGACTGTCGGTCCACGACTACGGCGAGGCGCCCGCGGCGGTGGACAAGGCGCGGCGCGTTCTTACGGACCCTGCCCTGGGGCGGGCCCGCCGCGACCGGCTTGCCGGAATCGTCGAGGCCTTCGACGAACGCGCGCAAGCCCGCCGGCAGGCCGGGACGTGGCTTGCCGCCTGGGACGAGCGGGATCTCTCCGATCGGGCGGCCGTCGAGGCCATGATGGACGACGCCCGCATGCTCAGCTCCGATTCGGCCATGCCCGCAACGCTGAAGTCCCGCCTCGATCTCGCCGTCGACCGCCATGAACGCCTGGCTCAGGCTGCATCCCTGACGGCAGCCGCGGAGACCACCGCGGAGCCTTCGACCGACGCCGCGGAAGCGGTCGAGCCGGTGGCGCCCGTGCGGGTGACGAAAGACGCCGCAACGGCGCCGCCGCCCATCATCGAGGACGATCGCGAACGCGAGACGCGGCGCGAGCGCGCCCGCGAGGCGGCCAACCGGGCACGGCGCAGGGCCGACGATGCTCACCGGCAGCTGGCAGACTGGGAGGCGCGTCTGGCAGAGGGCCGGTTCGAACGCTGGATCGCCCACGCCGATGCCGTGGCGCGCGATCCCGATCTCGGCAGCCCTGACCGGCGCCGTCTCGAGGGGGCGATGGCCCTCGCCCGCCGGCGCCTCGACGCCCACGAGGCGCACCAGAACTGGCGGACTGCATGCCAGGCTCAGACCGACCATGCCGCATCGCAGGGCGGCCATGTGCTCGATCATCCCGGTCGCGGGGAACTCGTGGCCGTGGCGCGGCGTCTGGCGGCCGATCCGGACGCGAGCGGATTCGCGCGCCGGGCGGTAACGGACTGGCTGGCGGACCATGAGGCCATGGCCGAGGCCCGCAAGGCCTTCCTCGGGCAGCGCGTCGCCCTCGAACGCGTGGTGGCCCGTGCGGAGGCCGAGGGAGAAAATCCCCTCGATCTTGCCGGCGCCCGCCGCGTGGTGGAGTGGATCCGGGACAACCTGAACAGCGCCGGCGTCACCGAGACCGAAAGGCAGGCCATGGGGAATGTCATGGCGCAATACGAAGCCCGGCAGGCCGAACTGAAACACCGCGACCGCGGGATCAGCTGGCGGCTCTAGGAGCGGTTGCGCTCGTAGACCTCTTCCTCGATCCTGGCGGCGCGGCTGTCCTGCAGCACCTGTTCGAGCAGGCGGACCATGGTCCCGTGACGCCCGGTGCGGGTCATCGCATCGAGCCTGATCTCGAAAAGGACCCTCAGGGTCTCGGCGAAGCCGGGTGACTCATCGCTGCCTTCCAGCGCCCCGACGGTCTCTCCGATGACCCTGACGGTCTCCACCAGCGACTTCTGTTCCTCGGGGCCGAGGACGAGGCGGGGCGGGTTCCTCACCTTCGTCGGCGGGTTGCGCTTCAGTGCGCGATCGACCAGCAGCTTCGACATCGACACGCCCTCGCGCTCCGCCAGGGCGCGGATGCGCTCCCGCTCCAGACGGCTGCACGAGATCGAGTGCATGGTGGCCCTCTCCTCGACACGCCGGCCGGTCATGGTCCCGGCCTCCCGGCGTCCTGCCGCGCCTGGAAGTCCCGGGCCGCGAGGTAGAGGAACGACAGCGCCTCCAGGGCGGTGACGTCGCTCCCCGGCAAGGGCTCCATCAGCTCCTCGAGAAGCAGCAGGGTGCGGTTCACCCGGTTGAGAAGGTCGCGCTGTTCGGATTCCGAGAGCACCAGGCGCATGTCGTCCTCGTCCTCCAGGGCGCAGGCGACCATGAAGCGCGAGATCGGCATCTTCCTCGCTTTGGCCCGCCGGCCGATCTCCGCCCAGTCGCTCGGGCGGCAGCTGACGCTGAACAGCTGGTTGCGTCTCACGGTCGTGACTCCTTCCCCTCGATCTGCGCCTCGGCCTTCAGCAGGGACGCGATCTCCTCCTCGATCGCCTGCCAGGCCTTCCCTTCCCCGGCGCGCTCGAAGCGATGACGCTCGATGCGGGCCAGCACCATGAGGTGATGCGCAAGGCGCCACTGCAGGTCGGCCGGAAGACCGGCTGGTTGGGGTGGTCTTGTGGTCAGCATCTGCTGCACCGCGTAACGCGAGATGGACATGTCGAGGGCCTTCGCGCGCTCGCCGATCCGGGCCCACTCGCTGTCTGATGCCATGATGGTGCGCGCCTTGCGCCGCGGGTCCTTCGCGTTCATCATGGGCTCGGTGGCCGGTGGTGGGAACGACACAAGGTGGCCGGGATGGCGTCTTCTGCCGCATATTCGCGTGATATCCTGGGCAGAACCACCATGGTCTGCATTGGTATCCATTGTGTGTGAATTTCATGCATTGACGGTGTTCCCATGGAAGTGAGCGATGACAAAAAGTCTACGTATGGCTTCCCCGAATGCAACTGTGGCTCTATGGATCGCTATGCATGTATAGACCTGATGTCGTCCATGGGGCTTGACATGGCCGTAATCCGCGCGTAGTTAGCGCGACTTGGAGAGAGAGTTGCGTTTTCGTGTTTCAGTTACACAGATACAAGACTGGAATTCGTTCTGTCACACCGCCCGTGAGCGTCACAGCAACGCGAACCGTTCCATTCCCGATCGGGCCATACTGCGGTTGCAGGGAGAACGGATACAGGCGTACCAACTGCGCGGATACATCTTCTTCGGCAGCGTCGGCCCCCTGCTAGACCGCCTCAAGCAGTCTCTGGACAACACCCGGGCCAGCCTGCATCCTGCTGGATTTCGGCGCCGTGTCCGGTTTTGATTTCTCGGCCATCAACGGGTTGTGCAGGTTCATGCATGTCGCGCACACCGTTGGAGCGCGGGTGGTGCTGAGCGCAGCGTCGGAGAAGCTCGAGGACGGACTCGAGCGCAATCTTCCCTCTGCCGTTCTCGAAAACCTGCTGTTCGAGCCGGACGCGGACCGTGCCCTGGAGCGCTGCGAGGATATCGTTCTTGCCACCTGGGCATCGGACCCCGCCTCAGGCGGGGGCCTGGACGACACCTTGCTGGAACGGGTTGTCGGCGACATGGAGAGCCATCTCGACAGACAGGTCGTGTTCGAAGACATGGTCGATGAGCTCCGCGACTGGCTGGAACCTCGCGAGTACGACGCCGGCGAGGCCCTCGTATCGCTTGGCGAGCCGCAGAAGGGCATGCAGCTGCTGATCAAGGGCCAGGCCTCCGCTTTCGATTCCTCGGGCGCGCGGCTGTTTCAATGCGGGCCGGGCGATGCGGTCGAGCCGAGAGGCGCCTTCGGCGCGCATGCAGCCGAGACCACCATGATTGCAGACCAGTCCTGCCGAACGATGATGCTGACCCCTGCCGTCCGGCTGTGGCTGGAAGAGAATGAAGAGCAGCTGATCGTGAAGCTCTATCGATATCTCCTCACCATCGAGTCGCGAGGGCACGGACACTCGTGATGACCCAATACACTGAAGCCCGCGGCGTGGTGCATGCATGCCGCCGGAGCAGCTGGATTTCGGCCGGGATGCGCGAGGGCGCGGTCGATCAATGTGGAACCAGAACGCGGAGGACATCCAGCGGTTCCGTCAGCTGCAGCGGTCTTCGCTGCGAGCCGGACCAACGGTCTCGCCGGCGACAGTCGTTTTCGGCGTTGTGAGCGCATCGGTCTCAGAATGGATACTTGCCCGGCTCCTCCATCGCCTGCGACACGGACGGCATAGACGGCTCGGGCGATTGCGCGGGCGCGTTGCTCCGCCCGGACAGCCTTGCACGGACGCGGGCGCTCGGCTTCGACCCCGCCGGGTGTCTTCGGTAAAACAACGTCTATGCCGTGTTCGTCGCGCTGGGCGATCTTGTCGTCACGGGGCCGACACGAACCAACGTCAATGATTTTCCGACCATTCTGGTTAAGGCTTCGAAGGAGGGGATGTGATGCGCCGCACGCGGAGGGCCAAGATCGTCGCCACGCTCGGACCAACGACCTCGAGCGCAGACGCCATCGAGGAGCTGTACGAGGCCGGCGTCGATGTGTTCCGCTTCAATTTCAGCCACGGCCGGCCCGAGGACCATGCGGGGCGTCACCGCATATTGCGCGAGTTGGAGCGCTACGCCTTACGGCCGATCGGCATCATGGCCGACATGCAGGGCCCGAAGCTCCGGATCGGCGCCTTCGAGGGCGGGAGCGTCGAGCTGGAGCCGGGCCGGCGCTTCATGCTGGACCGCTCCGAGCGTCTCGGCACTGCCGCCCGCGCCTCCATGCCCCACCCGGAAATCTTCTCGGCCGTTCGCGCCGGCGACGACATGTTGCTCGACGACGGGCGGCTCCGGCTGAGGGTGCTGTCCAAGTCCGAGGCGGCGCTGGAGACGCAGGTGGTGGACGGCGGGCGCCTCAGCGACCGCAAGGGCATCAACCTGCCGGGTGTGGTGCTGCCGATCTCGGCGCTCACCGAAAAGGACCGCACGGACCTGCGCTTCGCGCTCGGGCTCGGCGTGGAATGGATCGCGCTCTCCTTCGTTCAGCGCCCGGAGGATGTCGAGGAGGCGCGCCGGTTGATCGGCAGCCGGGCACAAGTCCTTGTCAAGGTGGAGAAGCCGGCCGCGCTCGACTGCATAGAAGCAATCGTCGCGGCTGCCGATGCGGTGATGGTGGCGCGCGGCGACCTCGGGGTCGAAATGCCGGCGGAAGAGGTGCCGATCGCGCAGAAGACGATCATCCGCACCTGCCGCGATGCGGGCAAGCCGGTGATCGTGGCGACCCAGATGCTGGAATCGATGGTGCATGCGCCTGCGCCCACACGCGCCGAGGTTTCCGATGTGGCGACCGCGGTCTATGACGGCGCCGACGCGGTGATGCTGTCGGCGGAGACCGCGGCCGGCGCCCATCCGACAGCGGCGGTCGAGATCATGGGCCGGGTGATCGACCGGGTGGAGCGCGACCCGTCGTACCGGCGCATCGCGGCGACCGAACAGCGCCCGCCCCTGGCAACCTCGGCAGATGCCATCTCCGCCGCTGCCCGCCAGGTGGCCGACACGATCGGCGCGGCCGGCATCGTGACTTACACCACCTCCGGCTGGACCACGCTCCGCGTCGCCCGGGAGCGACCGGAGCAGCCGATTGTGGGCGTGACCTCGGAACTCGCCACCGCGCGGCGCCAGTCACTCACCTGCGGCGTTCGCAGCGTGCATACAGCCAATGTGCGCGACTTCGACGAAATGGTGCGCAAGGCCGTCGCCGCCGCAGCGCTCGAAGACGTCGCCGGGCCGGGAGACACGGTGATCATCACCGCGGGCGTGCCCTTCGGCACCCCCGGCATCACAAATGTGCTGCATATCGTCCGCATTCCGGCCGAATGACAATCCGGACCGAAGACGCCGCCGACGTGCATCCTGCTGTCGGAGACCGGAGGCGCATGCCATGTCCACGACGGAAACGAACACATCTTCCGCTCCATGCGAATTCTCACCAAGCCGGGTATTCTCACCATGGTAGCCACCTCGGAGCGGAGCGACGCGATGACGTTGATGGTGGCCTTGTTCCTCTGCTTGTGGTGGTCTGTGCGATAGCACCCCCGAAGGGTCATGTGCAAGCCGGTCGGGCATGGCGCGCCCGCGACGCGTGACCCCCACGCATCGAAGCGGCGCGGGCGTGCCATGCATCCCCTCGGCTGGGTTGGAACGGGTTGTCGGCGACATGGAGAGCCATCTCGACAGACAGGTCGTGTTCGA
>JAPPGE010000008.1 GCA_028821455.1 bacterium | reverse complement strand
AGGGCCAGGCCTCCGCTTTCGATTCCTCGGGCGCGCGGCTGTTTCAATGCGGGCCAGGCGATGCGATCGAGACGAGAGGCGCCTTCGGCGCGCATGCAGCCGAGACCGCCACAATTGCAGACCAGTCCTGCCGAACGATGATGCTGACCCCTGCCATCCGGCTGTGGTTGGAAGAGACTGAAGAGCAGCTGATCATGAAGCTCTATCGATATCTCTTCGCCATCGAATCCCGAGGACACGGACACTCGTGATGACTCAGTTCAGTGAAGCCCGGGGCGTGGTGCATGCATGCCGCCGGAGCAGCTGGATTTCGGCCGAGATGCGCGGGGGCGCGGTCGATCAATGTGGAACCCGACCCGAACAGCGTCTGAACTTGTGGTCTTCAGAGTATGAGGAGGACACAGAAGCCTCCGGCAAGAACGCAGGAACGCACATAGAGATGCAGGGCGGTATCGATATCGTCGGGCGTGCAGGCCGCACGGCCTTCGCCCATCCAGGCGTCGTTCACCAGGGTGCCACCATAACGGCGTGGCCCGGCTATGGCGATGCCAAGGGCACCTGCGAAGGCCGCTTCAGGCCAGCCGGCGTTCGGCGACTTGTGGTGACGCGCATCACGCCACACCGCACGCCATGAACCTCGCGGGTCTGCGCCTGCCATCAACATCGAGGCACCGGCAACCACCATGGCGGACAGCCTGGCGGGCAGGAGATTCAGCAGATCGTCGCACCGCGCCGAGGCCTGGCCGAAGGCGCGATGACGCGAATCGCGATGACCGATCATGCTGTCGAGAGTGTTGACCGCCTTGCAGACGAGAACGCCCGGCAATCCGGCCACCACGTACCAGAAAAGGGGTGCGACGACGCCGTCAGCGAAGTTCTCGGCACAACTCTCGATCGCAGCCCGGCAGACCCCGTGACTGCCCAGTTGACCGGTGTCGCGGCCAACGATGTGTCCCACCACGCGGCGCCCCTCTGCGAGCCCGTCGCGCCGCAGGGCCGTGGCAACCCTCTTCACATGGTCATGGAGATCCCTCTGGGCCAGCAGGATGGCCAAGACAATGGCCTCCACCACCCAGCCCAGGGAGGCAAGCAGGACCCCCGCTGCCGTGGCGAGAACCACCATCGTCACAAGCACGGCGAACCCCGCCACCCGTCGCCTGCCGGAACTGCCACGATTGACATGTCTGTCGAGACCATCGATGAGGGACCCGAGAACCACGACAGGATGCTTCAGTCGTCCCCACAACCAGCGCGGGTCGCCGATCAGCCAGTCGAGGGCCACAGCCACGACGAGCACTGCCGGTATCGCGTTGTCGAAGATCATGAAGACTTGCGGCGGGACAAGGCGCGTCCCCATGATAATCCAACCGGCAAGGGGTGAAGACCATGAGTGACACCGCCATCATGCTGTGCGGTCACGGCAGTCGCGACGAGGCGGCCATCGCCGAATTCACGGCCCTTGCCCATACCCTCTCTTCCAGGTTCACATGGCCAGTTGCCCACGGCTTTCTCGAGTTCGCAACACCGGTGCTCCGCCAGGGCCTCGACCGCCTTCGCGATGACGGCGCGCGAGAAATTCTCGCTGTTCCCGGAATGCTGTTTGCCGCCGGTCATGTCAAGAACGACATCCCCGGAGTGCTCAACACGTGGTCCCGGGATACCGGAGTTCAAGTGCGCTATGGCCGCGACCTCGGCCATGACATGAAGATGATCAAGGCAGCCGGCGAAAGGGTCGAGGAGGCCATCCAGACCGCGAATGCGACACACGGCCATGTTGCCGACAGCGACACGCTGCTCCTGGTGGTCGGGCGTGGATCATCGGACCCCGATGCCAATGCCAACGTCGCCAGGGTCACCCGTCTTCTGACCGAAGGCCTCGGCCTGGGTTGGGGGGAAACGGCCTATTCGGGTGTCACGTTCCCGCTGGTCGCAACGGCGCTTGATCATGTCGTCAGGCTGGGATTCCGGCGCATCATCGTTTTCCCATACTTTCTCTTCACCGGGATTCTGGTCAGGCGGATCTACGATGCGGCGGCCAGCGCCGCAGCCCGCTATCCCGATACCTCCATCGTCCAGGCCGGCTATCTCAACGATCATCCCCTGGTGGTCGAGACCTTCATCGCCAGGGTGGACGAGATCCTGAACGGAACCGGCAACATGAACTGCCAAGCCTGCAAGTACCGCGAACAGGTCCTCGGGTTCGAGGATGAGGTCGGCCTGCGCCAGGAAAGCCATCACCACCATGTCGAGGGGATCGGTACCGGCCACCATCATCACCATGGCGGGCACCATCATCCCTACCCCAACCGCGATCACCCCCTCGGTCCGGCATCCATGAAGGACTGATCCAGTTACGATCGAAAGACGATCGGCCCACTCACCCGGCGAGGTTGTCATCGGCCATGGTCAACCATGGCCACCGGCTCAGGTAACTCTCGCACTTTGTGCGGAAGAGATGGGGCGTGGGGTTATCCAGGTTCGCACGCAGGATTCCCGAGAAGAGGTCATGGAGTCCCTTCGGCGCACACAGTTCGACATCTCCATGGCCCAGCGGGCGCACCCCGACGCAGGTGCAGGACACGACGAACCGGCCGATGCTGTCGGCACACCGCCGCGTTGCCGGCCATGGCCGGCCGAAACGCTGCTCGAACCAGAGGGGAACGCGGGCCTGGTTGCGTACCTGGTGCACGATGCCGAGACCGGCAAAGAGGTCGTCGGCCCGTCGAATCACGGCATTCTCGGCTTCCCAGGACGTGTCGGGATCCCAGTAGAAGATGTCGTAGTCGCGAATGTCGGCCCCGGAAGGCTGGCCCGAGAGCGCATTCCAGACCGGACCGAAGAGACAGCCCGCAACAAGCCACGCCTGGCTCACGCCAAGGTCCGGAAGACGTTCAAGTATCAACGGGTTGGTGTCGTGAGCGAGTGCCAGCGACAGGAACTCGTCGGAGAGGTTGTCCATTGTTCCGTGATGGTCCGTGCCGATTGAGGACCTGATGGCAACGATGTATCAAGCTCCGGAAACTGGCGAATCCTGCCTATCCTGTGACCCTTTCTTCCATGTGGCGGACCAGAGCGCGGATATGGTCGATCGTGGTGCCGCAGCAGCCGCCGATGATGCTGACCCCGCTGTCGAGCCACGCCAGACAGGACCGGGCAAACTCATCCGGCGTCAGGGATTCCGTAGGGTAGTGTGTTCGCTCGTCGAAGGTCCGGAGCGTTTCCGGATAGGCCATGACCGGTCCCTGCCAGCGGCTGGCCAGGCACTCGAGTGCAGGACCTGTGACATCCGCCGTGGAATGCATGATCCCGTAGACATCACCGCCCCTTTCCATGAGTGCATCGATGATCTCTTCGAGCGCCGGAAGTTCCGCCTTTTGTCTGGACTTGCTCGCGCGCAAGCCCACGAGACTGCCGTCATCATCGTCGATGCAGCTGATGCCCACCCACACCGGCAGCCCCGTCGCGACCGCAGCCTCCGCACAACGGCCGGCACCGTCGATATCCGACATCATTTCCAGGACAAGAACGTCCACGCCTGCCTCGGCGAGAGTCTCGGCCATCTCGACGAAGTTGCTGGCTTCCGTCTCACCGTCCGGCAGATAGGCGGGATCCGCCTGGAGGGTTCCCTCCTTCCAGGCGTGCGTGGTCGACATGGAGCCGGCCACGGCAACAGGCCGCGATGGTCCCACGGAGTCGACGGCCTCACGCGCCAGTTCGACAGCCCGCCGGTTGATGGCGACGGTTTCGTCTGCCAGCCCGGCCCCGGCGAGCACATGACGGCAGGTGGCGAAGGTGTTGGTGATCACCACGTCACATCCCGCCTCGATATAGTCCTCGTGGACCTTTCTGACGATCTCGGGATGGGTCTTGTTGGCGACTCCGCACCAGGCGGCGCTGTTCATGGCGCCTCCCAGCCGGGCAATCTCCGTGCCCGTGGCGCCATCGAGAATGATCGTGTCGCCCGAGCGCAGCTTGTCATCGAGTATCATGGCTTCCTCCTTGGTGCCCGGCGGTCGACGACCATAGCAGGACCGTCATGCAGAGTCGTCCGAGGGGGATGACGACGATGCGCTGCGCCGGGATCACAACAGTGAGGATTGCACGACAAGCACATCCTCACCATCCATCCGAATCCGCCTCTGGCGCGGAGCCTGCCGAATGTGCTGAAAGCCCTTCCCTTGATCGCCCGGGCATGGACGGCGGCAACACAGCTTCAGTTGACGGGGAGGCCGCGACCGGTGAGGACAATCAAGCGGATCGCCGGGCCGGTACGCGGACCAGGATTCGTCCCGCTTCAACCCTTGTTTCGAAGGTGCGAATGTCCCTGGTGGCAGGCGAGCTGAGTACACGGCCGGTGGGAATGTGAAACCGTGACTGATGGAGCGGGCACTCAACGGTGTCACCTTCGACATATCCGTCAGTCAGCCGGGCACGCATGTGGGAACAGTAGCAATCCATCGCATAGATCCTGTCATTGACCACGAAGAGCGCGATGGCGCGGCCCGCCGCCCTGACAGGCTCAGGCAGTTCCGGATCGAGGTCATCCTCGGCGAGAACATCGTGCCACTCGTCAGCCACGACGCAACAGTCCGTCACGCCTGTGCCGGCCGCGTTCGACGGGCGCGGGAAAGCTGGAATGCGACTGCAGCCATGTAGCCCTGGCGAACCTCGCGCAGGTGGCCCGCAAGCATGGAGTTGAGCTTCGGGAGGGCATGAAACGGAATCAGGGGGACGGCGTGATGGGCGGTGTGAAAGGGCATGTTCCAGGACAGCCATCGCACCGGACGCCAGGTCAGAATGGTGCGGGAGTTTTCGAGCATGTCGGGGCTGTGCGCGCAGGCTGTGTGCTCGGAGAGCCGAATGATCCGTTCGACCGGTTCCCCAACAAGACGCGGGAGAAGCCAGTAGATGACCGCGAACCAGCTCTCCAGCCAGATCGATGCGACGCCCAGGGCGAGGTAGACACCCCAGAAGATCCAGGCCTGGAGACGAACGCTGGCAAGCATGTGAGACGGCAGGTAGCGACGTTCCGCAGGAGTGAACCGCCCCAGGGCATGGAACAGGAGGGACTTGAGGATTGCGGCGAAGTAGGGCAGTGCAGAGGCATAGAAGAGATACCCGAAGAGGCGCTCCCCCATCGCAATCATCTGGGGGTCGCGTTCACGATCCTGCGTGTAGGTGTGATGATCGGCATGCTGGAACCGGAAGGCCAATGGCATGAGGCCGAGAATCAGTCCACAACACCAGTAAACGGACTCGTTCAGCCAGCGGCTTCGAAAGGCCGTCCTGTGGCAGCACTCGTGAAACGGGGCAAACAGGTGCACGATCATGATGCCATGAAGGAAGATTGCAGGCGCCACCCAGAGCGTGTCCAGCGAGACCCAGACCAAGGTGCCGGTCGTCAGAATCGCCGTGGCATGCAGGAAGAGAAACAGGAGACCGGGTCCGTCCCGCCGAGCCATCAGGGCTCGTATGGGCTTTCTGCCGAGAAGATGCACGATTCTCTCTGAAGAGCCGATTGTCGTGCGTGCCGGGTCGGCACCGGCAACTCGGGAAGTCATGGTGTTCCGGATCACGGTGACGCCTAATCCAGAAAATAGAATTCATTTTGCATACTGATAGAATACTGTAGATCGTGACTCTTGCAGTGTCCAGCGTCGACAAAGGACGGTGACACCCGATGGTGTGACCTGCTTGACTGTCAACGATCCACACGGCATCGGGAACCCACAGACATGCGCAAGTCACGGACACCCCGGACAACTAGCACAGCCCGGACGGCCTCCCGTTCGACGAGGCGACAACCGCGAGGTCAGGGCGCTGCTCTGGTCTACGAACATCTTCGCGACATGATCCTGCGTCTCGAGCTGGCGCCCGGTACCAAGATCGACGAGACGCGTGTCGTCAACGAACTGCAGGTATCCCGCACTCCGGTGCGCGAAGCGCTGGTCTGGCTGTCGTCTGATGGACTGGTCACGATCCTGCCCAACCGCGGCGCCCTTGTCACACCCCTGGACGTCATGGAGCTCACCCAGTACTTCGAGGCCCTGGAGCTCTCCCATCGGGCGGTCCAGCACTGGGCGGCGGCGCGCCGCACTCCATCCGATCTCGAGAACATCCGGAACGCCATGCATGCCTATGAGACGGCCGCAGCCTCAAAGGACGCGATTGCCATGAGCAAGACCAACATGGAGTTTCACGAAGCGATCGCGGTAGCGGCCCGGAACGGGTTCTTCGAAACGATGATCGCACAATTGTCGGCCCAGGGGATGCGGCTGAGCTGGATCTGGTTCGACAGCTTTTCGCGCGACGATCCCCACAAGGACATCGAGCGGACGATCGAGGAACACCGGACCATCTGCCAGGCTATCGAGAATCGCGACGTCGAGCAGGCGGAACACCTGGCATCCACCCATGTCGAGGCGTTCCGTGAACGTCTCTACGCACAACTGAGCAGCACGATGGGCAAGGTCGTACCCAAGATCCCGGGCTGAACCACCGCCGGGCGCAGGAGAATTCGACACGTATTCACAGCGTATACATACTGGATGGCACAATCATCGACCATGGACACTGCCACGGAATGTGTTCGCCAGGACAGGAAGGGGAAACGACGATGCAGAGACACACTGATACGGTTGCCCTGACATCCGATGACACGGCGCTCCTCGCAAGTTCGAGACAGGCGATTGACCAAAAACTCGCTCGATTGCGCGACCTCGTGCCTTGCATACTGGACATGTCCGCGCGCGAGGCCACGCTGTCCTCGCACTACGGTCACACGCTGAAGGACAAGATCGAGCTCTACGAACTGGCACGCGACTTCGGCCTGACCGACATCGGTCTCTCCAACTTCTTCGACTTTCCATCGGTCACAGACCAGTTTCTCGACTACCTCGTCGACAACGCAATCAGTCTCGACGGGTTCCTGGCAACCATCGCCATTGAGCCGGTGACCGACGGCGAGCCCCTGCCCATGGGTCCGGCCGCTCGTCGAACCCGGGACGTCGGGATTCCCAACGTGATCCTGCTCGTGGAGATTACCCCGTCTGTCATCGTGAGCATGGGACGAAGGCCGGACGATATCCTGCGGGACCTTGATGCCCATGTCCGCCACTACCGCGAACAGCTTCCGTTGGAAACGGAACGCACGGGACGCATCTATGTCAGGATTGGCGACGCCTTCGACGCGTTCGACGAGGATCCCGAGCACGTTCTCAAGGTTTTCAAACTGCTTGGCGCGTTGCCCATCACCGGCATCCTCTTCGAGGATGTGCGCGGCACCCGCTTCATCTTCGAATCAAATGAACTCATCAGGCTGATGCGCCACTACAATCCGGCTCCACGCAAGATCCTCGTTCATCCCCATTCAGGCAACGGCATGGAGGACGCGACGACGGTTGAAGCCGTTCTGGCAGGCGCCGATGGTGTCTGGTCCGGGTTTACGCCCCAAGCCGCCCAGGGAGGCCACGGTTCCGTCCTGATGTTCCTCACCAACCTGATGCGCGCGCGCAACCGTCATGTCGCTCAGCAGTACGACACACGTCGTCTCATGGTCACGGCGGAGAAGATGTGGCGGATCCATGATCATCACGGCATTCCACCAAACACGCCGGTCGTAGGCGCCCGCGCCTATCGCTACGTCGATCCCCTGTTCGAACAGACTGATCGTCCCCGCGATCTCCACCCCGAACTGATCGGGGTGGAGCCGCGGTATCAGATCACCCCGAGTTGGGCGCCACCGGGTGTGATCGCCGGACGGCTACGGGAACTCGGCTACGGTCCGGACGTCACAGAGGATCGGCAGCTGCTATCCATGATCCGGGCATGCATCAACGCCGAACTTGTCAAGGGCCGTCAGGAGAACTGTGACGAGCCAGATCACCTGGCACGATTGGTCCACACCGCACGCCACCGGATCGAGCAGGGTGAAGCCTGGATCGCCGACAGCCCGGACCCGTCGGCTCCATTGACGGCCCGCTATCGCTAGGTTCCGCATGAATTGGCGCCACCCGGCACCCGTGCCTGGAACCGCACGTCAACCTGCCGGGACGCTGACCGCGCGCCCTGCGTTGACGCCAACGGAATGCGGTGTGTATCGTTTTTGTATGCAAACACTGACTGACCGACCCTGTCCGGACAATCAGGTTGCTTCGGCGAAACGCACAACGAATGGGGAGAGGGGATGAGATCGAACATTGCGTACGATGCACAAGATCTCTGGACCAAGGACCGCGATCACGTCGTCCATGGCTGGGCCGATTTCGGCAGCTTTCACGAAACGGGTTCGGAAATTCTCGTCGAAGGCGACGGGCCTTATGTCTGGGATGTCGACGGCAGGAAGCTCATCGACGGTATCGGCGGCGTGTGGTGCGTCAATGTCGGCTATGGCCGTTCGGAAATCGTCGATGCGATCGCCGAGCAGGCACGCCGCCTGCCCTACGCCAATCCGTTTCACAGCACATCGACGCCGCCGGCAGCCCAGCTTGCCGCAAAACTTGTCGAACTGGCACCGGACAACATCGACCACGTGTTCTATGCGACAGGGGGATCGACCGCCAACGACTCGGCGCTGAGAATCGTCCAGCACTACTTCAATCACCTGGGCCAAGACGATCGCAAGATCGTCATCAGCCGGCACAGCGCCTACCACGGCAGCACAGCCGTGTCGGCTGCCCTGTCGGGACTCGACTTCAACAAGGTGGGCTTCGACACACCTGAAGAGAACATCCGCTATGTCTCGGCCCCTTATGCCTATCGCCGGCCCGACGGCATGTCGCTCGAGGCGTTCTGCGACCACCTCGTGGAGGAGTTCAACGATACGGTCCTCGAGATCGGGCCGGAAAGGGTGGCCGCCTTCTTTGCCGAACCCATCATGGGCATGGGTGGCGTCATTGATCCTCCGCCGGGATACTTCCGGCGGATATCGCAGATCTGCAAGCGCCACGGCATCCTCGTCATTGCCGACGAGGTGGTCACCGGATTCTGCCGCCTGGGTGAGTTCTTTGCCTCCGATTCCCTGTTCGAGATGGTCCCCGACCTGATCAGCTGCGCGAAGGGTCTGACGTCGGGTTACCTGCCAATGGGTGCGACGCTGATATCGCGCGAGGTCTTCGAGGTCATCGGCAAGCCCATCGAGGCAGGCGCCATGTTCACCCACGGTTTCACATACTCCGGACACCCCGTGTGCTGTGCCGCGGCCGTCGCCAACATAGAAGTGATGGAGACGATCGACTTGTGCGGCCACGTCCGGAAAATGGGGGCCTATTTCGAGGAAGGAATCCGCTCGCTCATGGATCTGCCGATCGTGGGCGACGTCCGCGGCCAGAAGTTCATGATGGGAATCGAGAGCGTCGCCAACAAGGAGACCAAGGAGCTGCTTCCGTTCGAAGCCGACGTGGGACACCGCACATCGAACCATGCCAGGGAACTGGGCCTTATCCTGAGACCCCTGGCACATCTCAACATCCTGTCACCCTGCCTGATCCTCGAGCGCGATGAAATCGACCGTATTGTGGACATCCTGCGCACGAGTCTTCTTCGCACACAGGACGACCTCGTGCGTGAAGGCTTCTGGTCCGGGTGACGAGGGCATTGAGATTCCTTGACGAAGTCCGGCACCATGCAGGCCAGCCGAAGGGGTACACGTGGAAGACCTGTGCAGATGACGTTGTGGTCCATGAGCTACACCGGTCACTGGCAGGCCGGTGTCGATTTGCCGCCGGATTGAGCGGGAGGCAGCCGCATTCGGGATGAATGCAGCCTTGAGCCAGACACCTCCTGAGGCGGTCGGCACGGCCATCGAACTTCGTTCCGTCACAAAGGTCTTCGGAACGGGTTCCGCAGAATCCGTTACCGCCCTCGACGAGGTCTCACTTGCCATCCGGGACAACGAGTTCTTTACCCTGCTCGGCCCATCGGGGTGTGGCAAGACCACGCTCCTTCGCCTGCTCGCGGGGTTCGAGCAGGTCACGCGAGGCGACATTCTGCTGTTCGGCGATGATGTTGCGGGTCTTCCTCCCCACAAGCGGCCGATCAACACGGTGTTTCAGCACTACGCGCTGTTTCCCCACATGACCGTAGCGGAGAACGTGGCGTTCGGACTGCGCATGCTGCGCCGGGACAAGGCCGAAATCGGGCGCACGGTCGAAAGCATGCTGACTCTCGTCAAGATGCCTGACCTCGGGGAACGCAAGTCAAGCCAGCTTTCCGGCGGACAACAACAGCGCGTTGCGCTCGCCAGGGCACTGGCGAACCATCCCCGGGTCCTGCTCCTCGACGAACCTCTCTCGGCACTCGATCTCAAGCTCCGCCAGGAAATGCGTCTCGAACTCAAGACCCTGCAGCGCGAGACCGGAATCACATTCATCTTCGTGACGCACGATCAGGAGGAAGCGCTCACCATGAGCGACCGGATCGCCGTGCTCCGGGCCGGCAGGATCCAGCAGGTCGGCACGCCCGATGTGATCTACGAGCACCCCGCCAACCCCTTCGTTGCCAACTTCATGGGCGAAACCAATCTGCTGCCGGCCGTCATCGGCGCAGCTGAACGCGACATGGTCCGCTGTCATCTCGAGGGAGGCGCCGAGATCCTTGCACGACCGGTCGGCGACAACGCGGCGGGATCCAGGATCACGCTGTCGCTGAGACCGGAGCGAATCGTGCTGTCTGCCGATTCAGGGTCCGGGCTTACCGGTCGGATCACGGACTGCCTGTACCGGGGAACCGATACAAGCTACCGCGTCACGCTGGAAAACGGGCCGGAACTGTTGGTCTACGAGCAGAATGTCGCTGACCGGGGCAACGGCATGTCAGTAGGAAACAGCGTGCGGGTTCTCATCGCACCGGGCGCGGCCCGGATCCTCGCCGGCTGAGTCCCCCATGGCTGAACGGCACGATGCCGCGGACCGGGCGACGTGGATCGATCGCTTCAGCAGTCTCCCGTCGGCACGGCGCAGCCTGATCCTGCTCTCGCCGGCATTTGCCCTCATCGGCGCCTTCGGAATTGCTCCGCTCGGCTTGATCCTGGTCTACTCCTTCCTGGTTCCCGGAACCTACGGCGGCGTGGTCTGGGAATTCTCGTTTGGTGCCTACATCCAGTTCCTGTTCGAACGCGACATCTTCGATGGAACGCTCGCGTTCAGTTCTTCCTACCTCCAGATCGGCGCCCGCTCCGTCATTCTTGCGGGACTCGCGGTCGTTGGCTGCCTTCTGATCGGGTTCCCGACGGCCTACTTCATCGCGACGCGTTCGCCTGGAATCCGCAACATCCTGATTTTTCTGGTGACGGTTCCGTTCTGGACCAACCTTCTGGTGAGAACGTTTTCGATGATGCTGATCCTGCGGGATCAGGGACCGCTCAACTCCATCCTCATGGGCATCGGCATCACCGAGCAACCGCTCTCGTTGCTGTACACCGATTTCGCGATCGGCCTTGGCCTGCTTTACAGTTTCCTTCCCTTCATGGTGCTGCCGATCTACGCCAGCCTGGAACGAATCGATTTCCGGCTCGTGGAGGCTGCCTACGACCTCTACGCCAACCGCTGGAGAGTGTTGCAACGCATTCTGATCCCGCTCTCGCTCCCGGGAATCGCCGGCGGCTGTTTCCTGGTCTTCATCCCTTCACTGAGCTCGTTTCTGGCGCCCGACCTGCTCGGTGGTGGCAAGCACCTGATGATCGGCAATCTGATCGCGCAGCAGTTCGGCACCGCGCGCAACTGGCCCTTCGGGTCCGCAGCGGCGATGATTCTCCTTTCCCTCGTGCTGATCGCGCTGATGATCTACGCCCGGCAGGCAGCCCGCCGGGACCAGGATGCGGTCTGACATGATGGCCGGTTCCCGACCCTACGATCTGAAACGTTATCCGGGATTCGGGTTCATGGCCGCGGTCTGTCTGGGTCTTCTCTATCTTCCGTTGTTCGTTCTGGTGTTCTTTTCGTTCAACGAACGGCGCTCCGTCTCGAACTGGAGCGAGTTCAGCCTGGACTGGTACGCCAAGGCCCTCGCCAATGACGCGATCCGGCAGGCAGCCACGAATTCGTTCCTCGTCGCAACGGTCGCAACCATTGCCGCAACGGTCCTGGCTACGGCGGCTGCACTGGCGACAACGAGGGTGCAGCGGTTCCGTGGCCTGACCGCCTGCTACGCCGTCATCAATTCACCGCTCATGGTGCCCGAGATTGTCACCGCCGTGGCCCTGCTTTCGTTCCTCAGCCTGATCGGACTGGAGCTTGGCGTCGGCAATGTCATGATCGCCCATACCGTCTTCTGCGTGCCATTCGCCTACCTGCCCATCAGGGCCCGGTTGCATGGCATGGACACCACCCTGGAGCAGGCTGCCGCAGATCTCTACGCGGATCCCGTGCAGACGTTCCGTCATGTCACGCTGCCGATGCTGATGCCGGGGATCATCGCCGGCGCAGCTCTGGCCTTCGTCATCTCGCTCGACGATTTCATCATCACCCAGATGGTCGCGAGCGCCGGCGCCACGACGTTGCCCGTCTACATCTACAGCCAGGTCCGCATGGGCGTCACGCCCGAGGTCAACGCCGTCTCGTCCATGCTGCTCGGCGTCTCGATCGTCTTCGTCAGCATGGCGGTCCTCCTGCGCAAGAAGGAGACGGCCTGACACACAGCCAGGCACGGCAATGGAGCCTGCTTGTGTTGCTTGGATGATCCGGGCCGAGGGACGTACGATCCCCTCGACCCGGATCATTTCCAAATGCGTGAGACACGACATGGAATTGGTCCAAGCGCATTCCGCCACAGTGACTTGTCATACTGGCGTCCACATCAACGTGTTCAAGGACGTCCTTGAAGAGCACTTCGGGAGCGAGTCACCGGGTAACTTCGACGCAACTGCCGGCAGGATTGACGGCACCCTTGTGGCGTTGGAAGCTTGACCGACGTTGAGCCTTAGAAATCTGCAATGTACAGCATCGTCGATTCGCGAAAGAGATTCGAAGGAGAGAACGCGACATGAGGGCGACAATCCACCATCTTCGCGGTCTTGCTGCCACGCTGCTCATGGTGTGCGCTGTACCCGGTATGGCCAGTGACGACCGGGGCACGGCCGGGGAAGCCCAGGACATGGTGGCACGTGCCATCGCCTACTATGACGAGGTAGGAGCCGATGCAGCCTTTGCCAGGTTCAACAACGACCCGGTGCCGGAGTTCGTGGATCGCGACCTCTATGTCTTCGTCTTTGGACCTGATGGCAAGAAATTGGTCCATAGCATCGACTCATCGTTGGTGGGGAGAACGCTGGAGAGCTACATCGATGTCGACGGCAAGCGCTTCGGCGAGGAGATGCGGCAGACGGCCTCGCCGGATGGAACCTGGGTCGACTACAAGTGGAAGGACCCGGTCACCGGAGAGGTCGTGCACAAATCGAGCTGGATGGTGCTCCACGACGGCCACCTCTTCGGCGTAGGCATCTACGTTCAGTAAGGTGACCATGCAGCGCCGCTGACGGCTCGGACTTGAGCGCAAGGGGCAGCGCGACCGAAGCCATCGTCCCCGGGACTTTGCTCGTCGAAAGTCAGGCTGCCCAGTCCCAACTGGCCTTTCTCCCGGATCAGGTTAAGGTTACAGTCTGTATTCAATTCGTATTCAAAGGGAGGTCAATCATGTGGAGACAATTGCTTGGCGTGACGGGGGCCATCTTGCTGGCCGCCTCGCTCGGCACCCCCCGGGCCAGCGCCGAGGGAGAGGTGAACTTCTACACCTGGGCGGACTACACCAGCCCGGAGTTGATCGAGAAGTTCGAAGCCGAGACCGGGATCACGGTCAACATAGACACGTTCGCAAGCAACGAAGATCTGCTCGCCAAGATGATGGCCGGGGCGACCGGCTACGACATCGTCGTGCCGGGCGACTATCTCGTCGAGATCCTGATCAAGGAAGACCTGCTTCTGCGTGTCGAGCCCAACGAACTCCCCAACTTCAAGAACGTCGAGCCACGCTGGGTCGATGTCTACTGGGATCCAGGCCGTCACTACTCCATTCCCTGGATGTGGGGCACCACGAGTTTCAACGTGAACACGGACGTCTTCGACGGCGACATCCACACGCTGGCCGTCCTCTTCGATCCACCGGACGTGCTCAAGGGTCGCATCAACATGTTCCAGGACTCCGTGGAGGTCATCAACATGGCCTTGCGCTATCTCGGATTCCCGCGCTGCAATTCAAATCCGGACGAGATGCGCCAGGTTCAGGAACTGCTTCTGCGGCAAAAGGAATGGGTGCGCTCCTACTCCATGGACCCGAAAGAGCTGATCGTCTCGGGCGAGGTCGATGCGACGATGAACTGGGACGGATACGCCATCCGCACGCGCGCTGAAAAGCCGTCAGTGGCGTTTGCCCATCCCCGGGAAGGGTATACCGGGTGGATGGACAATCTTGCCGTGCCCAGGGGCGCCGAAAACATCGAGAATGCCATGATCTTCATGGATTTCATGATGGTGCCGGAGAACATCGCCCTTGAATCGAATTACGTCGGGGTGAATGGCGGCATCATGGGCGCCGCGCAGTACTTCGATCCCGAACTCGCCACGGCGCCGGAACTCAACGCTCCGGAAGGAACGCCGGATCCTGAGTTCGTGCCGGCCTGCGAGGACGATGTCGTGAGGCTCTACGACCAGGTGTGGACGAACGTCATGAAGTAGGCGCGTCCCGTGTGGGACGGGAGCGCATCTGCGCTTTCGTCCCACACACGGGTTCTGCCGTTCCCCGGTCAAGCGAAAGCGCCCTTGCGGCAGGGCGACCGCATGGTGGTTGCCGGTGCTATTCCGGGTAGAAAGGAACGAGAATTCCGATCTCCGACATCCAGCGCAATGTCTTGTTCGAACTGTTGCGGCATGCAAACTCAAGCTCGATCAGGAGGCGCCCCGCAGCCGTCTCGTCCCAGAACCATCTGCCCAGATCCGTGCTCGTCGTGAGCTCCCCCTCGAAACTCTTGGCCTCGGTGTAGTAGGCCATCAGATCGTCAAGGGCAAAACGGAACGTCTGTGGCAGGGAGAGACTCCTGACCGGATTGGCCGGTGGGTCTTTGCCGAGGAAACCCGTCAGGAACTGCGCGAGGTCGTCAAGCGCTACGCCACTGGCACCGACACTCGAGCGCCCGCGGCTCGCCGCAGCCCTGGTGTAGAGAGACCGGATCGTATGGTCTTCCGTCCTAATTCGGGCCAGCAACACCGCAGGATCGGTTCGTTCGGCATCGGATTGCAGCTTCGGGGAACGGCACGACCAACCAAGTTCCCCGTCGTAGTCCGAAACCGGTCCGGGGTAGTCGACCAGGACCGGCCCGCCGGGTTCCTTGAGGAGATCGAGCGCGGCGCGCAGAACGCGCATCTGGAATGGCGCATCCATGGGCTCGCCGAAGGGCTTGCCGAGCTCGAACGGGACCCACAGCGCCCGCGGCGGGCGCATGGCTTCAACATGAGGGCGCACGAAGGCCAGCGCGACTGTCGTCAGTCCGTCTTCCTCGAAGTAATGGGCAAGCCCGCTCACGGCGCGCGTGCAGAAAGGTCAAACGGGGCAGAGCAGCACCGTGTCGACGCCCTCGGCCTTCATCTCCCCGGCCGCCTTCCGGGCGGCCCGCTCCATCTCTTCGGGCGGCGATCCGCCGAGGAACGAATAGTGTGTCTGCCCGATGGATCCGAGTTCGCCGGCCTCGACCAGTTCCTCAAGACGATCAAACGGCAGGATCAGGTTGAGATCCTGCTGAAAGCCTGTGCGGTCGTGGTCACCGGAATGGTGGCTCTGGATGAGATCCCGGTCATGCGTTCCAAGTCGCCGGAAATCCCGGGCGGACAGGCTGAAACGCCTGTCATCACGACGATGAACGGCGGCCGTGGACACCAGGGCGATGCGGGAATCGGCGAGGGGTCTGGCCGGCGTCCAGGGTTCGGTGTCGTAGAGTGTCAGGGGCAGATTGATGACGTCATCGTATGCCCAGGGCCACGACTTCATGCGATTGAGGTGAACCATCTGCTTGTCTCCCACATGCCGGCCGCTGACGCGGACCCTTGGCATGATGCTTGTCGGACCGTCACACGGCAACACGTCCCGGAGATCCCGCCGACATTTCGAGTTGATGGCACCGTCGAGTTATGTGGGCTTGAAGTCTGCCGGGCCTGAGAGAAGCAGCCCGAACCGGGTTCGTGCCGAACGGCTGGCGAATTGCGATCCATGCCTGAAACCCGGTACACAAGGGACCGACATGGCACATCACGTTCTTTCAAGGCATGACAGAATGGTCAGCGGGACCGGGTGCTCCCGCAATCGAGCCTCGTGCAAGGAGCAGGCGCCTTCACGATGTCCTGCCTGGCAAGGCCCATGACACCGGACTACATCATCGTCGGTGCCGGATCAGCGGGAGGCGCACTGGCGGCACGACTGAGCGAGGACCCGGGAACCCGGGTGCTGCTCCTCGAGGCAGGCGGCAGGGCGCGGCACTGGTCGATCGACATGCCGCTTGGCTACTATCTCAACTGGACCGGGGGACCCTACAACTGGGCCTGGTGGTCCGAGCCCCAGGACAACATGGCGGGACGGCGGATCTTCCAGCCCCGAGGCAAGGGTCTTGGCGGTTCTTCCGCCATCAACGGCATGGCGTTCCTGAGGGGTCACCCGATGGACTTCGACCGCTGGGAGGACGAAGGCGCCACAGGCTGGTCGTTCCGCAACGTGCTGCCCTTCTTCAAGCGGCTTGAAACACACGCCGGCGGCGAAACGGAATTTCGTGGCGGCAGCGGACCGGTGCGCACAGGACCCCTGTCATTTCGCCTGCCGATGAGCGACGCCTTCGTCGAGGCGGGACTCGAGGCGGGATTTCGCCTCAGCGACGACTTCAACGGCGAAAACCAGGAAGGCATGGGCTGGTTCGATGCCTCGATTGCCAACGGCAAGCGCGTCAGCTCGGCCAGCGCCTATCTCGAACCCGCGCGTCAGCGTCCCAACCTCGATGTCCGCACCCATGCCGAAGTTGTCGGAATCGAAATCTACGAGGACCGCGCCACCGGCGTCAGGATCAGACGGGGCCGCGACGTCGAAGTCGTGCACTGCGCCCGGGAGATCATCCTGTCGGCAGGCCCCTTCGGGTCACCGCACATCCTGATGCTCTCGGGCGTCGGCCCGGCTTCCCACCTCCGCGATGTCGGAATCGTCGTGCGCCACGACCTGCCAGGTGTCGGACAGAACCTCCAGGAGCACGTCGAACTTCACATCCCGTTCGAGGGCCCCGTTCGCCATTCGCTCAACCGGTATGCCGGCCGGCTGTCCAGAACCCTGGCAGGCGCCCGCTGGTTCCTGAACCGGAGCGGGATCTGCGCCACCAACGGCGCCTTCACCGGAGCCTTCACGAAGACCCGCGACAGCGTGCCGCACCCGGACATCCAGTATCACTTCTTTCCGTTCTTTCTCCGTGACCACGACATTCCGTCCGATACCGGCGGTTTCACCATGTGCGTCGGTACCTTGCGGGAACGCAGTCGCGGCGAGGTGAGGCTCCGGTCTGCCGATCCCGCCATCCGGCCCGCCGTCGATTTCCGTTTCCTGAGTGAGCCTTCGGACCTCGACGACCTCAGGATCTGTGTCCGCCAGGCAGGCGACATTGCCCTTCAGCCGGCACTTGCCCCCTTCCGGACACGGGAAGAGAACACGTGGGCCAGCGCGCGCAGCGATGCCGACATCGACGACATGATCCGGCACAAGGCCGAAACCGGCTACCATCCCTGTTCCACCTGCAGGATGGGAACGGATGACCTTGCCGTGGTCGATCCCGAATGCCGGGTCCGGGGTCTTTCCGGACTGAGGGTCGTCGACAGTTCGATCTTTCCCTCCATCACCAGCGGCAATCTCAACGCCCCTTCGATCATGGTAGGCGAGAGGGCTGCCGACCTGATCGAGGCCGGCAGTTCCAACCAGCGAACCGCCTCTGAAACGTCTCCACGGTGACGACCGCCATGGGCTTTCCCGCGCTTCATCACGGCGCCGGATTGGACGATTGCGACCGGTCTCTTCAGGGTGAGGCGGTGCGTCTACCGCGCAGGAACTGCGATGCGAGGACCAGGCCCAGCAGCAACAGGCCGGCCGGATAGATGAGTTCCTTGGGAGGCAGATCAGGCTGTTCCAAGTCGACGCCCGTCACGTAGTCGCCCCAATCCATGCCCGCCTGCTCCGCCATGCCGTTCCAGGCAAGATCGGCCACGACGAACGTGCGCTCATCCTCCCGCACCAGCTGGACGCCGAAGGTCTCTGAAGGTGTCGCCGCCTGTTCTTCCGGCGTTTCCAGCACGAACAGCTTGAAGCGGTCACCGTAGTCCGTCGCGCGCGTGACGTGCATGCGGACCTGGCGGCCGGGCTCGGGCGTGAATTCGCCCGAAACGAAGGCATCGAATGCCACGGTCTCGAACGGCGGCGCCAGCTGGTCCATGAAGAAGCCGGGGCGAAACAGCATGAAGCAGGCGACCGCGAGCAGGATCGACTCGTGCCAGCGTACCTTGACGAACATCCAGCCCTGGGTGAGGGAACTGAAGGCGAGGATGGCGAGCAGCGACATCACCGTCACCAAGGCACCATGCCAGATGCTCTCGACGCCGATGAGCAGAAGTTCCGTGTTGAACAGGAACACCAGCGGGAGAATCGCGGTGCGGATATCATAGAGGAACGACTGCACACCGGTCTTCAGGGGATCTGCCCTGGAGATCGCCGAGGCAGCGAAGGCGGCAAGACAGACGGGAGGCGTCGAGTCCGCCAGCAGGCCGTAGTAGAAGACGTAGAGGTGAACGGCGATGAGCGGCAGAACGAGCCCCGCCGCACCCCCGAGTTCCACCAGCACTCCGGCCAGGAGGGAAGCGACGACCAGGTAATTGGCGGTCGTCGGGAGACCCATGCCGAGGATGATGCAGAGGATGGCGGTCAGTCCCAGCAGGATGTAGATGTTGCCGCCGGCGATCGCCTCGACCACGCCGACCATGGCGTTGTTGAGGCCCGTCGATGACACGGCGCCGACGATGATTCCGGCAGCTGCCACGGCAATGGCGATCCCGACCATGTTGCGCGCACCGGCGACCATCCCGAGATAGATTTCGGTGAAGCCGTCGCGAACCGCCTCCGCCAGTGCCTGGCCGTGCCCGCGGACCGAGGCAACGATCCGGTGCGCCATGATGATCACCATGACCGAGAGGATCGAATAGAAGACGGCGCTGTGCGCGCTCCAGCGCTCCACCATGAGCAGATAGACGAGAATGACGATGGGAACCAGGTGATGGATGCCGGCGAGGAAGGTCGTGCCAAGCGGAGGAATCTCTGCCGAAGGAAGCCCCTTGAGACCGAGTTTCGCCGCCTCGAGATGGGAGATGTAGAGCAGCGCGACATAGCTCAGCACGGCCGGAATCGCTGCTGCCACGACCACGTCGAAATAGGAGATCCCGATGAACTCGGCGATGATGAAGGCGGCTGCGCCCATGATCGGTGGCATGATCTGGCCGTTGGTCGATGCGGCGACCTCGATGGCGCCAGCCTTCACCGCGGGCATGCCGATCCGTCTCATGACGGGAATCGTGAACGTGCCGGTGGTGACGACATTGGCGATCGACGAACCGGAAATCATGCCCGTCATGCCCGACGCCAGGATCGCCGCCTTGGCGGGGCCTCCGCTGAAGCGTCCGACCAGGGCGAAGGAAAGGTGAAGGAAGTACCGCCCCGCGCCGGCCTTCTCGAGCAACGCGCCGAACAGCACGAACAGAAAGACGAAACTGACCGAAACGCTGATGGGGATGCCGAAGACAGCCTCACCCGTCAGCCACTGATAGCCGATCAACCGCGTCAGGCTAAGCCCCTTGTGCGAGATGATGTCGGGCATCGACTGGCCGAAGATCGAGTAGACCAGGAAGACACCGCAGACGATGACCAGCGGGATTCCGATCGCGCGGCGCGTGGCGTCCAGCAAGAGCAGAATGCCGACTCCGCCGAGGATGGCCTCGACCGGAATGCCGTTCCAGACATAGAGCAGACCGTGGCGGGAGACGAGGCCGCTCCATCCGAAGAAGAGATAGGAGGCGACGATCAGGCCGGTGATCGCCAGGACGATGTCCCAGGGCGGCAGTCCGCGGTCCCTCCAGCGCCGCGACACCGGATAGATCAGGAAACAGAGAAGCAGTGCGAACGAGAGATGGAGCCCACGCGCCGGCACGTCGCCGATGACGGCGAAATTCAGCATGAAGGGAAAGGGTGACGCGATCCACAGCTGATAGACGGACCACGCGAAACAGAGGAGGCCGACGGCCTGCGCCACACGTGGACCCAGCCGACGTCCCTGGTACTCGAATGTATCCGGAGGCCCTGCGGCTCCAGCCGGTTCCGATACCGGCTCGCTCTTCGTCACGGGCAAAACTGCAAGCAAACGGCCGGCAACCGCTGAGCGGTGCCGGCCGTCTCAGGCTCGAGGATTACATCCAGCCCTGTTCCGCGTAGTACTTGGCCGCTCCGGGATGGATCGGTGCGGACAGCCCGTTCACGATCATGTCTGCAGGATCGAGATTCCTGAAGGCAGGATGCAGGGACCTGAAGTCGTCCAGGTTCTCCATCACGGCACGGGTAACCTCGTACACCACGTCCTCAGGCACGTTCTCGTGACTGACGAAGGTCGCCATCACACCGAAGGTCGTCACGTCGTCGGTTGTGGTCTTGTACGTCCCCGCCGGAATTGTGGTGAAGGCGTAGAAGGGATTGTCGGCCACCAGCTGCTGCTCGACGTCACCGGTGAGATTGACGATGTAGGCATCACAACCGTCAGTTGCCACGGACACGCCGGCATTGGGTACACCAACGGTGTAGCCATAGGCATCGATCTTGCCGTCACAGAGAGCCTGGGACTGCTCCGTCGAGGTCAACTCCGTTGCCGCCGCAAAGTCGTCGGTGGACATGCCGTAGCCCTCCATCAGCACTTCAGTCGTGCCGCGCTGGCCCGAACCGGGATTGCCGATGTTCATGCGTATGCCCTGGGTGTCGGTGAAGGAACCGATATCGGTACCTGCGGCGGCAATGAGGTGGAAGGGCTCGCCGTGCACGGAGAAGACCGCGCGAAGACCGGGACAGTTGGTGACCTTTTCGGAACTGCCGTTCACCGCGTGGAACTGCCAGTCGGACTGGGCCACGCCGAACTCGAGCTCGCCCTGGCAGATCTGGCCGATATTGTAGGTCGAACCACCGGTGGAAGGTGCGGCACAGCGAATGCCGTGCTGGCGACCTGACGACCGGCCCTCGGCGGCCTCCTTGTGGACCATGCGGCACACGGAGTTTCCGACCACGAAGTAGACACCGGTCGGGCCACCCGTGCCAATCGAGATGAACGTCTTTTCGTCTGCGCTTGCCTCGTCGGAGGCGCTGAAGCCCAGCCCGATCAGGGCCACTACGGCCAGCGCGCATGTTGCAAGTCTTGGCAATGTCACGATATCTCCTCCCTTGAAGGGTTTCATTCATAGATTGACTGATTCACGGTCTCACTTCAACGGGCCCCAGGCTTTCCGGAACGATCGACTCGGCCTCACGGCGAAGGTCTTTCGCGGTCTGAAGAGTTCCTTGTCGGTCATTTCCTGATCCGCCGGTGCGACCCGCTCTGGTCCGCTGTGCCTAAATTCGACGACGCCACGCTCGGCACCGACCCAAACGGCACCCGCGCGATGACCTCGCCCGTCGCCGGGTTCGTGACATCGCCCAGGGGCGCCGCGTCGCCGCGAAACATGCGACGCGCCGGGTCCCGGCGTCCCGGTGTTCTGCGACATCTTCGAGATCACACCCCGGGCCCTCCCTTGAATCGCAGCGAGCCCTGTTATCGATTCGGAAGGGTCTCGCCGACAATGGCGCAGACGATATTCGGATTGCTTGTCTTCGCGCGTCCCCAACCTTGGGGAGAACGGACGCTTTTTGTGGAGCTTCCCTGGCGACCCGCACCTGTCTGGCGAGGGCTTCGTCAACCGGATGTGGGCTGACTGAATCGAGGAGGATTCCCAAGTCTTCCGGTTTGTGATTCACACTGTCTGCCGGGAAGGAGTGCGGCAGACATGGCATTCTCCCCGGTTCTTGTTGCACTAGGGGTACGGAAACGCTATGAATCCGCTTGCCCGGCGAAGATTTTTCAGAGAGAACGCGTTTTGTTTCAGCATGTTAATGGTGCGTTCAGCACCGAAGGTGCGGCATGGATATGGAACTTCCCGGTCAGGTGATGTTCCGTTGTCACTCCCGGTCGCATCGCACGTGTCACCGGCGAATGACCGGCTCCGCTCCCCGTTGCCAGGCCGATGGATAAAGGTGCCATCTGTATCGACAATCCTGCGTGCCGGGAGGCGAACCCGGCGACAACAGACCGTATTGCAGATCCGGAGTCGATGGAACGGCAAGCCGTGACAACAGGCTGCGCCGGAACGGTATCATTGCCGGTGTCCACGAAGAGGGGTGCGCCATGACATCCCTTGCAAACTTCGAGCCCTCCACGCCGGCGGATCTTCTCCACGAATTCTTCCAGGAGAACGGCTATCTGGTGGTGCGACGCCTTGCCCCGGACATAACGGGACAGGCCCTCGGCGAACTGACGCCCCACATCGCCGCCGCGCCCCTGGGACACGACGAGTTTCTGGGGCGTCACACCAGGCGGCTCGGCGGGGTTCTCGCCCGATCTGCAGCGGCGCGAGAGCTCGTGTTGGCGCCCGTCGTCATGGATCTCGTCGAAAGGATGTTCACGCCCTACACGCCCAACTGGCAGCTCAATTTTTCCGGCATCATGCACCTCGAACCCGGCGCCGGCGCCCAGAGGCTGCACCGTGACGGCAGCATCTATCCGGTACGCCACCCCTCTCCCCCCATGGTTATCGCCACCATGTGGGCGCTCACCGACTTCACCGAGGCAAACGGCGGGACGTGCGTCGTTCCGGGCAGCCACCTGTGGGACCATGATCGCCTTGCAAGGACCGACGAGGTGTTTCCCGTCGAGATGCCGGCCGGATCGGTGCTGCTTTACACGGGCGGTGTCTGGCATGGCGGCGGCACCAACCGTTCCAATGTCGTCAGGACCGGTCTTGCCCTGCAGTACAGCTGGAGCTGGCTGCGACAGGAAGAGAACCAGTACCTCGCCAATCCTCCGGACGTCGCCCGGACCTACGACGAGAGGCTTGCCCGCCTGATCGGCTACGACTTCGGCGGACCCTATCTCGGCTTCGTCAACGGCGACGATCCTCATCGTCTGCTCGAGCCCCCGCGGGACGGCCTGCCACAGCGTTCACGCCGGGAGATCGATCTGCGCAGCCACGCCATCGAGCCCGTGCGTCTCGGTGACATCGAACCGGTGGCCTCTCCGGCAGCCGAGGGAGACGTGGCGGATGGATTCACCGGCCCGCACCTTTCGAACCTTCCAGACAAGAGGTAACCGACATGTCAGCCATCCGCCGTGTCCGGCCATCCGAACGAGTGTTCAGCCAGATTGGCGGCCCTCCAGGAACCATCACCGTCTCGCGTGACGTCTCGACGAAGGAGAGTCAGTCGTTCGGCGTGTCGATCGGCCTCTTCGAGAACTGCGACATGGAGTGGACAGTTCTCTACGACGAGTACATGTACATCCTCGAGGGCACGCTCAATCTCGAGACCCGCGAGGGAACGTTCGACCTTGAACCCGGTGACGGCATCTGGCTGCCCAACGGCACCTGGATGGTCTACCGCGCCGAGTTCGCGAAGGCAGTGATCGTCGTCGAGCCCGTCAACTGGCGGGAAATTCACGGCTACGAATGACGCACGACGAGAGCGCTGGTCCGGTCGAGGTCCGGAAGAATCGCCAGGAGATCTTCGCGTGCAAAGGCGACGCATCCGGCAGTCGGCGCAAGATCAGCCGATGCCAGATGCACGAAGATGGCGCTGCCGGCGCCGGGAAGCGGCGGATCGTCATTGAATCCTACGATGATGACGAGGTCGTAGAGATGGTCACGGCGCCACATGACTTCATGCCCTCCGGCAAAGGGCAGGGAAACCGGCCTGTTGTAGTTGTCGTGCCGGGGGTCGTCGCACCACCCGTCCGTCGGCGTGATGGCCGATACCGGCAGCGAACACTCAGGCCGCATCTCCCGGTCGGGCCTGAAGAGCACCCTTCTCAGCGGCCACACACCGGCCGGGGTGCCGCCGTCCCCCTCCACCTTTCGATCGACGATACCGGCAGAACCGAGCGCACAGCGAAACTCGCAGGTGCCAAAGCGCGCGCTTCCCTTCCCGTAGGCCACGATGTCAGTCACGCCGGCAATGTCCCTGTGGCAGCGCCATGAACCTAGCAGGCAGGCCGATCCTTGTCGTGACGGCCGACGCTCCCCTTGGCGAAGCCGTTGCAGAACAGCTGAACGTGATTCCAGGCATGACGCCCATCATCTGTTCGGGGTCGAGAGATGCCCTCGATCATCTCCGGATTGACCGCTTCGGAGCCGTCATCGCCGATGATGACCTGGCGGACGCCTGTGCCGATTCCCTTTGGCAGACGCTTGCCCGCATGGAAGGAACCGTATCAGTCATCAGGATCGGCTCGGGAACCTCTGACGACGCGATCACCAAGCCGTTCCGGCTCGGCACCTTGATGGCAAGAGTGAAGGAACTGATCGACAGGCCGGCACACGCACTGATGGCGCCGGTGGAGGTCGGGCCCTTCACCTTTCATCCCGAAACCCGCGCACTGGTGCACCGGCCAGGCGGCACGTCGAACCGCCTCACCGAGAAGGAGTCTCTCATTCTCATCGAACTTCTCCTCGCCGGAGAAGTCCCGGTCGATCGCAACACCCTTCTGGAAAGAGTCTGGGGACACGACACGCGCATCAGGACCCACACCCTTGAGACCCATATCTGGCGACTGCGCCGCAAACTCGGGGAAGACCGGTCACGTTCCCGCATTCTCCTCAATGTGCCAGGCGGCTATCTCCTGAAGACCTGAGCTTCCTATTTGCCTCTTCGCGTCACAAGAACGGCCATCAGGCCACCTGCGCCAGCCGCAGCGAAGGTGAGGACTCCATACGTCCAGGCGAAGACTTCCCAACCTTCGGTGTCAACAAGGCCACCGGCCACGACGGGGGCCAGAAGAACGCCCAGGCTGCGTCCGGTCATCATGGGCGCAAAGGCCGAAGGACCGGCACGTTCCCCGCCAAAGATGCGCGCGGGAACGGCGAACATGCACGTGGGCGGCGCGCCGGCGACAATGCCATAGGCGGTAATGGCGACGAGCCCGGTGAGGCTGTCGAGATAGGGGCCAACAATCCAGACAATCGCCTGGATGACGGTGGCCCCGGTGAAGAGGAGGCCGAAGGACACTCCCTTGCGCAGCAGCCATCCGGTCGCCAAGCAGCTCGCCAGAACACCCGCCACGGACACCGCATTGATGGCGGCGGCCTCATCGGCACCCACCTGGAAATGGCCGACCACGTAGTCGGGCAACCAGGTCATGAAAGCGATGTACTGGCCGGCCCAGGCGGCAAAGACGCCTGCCGCCAGCCACAGGGAGAACCGCTGGCGAAGATGGCCCGCTCTCAGGTCCTTGACTTCGACGCGAAGCGCCCTTTCAACGCCGGCCCGACGGTGAAGGAGCCACAGGGCGAGGGCGAGGGTGAGGAAAAGCGACAACCACCACAGCGGTTGCCAACCCAGGGAATCAAAGAAGAGGTAACCGGTCACAAGAGCCAGAATCTGGCCGACCGGCACCCAGACAGCGACAATGCCAGCCACCAGGGAAAGGTCCGCCGGAGCGGCCGAACGGTTGGCAATGGCAGCGCCGGCGATGGCGAACACGGTGTAGGCGAGACCCTCGATCGTGCGCGCCACGAGATTGAGCCAGGCAACCTCAGGAAAGACGAGGGTGACCGCATTGCCAAGGAAGAAACAGGCGAGCGATCCTGCAAGCACGTGAATCGGATACCGCCCGGTAAGGGTGCCGGCGCTCATCGAAAAGAAGATCCCGGCAAGGGCATAGACCGAGACGAGAGCGCCAGCGATGACCCGCCCGTAGCCGTAGGCCTCGATGAACAAGGGCAGCGACGGAGGCAGTTTCAGCATCTGGAATGCCGCGAAACTGGACACCGCCAGACCGAGCCAGATACCTCCCCAGTCACTTCTCCGGGGGGAACTCATGGACACCCGTCGACGTGCTTGCGGTGCTAAGAAACTGAAATAACGCCAACAATTTCCTCTCTCCACTGCAACTGCGGGGCGATTCCGCGCCGGATTCTCCCGTATCTGCAACTCAAGGCAAGGGGATCCATGGCCACGACTCCACTCACCCAGGCGCTTCGACCGCGAAAACCTGTCCGGGACATTCGCGTCGCCGATCGCAGGGGTTTCGACGCCCGTCTCTATCCGACGGAACGCACATGCTGCTTCATCCATAGCCAGCACGAGGAAGAGAACGTCGGCCAAACCGCTTCCCTGAGCGTGGCGGCTCACAGGACCAGGGCCCGGTCCATGTCGGCAGTCAGCAGGAACGGCTTTCAGGCAACATCCGGCGCAAGGAGCGGGACTGGCTCTCGCCGGCCTCGTCGCCCAACCCGTCGGGCAGGAAAATCCGTCGCAATGCACATGAAACAACCGGTTCTCCTGAATTGAATCGGGCGCCAGGGACCGATCGGGCGGAACACCGAAAACGAACACTCTTGCCGACGGCCATGGCGTAGCCGTCCATGACCGGCTTGAGGTATCGTCGATGCAGGGCTGCGGCGTACCGCCTACGATTCCGACCGGTATCGCGTTACCGTGTTTGGCCGCACTCGCCCCCGATTGGCATGAACTTCGCCGGCAGGAGGACGCGCCATTGTTGGAGGAGCTGGGATTCGAGGAACTGACGCCGCTTACGGCGTCGTTGCTGCTGGGCCTGGTGCTGGGCTGCGCCTACGGTGCGCTGGCACAGAGGAGCGCCTTCTGCCTGCGCCGTGGCCTGGTGGGTCAGTGGCGCGACTGCCTGCCGGCTCTGGGCACCTGGGTGATGGCGCTCGCGTGCGCGATCGTCGGCACCCGGCTGGCCGTCGCCCTTGACCTGATCTCCTTCGAGACACACCGATTTCTCTCACCCGACCTGCCGGTCGCTTCCGTACTGCTGGGGGGCGCGCTGTTCGGGGCCGGCATGGTGCTGACCGGCGGTTGCGTCTCAAGGCTCACGGTGCTGGCCGGTGCCGGCAATCTGCGCTCCCTGCTCGTCCTCATCGTCTTCGCCATTACTGCCCACGCCGTGATGAAGGGCGCGCTGGCGCCGATCCGCGAGGCGCTCGGCAACGCAACCCTTGCCGGCGGCGAGGCGGTGGCGCTCTCGGCCTGGCCCGGTGGCGAGGTCTGGCCGCTCGTCATCGCAGGCGCGGCGTTCGTCTGCGCGCTCCTCGCGCGCGCGCGGGTCTCCCACTTGGTCATGGCGGGCGCGATCGGGCTGTTGGTGCCGTTGGGCTGGATCGGCACGGGCCTTGTGCTGCTGGATGATTTCGACCCGATCCCCGTGCAGTCCATGGGCTTCACGGGGCCGATGGCCGACACGCTGTTCTGGGCCGTGGCGGCAACCTCGATACCGGCAGGCTTCGGCGCCGGCCTCGTGGCGGGCGTCCTTCTCGGCAGCCTGGCCGCGGCGCTGGCGGCAGGCGAGTTCCAATGGCGGAGCCTGGAAGGGCCGCGGCAGACCGGGCGCTACCTAGCCGGCGCTGTGATGATGGGCGTAGGTGGCGTACTGGCGGGCGGCTGCACGGTCGGCGCCGGTCTTTCCGGCGTCTCGACGGCAAGCCTTGCCGCCCTGCTTGCGCTGGCTGCCATGGTGGTTTCCGCGAGAACGGTCGGCAGGCGCCTCGCTGCCCGGTGGTAGGAAGCGCCGCCGGCAGGCTTAGCTGAACATGTCGGCGGTAATGCCGTCGTACCAGCCAAGCGACTCCTCGTAGGTCGCCATGCGCAACTCCGCGCTTTCCCCGGTCTGGGAAATGAAGCCGTCGGTCTTGGCGATCTTCTCGTCGGTCGCTTCGTAGGAGGCGCCGACCTTGACGCCGTCGCCGGTGGCGATGAGCGACCAGCACGTGTTGGAGTAGCGCGGCGGGAACACCGAGGATCCGGTGAGCGCCCCGCGCACCGCCATGGCGCAGGCCTTCGCCTGGCTGTTGGCCGAGAAACCCGACTTCGGCATATCGCCCTGTAATGCGGCATCGCCCAGCACGTGGATGTTCTCGTCGGCCCTGCTCTGCATGGTGTGCGGCACGATCGGTGCCCAGCCGGAGTCGTCGGTGATGCCCGCCGCCGCCGCGATGCGCCCCGCCTGCTGCGCCGGGATGACGTTACAGACGTCCACCTTCATTGCCTCGCCGTCCACCACGACCTCCATGGCCTCGGGCCTGACCTCGACCATATCGCCGCCGAAGTCCGGGCCGATGCGCTCGATCATGCCGGGGTAATGGCGCTGCCAACCCTCTTCGAACAACCCCTGCTTGGAGAATTTCTCCTTGGGATCGACGATGATGATCTTCGCCGTCGGATTGGCCTGCTTGAGCACGTGGGCCACCATCGAGATCCGCTCATAGGGCCCCGGCGGGCAGCGGAACGGATTGGGCGGCGCCACCATGCAATAGGTGCCGCCCTCCGGCATGGCCTCGATCTGCGCCTTCAGAAGCTGAGTTTGCGAGCCCGCTTTGTATGCGTGCGGCATGCGATTCTGCTGCGACAGGTCCCAACCGGGAACCGAGCCGTCTCGGAAGTCGATGCCGGGCGACAGGATGAGGCGGTCGTAGGCGAGGCTTCCCCCGCCGGCAAGCCCGACGCTCCGATTGTCGCGATCGACGGAGACCGCCCAGTCGTGCACGACGTTGACGCCGTGATTGGCCGCCAGCGCACCGTAGCTGTGTCCGATCGATTCCCACTCGCGAAAGCCGCCGATATAGAGGTTCGAGAAGAAGCAGGTGTAGTAGGCACGACTCGGTTCCACAAGCGTCACGTCCACGGCACCCTGCGAATCCTTGGCGATGTAGCGCGCAGCCGTCGCGCCGCCCGCGCCACCGCCTACGACCACGACGCGGGGACGCCCCCCGGCGAGCACCGCCGGCGCCGGCAGCACCGATGCCACCGCTGTCGCTGCGGCCGCGGATGCAACGAATCCACGGCGGCTCAGATCACTCTTTCCGTTCTGTTTGCGCATCACTCATTCCCCTTGGTTCAAGGATTGCCTTCCACCTCTTGAAAATGTGCAGCGAGGGCGGCGATCTCCTCGTCCGACAAGCGCCCAGCCACCATCTGCATGACCGCATGGACCCTCGTTCCGCTCTTGTAAGCATGCAAGGCTATCACGAAATCATCGACCGGCCATCCCACAATCGAGGGGATGCCTTTGTCGGCGCCGTCCGTCCGGTGGCAGGTGGTGCACTCTCCCGCCAGATAGGCGCCGTACTCCGGGTCTCCCGCAACGCTGAGAATCTTGACGTCGAGGCCATATTCCTCTGGCGTGGCCGTCGGCTCCGCTGGCGGCAGGTCGGCGGCGCCGCCGGAATAGCCTTGCAGCCACGCGAGGAGCGCAGCCCTGTCGTCCATGCCCTTGATGCCGTCGAAACTCATGCGCGAGCGTGGCACGAAGGTGTGCGGATCGGCAAGGAACGCATCGAGGGTCGCATCGTCCCAGACCAGGCCGCCGGTACCGGCCTCCCGCATCGCCCGAGAGTAGCGGAAGCCTGCGAGCGATCCGGCGGCGCGGCCAAAGACATCGTTGAGGTGCGGGCCGATCCGATGCGTCGCACCGCTGCCCACCTGGTGGCAGCGCTTGCACAGGCCAAAGAGTTCCTTGCCGCGTTCACCATCGTCGCTCCATGCGCTGGCGGCCTGGAAAGCCAGCAGCGTCAACGCGAGCAGTCCCGCGGTCAGACATGCCGCAAGGCCCGCCGGCCGGGGCCGGCTAGTCGACGTCAACCCGTTTGCTGAGGCTGTACACGGACCCATCATCGTCGAACCATTGGAACTCCAGATGGCCCGATTCCGGTACGGCCATCTCGAACTGGACGTAGGGGTCGGCCGAGACCGCCGGCTCCAGATCGACAGAGATCGCCAACTCGCCGTTGTAGCTCACCACGAAGCGGTTGATGATCTGGCGGGGTACGAGCGCGCCCTCGCTGTCGTGGCGTTCCCCCGTATGCATCGGATGGGTGATGCGGGTCTTGACCGTGAACGGGACCCCCGCCTCAATCGACCTTGGCAGCTTCACGCGCGGCCTGGGTTCCGCCATCGCCCGCTCCTCAGGCGCAGCCGCCGACGGTCACCGCGATCTTCTGGGAAGCCTCGCGGAAAGTGCCGTCCGCCATTTCCGCCACGGCATACACGGTCTGGCTGCGGGCCAAGCGGATACGGATCGTAGCTTCCGGCCGAACGAACCTGCCGAACGAGAACACCGCAACGCCAGGATTCGGGTTCCCGTCGTTGAAGAGCGCGATGCGCCGCGCACCCTCGGCGACGACCCGGATCGGCACAGCGCCGCCGTTGTCGAAGATCTCCGGCGCATCGATCAGCAAACCCCCTTCCAGGCGCGACGCGCCGCCGGTGAACACATCAATCGCCTCGAAGACGTTGTTCGAGGCTTGGGCCACGCCGAAGGGAATCAGCGCAGACCCGACGACAGACGCGCTCGCCAGCAAAACATCCCTGCGTGTCGGAGCCACGATGCAGGCTCTCCCCACTCGCCGGATCACAGCCAATATGGCGCTCCTTGGCGACGCCCGTCAACTCCAACGACAATCGGGGGATGCGCCACGGGGCCTGGGCTCGTGGCTGCTCGCCACCGCCGATGATCACGTCTTTGCGGGACCAATCGGCACGGAAGAAGAGGCCCGCGTCAGCGTTATGCCAAACGATCTGCTGCGGCGTCTGCCGGCAATTCTCGACCAGCAGTTCCACCAGAGCATGTCCGCCCTGCATGGCCCGACTCGCCTGGCGTGGCGGGCGTCCAGAACACGCTTGTCTTGGAGACACGACGGTCTGCGCACGCCGAGTTGCCCAGAGGCGCCAGTCGAGTGTCCGGAAACCTGCTGTGCCGGAGGTTTTCCGGACGCATGGGTCGTGCTTGTCGGTCAGGCAGGGATCTCGACACCGGACCAGTCCCCTGCCCTGCAGCGTGATGCACCGGAGGCGGCCGGGCGCGGCCGCATCTTCGAGAAAACCGCATCCGGCGCCAGGCGTGACCGGCCACAGCTCCAGGCTGCGCTCGACTGGATGCGCGAGGGATACTTCGTCCTCGGCGATGCTATCAACACCCGTCGCCTGTTATCCCGTCAAGCGTGAAGAGGGCCTCGAATGAAATGCCCGATTGCGCAAACAGTGCAGCGCCGCCCCTGAGACGGTCGACCACCGTGATCACGCGCACCACCGTTGCTCCTGCCTCGCGAACCGCCTCGACGGCGGCCATGGTCGATTGTCCCGTCGTCATCGTGTCCTCAAGAAGGGCAACCCTGTCCCCTTCCTCGAGAAGACCTTCGATACGACGTTGCGTACCGCGGGTCTTCGCCTTGTCCCGCACGTAGAACCCCCTGACGGGAACGTTCCGCAGCTGACTCTCGCAGACCACCGCCGTGACGACGGGTATGGCAGCCGTCGCCATGCCTCCCACGGAATCAACACCGGCACCAGCCAGATGGTCGTTGATCATGTGACCGATGGCGCTGGCCCCGAGAGGATGCATCGTCACCCGGCGAAGATCGATGTAGAGGGCAGACCGCTCGCCGGACGCAAGTTCGAAATCGCCTCCATTCATCACGGCGAGGTCGCGGATCAGCCGCAGGACTGTCTCCCGGTTCCCGGACATCCCATGTCTCCCGGCGTGGTCAAGGGGACCGCGACCATATACCCTTGGCGGCAACCATGAAATGACCGTCCATACCAACGTGAGGCAGCCATGCCATCGGCACTTGAGTTCATGGTCAGGTTCCGTGGAGTGCGCGGCAGCATCGCCTGCAGCGATCCCGGAACCCGGCGCTATGGCGGCAATACTTCGTGCCTCGAGGTCCGCTGCGCCAACAGACTTCTCATCTTCGATGCCGGAACCGGGCTTGGGTCCCTGTCAGAGTCTCTTGGTGAGGGTCCGGTCGATGCGGATCTCTTCCTCACGCACACCCACCTCGACCATGTCTGCGGCGTGGCCCTTTTCAACGCTCTCAATCACCCCGAAACACGCCTGACGGTGTGGGCCGGCCACATCGAATCGCCCCAGGCTCTCGAGACCGTGGTGCGCCACTTTCTGGAAGATCCGCAAACACCGGTCACCGCGGACTCGCTTCGGGCCACCATCACGTGGAAGACCTTCCGCACCGGTGACGTCCTGGAACCCCACCCGGGAATGAAGATCGCGACCGCACCCCTCAACCACCCCAACGGCGCCTGCGGCTACCGCGTCGAACATGATGGCAGGGCGCTGTGCTACGTTACCGACACCGAGCACATCGTGGGGGCGCCCGACCGCAACATCCTCGAACTGGTCTCCGGGTGTGACCTGATGATCTACGATTCATCCTACACCGACGAGGAGTTTCCGGCCTTCGTGAACTGGGGCCACTCGACATGGCAGGAGGGTGTACGGCTCGCCGATGCCGCCTCGGTGAAGACCTTCGTCGCCTTCCACCACGATCCCTCGCACGACGACGATCGCATGGACGCGATCGCCGCCGAGATCGAGCAGCGGCGCCCCGGATCCGTCGTTGCGCGCGAAGGTCTGGTGCTCATCCCTTGACCGGCTATGCCCGGCGCCTGGGAATGGCGCTTGCGACGGTGACGGGGCTGGACCGTCAGGGGTACTTCATTCCGTGCCGTCATGCCGGAAGTTTCCCTGCCACTTCGGGCTATCAGGTGGTCGACCGGCTGTTCGCCTCGCATCTCGAGTCCTTCTGCGACATCATCACCGGTCTCGAGCAGTTCCGTGACGACCTGAAGGCCATCGGCCATGACGACCCGGCTCCCGGAGCGCGCTGGAGCCAGGACTGGTTTCCGCGGCTGGACGCCGCCGTTCTCTATGCCATGGTGCGCTTGCGCGAGCCCTCGCGCATCGTCGAAATCGGTTCCGGACACAGCACCCGTTTCATGGCCCGCGCCATTGCCGACGGCGCCTTGAACACCCGTCTTGTCGCCATCGACCCCGAACCGCGTGCCCCTCTTCCCGCCCGCGGCGTCACGTGGATGAAATCCATGCTTCACGACGCCGATTCCGCTGTCGTGGAAGATCTGGGAAAGGGCGATATGCTGTTCATCGACTCGAGCCACGTCGCCATGCCGGGAAGCGACGTGGACGAACTCTTCAACCGGATCGTGCCCGACCTCCCGGTCGGGGTCCTCGTCCATGTCCACGACATCTTCCTCCCCTTCGACTACCCGCGCGCCTGGGACTGGCGCGGCTACAATGAGCAGCTCGTGGTGGCGCCGATGCTGACCGGAGGATCCTGGACGCCGCTCTTTGCCAGCCACTACATGACCCGTCGGCATCCGGAGCGTCTCCTTTCGGGGGTTCTGGGAGACATCCCGCTTGCGACGGGCGCTCTCGAGACCAGCCTGTGGATGACCCGGTCATGAAGTCCACTGCCGCCAGGCTTCGGATTCTGCTCTTCGGCGAGCCGGTGGAAGGCCATCTGCCCGAGCGTGTCAGGAACCAGATAGCCCGCGACCAGGCCGACAGCGAGGTGCTGATCGGTTGGGTCCAGATGATCGGCATCATCCTTTTCGCCGTGCTCTACACGCTCTCGCCCAAGACATTTCCTGAAGACACCATGCTCGAGCCGGTGCCCTGGGCGCTCGGCACCTACTTCCTGTTCACGGTGACGCGCCTTGTCCTTGCTCATGCCAGGCGCCTGCCCAACTGGATGATCGTCACGTCGATCGTGGTCGACATCGCCGTGCTGCTGGTGACGATCTGGAGTTTCCACCTGCAGTACGCCCAGCCCCCGGGCTTCTCCCTCCAGGTGCCGACCATGCTCTATCTCTTCGTTCTGATCGCGCTGCGCACCCTGCGCTTTGATCCGCGCTACGTTCTGATGGCGGGGGCCACGGCGATTACCGGATGGCTGGCCCTGCTCTTCTATGCGCTCTACGTGGCGCCGGTTCCCAGCGAGATCACGCGTGACTACGTTCATTACCTCTACACCAGCGATATCCTGATCGGCGGCGAGGTCGACAAGATTCTGACCTTCCTCCTCGTCACCGGCATTCTTGTCATCGCGCTCACCCGGGCGCACAAGCAGCTCATCCGCTCGGTGGCGGTCAGCGAGGCGGCGAAGGATCTCACCCGCTTTTTCGCTCCGGAAGTCGCCGACCGGATCACCCATTCCGAGGATGTGGTGGCAGCCGGAGAGGGCGTGCTGCGGGATGCCGCAATCCTGTTCGTGGACCTGAGGGGATTCACCGCGCTGTCCGGCCGCGTTGGCCCGGGCCAGACGCTTGCCATGCTGTCGCGCTACCAGCATCTCGTCGTGTCGACGGCCCGCAAGCATGGTGGCACCATCGACAAGTTCATGGGAGATGGCGTGATGATCACCTTTGGCGCCACGGCGCCGAGCGAGAACTTCGCGGCCGATGCCATCGTGGCGGCGCTCGACATCGATCACCAGATGAACGCCTGGAACCAGCGCCGGCAATCGCGCGAGCAGCGCCTCCTGGCGTGGGGCATGGGCCTTGCCACAGGCACCGTGATCTTTGGCACCGTCGGTGACGAAACCCGTCTCGAGTACACGGTAATCGGCGAAGCGGTCAATCTTGCCGCCAAACTCGAAAAGCACTGCAAGGTTGAGGGATCGTCACTCGTTACGACCAGCGCCGCCCTTGATCTGGCGCAGCAACAGGGGTGGACCGGACATTCACTGGAGGTCGTCGCCAGGTGCGATGTCGAGGGAGTGGCCACACCGATGGATATCGCCGTCCTCAACACGTGAAGGGGGAACGACACATGAAAGACAAGGTGGCGCTGATCACCGGAGGCAACTCGGGAATCGGCCGGGGAATCGCGAAGAGATTCGCTGCCGAGGGGGCGCGGATCGCCATTGTCGGGCGCAACCGGGAAAGGGGAAAGCGCGTGCTCGGCGAGCTCGAGGCGGCGGGCGCCGAAGCCGGCTTCTGGCCTTGCGAACTCTCCTCGGAGGACGCCAGCGCCGCCATGGTCGCGGGGGTGGTGGATCGTTTCGGCGGCATCGATGTTGTCGTCAACAACGCCGGGGTCGGCGGCCGGCGCGCCGGAGTCGGGGACGACGATCCCCCCGGGGTGCGCTGGCAGAAACTGCGTGGCCCCAACCTCGATGCCCCCTGGTTCGTCAGCTCGCACGCGCTGCCGCATCTGGCGCGCCGGCGCGGCAGCATCGTGTGCATCAGTTCGACGGCGACCTGGCATGGCAACTGGGGGACCTACGGAATTGCAAAGGCCGGCGTGGAAGCGCTGGTGCGGAGCTTCGCGGCGGAAGGAGCCCGCCTCGGTGTGCGCTGCAATGGTGTCTCGCCCGGCTGGATCACCACCGAACGAGACGCCGAGGAACCGCCTTCGGGTGGGGACGGGTGGTTTCTCCCGCCATCGGCCCTGGGACGCATGGGTACCCCGGCCGAAATCGCCGCGGCGGTGCTCTTTCTTGCCAGCGATGAAGCGAGTTTCGTCACCGGACAGACACTCATTGTCGACGGCGGCCTGATGATCCTCGACTATCCCTCCATGACGATGCTGAAGAAGGCCGGCGCCGGCATGATGTCGGGTACGGGCACCGGTGAACCGGTGGGCGCCTGAATGTTCTTCACGGGCGATGTCCTTTCCGTCGCTGGCATGGAGGGCGACCGGCTGCAGATCTTCCTGATGTCTCTCGGCGTGATCGCCGTCAGCATCTGGTTCCTGTTTCTCAATCCCCGGTTGCCGGTGCCGGCGGGAGCGCCTGGTGTCATCCGCTTCCTGCTGGAGTTCACCAACGACTGGCTGCTCATCTGGGCCACCCCGGCAGGATGCTTCTTTCTTCCCATCAGTTCCGTGCTGGCTCTGGCCTGCCTCGAGGGCGGCTTGGCTTTCTGGCACTGGCCCGTTGCAGTCGCCATGTTCGCCGTGCTTCTCGTCTGGCGCCTGCGCTGAGGGACCTCCGGAAGCTCGCCTTCATGTCGCCATTGTGGGACAATGAAACAGACAACCGGGAAGTTCACGGGGAGGCATCCCTGAACGAGGACTTTGCCGCACCGGGCAAGGCGCGGGTTGACGCCGACTTGCTGCGCGGCCTCATGAAGAAATCCGACTTGGCGGGCGGCCTCCAGCTGGCAAGCCACCTCGCGGCGATCGCCTGTTCCGGGACCGGACTGTGGCTCACGTGGGGAAGTTGGTGGAGCGTGCCCTTCTTCGTCGCACACGGCATGCTCGTCAACTGGCTCTATGCGGCACAGCACGAGGCGAGCCATGACACGGTCTTCCGCCGCCGGTGGATGAACGAATGGCTCGGACGCGTGACGGGGTTCATCCTGATCTATCCGCGCGACCACGATCGCTGGCAGCATCTGTGCCACCATCGCCACACCCAGGATCCCGAACGGGATTCGGAACTCGCCTTCGAGAACAACGGGCGCTTCGCCGGCTGGCTTGGTCTGAGCGGACTCTCGTTCTGGCGAGGCCTCGTCACCAATCTTATCCGCCATGCCGTGACCGGGCGCAAACAGCCTCGAACAGAGTACTACCTCGATTCGAAGATGGAGCGCCGCGTCGTCGCCGAGGCGCGCTGGCATCTCGCCGGCTACGCCCTCATCGCCGCGCTCTCCGTCTGGACCGGCTCATGGGCAGCCGTCACGATGTGGCTGGCTCCGATGCTCGCCATGTCGTGGACGCACCAGATCCAGAACATCATCGAGCACACCGGCATGCCGTTCACCAGCGACACCTGGACCAACACCCGCACGGTGCGCGCAAACCCTCTCATGCGCTGGCTGGCCTGGCAGATGGTCTACCATACGGCCCATCACACCTATCCAGGCGTTCCCTTTCACCGCCTCGCCGCGCTTCACAGGGCCATCATCGAGGCGCGCGGCGAGGAGCCGGTGACCTCGACCTATTTCGAGCAATTCGCAAGAACCCTCGGCGAACCCTTCCGACGCCCCGCCTGATGGCGCCAGGCACCCTCTTCCTTGTCGTCGGCCCGAGTGGAGCCGGCAAGAATACGCTCATCGATGGCGCGCGGCGTTCTCTGGAGGGCGATGCACGGTTCGTCTTTGCCGGGCGCAGTGTTACCCGCCCGGACCATGCCCCGGGCGACATGGCGATGGCGCCCGACGACTTCGAGGCGGCGAGGCAACGAGGCGACTTTGCCCTCACGTGGCATGCCCATGGCCTTGCCTATGGTGTCCCCCGGGACATTTCGAGGCCGCTGGAAGAGGGCCGCTGTGTCATCGCCAACGTCTCGCGCAGCGTCATTACCGAAGCACGCAAGGTCTTTCCCCGGATCCGCGTCATCCATGTCGATGCCCCCGCCACGCTGCTGAGGCAGCGGCTCGCCGGACGAGCTCGGGAACCAGCGGACGATCAGGAAGAACGGCTTCGCCGCACGATCCCGGTCGAGGGGGATGATGTGGAATTCCTGGTCAACGACGGTCCGATCGATCACGCCATCGATGCCATGGTGCGAATCCTGCGCCGCGGCTGACATCCGCAGACCGGCACCGCCGCCGCGCGTTCTCCTTCGGAAAGCGGACCACGAGCCCCTGTACCTCTTCTTGAGCGGTCCCAATGTTGTGCGGTACTGAGGTCTTGACGCTCAGTATCCACACGCATCCTGTGGGGCAGCGGCGCACAGTAGTGTGAAGCTGTTGAAGCAGGCCTCGGACGAACGGGAAGGAACCTATGATGTACAAACTGTTTTATGCACAAGGCAGTGCCGCTCAGGGAGTTCGGGTGATCCTGGAAGAAATCGGCAAGCCCTATGAACTGATCCAGTCGACGATCGACATGAATCTGCCACGTCCGCCGGAACAGCTGGCAATCAACCCCAATGGCTGGGTACCGGTTCTCCTGTGGGACGACAAGGGCATGTACGAGTGCGCCGCAATCACGATGTTCCTGTGCGATCGTCATCCCGAGGCGAACCTGGCGCCCGGGTTCGACGAGCCGGAACGCGCACGGTATCTGCAGACGCTGGTGTACTTTTCCAACACCGTGCAGATGGCCTTCCAGACCTTCTACTATCCGGATCGTTTCGTCGATGCACCCGCTGATGAATCAAGTGCGCGAAGACGAGGCATCAGGCGATTGCGCCAGACGTGGAACGTGATCGACGATCAAATTGGCGACAACGAGTGGGTCCTGGGCGAACGGTTCAGCGCGGTCGATATCTACCTCTTCATGTTGACCACCTGGCTTGCTCCGTCGCTCGGCCACCCAACAACAGCGGAGTTCCCTAATGTCAGGCGGATTGCCGATGCCGTCATGTCCCGGCCAAGCGTGCAGCTTGTCTACGCGGAATGGATTGCCGCCCAATAGGGCCAAGGGTCGTGAAAGCAGGATGTTGACGTTCTGTAGGAGTTTTGAGCAAGAACCCCCGGCGAGCCGTTCCTGCAATCCGCCTGGTGCTCCACGAGCGGCCGGGCACGCTCATCGAAGGTGCGCGACGTCCTCCGGAGACCGATGCGCGATTCGTCCTTGCCCGACGGCACCCTGGACAGCGTTGGCTCCTTTGTGGTGCTTTCCGTGACTTCAGCTCCGGTGGCAGAGCGCACCCCTTCGGCATGAGACAAGGAACATCATCATGACCAGGACCCAACCCAACATCGTGATCGTCATGGCCGACTTCATGAGCGCCCTGGCGCTGCCCATGTACGGCGACGGCACGATCAGGGCACCCCACATGAAGAGACTTGGCGAGGAGGGCGTCGTCTTCGAGAACGCGTACTGCAACGCTCCCCTGTGCGGACCGTCCCGTGCCTCGTTTCTGACAGGTCTCCTGCCCTCGAAGGTCGGCGTCTACGACAACGGCAGCGAGCTTCCGGCCAGCATTCCCACCTTTGCCCACCACCTGCGCCTGGCGGGTTACCGGACGATCCTCTCCGGCAAGATGCACTTCGTGGGGCCCGACCAGCTGCACGGCTTCGAGGAGCGGTTGACGACCGACGTGGTGCCTTCGGACTTCGGCTGGGGCCCGCCGCCTGGAGGCGCGCGCTGGGAAGACGAGGGATTTCCCGACTACCCGAATCTCGACGAGGTGATCGAGGCGGGTCCCTGCGTGCGCTGCCTGGGAATCGACTTTGACGACGAGGTGACCTTCACCTCCGTCAACAGGATCTACCAGCTGGCCCGCGAAGAGGCCGACCGACCCTTCCTGATGACCATCTCGTTCATCCAGCCCCACCCTCCCTTCGCCTCGCCGGCCGAGTACTGGAACCGTTACGACGACGGGGACATCTCCATGCCGGCGGTAGCGCCGATCCCGGTCGATGACCACGACGAACTGAGTCGCTATCTCCATGAGTACGGCGGCATGGGTCAGGCCGGAGTGACCGACACGCATGTTCGCCGGGCACGTCACGCCTACTACGCGATGCTCAGCCACATCGACGACAGGATCGGACAGATCCTCGGCGCACTCGAAGCCTCCCGCCTCCACACCGACACCATCGTCGTCATCACCGCCGATCACGGCAACATGCTGGGAGAGCGCGGCCTCTGGGGCCTACGCACCTTTTTCGAGTGGGCCGAACGGGTGCCTCTCGTGTTCCACTGTCCCGCCGCATTTGCGGCAAGGCGGGTGCGGACACCGGTTTCGCTCGTCGATGTGCTTCCGACGCTGGTGGAACTTGCCGGCGGCGAGGAGGCTGGCAGCGTCGCAGGTCCGGTTGACGGCAGGAGTCTCGCGCATGTTCTGCACGGAAACGACGCGGGCGCTCCGCGCGATGTGCTGGCGGAGTACTGCGGCGAGGGCGTGCCGGCACCGTGGTTCATGATCAGGCGCGGCTACCACAAGTTCGTTCATTGCGAGAGGACGGCAGCGCTGCTGTTCGATCTTGCCAGGGATCCCGAAGAGCGTCGCGACCTGGCGCAGGATGCCACCCATGCCGCGACGCGGGACGACCTGCACCAGGAGGTCCACAGGCAGTGGGACGTGACCCGCCTGCCGGACCTCGTGGAAGAAAGCGTTCGACGCCGCACGACGATCTTCGAGGCTAACAGGCACGGCCGGCCGCCGGTGTGGGACTACGCGGTCACCAGCGATCCCTATCACGCCTACCAGCGCAGCTATCGCGAGGCGTGGCAGAGGACGGAGGAGCGCGCCCTCCTTCGATAGCGGCCCGTCCTGCGGGGACGGTGTCACGCACCGGAGGATTAAGCCGGGGCGCCGTCGCCCGGAAGGTAAAGGAGATCACGATGCGTGCTTCCGGATGGGTGATGTTGGTGTGGCTGGTCCTGGCGCTTGCGCCGCAAACGGGATCGGGCGACGAACTGCGCATCGCAGCCTGGAACCTGGAACATCTGGACGACAGCGACGGCGCCGGCTGCGTTGGGCGCAGCGATGCCGACTACGCAATCCTCGCCCGGCGGATCGCCGAACTGGACGCCGATATCGTCGCCTTCCAGGAGGTGGAGAACGAGATGGCGGCGCACCGCGTGTTCCCGGCATCCGACTGGCACGTGGAAGTGTCGCGGCGCCCGCCGATGGAGAACAGCCCTGCCTGCTGGGACAGGCCGCAGGCTGAGCTCGGCCACCTGGCGACGGGGTTCGCGATCCGGCGCGGCGTCCAGTACCGCCGCAACGGGGACCTGACATCGCTGGGCGCCGGAGACGCATTCCAGCGATGGGCCACCGATATCGTCGTGACATCGCAAGGCCTGGAACTTCGCCTGCTCTCGGTCCATCTCAGGACCGGGTGCTGGGGCGCCGCTCAGGACGGCGACAGCGGGAGCGCGGAAGTCTGCGCGACGCTGCACAGCCAGATCGAGGAGTTGAAGGCGTGGGCCGACGTCCGCCGGGCAAAGGCTCAGCCCTTCGTCATCCTGGGAGACTTCAACCGCCGCCTGACGCTCGCCGGCGACTGGGCGTGGCGCATGCTTTCGCCAACCTCGGCGCCTCTGCTGCTGTTGACGAAGGACGTGCCGTTCCGCTGCGATCCGCGCTTCCCGGCGTTCATCGATCACATGGTGGCCGGAGGCGGTGCGCAGACGATGCTGGCGCCGGGATCGTTCCGCGAGGCGCCACGGCGCGATCCGCATCCCGATCACTGCGCCATATCGGCAGTGTTCCGGTTCGGGAACTAGGCCCCTCACTCCGCCGGTTCTCGTTCCAGCCTATCGCAGCCCGCTCGCTGACCGGTGCCGTTCGCCGGTGCCTGACCGACACGTTCCGGACTCACGTTGGGGTTTCAATCGGGTTTCCGGTAATGTGCCGTATCGTCGGCTCCGAACTGATCGAGGGAGGCCCATGGAGGCGGACCGTTACGTCAGGATCGATGAAGGCCTCGTCAGCCGCAGGATATTCTTCGACCCGGATATCTACCAGGCGGAACTGGAGCGAGTGTTCGCACGCTGCTGGCTTTTCCTCGGTCATGAATCGCAAGTTCCCAAGGCCGGGGATTACATGGCGGCATACATGGGTGAGGATCCCATCCTCGTGTGTCGCGGAGAAGACAGGGTCATACGGGCGTTTCTGAACTCCTGCCGTCATCGGGGCATGAAGGTCTGTCGCGCCGACCGCGGCAATGCCCGCCAGTTCACTTGCAGTTTTCATGGCTGGACCTACTCGAACACGGGTCGGCTCAAGGGCGTACCTCTGGGAAAGGAGGCCTACGGCGATCGCCTTGACAAGGACAAATGGGGCATGCTCGAGGTCCCGAACCTGGCGATCTACGGAGGCATGATCTTCGGCAACTGGGACGCCGGAGCCGAGAGCCTCGACGACTTCCTGGGAGATCTTCGCTGGTACCTGGATGTCATGATCGAGCGCCAGGTCGGAGGAATCGAGTTCATTCCCGGCATCCAGCGCTATTCCCTCAACGCCAACTGGAAGATCGCCAGCGAGAACTTTGCGGGCGATACCTATCATCTGCCCTACTCGCACGGATCGATGTTCAAGCTCGACATCCGGCAGATCAATCCGGCCAATCCGAACTTCCGCGGCAACCAGGCCCGGTACTACAACATCGGCCTCGACAATGGCCACGGCATGACGGGCGTCGTCTTCGACAGCGAGCGCTACGAGGTCGACCGGGAACTCGCCAGGACCTACGGGCCGGAGGTGGTTGAGTATGTCGAGGAGTGTCAACAGCGACTGATCAGGGCGTTCCCGAAACGCCAGGCCGGTGTCTACGCACCGTCGTTCAGCAACATGTTTCCCAATCTTTCGTTCAACGACTTCAGCGCGTTGCGACCGATCGGATTCTACCTGTGGCTGCCGAAGGGCCCCGATCGCCTGGAGGCCTGGAACTGGTGTGCGGTCGATCGTGATGCGCCGAAGGTCATCAAGGACCTCGCACGTGTCGACTACACGCGCATCCAGGCAGTCAGCGGTATTGCGGCGCAGGACGATACCGAGAACTTCGAGCAGGTGACCGAAGCGACGCGGGGCGTCGTCGGACAGAGGCTCGATTTCAACTACCAGATGAACGTCGGGCAGCCGTTGCTGGACGGACCGGAGGGATGTCCCGGACGTTTTTCGCCGTACATCTCGGAAACCAACCAGCTGAATTTCTATCGGCACTGGGCGACGCTTGTGAGCTCACCCTGGTCGGGAACGTCCCATGGTCAGCGTCGCGCTGCAGCACCGCGTTGAACAGTTTCTCTATCGCGAGGTTCGCCTGCTGAGCGAGCTTCGCCTGGAAGAATGGCTCGATCTTTTCACCGACGACGTACGCTACTGGATGCCGGCGCGGGCAACGGTCGACGGGCAGCCCGACGCCGTTTCCGCCGATGGCGAGATGGCGTACTTCGACGACGACAAGGAGTTCCTTGCCTCCCGCATCGAACGCCTGCGTTCATCGCTTGCCCATGCGGAGCAGCCGCCTTCGCGAATGCGCTACTTCATCTCGAATGTAGAGGTTCTCGAGGTGAACGATGACGGACTCGATATACGGTGCAACCTCCTGGTCTACCAGTCGCGCCTCGAGCGCACGGAGGTCATGTACGTCGGACGCCGCGAAGACCGGCTTCGCCGCCATGGCAAGCAATGGCGTATTGCACGTCGCAAGGTCATTCTCGATCAGACTCTGGTGCCGCGGACGATGTCGACGTTCTTCTAGATCCGTGTTCGTGATGTTCGGGCGTCGCCCCGGGTGAAGTTCACAGCCCGCAATCCCCGTTCGATCATCTCCTTGCTTCGCAACCCGTTGTCCGGCGTACTGCTGAACGAAGTCCTGCTTCCCATGGATCCAGGACAATCGGGGCGAAGGCCCGGGGTTTCTTGTCATCGGCCATCTGGGACATGACGCGGGTGGTCTGCGGGATCTTGTAACCCCGGCCCACTGTGATATTCGCTGGACCGTCGTCCCATGATGCGGGTGGCGGCACGAAGAGAAGGTATCCGGCCCGAGCCGAACCTTTTGACAGAACCGCCCCGAAGAAAGGTGCCGTCATGACATCCGATTCGAGTGTGCCGGCAGTAGCGGTGCTGGGTCTTGGCAAGATGGGAAGCGCCGTTGCCGACCGGCTGATTATGAAGGGACTTGACGTGACCGTGTGGAATCGCGGTTCCAACCGGGCGCGATCCTACGGCGACCGCGCGAAACCCACCATCGCCGAGGCGGTGCCTCGCGGGAAAGTCGTCCTGTCATGTCTGCGCGATCACGCCGCCACTGCCGCCAGCGTGAAGAACGCGGCAGTGGCCGAAGCACTTCGCGGGAACACACTGGTTGTCCTTTCGAGCATGACCGCGAGTGAATCGCGCGATCTGGGCGCGTGGGCCGAACAACATGACATCGACTACCTGGAAGCCCAGATCCAGGACTATCCCTCGGCGGTGCGCACGGGCAATGCGACCATCCTCTGTTCCGGCTCCACACCGGTGTTCGAGACCGTGCGGCCTGTACTCCGCGCTGCCACGGCGCGCCTCCTGCACGTTTCCGAAGCGCCGGGTGGTGCGGCCACACTGGTCGCCGGCCAGCTTGCATTCGCCGTGCACGCCTATGTCGGGGTCCTGCACGGCGCTGCGATGTGCAGGGCCGCCGACATGGACCCCACGGTGTTCGTGAGGCTCATGGTGTCGGACTACATGCGTGAGGGCCCCCTGTCCGCCGATCTCGAGAAGATGGTGGCGTCGGCCATCGCCAGGAACTACGGCGAGGAGGTCGGAGCAACACTGGATGTCTGGAGGCTCTCACTTGAACAGATCATCGCGGAGAGCCGGAAGGCAGGCCTCGTTGCGGACCCCCTGGAGTCCATCCATGATCTTGTCACCCGTGCAATCGCCGACGGTCATGGCGAACACGACTTCGAGGCCGTCACCGAAGCCCTGGCTCCGGCACCATGAACGGCCCCGAACTCGCGGTGTTGGCTGGACGGTTCGACGATCGATAGCAGAGCATCGTTGCGCGAATCAGGTGCGCTTCGTTCAATCGGTCGGGGTGCTCTGTCATGATGTTCGGTCCCGGAACGCGACGTGATCGGTATCAGTCGATCGTCTCTCCGCCATCGACAACGTGGATGGAACCGGTGACGAAACGCGCGAGGTCCGAGCACAGGTAGAGTACCGGTCCGGCAAGTTCGCGCGGATCCGCGATACGCTTGAGAGCCGTCGCGTCTTCCTTGAGGATCGCGTACCCCTCCTCAATTGAATCGGCGAGGGTGAGCGCCAACTCGCGCAGCATGTCGGTGTCGACACCGCCAGGACAGACGGCATTGACGCGGACATCGGGCGCGAGTTCCAGCGCGTGGGCCTTGGTTAGGTTGATGACTCCGGCCTTGGCCGCGCCGTAGACCGAGGACCCTGGCGCGCCGACCAGACCGAAGACCGACGAGAAGTTCACGATCGAGCCCTTCGCTTCCCTGAGGTGGGGAGCGGCGAACTGGGTCATGAAGTAGACGGCCTTGAGATTGGTATCGAGGGTCCGGTTCCAGCTCTCCTCCGTTGTCGTGCCAAGCTCCGTGACGTCACCCCAGCCTGCGTTGTTGATGAGCACGTCGAGCCCGTCGAGGCCCGCGACTGCCGTCTCCACGATTCGTCTGCAGTCGGCAACACGGGCAACCGAACCAGGCGCCGCGACGACGCGGTCTCCCGCGCCGACCTCGGCAACGGCCCTGGCGGTGCTCTCATCCGTGCTGCCGTTGAGGGCGACGCGCGCGCCGGACTCTAGGAACATCTCCACGATGGCACGTCCGATCCCACGCGAACCGCCCGTCACCAGGACGCGCCTGTCGGTGAAGTCAATCTGCATGAACCCCGCTCCTCAAGACCTGCGGCACGAACCTCTTTGTGGATATGAAGCAACCGGCACACGCGAGGTCAAGGGTTCCATCAGGCCTCGCCAGCCAGGATATCCTCATAGTCCTTGACCCACAGCCGGTCATAGCCGCCATCGCCTCCGGGCAGATAGCTGCGCCAGCCGAGCAGGCGCTGGGCGCGGCGGGGAAGCCGGAGCGCACGCTCCCTTGTGACGGCCAGAGGATGCGCCTCCTCCGGCGTGAGCCAACCGGCGTTGAAACTCATCTGCACGGCATAGCGCCACGTGTCTTTCGTCCTGTTGTGGCCACCACCGTGGAACGTGTAGCCGGAGTAGAAGATGACCGAGCCAGCTTCCATTTCCGCCGGAACGGTTTCGGCAGGGTCGGGGCGTCGCTCCCTTTCATTCCAGCGATGGCTGCCGGGAATGACCCGTGTAGCGCCCATCTCGTCGGTAACGGTGTGGAAGGGAAAGAGCGTGTTGAAGCTCAATTCCGGCATCTTCGGCCAGGCCCACTCGTAGACGCGCTGCCAGAGGTCGTTGTCACGGTGAAGCTCCTGGGCAGGCTCGCCGGGGCCGATGCCGATGAACTGCGCCGTGTTCATCCAGTAGTCGGTCCCAACCTCTTCCAGGAAGGAATCGGCGACGTCCTTGACGAGCGGGTTCAGCATGATCTCGATGAAGGCGTCGCTGTGCTGGGCCAGACTCGCAAAGCGGATCGTGTTGCGGCCCCAGAAGACCTCGTTCTCCTCGCCAGGGATGGTCGGTCCCGGCCCGTGCTCTTCCCGTTTGCCGGCGAGTTCATCCCAGCAACGCTTCACCAAGGACCGATCGAAGATGTCCTCGACCACGACCGCGCCGGCCTCGGTCAACGTCTCGAGGATCGCATTCTTGCCTGCACTCGCTGGCAGACGTGAGAGTTCCATGCTCGGCACTCCTTGGACCGGATCAACCCAACAACGCTCGGGGACACGGCAGCGGCAGGGGCAGCGCTAGATGCCGGCCTGCACCTCCTCCCACATGGTGATCAAGCGGTCGCGTTCGGGAATCGCCTTGAAGAAGATGCCCTTGCTCAACAGGGAGACCGGATCGGTGAGACCGTTGGCCGCGAGAATCTCGTCGCTGACCAGCGGATAGGTGTTGCGGTTGGCATGCCCGTAACCATAGAGCTCGACCAGAGCCTTGCCGGCCTGGGGGTCGAGCATTGCGTTCATGTAGGCATAGGCCAGGTCCTCGTCCCCCGCACCGTCGGTATTCAGAACCAGGCCGCACATCCAGGGCAGGACCGGATCGACGATCCTGAGTTCCACTCCCTCTTCGGCCAGAGGCGGGATTGACTGTGTCCAGATGTAGGAAGCGGCAACCTCGCCGGACGCCATGGCCTGCTCATACTCCGATATGGTCGACCACAGGAACCGGGCATTCGTGATGAGTTGGCGCCATATGTCGGGCAATTGTGCGATTTCATCCTCGGTTGGCACGAAGGGATCGGCGAAGCCGCCGATCACACCGCCGACCACGACCGCCTCGTCTATTTGCGAACCACACGAGATCCTGCCCTTGAACGCCGGATCGATGAGCAACGAGAAGCCTTGGTCCGCTGGATCGATGAGCGCGGGATTGTAGGCAACGGCCGTGTAGCCGAATTCCCAGGGCATGAAGTAGGCTTCGCCGTCAACGACAAGCCCCTCAAATTCCAGCAGGCTGGGAATGATGTCATCCCAACGCTCGATGCGGGCGGTGTCGATCGGCTTGATGACACCGGCATCGCGCCAACGGCCTATCGAGCCGACACAGGGATGCGAGAGGTCGGGTCTGAAGCCCGCCCGAATCTTCTGCAGCGCTTCTTCTTCGTCGGCGAAGAACGTGAACTCCGGACTGCCGCCGGTTGCAGCGGTGTATTCGGGATGGAACTCGGGCAGTTCATAGCCGCCCCACTCGTAGAGGGTCAGATCGGAGGCGCGAACCGGGCTTGCGAACATCGGCACGACTGCCAGCGACAGTCCCGAAGCTGCGAACGCCTTGTTCAACGATCGACGGTCGAACGGGTTGTTGCCGAAGAAACCGGGATTTCGCTGTGGAGACATCGTCACCTCCTGCGTTCTGTTCTCCTGCCATGACTTGCTGCTTGAGTCCCATTGTGCGCATCGTTCCCGGAGGCGATCAAGCGATCACACCACCCCCACTTCAGCGTGCCTGTCACGTGTGGGGCCGGGTAGACGGGAGCCTTACGGCGTCCCGTCCCCCACAGAGCCGGACGTGC
>JAPPGE010000104.1 GCA_028821455.1 bacterium | reverse complement strand
CTGCTCAATCTCATCCGTGCCGCTGCATGAAAAATCCAAAAGCGATTGCCCTGCCCCTCACGTTGCCGGCATTGCAATGCCTGATGGTCCGGCGGTAGGATTGCCTGTCTCCTTCTTGTGAACCCGGCCCATGACGCCACTTGTCGATCCCTTTGGTCGTGAGATCAGCTACATCCGGATTTCGGTGACGGACCGGTGTGACTTTCGTTGCGTCTATTGCATGTCGGAAGACATGACCTTCCTGCCCAAGAAGGACCTTCTCACCCTCGAGGAACTCGACCGTCTGACCAGCGCCTTCGTGCGTCTCGGCACGCGCAAGGTCCGCATCACGGGAGGCGAGCCCCTCGTGCGCAAGGGTGTGATGCAGCTCTTCAGGAGCCTGGGACGGCACCTGCACGGCGGCGGACTCGACGAGATGACCGTGACCACCAACGGCAGCCAGCTCGCACGCCATGCCGGGGCGCTGCACGAGGCCGGTGTCCGGCGAATCAACATCTCGCTGGACACTCTCGATCCGGAAAAGTTCCGCGCGATCACGCGCTGGGGGCGCTGGGACAGGGTGATGGACGGCATCGCGGCGGCGACCGAGGCGGGGCTTGCCATCAAGATCAACGCGGTGGCCATGAAGGGTGTCAACGAGGATGAGTTCGATCGCATGATTCGCTGGTGCGGCGAACGCGGTTTCGACCTGACACTGATCGAGACCATGCCCATGGGCGATATCGACGGTGACCGGACGGCACAGTATCTGCCGCTGTCGGCTGTGAGGGCGGATCTCGCAAGGCGCTGGACGCTCGTCGACAGCGATCACCGGACCGGCGGTCCGGCACGCTATGTGCACATTGCCGAGACAGGCCGGCGCCTCGGCTTCATCACGCCGATGACCCACAACTTCTGCGAATCCTGCAACCGCGTCCGGTTGACGTGCACCGGCACCCTCTACATGTGCCTTGGCCAGGAAGACTCCGCGGACCTGAAGACACCCATGCGCATGTCTCCCGATGACGGGCCGCTCGAGGCGGCAATCCGCAGGGCCATCGGCCGCAAGCCGAAGGGCCACGACTTTGTCATCGACCGGGCAACGAAGACGCCGAGCGTCGCCCGCCACATGAGTGTCACGGGCGGATAGGAGACAGCCGGCGGTGGCGCACCGCGTCGAGACGATTCCTCTCATGTCCCCGGGTCCGGGGAACGAACGACATCTCGTCGTGCATCGTTTCGGGAAACCGGGCGCCCGCCCGAAGTTCTATTTCCAGGCGGCGCTCCATGCCGATGAACTCCCGGGATCACTGGTGCTCAATCGCATGCTGTCGTGGCTGAGGGAGGCGGACGAGGGGGGCGGCCTCAACGGCGAATTCGTGATCGTTCCCCTTGCCAATCCCGTCGGCCTCGCCAATCGCATCCTTAACTACCACCTGGGCCGTTTCGATCTGGGCGGCGATGGCAATTTCAACCGCTGGTACCCGGATCTTGGCGCAGTCGTTGCGAAGGGCGTGGGCGATCTCCTGACCGATGACAGGGAAGCCAATACGCGGATCATTCGCCAGGCCCTCCTCGATGCGGTGGCCGAATGGTCTGCCGGAGGAGAGGCCAATCAGCTCAGGAAGACGCTGCTCGGCCTTTCCATCGACAGCGACTTCGTGTTCGATCTGCACTGTCACGGCGAGGGTATCGCTTACATCTATTTCCCGCAGGCCATCTGGCCGTGCTACAGCGATCTGGCCGCTGAACTGGGCTGCCGCACCATCCTGCTCTTCGATGCCACGGAAGGCACGGCCTTCGAGAACGCCGCTGCCGTTGCCTGGTCGACCATTCGCAGGTCCTTTCCGGACCGTGAGATTGCCGACGCGCCCTTCACGACGACCCTCGAGTTGAGAGGGCAGTCCGATGTCGGCGCCGACATGGCCCGGGACGATGCGTCGGCGCTCTGGCGATTCCTCGTGCGTCACGGTTTCATCGCTGGCGATCCGGTGCCGCCGCCGGACCTGTTGTGCCAGCCGACACCTCTCGCCGGATCCGACAATCTCGTGGCCCCCGTTGCCGGTGTCGTCAGTTACCGCCTGGCTCCGGGTGACCGGGTCGAGGCCGGCATGGTCGTTGCCGACATCGTCGATCCGGCGGAAGCCGACTGGGAGACGGCGCGGACACCGGTTGCGAGTCGGGCGAGCGGTATCCTCTATGGCCGTCGGCTGAGCCGGCTGGTGCGCCCGGGCCAGTCTTTCGCGGTGGTGTCGGGACCGGAGGAACTGCCGCCTCCGGACCATCCGGTCCACGACTGGTAGGACGGGTCCGTGGTCTGCAGGCGCGAGATCATCGAGCTTCCCCGGGCAGGACCGGGGACCCGGCGAAGCATCGTTGTGCAACGCTTCGGTGAACCGGGTGCGAGGCCCAAGGCCTACTTGCACGCGGCGCTCCATGCCCAGGAGCTTCCCGGCATCGTCGTTCTCGATCACCTGGCCGGCATGCTGCGCGATGCCGATGTCACAGGAGAGGTGGTCATCGTGCCCTTTGCCAATCCGATAGGTCTGGCGCAGCAGGTCATGATGGAAACGCCGGGACGCCACGACCTCGATACGGGGCGCAACTACAACCGCGGTTTTCCCGATATCCTGGACGAGGTGGTCCACGCGGTCACCGGCCGGCTCGGCCGGAGCCATGATGCCAGTGTGGCCCGGGTGAGGGAGGCGGCCCTCGAGGTCCTGAAGCGCCGGTGTGTCCTGCGTGAGGACGATGTCCTGAAGACAACCCTGTTGCGCCTGTCGCTGGACAGCGACTACGTCCTTGACCTTCACACGGCTTGGGAGGCGCTGCCGCACATGTTTGTCAGTTCTCCGGACTGGCCCGCCGCCGCGGACCTCGCCCGGGACATGGAAAGCGAGGTGGTGATCGTCGACAACGGCAATCCCATGATGACCTTCAAGTCGGCCCATGTCCTCTTGTGGCAGGGAATAGCCGGGCACTTTCCGACATGCCTGGAACGACCGGGCTCCTTGACCGCCGTTCTCGAATTACGCGGTCAAAGGGATGTCGACGACGATCTCACCCTGCCCGCAGCACATGGGCTGCTGCGCTGGCTCCGCCGCCGCGGCGTCGTCGGCGGAGAGCCGGGACCTCTCCCGCGGTCACGGTGCCAGGCGCGCTCGATTACCGGGCTGCGGCGGCTTCAGGCCCCGGCAGGCGGTATCGTCATCTATGCGGGAGCACTCGGAAGGCACGTTGTCAGAGGCGAGGTGTTCGCCCACATTCTTGATCCCGCCACCGGCACGCGCCACCCGGTGACCGCTCCGGTTGCGGGATGCCTCTACACGCGACGCAGTCACCGCCTGGTCCGCCAGGGAGACTACTTCTGCGCCATCGCCGGCGACGATCCGCCAGCGGACTGACGGCCGGCCCCGCCGGGCAGGCAGGCTTGGAGGCCAGGACCGGAATCGAACCGGTGCGGACTCAGGTGCAGCCATCAGGGACATGTCTTCAGTCTGCGCGTCCGGCGCCGCCCCGATCGACTATCTCCGAGAACGGAATGTGCACGCCGAACCCGAGGAACGTCGTGTCCGGATGACGCATGAAGCCGACTTCCCAGACGAGATTGCTGTCTTCTTCCTGCCATTGGACGACGGGCAACGCGCCCCGGCGCAGCCAGTGCCCTCGGGTGTAGTTTCCGCTCACGCCGGCGCTCACCCCGGCACGCCAGCGCTCGGCCACTTCCCAGGCCGCCGTCACGCCAAGGAAAGGTCCCCATGTATGGTGCGAGGTACGCACGATGCCCGTTCGCACCCGCAGCCACTCACCGATCAGCGGCGCGTTGACGCCGATCCAGGGATGCCAGATCGCATAGTTCCTGTCCGAGTCGGGATGGAAGCTCCTGATGATGCCAAGTTCCGTCCGCAACGCCGTGTCACCGGCAGCCGATCCAAAGGTCATCGGCAGAATCGCGGCCGCCAACAGAGCACCCCACAATGCCCTGTAGATCGTCTTTCGTCCCTTCATCAGATCGCCCCCCATTTTCAGCGCGAGCCATTCCGGCGTTGCCAAGGTGCCGTCGCCGTTGTCCTCACAGATCGCTATCCACAGCCGTCGCAGAAGGTCGCCGGCGCGTAATGCGGCGGATGGCCCCTGCCGCCCCCAACTGCTGTAGATGGCTCCTTGATCGCGGGAAGAAGACCCGGTCATGGCAGGTGGACAGGATTGTGTGATGGCGCGCATTGACGACATCGGGACATTCCACGACTCGCCTTCCTGCGATGTCGTGGAGTGGCGCCTTGGCGCGGCGCGGTCGGCAGAGGCAACCCTCGATCAGGATGCTGACGGGACCGCGCCACAGGACTTCAAGGGAACGATAGAGGTGGGGCATGTGGAAAACCACCTTGCTCGGATCGAGACGGAGCGCACGGAAGGCCAGCCGACAGAACTGACGGTTTCCGAGACACGCCGCGCCGCCCCGGGACCTGTCTGTGACGATCTTGGATCAGAGCGTTGCCGACAACCGGGGCCGCTTCGACTTCACATTGCCGGATGACCTCTTTCCCGAAAACCCCAAGATTGAGGACAAGGACCTGCCAGTTGCCGTGGCCTTCATCGTCATCACGATTGAAGGCGAGACACTCACAAGGCCTTTCTGATTATTGCCGCAGAGGATCACCATCATGACTGTCGGCTTCATCGGGAGGCCCGATTACCGCCTGCCTATCGCTGCATGAAGGGGAGCGCCCTCACCATGAAGATGCCGGGCCACAGCCCCTGACTTGGCTCTTGTCCGGACAGGCGCGGCGATTCGAAGATCGAAGCCACTCATGGCTTCGCCGAGTCAGAAGCCTTGGGAGGACCGACGATGGCAAGGAAGCGTTACAAGCCGGAGGAGATCGTCAGCCTGCGGATCTCGTCTTCGGAAAGGAACCGTTCGCGCCCCTTGCGGCGGATTCGCCGGATTCCGCGGCAGGGGTTGGATCCTTCCGGGCGAAGGCCCATGCGTTCCGCTTCGCGCATGATGACGGAGAGAACCGGCAGAGAGCGGTCGGGCGTCGCGCGAAGCGAGGCGAACCAGCGCCTGACGTCCGCGTGGCCGATCTCGGCGATGGGGCAACCTCGGAAGCGCGGCGGGATCTGATTGTCGAGGTGCGATGAGTTGACCTTGAGCGTTCCCGCCTTCCAGAGGCGCTCGTGACGCCTGAACGCGGTTTCGGCGACGGTCTCGAAGAGGACGTCGCCATCGGATGAAGGTGTCTGCGCGCCACGTCGAAGAGCGGCCTGCATCGTAGTGGCGCGCGAGCGGGCTTCGTCGACATCGAGCGAATCGGCGTCACCGACGATCTGCCAGACCCGTTTCCCTTGGGTCTGGCTGTGGATGAAACGCCGTTTGGCTCCGCCGGCCATAATGCGAACGCCGAAGCCGGGGAGCTTGCCGTCGCGAATGTCGTAGGCGCGTGCGCGCGGCTTCAGTGCCGCGATGCGGGATCGGGTCAGGGTGGTTCTGGGCATGCCGGTCTCCCGATTGCTGTTGCAGCCGGGGAAGGTGCGCCAGGCTAACTGGTGGAATGTTGCCGGGTGAAAGTCCCGGCAGA
>JAPPGE010000086.1 GCA_028821455.1 bacterium | reverse complement strand
TGCTCAATCTCATCCGTGCCGCTGCATGAAAAATCCAAAAGCGATTGCCCTGGGCTGCGCCACACCCTTGGGGTGGGCACGTCCCTGGGATTCGCCATGGAACTTGTCGGTCCGGAACGTATCCGTGCCCTTCACCCCTTCTACAATCTCGACGGGGTCCAGGGCGCTCTCCATACTCCCGACGACGGCCACGTCGACCCTTCCGGTGTGGTCCAGGCCTTTGCCACGGTGGCGCGCCGTGAAGGAGTGAAGATCGTGCGGCGCTGCCGTGTGACCGCTATCGCCCGGGCCTCGCAGGACGAATGGAAGGTGACGACCGACAGGGGTGCCATCACGTGCGAACACGTGGTCAATGCCGCCGGCACCTATGCGAGGCAGATCGGCGCGTGGAACGGGATCGACATTCCGGCGACCTCGATGACCCACCACTACCTCGTCACCGATGCCGTTCCCCAGTTTCTCGGTCTCGATAGGGAACTACCGGTGGTGCGCGACGACCACCTGGTTTCCGGTTACGTCAGGATGGAGCAGAAATCGGGGCTCATCGGAATCTACGAGAAGCGCAACCCCAATGCGGTATGGATCGAGCACTGCCCATGGGAGGCGGAAAACGAACTCTTCGAACCCGACTTCGAACGCATCATGCCGTGGCTGCAGAACGCCATGGAGCGCATGCCGGTCCTGCGCGATGTCGGCATCCGCCGGACCGTACACGGGGCCATTTCCCATCCCCCCGATGGCAATCCGCTGATCGGCCCGGTCCCTGGCGTGAGAAACTACTGGTGCTGCTGTGGCACACAGATCGGCATCGGTTGGGGCCCCGGCCTTGCCAGGGAACTGGCACGATGGATCGTCCATGGCACCGCGGATCTCTCCATGAACGCCTTCGATCCGCGACGCTACGGATCGTGGGCGACGAGAGAATGGCAGGTGATCAAGGCCAGGGAAGACTACTGCCTGCGCCACGAAGTTCCCTTTCCCGACCTCAACAGGCACGCCGGACGCCCGGTCAGCCCCTCGCCGGTCCACGGCCGGAATGTCGATGCCGGAGCCGTCTTCGAGGAGGTCTGCGGTCACGAAAGGCCCCGCTGGTTTGCCGCGCGCGGCGCAGCCGCGGAGGATCAGCATTCCTTTCGTCGCACCATTGTCGACGACTTCGTGGCCGGAGAGGTGCGGACGGTCGCCTCCCGGGCGGGCCTCATGGACATCACCGCCTTCACAAGGATCGAGGTAGCAGGTCGCCCGGCGTCCAGCCTGCTCGACGGGCTGGTCGCCAACCGCCTGCCGGGCAAGGACGGCGGCATCGTCCTTGCCCACATGCTGAATCCGGCCGGTCGAATCGAGATTGAACTCGTCATCCTCAGGATGACGGCGGAGCGCTTCCTGCTCATTGCATCGGCCGCTCTCGAACAGCGTCTGCTTGACCACCTTCCTGCCTGCCAGGGCGTCACGGTCGCCAACCGATCGGCAACGTGGGCGGGACTCTCCCTCCAGGGGCCACGGTCGCGCGACATCCTGGCCGCAGTCACCGCCAGCGCGCTCGACAACGCCTCCTTTCCCTGGATGACGGCGCAACGCATCGCCATCGCCGGCCACCCGGTATGGGCCTTGCGCCTTTCCTATGTCGGGGAACTGGGCTGGGAACTTCACTGTCACCGCGGCGCGCTGCCAGAGGTGCACGATGCACTCGTCGATGCCGGAGCGCCGCACGGCATGGGACGCTACGGTTCCCGTGCCATGAATGCGATGCGCCTGGAGAAGGCCTTCCGGGGAGGGTCCGAACTCACCAACGAGGTCACCATGCCGGAAGCCGGCATGATGCGATTCGTCAAGCTCGACAAGGGTGCCTTTGTCGGACGCCAGGCAACCATTGAGTGTATCTCCCGGCCCCTGAAGTGGGCTTGCGCCTATGTCGAGGTGGCGGACGGCGATGACTGCGACGGCCACGCCGGCGAGGCGGTCCTCATGGAGGGGAAGCGCGTGGGCGCTGTCAGTTCAATCGCCCGGGGGCACCGGGCGCGAGGAATTCTGGGCTTTGCCTGGGTAACGCGAGAGGCTGCCCGACCGGACACATCGCTTGACGTCATGATCCTCGGCGAGCCGCGGCCCGCCCGGGTTCTTGGCGAGGCGGCCTGGGATCCCCGGAACCTGCGTCCCCGGTCGTGAAGGCTGCGCGGTCACTTGCGTACGCTGTAGACGTAGACGAACCAGTAGACGAGACCGACGAGGACACCGCCCCCGACAATGTTCCCGAGAATCACCGGCACGAGATTGTCGATGGCGCCCGAGACACTGACAGCCGTGTCGACAGTGCCCAGATCGTTGATCATCAGTGCGAGCGTGAAGAAGTAGATGTTGGCGATGGAATGCTCGAAACCGGCGGCAACAAATGTGGCGACGGGAAGCAGAATGGCGAGGATCTTGTCCGTCGTCGAAGCGGCGCCATAGCAGAGATAGACCGCCAGGCACACCAGGGCATTGCACAGCACGCCGAGGAAAAAGGCCTGCACGAAGGGAAGTTCTGCCTTTGCTGCGGCGATACGCACGGCGACACGGCCGGCCTCACCGTTGTCGAGATGGTGGTGTCCGGCGAGAAACACCAGCACGGCAACGGCCACGGCTCCGACGGTGTTCCCGATGAAGACGAGGCTCCACGCCCGCATCAAGGTCCTCAGTCTCATGCGGCCGCTGGCGATCGACATGATCATCAGGACATTGCCGGTGAAGAGTTCCACGCCCCCCAGGACGACCAGAATCAGTCCCAGGGTGAAACCGAGCCCGCCGGCCATACGCATGAGGCCGAAGGGAACGGGGTCGAGTCCTGTCCATATGGTGATGGCGGCCATGGCGCCCAGGCCGATGAAGGCACCCCCCATGATGGCAAGGACAACCAGACGGGCAGGCGCCATGCGCGCCTTCATGAGACCCACGTCCTCGGCCTTCATGGCGACGTCTTTCGGCAGAAGAACGGTCTCGGCGCCGAGACCTCCGCCTGTTCCGGCCATCACTCCCGCTCCGATGCCTGTTCGTCTATATTGTGTCCGACCAGTTCCGTATGCAACAGACTGGCGCTGGAACCCCGTCCCGCCCTCGATCGACAACGGACGACAGGATGCAGAACCGAACCAGCGACGTTCAGACTGCCGGTGCTGTCCACGAGCACCTCGACCTCGAACGCTATCCCCTCGAGCAACCCCGGCGCTGCCAATCCCTGATCGACAGGTGTCTCGAAGAGCTGGCGACGCTGGGTCTGTGCAGCCTGCCGGGGTTTGTCAGGCCGGCGACGATCGCCAGAGCAGCTGAGGAACTCCTGCCCCTCGTGCACGAGCAGTCCTTCTTTCATTCCCGGCTCCACAACATCTACTTCACCGACACGCCCTCACACATCGCCGCCGACCACCCGGCGCTGGCACTCCAGGAGACATCCGGCAGGACGGTGTGCGATGACCAGATCACGTGGAGCATCATCCATGACCTATACGAGTGGCCGCCACTGAGAGGCTTTCTGGCCCGGATCATGGGAAAGCCCCGCCTTCATCTCATGGAAGACCCGCTCGCCAGGGTCAATGTCATGGGCTACCGGGCGGGCGAGGGGCTGGGATGGCATTTCGATCGCTCGGAGTTCACCACCACACTTCTCATCCAGGCACCGCAGGGCGGCGGACACCTCGAATACCGGCCGGACCTTGCCCAGGATGATCTCGATGGTGTGGCCAGCCTTCTCGAAGGCAGGGATGCGGCAAAGCGCACGCATGTCCAGCAGGCAGGGACACTGTCGGTCTTCAGGGGCCGGAACACGGCTCATCGCGTGATCCCGGTTGTCGGCGAGACCGACCGCCTTGTTGCCGTCTTCTCGTACTTTGATCGTCCCGGCGTCGTGTTCAGCGCCGCAGAACGCCAGGGATTCTACGGGCGCGCCGCCTGATGGAAGGATTTGTCGCCGTCAGGGACATCTGTTCCTTCAGCGAGGTTCGCGCCCTTTCGAAGCGGTCGGACGTGAAGGGGCTGGTCCAGCTTGCCTCCCACCTTGGCGCGATTGCCGCCGCCGCAGGTCTGGTGTGGCTGACGGCCGGGACGTGGTGGCTTCTGGTCCCGGCCGAGATCGTACTCGGCATCCTGCTCACCTTTCTCTTCTGTCCTCTCCACGAGACCATTCACCGCACGGTCTTTCGTTCGCGATGGCTCAACGACGCGGTGGCCTGGATCACCGGGTTCGTCGTCTTCCTGCCCTCGACATGGTTCCGCTACTTTCACTTCGAACATCATCGCTTCACGCACATCGAGGGTACCGATCCCGAACTCGACACGCCGAAGCCGGCGACGCGCCTTTCCTTCCTCTTCTACCTTTCCGGCCTCGAGTCCTTCTGGTGGAGTTCCTTGAAGACCCTGGTGCGCCTCGCGTCGGGCCGGGTGACGGACCGCTTCGTGCCCGATGATGCGGCTCGCCGAGCCTGCATCCTCCAGGCACGTCTCTATCTTGCGGGCTACATCGCGATCCTTGCCGCAGCCGTCTGGGCGGCCGATCCGGTGCCGCTTCTCTACTGGATCATTCCCCTGGTTCTTTCGGCCTGGTCGCTCAGGCTCTACCTCATGGCCGAGCACACGCTGCTTCCCTTCGACGCCAACATGCTCGACAACACGCGCACCATGAGAACCAACGCCGTGATGCGCTGGCTCGCCTGGCAGATGCCCTATCACACCGAGCACCACGTCTTCCCGTCCATTCCCTTCCACGCCCTCCACAGGGCATTCGACCGCATCGCCCCGCGCCACGGCCATGTCATTGCGGGCTATCTCGCCTTTGCGCGCGAGTACTGGGCGAGCGTCTCTCCGGAGCCCCGGCGATGACCTTTCGCGTGCTGACGGCCCAGTTCATGCACGAGACCAACACCTTTGCCTGCCTTGCCACCGATCTTGCCGCCTTCGAGCGTCTGGTTCTGGCCCGTGGCGGCGACGAGATCATGTCGCGTCTCGAGAACACCAACACCGAAACAGCAGGCTACATGGATGCTGCCCGGGACCATGGCTGGGAGCTCGTCTTCACCGTTGCCGCCATGGCCAATCCGCTGGGCAGGGTGACGGATGACGCCTTCGAGCACGTTGTCGGCCTCATCACGGCAGGCCTGAAGCAATCATGGCCCGTCGATGGTATCGCCCTGGCCCTGCACGGCGCCATGGTCAGCGACGCTCATGAGGATGCGGAGGGCGAAGTGGTCCGCCGCCTGCGCGAGATCACGCACGTTCCCATCTGCTGCACGCTCGATCTCCACGCAAACGTGGCCCCGGCATTCGCTGAGAGGGTGGACATCCTCTGCAGCTATCTCACCTACCCGCACATCGACATGCGAGCGCGGGCGCGACGGGCCGGCGACCTCCTGCACCGGGCGATGGGCGGTGACATTGTGCCACGGGTTTTCTTCAGCCGGCGTGCCATGCTCCAGGGCGCCGACGGCGGGCGCACCGATGTCGAGCCAATGATCGCGCTCCAGGCCAAGGCCGCCCGGTTCATGGCGGACCATCCCGGGATCCTCGACATCTCGATCAATGCCGGTTTCAGTCAGGCCGACATCCACGACGTCGGGCCAAGCGTGACGGTGACGGGCGACGGGGATGACCCGGTGTTCCAGGAGATGGCGGACGATCTCATGGCGGACATCTGGGAGACCCGGGACGTCGTCAACAATCGATACCTTGACGTCGCGGAGGCTGCCGACATTGCCCGGCGCTTCAATCACACGGGCAAGCCGCTCGTCATTGCCGACTATGCCGACAACCCGGGCGCCGGTGCCTACGGTGATGCGACGAATCTGCTGAAGGCAATGCTCGATGCCGGCCTGGATGAGGCCTGCTTCGGCGCCCTCCACGATCCAGCCGCCGCCGCAACGCTCGTGGCGGCCGGTGCCGGCGCACTCATGACCCTGCCGCTGGGCGGCAAGACCGACCCCTCCTTCGGCGGTCCGCCGCTCGATCTTTCCGGCGAGGTGATCGCAACGAGCGATGGTGTCACGGTCCTTGACGGCCCGATGTTTGCCGGCATGACGAAGAGCTTCGGGCCGACGGCGGTGTTCCGCACCGGCGGCATCGACGTGCTGGTGGTGTCCAATCTCATGCAGATCATCGATCTCCAGCAGTTTCTCGCCCACGGCATCGATCCCCGCAGGAAGAAGACGGTCGCCCTGAAGTCCATGCAGCATTTCAGGGCCGCCTACGAGCCCATGGCGGAGAGAGTGATCGTCTGCGATTCAGGCGCCCTGGCGACACCGGATCTCTCCCGCTTCACCTATCGTCACGTCCGCCGCCCGCTCTATCCTCTCGACCCGTGAGCGAACGTTTCGAAATCACCCGTGAAACCCTCATGGATGACCGTGTTTCACCGCCCATGCAGAAGGCGGTCGAACAAGGACTCGTCACACCCACGCCGGAAGACGAGCGGGAGCAAAACAGGCGAGACCATCTTCGCCGCCATCCCCCATCCGACGACCTCTACGTCTTCGGTTTCGGTTCGTTGATGTGGAACCCCGCCTTCGAGGTCGCCGGCTCCCATCCGGCCCTTGTGCGGGGCTGGCACCGGCGCTTCAGTCTGTGGCTTGCCATCGGCAGGGGAACGCCCGACTTTCCGGGTCTCTCACTCGGTCTCGAGCCGGGCGGTTCGGTCAGGGGCATCGCGCTGCGCATCGCCGCCGAGAGGATCGACAGCGAGACTCGCCTACTGTGGCGCCGCGAGATGTTCGCCGGCGCCTATCGGCCGATCTGGGTCATGGCCGATCTCGGAGACCGCGTGGTGCCGGCCACCAGCTTCGCCATCAACCGTGCCTACGAACGCTACGGCCACGCCATCCCCCTTGACGTCCAGGCGCGCCACATCGCCCTTGCCGAAGGTCCGCTCGGTCCCTGCATCGACTACCTCGAGAACACCGTCCGCATCCTCGACGCCATCGGCCAGACCTCCGGCGCCATGCATACACTTCTCGATGCCGCCCGCGAACTGCGCTGACCATGCACGACGGGTTCATTCGCAGTCGCACATCCTGAGGCATCTCCGGATCACGTTCGCGATCGCTGTGTCCGCATGGATGTGAGGTGCCGTGCCGATTCGGTGATCTGGGACTGCAACAGCATCGGCCGGACGTTCCTCGACATGGTGCGGGCGCTCCGCCTGTGTGGCGGCCCGGGTGAAACTCCGTGATCGAGCCAATGGAACCGGGACAAGAGACCAGCAATTGACGTACTTCAGCCGACGACGAAGAAGGCTGAGCAACGCTGAAGAGCAGCGGTCCCTCTGCAACAAGGGCGATGCAATGCCCCTTGAGGGACGGACCATGTCTTTGGAAAGTGTATTCATGGTCCTTTCCGTCCCGTAGTGTTGGTCATGCAAATGGCTGAGGAGGTGTCGGGATGCGGGGGTCGTGCCAGTGCGGGGCGGTGAGGTACGAGGTGACCGGCCAGTTAGATCATGTGAGTCACTGTCACTGCTCGATGTGCCGGAAACTGCATGGAGCGCTGTTCGTGAGCTTCGGGGGCGTTGCCCGCGACGACCTGAAGATTGAAGGCGGGGAGTTCCTGCGTGAGTACCGGAGTTCGGACGCGATCAGCCGCCGATTCTGTGCGACCTGCGGCGGGCAGGTGTTCGCCGAGACTCCCGGAGACGGCGACATGGTTTTCCTGTGCCTTGGCAACCTCGATCAGGGCGAGACGCCGGACCATGATCCGGCGAGCGAACGGCACATCTTCTGGGAATCGCGGGTGACCTGGCATGATCCTGGCGATGGTGCGGCGCGTGTCGAGGGCTACGGGGAGACGTGACGATGACGACGGGAGGGTGCCTGTGCGGCACCGTGCGCTACGAGCTGACGGGAGAGATCCACGATTTCTATCACTGCCACTGCTCGATCTGCCGCAAGTGCCAGGGCGCGGTCTACCTCACCTATGCCAGTGTCGAACGCTCGGGCTTCCACTTGCTGGCGGGTGAGGATTCCCTCGCCACCTACCGCTCATCACCGGCCCTGAAGCGACGGTTCTGCCGTCACTGCGGATGCCATCTCTTCGCCGAATTGGGAAACGAGATCTCCTTGTCGGTAGGCACGCTCGATGACGGCGCCGACCCCGGCGGCCGCGAAGGCAGGGAGCGACACATTTTCTGGGAATCCCGGTGCGGCTGGTACGAACCCGACGATGCCCTCGAGAAGGTGACGGAGTTCGGATCATGATGCGGGGTGGCTGTCTGTGCGGCACCGTGCGTTTCGAGGTCAGTGCACCGGCATCGGACCTCTACCACTGTCACTGCTCCATGTGCCGCAGGGTCCACGGCACGGCGTTCGCCACCTATGCGGTGGTAGCGCGTTCGGCCATGACTCTGATGAAGGGCGAGGACATGCTCTCGCGCTATGAATCTTCGCCCGGTGTCACGCGATCGTTCTGCCGGCGGTGCGGTTGCCAGATTGTCATCGACGTCGCCTATCAGCCGGACGACCGCTGGTTCATGCCGGCGATTCTCGACGAGCCGGTTCACCCGGGAGCCGGGAACCGGGAGCGCCACATCTTCGTTTCTTCGAAGCTGCCGTGGCTTCACCTTGATGACATCCTCCCACAATCGGAAGAGGCCTAGGAGCGTGACCTAGGACATTGCGATCCTGCTTCGAGGAGATCGGCGTACCCGGTCGCATGGACATGACCGCGACCTCCAACATGTTCGCCGGGTCATTCCGGCCTGGGGGAGCGGGCACGGGTGCCATTCGCGGCGGCGCGCCGTCCGTCGGGCTGTTGCTCGAGGCACATGGGGGTTACTGTTCCGGCGTGCGTACCGAGCCGGGACAGCTGCTGCCATGAAGTCTGTCAAAGCGAGTTTCCTTGCCTTTGCGGTGACCCTGCTGATGGCAGGATGTGCCACCACTCCGCCCTCGCAGCAGGAGAATGTGTGCGCGATCTTCGAGCAGTATCCCGACTGGTACGACTACGCTCGCCTCTCGGCGAGCAGGTGGGGCACGCCGGTGAACATCCAGATGGCCTTCGTGCGCCACGAGTCGAGCTTCCAGTCCGACGCGCGCCCTCCGCGCGAGTGGCTCCTGTGGATCATCCCCTGGGGGCGTGTTTCCTCGGCGAAGGGCTACGCACAGGCTCAGGACCCGGTGTGGTCGGAGTACGAGGCAGAGCGTGGCTGGCTGTTCCGAAGCCGTTCCGACATGGAGGACGCGCTCGACTTCATCGGATGGTACAATTACAAGACCTGGCGCGAACTGGACATTCCCCGCACCGACGCGTACCGACTCTATCTGGCCTATCACGAAGGCCGGGGTGGCTACAGACGCGGCAGCTGGGAATCAAAGCCGGAGGTGCAGCGCACCGCAGAGCGGGTCAGGGATACGGCCCAAGCCTACAAGTCGCAGCTCGCACAGTGCGAGGATCGCTATCGCTGCGATTCCTGGTATCAGTTCTGGCCCTTCTGCAGCTGACGGCACACCTCCAGGTTCGGGGTATCGCTCATCGCGTTGACGGGTTGAGGTGTCGATGCACCGGAGCGCGTTCCTTGCGCGCCCGAGTGATGCGGGCCATCTGGACGCAACCGAGGATTGGCACGCCACTGACACCCCGTCCCCGGCATGCCCCGGATCGCGTTGAAGACCTCACGAAGGTCGGACGCCGCGGCGGAACGCCACACCCCTGGGGAGAGCACTCACATTCCAGGTCAAGCTCTGAGACCCCTGACGGCGTGCTGCCGCTTCTGCAGCCCATGTGATCATGCGGTCTGTGGCAGGCCGCGCATCCGTTGCGTGCGCTTGATGGAGTCCTCGAAGGCCTTGAGGCGTTTGTAGATCGAGATGAGCTCGACGACGATGTTGATGCCGGCGATTTCGGCATAAGTGACGCACTTTCCGAGAAAGTCGGAAAACTCAATGGCTCCCGGCTCGGTCAGTGCGATCTGCAGGGTGTCATAGAAGTCGCCGAACCACTCGTAGATCTTGACATCGAGCTGGACCTTGTACCAGGTGACGCCGAGGATCGTGGCACTGCCGAGGATCGACCAGTGCAGCCAGCGCCGATTGGCAAAGAATGACCGGAACATGCGTCGTCCCCTTCGCGTTCGTGTCGGGCGGGGAAACACCATGATCGGGCGGGACGGCACACGGAAGGATGGCCCCTGGCCCATCGCGATGTTCACGCCGCCGGCGGACCGCCGGCCCTGCCGCCATCCCTTCAACGGCATCCTCGCCATCGACGGATCCCCGTTGGCGGCCAGCGACGCTTCGGCTCACGCCGACTTCGCCCTGGGTGGCGGCGTGACCCGGTTCCCCGCCGTCAATCTCGCATTCCGCACGGACGGCAATGACCTTCTGCCGTTGCACAGGGGGCTGCACCGCCGGCCCGATCCGCAGAGTTACTGGGACATCATGGTTGGCGAGGGTCGTATCTGGAGGGGTGAAGGTGCCTGTGACATCGCATCGTTTCCTTTCCAGCTTTCCTGCGAGAGGGAGAACGACAGCCACCACGGGGTGGCCCGGTTCGCCTGGGACGGTGCGCAGGTGCGAGATCTTGTCATCCAGGTGGTGACTGAAACGCTCCCCGACCACATTCCCGAACGTCTCGACCTCTGGGGCGTGGCGGAGGCGTCGTTCCACGAGGCAGCAGGGCCGCCGACCGTGCCAGTCCGCGTCCATCCCATGCCGATTCACGACATTTCCGAGATCGCTCCTGCGGATATGCTCCAGGCGCTGCTGGACGATCCGATGCTCGAGAGCGAGATCACCAGCGGCCTCGTGATCGACGGGCACATCTACACGACGGGGTTCGCCACACGGCGCGGGCCCTACCCGTTCCCCCACGCGATGCGCTTTGGCATCTGGTCGGCGACCAAGGCGGCATTCGCCACCACCGCGCTCATGCGCCTTGCCCATCACCTTGGTCCCGGTGTTGCCGAGACCCGTATCGTCGATGTCCTCGACGTCACGGCGGATCACGACGGCTGGCGCGATGTCACCATCCGTCACTGTCTTTCCATGGCGACCGGCATCGGCACCGCCGGCGAAACCGGCGACATCCACGCCGACAATCTCACCGGACCGGAGTACGCCTCGGCAGACGGTCCGGATGGCGCCTGTTACCGCGCCTATCAGAACTGGTACGCCGCCCGCAGTCGCGCGGACAAGCTCCGCGAAGCGTTCCGTGTGCCTTCCTATCCCTGGGGACCGGGCGTCGTGGCGCGCTACCGGGACCAGGACCTCTTCGTTGCCGGCGCGGCCATGGATGCGGTGTGGAAGCACAACCGTGGTCCGGATGCCGATCTCTTCGTCATGGTCGAACACGAGGTGCTGCGCCCCATTGGCTGTGGTCCGGTGGACATCAACCGCACCCTCGAGGAGGACGGCGCCAGGGGCGTGCCGGTCACCGCCTTCGGCCTCTTCCTCGGCCTTGACGACGTGGGGCGGCTGGGGCGGTTGCTGTCGAGCGGCGGACGTCACGAGGGAACGCAACTGCTGGAGCCTTCACTGGTGCGCGAATGTCTCGACGGCGCCATGATGAAAGGGTTGCCGACGGGGACGGTCACCGCCGACGGAAACGACATCACCTATCACCTTGCCTGGTGGCAGCTGCCGCTCGTCACTCGGTCCGGCCGGACCATGAGGATCGCCACCATGCGGGGTTACGGCGGTCAGATCATCCAGCCCCTGGCCAACGGCATCACCTGTTTCCGCTTCGCCCACGACAGCGCGTCCGGCCAGGATCGCTACGACGCCCTGATGCTGCCACGACTCGCCGACGCCTTGCGTGCGCTGTGACGTGACGAATCAGGGACGGGCGTTGGGAAAGAAAAGCTGCCTTCCGTCGATGCGGTAGGAGGCAATTGAAGCCTGGCCCGACGGCGAAAGGAGCCAGTTGACGAAGAGGCGTGCCTCTTCCTCGCGAACATGGGGAAAGCGCACCGGATTCACCACCGTCACGCCGTACTGGTTGAAGAGAATCTCGTCGCCCTCGACAAGAAGAGCGAGATTGCCGCGGTTCTGGAAGGCGATCCATGTGGCCCGGTCCGTCAGGACGTAGGCGCCGACGTTGGCGGCCACGTTGAGAGTGGCACCCATGCCCGAGCCGGTCTCGAGATACCATGAGCCGCTGTGCGCCGTGGGGTCGAAGCCCGCGGTGCGCCACAAGGCCATTTCCTTCTTGTGGGTGCCGGAATCGTCACCGCGGGAGGCGAAGGGAAGACCGTTGCGTGCGATTTCCATGAACGCGGCGCCGGCATCGGCGGTGCCCCCAACACCCGCCGGGTCGGCAGCGGGGCCGACAATCACGAAGTCGTTGTACATCAGGTCGAACCGTTCGACACCGTAGCCGCCGGCGACGAATTCCTCTTCGGCATCGCGGGCATGCACGAGCAGGACATCGCCGTCTCCGTTCATGGAGTTGCGGATGGCTTGTCCGGTGCCCACGGCAACGACCTTGACGAGGATTCCGGTCGCATCACTGAAATCGGGAAGGATGTGATCGAAGAGACCGGAATTCTGGGTCGAGGTCGTCGACTGGACGATGATGGACCTGTCGTCGGCGGTCACGCCGCCAGAGATGAGGCCGAGGACGACCACGGCACATGCGAAGAACCTTGACATTATCATGGGACCCTTCCGGCTCGGCAGATTCAGGCGACCAGGCGGCCCTCGACAAAGGCCTGGGCCCGTTTCGTGGGGGGATTGGAGAAGAAGAGCGGGGCGTCGCTGTCCGCCTCGAGAACTCCGCCATGAAGGTAGAGGATGCGGTCGGCCAGGCGGCGCGCCTGGGAAAGGTCGTGGGTCACGAGGAGAATGGGCGTGCCGTCGTCCCGTGCCTTGTGCACCAGATCCTCGATCGCCAGGCTCGAGCCCGGATCGAGGTTGGCGGTTGCCTCGTCGAGCAGCAGGACATCCGGGGATGTCGCCATGGCGCGGACAAGCGCGAGCCTCTGCTGTTCCCCTCCCGAGAGTGCCTGTGCCGGGACTCTCGCCCTTGCCCCGAGACCGGCCGTCACCAGTGCTTCCATGGCGCGCTGGCGCTGCTCGCCGCGGGCTACGCCGGCTGCCTGGAGGGCAAAGCGGATGTTGGCCAGCGCCGTGCGGTTCAGCATTACCGGATGATGGAAGACAACACCGAGCCGGATGGCCCGCTGGCGATCCGGTGGGCGTCCGTTCCAGGTGACATGGCCGCGATCCGGTTCGACGAGGCCCGCCAGCATGCGGACCAGAAGGCTCTTGCCGGCGCCATTGGGCCCCAGCAGCACCGCAATTTCCGGCCGGGAGATGGTGACGCTGACATCATCGACAACCGGCCGCGTCCCCCTCATGAGACAGAGGTTCCGGCCGGCGAGCGGCAGCACCCTTTCGTCTTCCTGGTCATGCAAGGCGCGGATTCCTCGCGAACGTGTTGAGCAGTCCGGCAAGCCCGTTGATGATGAGGATGATCGTCAGCAGCACGATCCCCAGTCCCAGTGCGAGGTCGAGCGCACCGCGCGAGGTTTCCAGAGTGATGGTCGTGGTCATCACCCGTGTGACATGATTGATGTTGCCGCCGACCATGATGACGGCGCCAACCTCTGCGATGGCCCTGCCGAACCCGGCTAGCACCACGGTGACGAGACTGAATCGCGCTTCCCACAGCAGGGTGAAGGCGGTCGTACCCCTGCCTAGGCCGAAGGCGCGGAACTGTTCGTCATAGCGACGATGAAGGTCCTCGATGACCTGGCGGGTCAGGGCGGCGACGATGGGCGTGACGAGCACCGTCTGGGCGATGATCATGGCCTCGGGCGTGTAGAGCAGACCCCAGTCACCCAGAGGCCCGGCCCGCGACAGCAGAAGATAGATGGCAAGGCCGGCAACCACGGGCGGCAGGCCCATGAAGGCGTTCATCACGGTGATGAGGGCGCCGCGCCCCGGGAACCGCGAGATGGCCGTTGTCGCGCCGACAGGCAGGCCGATCAGCATGGCGAAGAACACCGCGAAGAGACTGACCCGGAGCGACATGAGGATGATCTCGACGAGATCGCGGTCAAGGGTCGTGATCAGGCGAAGGGCTTCCGTGAAGGCGTCGCTGGTATCCTGCATGGTGATGTTTCGCACGGTGTATCGGTGAGGCAGGGCGTGTCCGGAGGGACGACCTGCAAGAAGGGCGTGGTTGGGGCGCCAGGATTCGAACCTGGGATCACGGGACCAAAACCCGTTGCCTTACCGCTTGGCCACGCCCCAGCCGGCTTCCTATAAACCGGAAAGCGCCGGAGTGCGCAACCGCGGGGCGGGAACCAGGGTCCCGGTCAGGCGAGAACGATTCTCTCGCGATTGCAGCGAACGGCCCGGGTCGCATTGCGCGTGTCGACCACCAGCGGCACGGCCGCGACGAGGGCATCGTAGTCGACGCAGTCGTGGTCGGTGACGATCAACGCCGCATCGTGGATGCCTGCCGCGACGTCGGTCCATGCCAGACTCCGCCGCCCGGCCAGACCGGCGTGGGCGCGCGTCGCGGGAATGGTGTCGATGAAGGGATCGAAGAAGGATACCGCAGCTCCCCTCGACTCGAGCAGTGCCATCAGCGTCAGGCCGGGACTCTCGCGGCTGTCATCGACGTTCTTCTTGTAGGCCATGCCGACGATGAGAATTGCCGCGCCATTGAGACCGCGGTGGAACCGCTGATCGATCTCGCCGGCGAGTCTGGAGACGATGTGGTGTGGCATCGAGGTGTTGATCTCTCCGGCAAGCTCGATGAACCGGGTGGGTACGCCGAACTCCCGCGCCTTCCAGGCGAGGTAGAACGGGTCGATGGGGATGCAGTGGCCGCCAAGGCCCGGGCCCGGCCAGAAGGGCATGTAGCCAAAGGGCTTTGTGCTGGCGGCCTCGATCACATCCCAGACGCTGATGTCCATGGCATCGAAGATCACCTTGAGTTCGTTGACGAGGGCGATGTTGACGGAGCGAAAGATGTTCTCGGTGAGCTTGATGGCTTCGGCGGTTCTCGTGTCCGGGACGACAACGGCTCCGGCAGGAATGAAGGATTCGTAGAAGGCCGCAGCGGTCGCCCGTGCCAGGTCATGATCGCCGCCGACGATCTTTGGCACCGTTCCGAGGCGATGGGTGGTGTTCCCCGGATCGTCGCGTTCGGGTGAGTAGGCGAGAAGAAAATCCACTCCCGACACCAGGCCACTGCCCTCGAGAATCGGTCGCACCAGTTCTTCTGTCGTTCCGGGCCAGGTGGTCGATTCGAGAATGACGAGACGTCCGGGAGCCAGGATCGATGCGATGCTGCGACAGGTGTCCACCACGTGGCGCATGTCCGGTTCCCGGTGGCGGTCCAGGGGTGTGGGAACGCAGATGACAATGATGTCGGCAGCGCCGAGATCGCTCACGGTGCTGGTGCCGAGGAATCGCGGAGACGCGGCAAGTTCGCCGACCGCGACGGCATCGATGTAGTTGATGTAGCTCGTGCCGGCGGCGAGATGCGTGATCTTGTCGGGGTCCGTGTCGAAGCCGGTGACGCGAAACCCGCTCCCATGGGCCGCCAGAGCGAGAGGAAGGCCGACATAGCCCAGGCCGATGACGGCGACATGGGCATCGCGTGCGGCGATGCGTGCGGTGAGGTCTGCGACGGGATTCATGGCCCTTCCCGGGGCTGCGTGAGGATGGTCGTGGTTTCGATCCACCATTCGGGGTGGTGACGCCGCAGCAGGCTCGCGGCGCTGTCGGCCTGCTGCAGGGTGTCGGCGAGGCCGAAACATGTGGCGCCGGTGCCGGTCATGCGGGCGAGAGCTATTCCCGGGGTGGCGCGCAGTGCGGCGAGGACGTCGGATATCCCGGGGTCGACGCGGCAGGCCGCGGGTTCGAGATCGTTCCGTCGTTTCGCCAGTTCCCGGATCAGGTCATCGAAACTCTCCGGCGGGCGGATCAGGGGCCGGGGCACCGACAGGGGCTCATCGAAACCGGCGAAGACCCTTGCTGTGGAGAGCGCAGTCCCGGGATTGACGAGAACGAGAGCGCACTCAGGGAGTGGCTCCATGGGCGTGACGACGTCGCCGGTTCCCGCAGTCATGACCGTGCCATCATGAAGACAGGAAGGAACATCGGCACCGAGCGTTGCCGCAATGGCCGGAAGATCGTCGGTCAAGCCCGAGACCGCCCGCAGTGTGGCGGCGGCGTCGGCCGAACCTCCTCCCAGGCCCGAAGCAACAGGAATGTTCTTTTCCAGGACGATGCGGAATGCCTTCGTCGGCGCGACAGCCGCGACCGCCCGCGTCACGAGATTCCGGGATCCGTCCAGGTCCTTCAATGCCGCAGAAAAGCGGCCGGTCACCTCGAGCGCCGTGGATTCTGCCGGAGTGAACCACAGGCGGTCGGCCAGAGAGGTGCGCACATGCAGGCTGTCCAGACTGTGATAACCGCTGGTCAGGCGCCCGGTCACGTGAAGCCACAGGTTGACCTTGGCATGGGCCGGGACCGCCCTTTCACTGACCACCGTCATCGAGTCCCACCTCGAGCTTGCGGCGCACGGCGTCGACAAGGTCCTCATCGTCCGGCGCCAGTGTCAGCACGTGGCGCCACTGGAATCGTGCCTCGTAGTATCGTCCGGTCTTCCAGTAGGCATCACCCAGGTGGTCGATGATCACAGCCTCGGCCGGTTCAAGGCCGACAGCGCGTTCCAGTTCGACGACAGCCTCGTCATAGCGGCCGAGTCGGTAGAGCACCCATCCCAGACTGTCGATCACCATGCCGTCATTGGGTATCCGCTCGAGGGCGCGTTCGATGAGATCAAGGGCTTCGTCAAGGTTCTCGTTCCTGTCGGCCCACGAGTACCCGAGGTAGTTGAGCAGCCAGGGATCGTCCGGCCGCGTTTCCAGAGACTCGAGAAGGGCCTGTTCGGCGCGCTCCCATTGCCCCGTCACCTCCAGCACCGACCCCAGATCGAAAAGGAGGTCCGGTCGGCGGTGCGATCCTTCATCAAGCAGCTGGAGCGCTTCATCGTAGGCTTCCACCGCGTCGTCCCATCTCCGGTGCGAGCGCATGACGTCGCCTATGGCCATGAAGGGATCGGCGCTCTCCGGCCGTTCCCGCGACAGGACGCGTCCCAGTGTGATGGCGTCTTCGGCAAAGCCGGCATCGTTGAGGCTGCGAACACGGCGAAGCCGGGCATTCCAGGCAAGGGGAGAGTCGGGCGCCACACGGCCGTAGGCTGCCGCCGAGGCGGCGTTGCGCCACAATCGGGAGAGCACGTCCCCGGTCATGAAGTGAATGCGATCGTCCGCGGGCTGGAGCCAGGCCGCGTGATTGAGCAGTCCGAGGGCGGCAGTTCTCTGGCGTTCGCCGAGCAACTGTCGTGCGGTTTCCGCCAAGGCATCGGTGATCGCCTGAAGCGCGTCGGGCCGGTCGGGTGGCGCCCCGCCTGCGAGCGCCCGTAGAGCGGCCTTCTCGAACCACGGACTCTCCGGGTTGATCTCCATGAACCGGCGGTAGAGACCGGCGGCGTCCTCACCCCGTCCGAGGCGCTCCAGAAAACCGCCGTAAGCTCGCGTGGTCTCCCAGGTGACGGTTTCTCCGGTCTCCATGGCCTCGCGGAAGGCCGTCTCGGCCACCCCGGACTCTCCCGCGGCGTCGTTGAGAAGGGCGACGTGATAGGCCACGAGGGGTTTGCTTCCTGGCGCGGCTGTTTCGAGAATCTCGAGGGCGCGCGCATGATTGCCCCTTTGTGCTGTCGCCCAGGCTTCCGCGACCAGGGCGAACGTGCCGAGCGGGCCTTCCGAGCCTAACCTGGCAAGGGCGTCGTCCGTGGCATCCGCATCGTCTGCCGCCAGGGCGTCGAGAAGGAGGGTGACAGGGGAGAGTTCGGTGATGACGTTCACTTCAGCGAGGTGTCGGGCCAGTTCGGACGCCTCGTCAATCCGGCCGGCAGACACCATGGCCTTGTACGTCTGGCCGACGAGTGTCACATCCCCGGGACGGTGTTCAAGCGCCTGTGAAAGGAAATCGGCCCTCGCCTCCATGTCGCCCCGGTAAGCGGCGGCCCGCGATGCAAGGTAGGCGCCGCTCATCGAGTCGAGATAGGTGGTGGCACGGGCACTCGCCGCCATCGCCAGGCCCAGCACCACGATGACCGCGCACATGAGGCTGCGGCACACCGCGGAGCGGAACAGCGGGCGGAGTACTCCTTCACGCCAACAAACAAGACTCGTCGGACTGAGGCGAAGCCTCGTTGGAGCAATCATCCCGAGATCATAGTGTGTTGGATCGGGATGCAGTCTCATTGTGTCATGACGATTGCCGTCGACATCCGTACTCCATGCTAGGAGGCTGAGGCATGTCTTCGACATAAACTCCGCACTCCTGTTGATTCCGGAATCCGGCCATGACTTCACGACATCGGGTGTCGAAAGGTATGACCATGCTCTTGCAATGTGAAAGTACTCTGGAGCCATCCAGAGCGCATTCTTCTCACAGGCAGCTTCAGTTTTCGACTTTAGAATATTACCTAATCGTCGGGATGACAGCCCGCTGCGACGTCCCTGCAGGGACGCGGCCCGGGTGATTTCAGAAGGGAGCAAGGCGATGACGGACAAGGTGGCGATGATTTCGGCGGGTGGCACCGGCATGGGGGCCGCCGCGGCCGAACGGTTGGCGGCTGACGGCTATCGCATCGCCATTCTCTCCTCGTCCGGCAAGGGCGAGGCACTGGCCGGGACGCTGGGCGGGATCGGCGTGACGGGCTCCAACCGCTCCAACGACGACATCCAGCGCCTCGTTGACCTCGCGATGGAACGCTGGGGCCGCATCGACGTTCTGGTCAACAGCGCCGGCCACGGACCACGCGGGCCCGTGATGGAACTCACGGACGATGACTGGCACACCGGGATGGAGATCTACTTCCTCTCGGCCGTGCGTCCGACCCGCGCCGTGCTGCCGGCGATGGAGGCGCAGGGCTCGGGCGCCATCGTCAACATCTCGACCTTTGCAGCCTTCGAGCCCGATCCCGTGTTCCCCACCTCCGGCGTCTTCCGCGCCGGGCTGGCTGCCTGGTGCAAACTCTTTGCCGACCGCTACGCCGCTGCCGGCATCCGCATGAACAACGTGCTGCCGGGCTTCATCGACAGCCTGCCGGAGAACCCCGACTTCAAGGCCCGCATCCCCATGGCGCGCTACGGTACGGTGGCGGAAATCGCCGCCACCGTCGCTTTTCTGGCCTCCGACGGCGCCGGCTACATCACCGGCCAGAACCTGCGCGCCGACGGCGGCATCACGCGCGCGGTGTGAGACCGCCGTCGTCGTCTGCTTTTCGGGATCGCGACAGCGCGTCGAGTTTGCCACGCCCACGCGAACACCGCCTCCGGACCGCTACTCCAGGCCATTCCCGCCTGCGTCCATCGTTGCCGGTGGCGTCCGGCAGCGGCCCTGGGGAGTCCATTCGACCTCGCCTTCCACTACCGATTGCTCGCGGACGTACGGGCCGGAGCCGTGGGAGGCGAGACGGAAGCGCCAGTCGCGGGAATTGGCGACGTCGCGCCGGACCTGGAGCGGGTCCCCGGACAGCACCACCTCGAACGTGGCGGACTATGGATGCGCGAGAACACCGTTGAAGCCGTCGGCCCTGGAACTGTTCATCCAGGTTTCCTCGCCGTGGCAATCCGTCACATGTTGGGATAGTTCGGGCCGCCACCGCCTTCCGGCGTCACCCAGACGATGTTCTGTGTCGGATCCTTGATGTCGCATGTCTTGCAATGCACGCAGTTCTGCGCGTTGATCTGCAGCCTCGCCCCGTCGTCATCCTCGATGATCTCGTAGACACCGGCCGGACAGTAGCGTTGTTCGGGGGCATCGTAGAGGGCGAGATTGATGTCGACCGGCACGCTGGCATCCTTGAGGGTGAGGTGGACGGGCTGGTCCTCCTCGTGGTTCGTCGACGAAAGGTACACCGAACTCGCGCGATCGAAGGTGATCACACCATCGGGCGGGGGATAGTCGATTGCCTGACAGGCATTCTTCGGCTTGAGGGATTCGTGATCCGGACGATGCCGAAACGTCCAGGGTGCCCGTCCCCTCAGGATCACCGTGTCGATGGCGGAATAGAGAAAACCCTGCACGAAACCGCCATGAAAACTCGGTCTGATGTTGCGCACGCGATGGAGCTCGTCCCACAGCCAGGTCTGGCGCAGGCGCTCGCCATAGGCGAGGACTTCAGCACCCCCCTCTGTCTCGCCTGTGAGCCAGTCGAACACCGCCTCGGCGGCGGTCATGCCACTCTTCATGGCCGTGTGGCTTCCCTTGATCTTCGGCACATTGACAAAGCCGGCCGCACAGCCGATCAGCATGCCACCGGGGAAGGTGAGACGCGGAATCGACTGGAAACCGCCCTCGTTGATGGCGCGGGCGCCATAGGCGATGCGCTTGCCACCCTCGAAGAAGGGACGGATCGCCGGGTGCGTCTTGAACCGCTGGAACTCCTCGAAGGGCGAGAGCCAGGGATTCTCGTAGTCGAGGCCGACGACGAAGCCGACGGCGATCTGGTTGTCGTCGAGGTGATAGAGAAAGGACCCGCCGTAGGTCCCGCCATCCATGGGCCAGCCGGCGGTATGGATGACGGTGCCCGGCTCGTGTCTTTCCGGGTCGACGTCCCACAACTCCTTGATACCGATTCCGTAGGTCTGCGGCTGAACCCCCTCACGCAGGCCGAAGCGATCCATCAACTGCCGCGAAAGGTGTCCGCGGCACCCCTCGGCAAAGAGAACCTGCCTGGCATGGAGTTCGATACCGGGCTCGAACGTGTCCTTGGGTTCGCCGTCGCGGCCGATGCCCATGTCGCCGGTTGCCACACCCTTCACGGATCCGTCATCGTGGAACAGGACCTCGGCGGCGGCAAAGCCGGGGAAGATCGCCACGCCCAGGGCCTCCGCTTCGCTGGCCAGCCAGCGGCAGACATTGCCAAGCGAGATGATGTAGTTGCCGTGGTTCGCCATCTGCGGGGGGGTCGGCAGGCGAAACGCCCGCTTCTCGGTGAGATAGAGGAAGCGGTCCTTCTTCACCGGTGTCAGGAGAGGCGCCCCGCGTTCCTTCCAGTCGGGCATGAGTTCGTTGATCGCCCGCGGCTCCATGACCGCGCCCGACAGGATGTGCGCACCGACTTCGGATCCCTTCTCGAGAACGCAGACCGAGACGTCCTCTCCCGCGTCTGCAGCCAGCTGTGCAAGGCGGATGGCTGCGGCCAGGCCTGCAGGCCCGGCGCCCACGATCACAACATCGAACTCCATGCTCTCGCGTTCGCGCTGTTCCATCTCGTCCTTCAGTGCGCTGTCATTCCAGTTCTCTTAACCGACGGTGATATTCGTTACAATGCCGCCGGAGGTCCGTTGAACGGAGAACCATGGATCGCGAGGAAGCCCGCAGACTGCTGAACTGGTATGTCGAAATCGGTGTCAACGAGGCAACGACCGCAGTGGCGGTCGACCGCTTCGCTGTTCCGCCGGCGCCGCCTCCCGTCCGGGCGCCGCCCGCGAGAGCATTGCAGGTCCCGGCGCGAACGGCCGCTACTCCCGAGGATGCCAGGACCCTGGCGGCCAGCGCCTCCAGTCTCACGGAGCTGATCGCAGTCATCAACGCCTTCGATGGATGCCCGCTCAAGCGCACGGCCACCACAACCTGCATTTCCGACGGCAACGCGCAAGCGTCCATCATGATCATCGGCGAAGCTCCCGGAGCCGAAGAGGACCGGCAGGGCAAGCCCTTCGTCGGCCCGGCCGGAAAACTCCTTGACCGAATGCTGGCTGCGATCGGCCTTGACAGAACCCATGTCTACATCACCAACACCCTCTACTGGCGTCCACCGGGAAACCGCACGCCCACGCCTGCGGAAATCGCGGTGTGCCTTCCCTTTCTCGAAAGGCAGGTGGAGCTCCTGGCGCCCAGGCTTCTCGTCTACGCCGGGGGGACGGCAGTGCGGGCCATGTTCGACACGGCTCCAGGCGAAGGCATCACACGGCTTCGCGGACGCTGGCTGCGCCTCGAGCGCGAGGGCAGGGAACCTGTGCCGGCCATCGCCATGTTCCATCCGGCCTACCTGTTGCGCCAGCCTCTCAAGAAGCGCGAGAGCTGGCGCGATCTTCTCGTCATTCGCCAGCGCATGGACGAACTCGGGATCGCACCCTCAATGCCGGCGGACTGACGGCACCTGCCTGATGGCAAGAAATCGTTTCCACGCCAGGATGTCCGGCACCCTGCGCCTGCTTCTGACGGGTATCTTCATCGTGTGGACCCACGACGCATCGGCCCTAGATCTGCCTCCCCTGCCCTCCCTCAAGCCGGCCGCGCCGGCCAACGTCAGCGCGGTGCCCCTGCCGGGTGTGCGGCCCGAGGCGCCCGAACGTGATCCATGGCGGATCCTCGACGATGTAGACCAGGAGACCTATCGCCGCATCTTTGCCGTCCAGGAAAGAGCCGACTGGAGAGAGGCTGACCGGCTGATCACCCGCTTGAGGGACCCGGTCCTGATGGGCCACGTCCTCGCCCAGCGCTACCTCCATCCGACCGGGTGGATCTCGAGCTTCGACGAATTGCGAACCTGGCTTGACTCCTGGGCCGACCATCCGGACGCCAGGCGCATCCACGCCCTGGCGCTGAGACGCCAGCCGACAGGAGCGGCGGCTCCCGCCCCTCCCGTCCGAAGGTGGGGTGAACCGGATATCGCTGCCGTGACCATCGCCACCGGCTCGTCCGTTCTTTCGTCAGCGGATCCTGACAGCGGGCTCAACGCCGGGGAACACGACTTCCTGAAGCAGGTGCGCCGCGATGTCCGGAATGGTCGCCTCGGGGTTGCGTGGTCGCGACTGGCCGATACCGAGGCCCTCGCCGGCGCCGGATTGCTCGCCATTGACATGGCGGCGGCGGAGATCGCCTTCGGATACTTCATTCATGGCGATGACGCCGTTGCTCTCGACATTGCCACCACGGCCCTTTATCGGTCGGGCCAACAGGTTCCCCTGGCCGGCTGGACGGCGGGGCTGGCTGCCTGGCGCTCCGGTCGTCCGCACACGGCGCGCTCGATGATGCTGGTGGCCTCGCAGGGAGATCCCGCCAACCCGTTGGTGGCCGCCAGTGCCTGGTGGGCGGCAAGGCTGTCCCTGCTGACGGGGGAGCCGGGCGACATCGGCCATCTTCTCGGCATTGCGGCGCACCGGCCCTACACACTCTACGGACTTCTCGCCCGGCATGCCCTGGGAATGGACGAAGATCTCGTCAATGATCCCCTCCCGCAGGTGTCTGACGAAGGATTGAGGACACTGTCGAAGATACCGGCCATGCGCCGGGCCCTGGCGCTTGCCGAGGTGGGTCAGTACCACCGGGGAGACCGGGAATTGCGGGGACTCGGCGTCCGTCGTCACCCGGCTGCGTCCTCCGCCATCATGGCCATGGCGGCGCGCATGCCGTTTCCGGCGACACGTTACCGGCTCTCCCGGGAGTTTCTGACGCTCCACGCGGCAAGGCTCGATGACGCCCTCTTCCCGCTTCCGCCGTGGGAGCCCGAGGGAGGATTCACCATCGAGCCGGCCCTGATGTATGCCCTCATGCGCCAGGAGTCGCACTTCCGGGCCCGCACGGTCAGCCGCGTCGGGGCTCGGGGTATCCTGCAGATCATGCCGGCCACGGCAGCCTGGATTGCAGGTGATTCCAGCCTTGCGGGTGCCGGGAGGTATCGCCTCGATGATCCTGGAGTCTCCGTCGACCTGGGGGAACGATATGTCCGTTACCTGCTCGATCTGCCGGATATCGACGGAAGCCTCTTCCTCGTGCTTGCCGCCTACAACGGCGGTCCGGCGAGACTGGCGCGACGGTTGAATGATTCAGGGCCGCTGGCCGATCCCCTTCTCTTCGTGGAGTCCTATCCCTCACGCGAGACCCGTTCCTTTCTCAGGGACGTGATGGCAGACTACTGGATCTATACCAGGAGACTGGGATACCAGCCGGCGTCGCTGGCCGCGCTGGCGGCCGGAGGCTGGCCCCTCTATGGAGGTTCCTGACATGCCCGGAATCGACGACAGCAAGCCATTCCTCGCGGTCCGGATCGCTGTCCTGACCGTCTCCGACAGCCGTTCCCTCGATGATGACCGGTCGGGCGCCGTTCTCGTCGAACGCGTCGAGGCGGCGGGTCACGAGGTGGCCGACCGCCACATTGTCACCGACGATGTGGCCGCAATCGTCGAGACCCTCCGGTCGTGGATCGACGATGCCGGCGTCGACGTCGTGATCGCCACGGGAGGCACCGGGGTCACCGGCCGCGACGTCACCCCCGAAGCCTTCGACGAGGTCTGCGACAAGGCGATTCCCGGATTTGGCGAACTCTTCCGCTGGCTCTCGTTCCGCAAGATCGGCACCTCGACGATCCAGTCCCGGGCCACGGCTGGTGTCGCTGGCGGCACCTATCTCTTTGCGCTGCCTGGTTCACCCGGTGCCTGCAGGGATGCGTGGGACGACATCCTGGTCCACCAGCTCGACTACCGCTTCGGCCCCTGCAATTTCGTCGAACTCATGCCCCGCCTGCTCGAGACAGGCCGCGCCACGGCGAGAGGCTCCTGAAAGTCACTGAGGGAAGCGGACAGCCTTTTCCAAATCCCGAGCGTGTGGCGCTTTGTCGACAACCGTGTTCCTGAACGCATCGAGCATGACGGACGGGGAGGCACGAATGACGCAGTGCACCCTTGCCCCGCATTCGGAGACGAAACCGGAGAATGCAACGATCCATCATGCGAAGGCCGGGCACGGGTTTGGCCGACAGCCAGGAACACCTTCTGTCCGACGCCAGGAACTGTCGCGATGCCTTTGCTGCCGGCATCGTCCGGTTGCGCAACGGATAGTGTTCCGGTGAGTCTGGCGAGAGTGCGACCGGACCAGAATGCTCGAGAGCTGACGGGTTTGCTGGTCATCAACGACGTCACCGCCCATTCGGCTCGCGAAGCGTGACGAGACAGCACCCGGGCCGGTGTCGGGGCGTGATCGTCCGGGGCTGATTGAACGGCCGCCTTGTTGATTGGCCGCATGGGTTTGAATTGGTATGCTTTCGGCCTGCGCTTTGCCACAAGCAAGATTCACGGAGAGTTGATGCCACGCTGAACAATTCGATCGATCCGCCGGCCCCGAGGCGATCAAGGCAGCACTCAGCCGCGCTAGCCACGGCGAACCCGTCGAGACCAACAACTGAAAAGGGGGAGGTTCCTATGACATTGAAACCACTGATGGAAACAACCCGTTTCCACGACCTGTTGTGCGAAGGCAAACTCAGTCGTCGCGATGCCCACCGCGTCATGGCGACCTTCGGTATCGGCACTCTGACCGCACACACCCTGGGAGGGGGTGCGCTCGCCCAGGATGCAGACGAGGACCACCCCATATTCTTCACCTGGGGCGGCTATGACGAGCCGGAATTCATGGTCCACTACACCGCGAAGTACGGCCGCGAGCCGAACTACCACTTCTTCTCCGACGAAGACGACGCCTTCGCCAAGATGAGGGGCGGCTACAATCCGCACGTTACCTATCCGTGCGGCCCCTCGCTCAAGCGCTGGTACGATGCGGGCTTTCTGGCGCCGATCGAGACCGACCGGCTTTCCAACTGGCCCGACGTCATGCAGGTCTTCAAGGATGTGCCCCACTCGGTGGTGGACGGCGTCAGGGTCTATGTGCCGGAGGACTGGGGCCAGACTTCGATGGTCATCCGCACCGACGTCGCGCCGGAGTACGCTGATCCCGAGAACCAGACATGGAAAGCGTTGTGGGACGAGAACTATGCAGGCCGCGTCTCGATCTCCAACTCTTCCTACGAGGCTTTCGCCATCGCGGCCCTCGTCCTGGGTATCAGCCCCTGGAACATGAACGAGGCCGAACGCATCCAGTGCGAGGATCTCCTGCGCAAACAGATTCCGCTCAACCGCGTGATCGGGGCCTCGTTCACGGAGCGTGTGCAAGCGGTTGCAGCGGGTGAAGTCGTGATATCGACGAACGACAACGGTGCCGTTGCGGAGCTTGCGACGCATGCCGAAGGCGGCAGCTTCGAATTCACCTGGGCCACGCCCAGGGAAGGTGCGATCACATGGCATTGCGGCCTGTGTATCCATCCCGCCGCGATCACCGACGGCTTCTACGAGATGGCACACGACATCATCGACTCCTTCATTTCGCCGGAGGCCGGCGCCTACGAGATCGGCAACTGGTACTATGGGCACTCCAACGTGAAGTCCTACGATGGGTTCGATGAGGAGTTCCTCAATTCGATCGGTCAGACCAAGTACGTCGAGAAGTTTCTCGCAACCGCCCAGTTCCAGCAGACGATGAACGAGCCGGACGTTCTTGCCACCCGTTGGGAAGAGCTGAAGGCCGGGTTCTAGGTCGGCAGTTCGTTCGGCCAACCCGGAGGTTCGCAGTCAGGCCCGGCATCGGTGATGCCGGGCCTGACCGCCCCTGCCATGGGACCGGGGTCGTTTCTCGTCCACCGCCATGAGACGCGAGCATCGCCGCGCCTGATTCAATGAAGATCGATCACGGCATCGCCACCCGAGCCCGCGGTCCGGCTGGCGCGTCATTCGAGAACACTGGACCAGCCAGTGGACCTCGCCGGTTCCTCGGCTCGCAAGCACCTCCGCGAGATGACGCGGACCGGGCGGGAGGCAGCGCTTCGTCGCCTTCGAGTCCAGCGTCGGAAACTGGCGACTGCCGATGAGACGATGCCGCGCAATGAGGCAGGGTCTCGGCCGAGTGTGTCCGGGATGCGAGCGGCTCGAACGCTCGAAGGTTGACGGATTTGCCGATTGTCCGCCATGGGCCTGGATTGGTATGCTTTCGGCCTGCACTTCGCCACAGACAGCAATCACGGAGAGCCGATGCCGCTGAGTTACTTCGATCGGTCCGCCGATCCCGAGACCATCAAGGCGGCCCTCAGCCGCGACGGTGTGGTGGCCGTGACGAACCTGATCGATGGGGGCCTGGCCGACACCGTGGCCGCGGAACTGCGGCCCGAACTCGATGCCAGGGGCCTTGAGACGGCCGGCGCCTTCAACGGTGACCTGACCAACCGCTACGGCGGTGTGCTGCGGACAGCGCCGAGCGCTGCCGCGCTTGTCGAGCATGACCTGGTGATCGACATCGCGAACCACGTCTTCCTGCCTCATGCCGCGACATACCGGATCAGCAGCCTGACGGCGATCGAGGTCATGCCCGGCGAAACTCACCAGGCGTTCCATCGCGACGATACCGTCTATCCGATCGATATCGCCGGCATGGAATTGACCCTGGGCGTGATGTGGTCGCTCAGTGACTTCACCGAAGAGAACGGCGGCACACGGGTGGTCGCCAACAGCCATCGCCTGCTGCGTTCGTGGCACCTTCCGGATGTATCGAACTGGGAGTCCGTGGTGATGCCGAAGGGATCGGCTGTCTTCTTCCTGGGCTCGACCTGGCACGGCGCCGGCGCCAACCGAAGCAGCACGCCACGCCTGGGGCTGATTAACAGCTACTGCCTGGGATGGCTGCGCCCGGAGGTCAACCAGTACCTGATCACGCCGCCCGAGGTGGCGGTGCAGTACAGCCCGCGCGTTCGCGCGCTGCTCGGCTACATGGCGCACGACTCGGGCGACGACCTGTGCGGCAGCCACCGCGGCGACTGTCCGGCGTGGGTCGACACGCCGCCTGATCCGGCATGGAACAACGCGCGTGGCACGGTGGGCACCATGGATGACGCCAGAGCGCAGGGCGGAGGCTGATCTGATCAGTCACGCCGTCTATGATGACTCCGTTGGGACCAACAAGTGAGAAAGGGGAGGTTCTTATGACGTTGAAACCACTGATGGAGACGGCCCGTTTCCACGACCTGTTGTGTGAAGGCAAACTCAACCGCCGCGACGCTCACCGTGTCATGGCGACCTTCGGCATCGGCACTTTGACCGCGCACACCCTGGGAGGGAGTGCGCTTGCCCAGGATGCCGACGAGGACCACCCGATCTTCTTCACGTGGGGAGGCTATGACGAACCGGAGTTCATGGTTCACTACACCGCGAAGTACGGCCGCGAGCCGAACTACCATCTGTTCGCCTCCGAGGACGAGGCCTTTGCCAAGATGTGGGGCGGCTTCGAGCCGCACGTGACCTACCCGTGCGGTCCCTCGCTCGCGCTCTGGTACGACGCGGGTCTTCTGGCGCCGATCGAGACCGACCGGCTTTCCAACTGGCCCGACGTCATGCAGGTCTTCAAGGATGTGCCCCACTCGGTGGTGGACGGCGTCAGGGTCTATGTGCCGGAGGACTGGGGCCAGACCTCGATGGTCATCCGCACCGACCTCGCACCGGAGTATGCTGATCCCGCGAACCAGACATGGGAAGCGTTGTGGAACGAGAAGTATGCAGGCCGCCTCTCGATATCCAACCACTCCTACGAAGCCTTCGCGATCGCGGCTCTCGTCCTGGGTATCAGTCCCTGGGACATGAACGAGGCTGAACGCATCCAGTGCGAGGATCTCCTGCGCAAGCAGATGCCGCTCAACCGCGGTCTCGAGTCCTCATCCACGGAGCGTAGCCAGGCGGTGGCAGCGGGCGAACTCGTGATCTCGACGAACGACAACGGCATCGTTGCGCAGCTCGCGGCGCATGCCGAAGACACCCCGATGGAATTTACCTGGGCCACACCCAGGGAAGGCGCACTGACGTGGCATTGCGGCCTGTGCATCCATCCCGCCGCGATCAGGGACGGCTTCTACGAGAAGGCGCACGAGATCATCGACTCCTTCATTTCGCCCGAGGCCGGCGCCTACGAGATCGGCAACTGGTACTACGGGCATTCCAACGTGAAGTCCTACGAGGGGTTCACCGAGGAGTTCCTGAACTCGATCGGTCAGACCAAGCGCGTCGAGGAGTTCCTCGCAACCGCCCAGTTCCAGCAGACGATGAACGAGCCGGAGGTGCTCGCCAATCGTTGGGAAGAGCTGAAGGCCGGATTCTGAGTTTTCGTTTCGCTTGAACGACCCGGAGGTTCGCAGTCAGGTCCGGCACTGCCGGTGTCGGGCCTGACTGCCCTCTGCCTAAGGGCAAGACCCGTTTCCTGTCTGCCGCCGTGCGGCGCGAGCGTCACCATGCCTGTTTCAATGAAGATCGATCTCGGCACGCTGCCAGAGCCGCAGACCCAGGCAGCGTGCCGTTCGAGAATGCCGAGGAAGCCGGGTCTCGGTCGACAGTATCCGGTCGGTCTGCTTGAACCGCAGCGGATCTTTCCTGTACCCGTGCAGCATGGACCACGAGGACACATCGGATGCGGCATGGCACTTGAACTGACACGTCCTGCGCCGGAACGTGCAAGGTGAGTGCCAGACGCCCGCCCCGGGAACTGGCTGCCGAACTCTGGCGCCTGTTCGATGCCGGCCGATTCCGCGACGCCCTGCCGTTGCTGACGGAGGACTTCGAGGCGCACTGGCCCAGTACCAGGGAGCGTATCCGGGGACGGGAGAACTTCATTGCCCTCAATGAGAGCTACCCGGGCGTCTCGCGCTGCACGGTCCGGCGGATCGAGGACTGCGCCGGTGGCGTGGTGACCGTGACCGAAATCAGCACGCAGGTTGGCGACGACCGGGTCGCGTTTTTCGCGGTGTCGTTCTTCAGCATGCGGGATGGTCAAATCGCCGCCGCCGAGGAGTACTTCAGCGAAAATGGGCCGCCGCCATTCGACCGTTCCGCCTGGGCGGAACGCTACTGAGTCATCGTCGACCGGCCGGGTGTCCGGGTCTCGTCGCTGCCGATCGGGACCGGCGCAGCATCAATCGACACAGGCATCTGTGCGGACGTCATGTCCGTCCGCCGTGGATCAGGGTCCTGGCGATGGCGGAGGGGACGGGATTCGAACCCGTGAGGGCTTGCACCCAACACGCTTTCCAGGCGTGCGCCTTAGACCGCTCGGCCACCCCTCCGTCTTTGGAGACGGCCGTGAACCTAGCGACTGCGGCGGGTGCGGACAAGCGTTCAGTCGGCGAGCTTGAGGGCGGCGAGGAAGGCGTCCTGGGGGATCTCGACGTTGCCGAACTGGCGCATCCGCTTCTTCCCCCTCTTCTGGCGGTCGAGCAGCTTGCGCTTGCGGCTGACGTCGCCACCATAGCACTTGGCCAGCACATCCTTGCGCAGCGCCGAGAGCGTCTCGCGGGCGACGATCTTGCCGCCGATGGCGGCCTGAATCGGTACCTTGAAGAGTTGCCGCGGGATGGCTTCCTTCAGTTTCTCGCAGATCACGCGGCCACGGGCTTCGGCCCGGCTGCGTTCGGCAATGAGGCTCAGTCCGTCGACCTGCTCGCCGTTGACGAGGATGTCGATACGCACGAGATCGCCGGCGAGATAGCCGTCGAGATGGTAGTCGAAACTCGCATAGCCGCTCGACACGGACTTGAGACGATCGTGAAAGTCGAAGACGACCTCGGCGAGCGGCAGACGGTAGATCACCATCGCCCGGCCACCGGCATAGGTGAGGTCGACCTGCTCGCCGCGTCTCGAGGTCACGAGGCGCAGCACTGAACCAAGATAGGTGTCGGGGACCATGATGGTGGCCCGGATCCACGGCTCCTCGATGACCTCGATCTCGGTCGGGTCGGGAAGATCCGTCGGGTTGTGGAGGTCGAAGGTCTCCCCTGCTTTCTGTGTCACCCGGTAGACGACACTGGGGGCAGTGGCCAGGAGATCGAGGCCGAACTCGCGCTCGAGCCTCTCCTGGATGATCTCGAGATGCAGGACACCGAGAAAACCGCAGCGAAACCCGAAACCGAGGGCGGCGGAGTTTTCGGGCTCGAAGTGGAAACTGGCGTCGTTGAGCCTGAGTTTGCCGAGACTCTCGCGCAGTTCGTTGTAGTCGCCCGAATCGGTGGTGAAGAGACCGCAGAAGACAACCGGCACGCTCGGTGCGAAGCCTTCGAGTGCAGTGGCCGTGGGGTGGCGGTCATCCGTGATGGTGTCACCGATCCGGCACTCGGCGATATCCTTGATCGCCGCGGTGATGAAGCCGATTTCGCCCGGACCAAGGGAGTCAACGAGAACGGCCTTGGGTGTCATGATGCCCACCCGGTCGATTTCGCGTACCGCGCCCGTTCCCAGCATCCTGATTTTCTGGCGCCTGGCGAGATGACCGTCGAAGACGCGTACGAGGATGACGACACCCAGATAGGGATCGTACCAGGAATCCACCAGCAGGGCCTTGAGAGGCCGATCCTCCCCCTGGCTCACCGGTGGCGGCAGGCGGGCGATGATGGCCCGGATCACCTCCGGCACGTTGGTTCCGGTCTTGGCGGAGACGGGAACGGCGGCACTGGCGTCTATGCCGATCGAATCCTCCATCTCACGCCGGGTGCGTTCCGTGTCGGCCGCGGCCAGGTCGGTCTTGTTGATGACGGGAAGGATCTCGAGGTCCGCCTCGATCGCCAGATAGGCATTGGCAACCGTCTGTGCCTCGACTCCCTGGGTGGAGTCGACGATGAGGATGGCGCCCTCGCAGGCACGCATGCTGCGGCTGACCTCGTAGGTGAAGTCGACATGACCCGGGGTATCGATGAGGTTGATGAGCCAGGATTCGCCGTCGTCATCGTCCCAGGTAAGGCGGACCGTCTGGGCCTTGATGGTGATGCCGCGCTCCCTCTCGAGATCCATGGCATCGAGGACCTGGCCGCGCATCTCGCGCTCGTCGAGGCCGCCGCAGACCTCGATCAGGCGATCGGCCAGCGTCGACTTGCCATGATCGATGTGGGCGATGATCGCGATATTCCGGATGTGATCGAGCTTCGCCATCGGTCATTGCGCACGCAGCGTCCCGCCGGTGCGCTTGCGGACGGCCTCGACGATGCGTCCGGAGAGGGCCTCGATTTCGTTCTCGGTCAGGCTTGCCTCTTCGGGCTGGAAGGTCACCGCCACGGCCAGCGAGACCTTGCCGTCGGCGATTCCGGACCCGGTGTAGCGATCGAAGACCTCCACCTCCCGGATGAGGGACCGTGCCGTACCGGTGATGGCGCGCAGCAACCGGGAGGCGGTCACGTCCGGGTCGACAAGGAAGGCGAAATCGCGGCGTACCGGCTGAAAACGCGACAGGTGGAGGTCAGGACGCGCCGGCGACCGGGTCCGCGGCCGGGGCAGTGCCTCGAGGTGGAGTTCGAAGACAACGGCAGGACCGGCAACGTCGAGGGAGCGAAGAATCTCCGGATGCACCTCGCCAAAGGAGGCAAGGGCATTGGGTCCGAGCCGCAGGATCCCTGATCGGCCGGGGTGATACCACGTTTCGGCGTCGGCCGTGGCGTCGAGACGGTCGACCGGGACGCCCACGGCATCGAGAACCGCCACGGCATCGGCCTTGGCATCGAAGGCGTCCACTTCCCGGTGGCCACCGCTCCAGTGACGTGGTCCTGTGCGTCCCGTTCTCAATCCGGCGATGGCTGTCTTCTGGTCCTGGACGCTGTGATAGACGGGGCCGATCTCGAAGAGGCCAGGGTCCCGCAGCCCCCTCGCCTGGTTGCGTGCCGCCGCCTCGAGGAGGCCGGGGATCAGGGAGGGGCGCATCGCTGACATGTCCGAAGAGATCGGATTGACCAGTTCCAGTCCGTCATTGCCGCCGCCAAACAGGCGGGCTCTCGCCGAGGCGATGAAGGAATAGGTGACCGCTTCGTCAAGACCCCGCCCCGCAAGGACCCGGCGGGCCCGGCGCAGTCTCTTCTGTCCGGCCGAGAGAGCGTCACGCGGGATTCCGCCCGGCCGCGGCAGCGTGGCCATCGGGATCTCGTCGAATCCGTGAATTCGCAGGATCTCCTCGATGACATCGGGTTCGCATTCCATGTCATGGCGCCATGAGGGCACGGTAACGGACCAGGCGTCCTCGCCCGCCTCGCGGACCGCGAAGCCGAGGTCGCCGAGTATGGCCGAGGCGCGGCTCGCCGGAATGTCGATGCCTCCCAGCGAACGGACCCGCGAGGGGCGCACGTCCATCACCTGGCGGGATATCGGAACCGAACCTGCAGTCACCACGTGACTCGCCTCGCCGCCGCAGATCTCCAGGATCAGGCGGGTCGCGATCTCCATGCTCGCGGGCGCGAAGGCATTGTCGATGCCCCGTTCGAAGCGCTGGCGGGCATCGCTCACAAGGTTGAGCTTGCGGCCAGTGGCCGCCGTGCGCAGCGGATCGAAGAGGGCAATCTCGAGAAAGCCCTCGCTTGTCGTTTCGTCGGCCCCGGTCCCCGCACCGCCGATGACACCGCCCAGTCCCAGCATCCCGGAAGAATCGAAGATGACGGTCATCTCCCCGTCGGTCTCATAGGCCTTGCCGTTGAGGGCCTCGAAACTCTCGCCCTGCCGTGCCAGCCTGGCGCCGATCGGTCCGCTGACCTTGCGGGCATCGTAGATGTGCGCCGGGCGTCCGATATCCAGGGTCAGCCAGTTGGTGATGTCGACGAGTGCGGTGATGGGACGCAGACCGACGGCTTCAAGTTTCCGGCGCATCCATTCAGGACTCGGGCCGTTCACGAGCCCCCGGAAGTGGCGGCCCAGGAAGGCCGGACAGGCGTCTTGTGTGCCGGGTGCGAAGTCGAGCTCGATGGCAAGGGGGCTTTCGTAGGTTCCCGGCCATGGCGCCGTGTCGAGTGGCAGCAGTTTCCCGACGCCGGCTGCGGCGAGATCCCGGGCGATGCCGCGCACGCTGAAGCAATCGCCCCTGTCAGGTGTCACGGAGAGGTCGACTACGGGATCGTCGAGGCCGGCGACGGCGGCAAAGGAGGCCCCGACCGGTGTCTGACCGGGAAGTTCAATGATTCCCTGGTGTTCGTCGGAGAGGCCCAGTTCGCGCTCCGAACAGAGCATGCCGCGACTCTCGACGCCCCTGATCACGGTGTTCTTGAGGTCGAGACCGGTCCCCGGGATGTGGCTGCCGGACGCAGCGAAGACGCCCATCATGCCGGCCCGCGCGTTGGGTGCGCCGCAGACCACCTGGACTTCGGCGCCTGCCGTTTCAACCAGGCACACCCGAAGCCTCTCGGCGTTGGGGTGGGGTTCTGCGGATGTCACGCGGGCGGCCGTGAAGGGAGCGAGTTCACGCGAGCGATCCTCGATCCCCTCGACCTCGAGGCCGATGCGGTTGAGCGTGGCGACGATCTCATCGAGCGCAGCGCTCGTCTCGAGATGCCGCTTCAGCCATGCGAGCGTCAGTTTCATGGTGCAGGCAGCGCCAGGGAGAGTGTGGCGGTCATGGGGTCAGCCCGCCATAGAGGGTGGGGACGTCGTGCGGCCTGAATCCGTAGTGACGCAGCCAGCGCACATCGGCATCGAAGAAACCGCGCAGATCCGGGATGGCGTACTTCAGCATGGCGAGACGGTCGATGCCGAGACCGAAGGCAAAGCCCTGCCAGGCCTCCGGGTCGACGCCGCCGTTGGCGAGCACGCGGGGGTGCACCATGCCGCTTCCGAGGATTTCCATCCAGCCTGCGCCTTCGCCGATGGTGAGACGGTTGCCGGAGAAGGAACAGCCGATGTCCACCTCCATGGACGGAGACGTGAAGGGAAAATAGCTCGGACGGAAACGCATCGGTACATCGTCGACGCCGAAGAAGGCCTCGACAAACTGACGCAGACAGCCCTTGAGATGACCCATGTGGATGGCCCGGTCGATCACCAGGCCTTCGACCTGGTGGAACATGGGCGTGTGGGTGAGATCGCTGTCGCTTCGGTAGGTACGGCCCGGAGCAATGATGCGGATGGGTGGCGAGTTCTCCAGCATGTGGCGGATCTGCACCGGCGAGGTGTGAGTGCGCAGCACGGGCCGGGTTTCTCCGACGACAGGCAGCAGGTAGAAGGTGTCGTGTTCCTGGCGCGCAGGATGTTCCTCGGGCATGTTGAGGGCCCCGAAGTTGAACCAGTCGTCCTCGATGTCGGGACCCTCGGCCACCGTGAAACCCATGTCGGCAAGGATGGCGATGATTTCGTCGGTTGCCTGGCTGACGGGATGCACCGTCCCCGGTAATTCGGGTCGTTCCGGGAGTGTGACATCAATGCGTTCGGCCTCGAGACGGGCCTCGAGGCGCTGGCGCTCGAGTTCCTCCTTTCGCCTGTCGATGGCGGACTGAAGGTCGTTCTTTGCGGCATTCAGCGCCTGTCCGGCCTGGCGCCTTGCCTGCGGATCCAGGGCGCCGAGACCCTTCATCAGGAGCGTGATCGAACCCTTGCGTCCCAGGGCGGCAATTCGGACGGCGTCAAGTCCGGCGATGTCACCGGCGCCGGCTATGGCGTCGAGGGCGTCGTTGAGAATGATGGTGATGCGGTCGTCCATGTCGGGGTCCAAACAGCACAAAGGGGCCTCGAAGGAGGCCCCTTCGCCGGTCAGGTTCTGGTCCGTCAGTCTGTCTGTCGATCAGGCAGCGCTGGAGACCGCCGAGCGGGCCTCGTCACACAACTTGCTAAACGATGCAGGTTCCCGTGCCGCAAGATCGGCCAGGATCTTGCGGTCAAGGTCGACTCCGGCAAGCTTGAGACCGTGCATGAACTGGCCGTAGGTGAGGCCGTGCTGCCTCGCTCCGGCGTTGATGCGCTGGATCCACAGGCGGCGGAAATCGCGCTTGCGCGTGCGGCGGTCACGATAGGCGTACTGCAGGCCCTTCTCGAGACGCATCAGGGCCACGGAGTAGCAACTGTTGGCGCGACCCCGGTACCCCCTGGTCTGCTTGAGAACTTTCTTGTGACGTGCGTGGGACGTCGTCCCGCGTTTGACTCTGGCCATCGTTCAACGTGTCCGGTCTGGTGTGTGTCAGCCGCCGGCAAGCAGACGGCGGATCATCTTCCCGTCTGCCGGGCTTACAGCCGTCGTGCCGCGCGTGGTCCTCAGGAACCTCTTCGTCCGGCGGCGCATGAAGTGGCGCTTGCCGGCAAAGTTACGGCGCAGCTTGCCGCTTCCGGTCGTCCGGAACCGCTTCTTCACCGAACTTTTCGACTTGAGTTTCGGCATCGGACCAATCCGGTCTCCGTCAGGGACTGCCCCGGTCAAGGGGAACGCCGTCATACCCGCTTGCCCCGGACAATGCAAGGGCCGCTACTTCGGCGCCATCACCATGATCATCTGGCGCCCTTCCATGCGCGGCATCATCTCGATCTTGGCACGTTCCTGCGCCTCGTCCCGGATGCGCTCGAGAAGGTTCCTGCCGATCTCCGGGTGGGCGAGTTCGCGGCCGCGGAAACGGATGGTGACCTTCACCTTGTCTCCGTCGCCGATGAACCGGGCCAGGGCGCGCATCTTCACGCCGTAGTCGTGATCATCGATGTTGGGCCGCATCTTGATTTCCTTGACGTCGAAGGTCTTCTGGCGCTTGCGCGCCTCGTTGGCCTTCTTCTGCGCCTCGTACTTGTACTTCCCGTAGTCGAGAAGCTTGCAGACCGGCGGATCGGCGTTGGGGGACACCTCGACGAGATCGAGGCCGGAATCCTCTGCGGCTCTCAGTGCTGCCTGGAGAGTGACGACACCGACCTGCGCTCCGTCGGCCGAAATGAGCCGGACGCTGGGCGCCATGATGTCCTCGTTGGCCCGCGGTCCTGATTTGACAGGCGGGGCCATGTTTTGTCCGTAGCGTGCTATGTAACCAACTCCTCGGGTTTTCAGGTCTTTCGGGCAAGATCCGGCGGAACGGACTGCGCGCCAAGTGTATGGATGGCGGCGTCAAGATCAAGGACTTGCTGCTCCCTGCTGCCGAGTCGGCGCAGCGAAACCTTGCGTTCCTCCTTCTCGCGCCGGCCCAGCGCAAGGAGCACCGGCACCTTCGATACCGAATGCCGCCGCACCTTGTAGCCGATCTTCTCGGATCCGGTATCGATGACGCCGGCGAGACCGGCAGCCGCGAGCCGCGCATGCACCTCTTCGGCATAGTCATCGGCATCGTTGGTGATGGTCGCCACGGCATACTGGACCGGTGCCAGCCACAACGGGAAGTTCCCGGCGTAGTGCTCGATCAGAATGGCGATGAAGCGTTCGAAGGAACCGAGGATCGCGCGATGCAGCATCACCGGGCGGCGTCGCTCTCCGTTCTCCGCGACATAGGTGGCATTGAGTCGTTCGGGCATGACGAAGTCCACCTGCAGGGTGCCGCACTGCCAGTCACGGCCGATGGCGTCACGCAGATGGAACTCCAGCTTCGGGCCATAGAAGGCGCCCTCGCCAGGACTGTAGGACATCTCCAGCCCCGTGCCTGCTGCCGCCTCTCTGAGCGCCTCTTCCGCCTGGTCCCACACGGCATCGTCCCCGGCCCGCACGTCCGGGCGGTCGGCGAACCGGACCGAGAATTCGGCGAATCCGAGATCACGGTAGACCGATGCCAGCAACTCGCAGAAATGGACGGTCTCGGAGGCGATCTCCTCTTCCGGACAGAAGATATGCGCATCGTCCTGGGTGAAGGAACGGACCCGCAGCAGCCCATGGAGGGCGCCCGAGGGTTCGTAGCGCAGGCAGGAGCCGAACTCGGCCATGCGCAGCGGCAGGTCACGGTAGCTCCTCACTCCCTGGCGGAATATCTGCACGTGGCAGGGACAGTTCATCGGCTTCATGGCCCAGATGCGTTCATCTTCCGTGGTCGCCGTGAACATGTTGTCGCGAAACTTCTCCCAGTGGCCGGAATCCTCCCACAATGACCGCGCCACCATCTGCGGCGTGTTGACTTCCTGGTAGCCGGCGTCCTCGAGGCGACGGCGCATGTAGTCCTGGAGTGTGCGGTAGAGGCGCCAGCCAGAAGCATGCCAGAAGGCCGAGCCGACCGCCTCGTCCTGAAAGTGAAAGAGATCCATCTCGCGGCCGAGGCGCCTGTGGTCGCGCCGTGCAGCTTCTTCCTGGCGGTCCAGCCAGGCCTTCAGCTGCGCCTTGTCGGGCCAGGCCGTACCGTAGATGCGTTGCAGCATCGCGTTGCGGCTGTCGCCCCTCCAGTAGGCTCCGGCGAGGCGTGTGAGACGAAAGGCCTTCGGCAGTCTTCCCGTCGACGGAAGGTGCGGTCCCCGGCAAAGGTCGATCCAGTCGCCTTGCCGGTAGAGCGTGATGGTTTCGTCGGCGGGCAGGTCGCGGATGATTTCCGCCTTGTAGGCCTCGCCGATGGACTCGAAGAAGCGCGCCGCCTCGTCGCGGTCCCAGACTTCGCGGCTGATGGGTTCATCGCGGTCAACGATGTCCATCATGCGGACCTCGATGGTCTCCATGTCTGCGGGCGTGAACGGTTCGTCGCGGGCGAAGTCGTAGTAGAATCCGTCGTCTATCACCGGCCCGATCGTCACCTGGACCTCGGGAAAGAGCTCCTTCGCCGCCTGTGCCAGCACATGGGCGGCATCGTGGCGCAACAGTTCGAGGGCCTCCTCCGACGTTGATGTCACGATCTCGACGACCGCATCGTGATCGATTTTCCTGCCGAGGTCGCGCAGGTCGCCGTCGACCTTCACCGCCCAGGCTGCCCGCGCCAGGCCAGGACCGATGGATGCCGCCACGTCCGCACCGGTGACCGGAGAGGCAAACGTGCGGCTGGAGCCGTCAGGCAACGTGACGTCGATGGTTCCCGCGGTGATGTTCATGCCTTCAGGATCTCCGGCGATGAGCGATGCCATACATGGAGGCTGTGCAAGGCTTGCGCAACCTCTTCCGGAGACAGATCGTCGAGCGTGTCGCGACGCAGCACCGTCACCCGCGGTCCGTGGGGCCGAGAAAGCTCCGGGTCGGATGCTCTTGAGAACAGGACGGCGCAGGCGCAGCCGGCCGTGGCGGCGATATGCATCGGTCCTGTATCGTTGCCGACGGCGAATACCGCGTGTCGCGCCAGGGCAACGATTTCCTCGAGACTGGTTCGTCCCATCATGTTGACGATGGCGGGATCGGTGGCGGCAATCCGTTCGAGGACGTCGGCTTCGTGCGGACTGCCGATGAGCAGCGGCGTGATGCCGCGCTCGAGCATGGCGCTGGCGAGAGCGCAAAAGTGTGCGGCCGGCCATCTCTTTTCCGGGCGGTGTGGCGCGCAGCCGGGCACCATCAGCGCCGTCAGGCCGGCGGGCATGCCGGCGGGTGGCGGCGTGCGAATCATCGACAGGTCGGGAGGCAGAATCCGTGGCACGCCGGCGCGGCGCAACTGGAGTGCATGACGCTCGACGGGGTGGTACCGCACGAGTTCGCGGCGATCGCTATGGAGGGAGCAGCCGCGGGCAACACCAGACCGCGCACGTTCCGTGCTAAACAATTGTAATAAGGTTATAATTATCCCTCTCTCAACTGCAACTGCGGGTGATTCCATGTCGAATTCTTCCGCGTCTGCAACTTGAAGGCAGGGAGGGAATCCATGGCCAAGACACGATTGACCCAAAGACGCATCGCGGCCCTGCGGCCACGAGAGACCACAATAGACATCCGCGATGCCGGCCTCAAGGGTTTCGGCGTCCGAGTCTACCCGACGGGGCTCCGACGCTACTTCATTCACGCCCAGGCCGAGGGAACGCGGATCTGGAAGGTCGTTGGCGACGCTGACGACATGAACGTCGACGATGCCCGGACGCAGGCGCGCGTAATGCTGGCCGAACTCAAGGGGCGTGTTCCGACTGCCCCGCAAGCGCCCCTGTTCGAGGCGGTCGCCGAGGAGGTGTTTCGGCGATACGCCAGGAACTGGAAACCACGAACGCTCGAGGTCAACCGGGGCTACTACGGCAAGCAGATCCTGCCCTGGTTCCGCGGACGGCCGATTGTCGGCATCACGAGCCAGGATATCCGGGCGTGGTTCGCGTCCCTTCACCGAATCCCCGTCGCGGCCGACCGGTCTCTGCCCGTTCTTTCCGTCATCATGACTCAAGCCGAGATCTATGGGTACCGGCCCGAGGGCAGCAACCCCTGCCACGGAATCAGGCGCTACCGGCGCAAGGGACGGGAACGCTTCCTCTCGGAAGAGGAAGTCCGTCGGCTTGGCGAGGTTCTGGCGCGGCACGAAGGCGATCATCCGATGTGCGTGGCCATCATCCGCCTCCTCCTGTTGACCGGGTGCCGCAAGCGGGAGATCGCGACATTGCGGTGGAAGGAGTACCGCGAGGGCCATCTCCACCTTGCCGACAGCAAGACCGGGCCGCGCATGGTCTGGCTGTCATCCCCGGCACGGCGGATCCTCGAGGAACAACCACGGATCTCCACATGGGTTTTCCCGTCCACCAGGACCAGGATGTCGGTTGGCAGATCGATGGTCGATGCCTTCTGGATGCGCCTGCGTTCCGAGGCCGGTTTGCAGGATGTGCGATTGCACGATCTGCGTCACTCGTTCGCCAGCATCGCCATCATGACGGGAGAGAACGTGCTCACCGTCGGTCGGCTGCTCGGCCACAACGATCCCGGCACGACGCTGAAGTACACGCACATCACCAGTGATGCAGCCGTCCATGCCGCCCAAAAACTGGGTCCGGTCCTCGGAGGATCTGCGGCATGAACCGGAAAGCCAGACTGACCGACGCCCTTGTTCGGCGCCTCAAGCCCGGTCCCCGCGAATACACGGTCCGCGATACCGTGGTGCCCTCGCTGGGTATCCGGGTGCATCCCTCGGGCGGCCGCACTTATGTTCACTTCCGTGAGGGAAGCAGGGGAACGCTCGGCTCCGCGGAACTCAAGACGGTCGAGGAGGCGCGTCAGGAAAGCCGCGCGTCCTTGGCTGCAGGCGTCCCGGACAAGTCGACGGCGCCGCTCTTCAGGAACTTCGCTACCGGACCGTGGCGCGAGTCCTGGGTTCACCGGTGCAAGCCATCGACGATCGGATGGCGTGACCGGAATCTCCGGAACCACCTGCTGCCGGCGCTCGGCCGCATGCGTCTTGATCGAATCACCCCGACTGCGGTGACGGCATGGTTCGACGGCTACAGCAGGACGGCACCGGGCAATGCCAACCATTGCCTCCAGACCCTTCGTGAAATCTTCAACTACGCGATCGCCTGCGGGCATATGGCCTCGAGCCCGGCACGGAACATCAAGCCCAACCCGCGCAAGAAGATCACCCGCTTTCTCTCCCGCGAGGAACTCGACCGCCTTCATGGCGTTCTCGACCTCCGTTCTCATGCCAAGGGGACCACGTCAACGCAACGTCGCCAGATCGACATTATTCGGCTTCTCCTCCTCACCGGTTGCCGCAAGAACGAAATCGTCCGGCTTCGCCGGCACGAGGTGGTCGCCAACCAGCTCCGGCTTCGCGACAGCAAGACGGGCCCCAGAACTGTGTTCCTGAACGCCGAGGCCCGGACGATCATCGAGCGAAGGCTGAACGGCAACAGCGAGTATCTTTTTCCGTCGCCGAATGACGTCTCGCGACCATTGAACGACCGGTTTCAACTCTGGTCCTCCATCCGAACGGAGGCCGATCTGGACGACGTCCGTCTGCATGACCTGAGACACACATACGCCACTTATGCAGTCATGCAGGGAACGCCGCTTCCCGTTGTCGCGAAACTGCTTGGTCACAGCCATTCACGCATGACTTTGCGCTACGCTCACGCAGGCGATCGAGAGACCGAGGCCGCCGCAGAGCGGGTGGGACGAGTGATTGCCGGTTTGCTCGGTCATTCGTCGGTCGATTGATGTCGTTTCCGTCGGTGACCTCTGCCGCGGAAAGCGCCGGACAAGCGACTGACACGCTTGCGGCTTAAGGTCAGTTGGTTTACGTTGGGCGAGGTTGTTCGGGTCTATGTTGGAACGCTCAAAGCCGTCCGTTTGCGACTTCGCGGTGCCCGGCAATGCAGGTCCATTTCTCGTGGTGTGTGCTATCAGCGGTTTGAAATTGTAGTGTCGCAAGCAACTCCAGCCCCCGTGAATATAGTTACCCTGAAATGGGGTGACCGTTACGGCCCGCATTTCGCGAACAGGCTCTATGGCGGTGTCAGTCGGCATTTGACGAGGGGGTTTCGTTTCCTTTGCCTTACTGACGACCAAACGGGATTGCGGCCAGAAATCGATACTTACCCCCTCCCATCGATTGAACTCCCGGACAAATTTGCGCGGAGCGCATGGCTGAAGTTGGGCCTCTTTCAGGATCGAATCGGGGATATGGAGGGAGAGTGTCTGTTCCTGGATCTCGATTTGCTGATTACGAAGGACATTGACTGTTTCTTCGACTACACGCGCGGCAAGAAGTGCATTATCCATAACTGGGTCCAGCGACATCAGGTTTTCAAGAAGCGGCCCGATGTCGGCAATTCGTCTGTCTTTCGCTGGATCGCGAATACTACGCAGCACATTGTCGATAAGTTCCACTCCGAGCGGGACTGGGCATTACGGGAATTTCGCCCTCCGCAAACCTATCTCACTTACAGTCTCGGCGAAAAGTGCTGGTGGCCGGACGATTGGGTTCGGAGCTTCAAGCGCCATGCAACGCCGCCATTTCCCTGCAATCTAATGTTCCAGCCGAAGTTGCCCGCCGGAACGCGAATCCTGGTCTTTCACGGTCGCCCCGATCCCGACGAGGCACTGACTGGATACCGAGATGTGAGGTTGCATCGGTGCACGCGGCCAGCACCTTGGATCGCCACCCATTGGTATGATGGATCGGATGTCGAAGCGCGAGGGCCGATTTGATCCGAAGACTGAAGCACGCTGTTGGCATTCGTTTCTCGACCAAGGCGCTCGCCCGGAATCCCGGCATCTATCTCCGACAAGCGTGCAGGCGGTTCCGGAGCTTGGGTGACCTTCTCGACGACCTTACGAATGAAAGGCGGATTACCATCGTCCAGATCGGTGCTAATGACGGTAGCGACGCCATCGGCGACCTTATCCGGAATCGGTCGGACAGAATTGAAAAGGCTCTGTTGATTGAGCCGCAGTGTTCCGCATTCGACCGCTTGGTCGCGCGCATAGGAGATCGTAGTGCGGTTGTCTGCCTGAACGCAGCAATCGATCGGCAATCCGGCGAGCGGACCCTCTACTCAGTCGGGCCGCACAGCCACAAGCAGTTGGGCGACAGCATCGCCTCCTTCAACCGGCGGCATGTTGAGCGCGAGATATGTCACGCAACGAAGATATGCTCCGACAGTGGGATGGAAGCGTTGATTGCATCGGAAAAAGTGCGAACCGTCACGCTAAAGGAGGCTGCGGCGGCGGCAGGCATCGGGCGTCCGGACGTGCTTGTGATCGATACCGAGGGGTTCGATGCGGAGATCGTCCGAATGGCGCTTGAAGCGGTATGGTTTCCGAAAGTCATCCAGTACGAGCATAAGCACTTGAAGCGGGATGACCGCTTCAGCTTGTCTGAGACGTTAAGTCGGCACGGCTACTATCTCTGGGCCGACCATGCGGATGTCTGGGGGTTGCGACGTCACAATGGTCAAGCTGAACTGCGCCATACCAATTGGCGAGGGAACGCGATGAACGTCCGACGGGAAGACGAGGCCAACCACTAGCCTTCTTCCGGCAGGGTAGGTTTCTCCGCTGGTAACGTCATTGACTTCTGCCCCCGCGCGGGGCCACGCTGCTTTCCGTGACCTTCGCGGAAAGCCCGCTCCGTCGTCTCGCCCGCCCCAAGCGCCCGATTCCAGCGCCGGATAGTCCTTGGCGCTTGGCGAATAGGCGGAACTCCACGAATCTCTTCGGGAAGGTTGCAAGGACCCGGTGTTACCAGGAGCGCCGGGAGGTTTGCGCGTGGGTCGCTTGCATGTCACTGCCAGTGTTCGTTATCAATCTCGACCGACGGCCCGATCGCTGGCGGGTGGTATCGGCGAACCTCGACCGGATCGGACTCCACGCGACACGGATCGACGCGATAGACGGCTTTGCGCTGACAGACGATGTTGCTGCACTCCGTCTCATGGGCCCCGGCCATGTCGGGTGCGCGCGAAGCCATTACAAGGCGTATTCAGCGCTTCTTGAGTCCCGCTACCCGGCGGCGCTGATTCTTGAAGATGATGTTGAACTTGGCGCTTCCGTCCCTGCGATCATCAGGTCGGGCGCATGGTGGCCGGACGGGCATGGCACGGTGAAGCTGACAAGCCCGGCAGACGCCGAAACTCGATACTGCATGGGTCATTCTGTCGGCCAAACGCCGTGCGGGAGAGCGCTTCGACCGATCCTGCGGAAGAGCTTGGGCGCGTATGGGTATCTGATCAACCGCGGCACAGCCGAACTGATTCTCGAAACGATGCCCGAGATACCCGTTCCAATCGACCACATGCTGTTCAACATGGTCGATTCGACAATCGCGCGTACCGCCCGGCCGCTGCAAATGATGCCGGCCGCGATACGGCATCGACCTTACGAACTGGTTGGCTCCGACACCGGGAGCGCCCAGAATCGCCTGCTCAAGAACGCCCTGGGCAGGAAGCCGTGGAAGGAGAACGAGGTTGTCAGGCTCTACCGCAAAACTAGCTGGGCATGGGCCGTGCTGACCGGTGGCGCGCGGTTCCTTCGGGTGCCGTACAAGGACTGATGGCGCCGCCTGTGCCATCCTTTGCCTCAAGGAGGAGCTCGTCTACCGCGGCCGTTCGAAGGACGCGGCCGATTTGCAGCGGGACGGGTCCTGGGACGACGCGGCTGCCGAACTCGAAAATCTCCACGACGCTGTGGTGAGCCGGTGAAACTGCTCTTCATCACGTCAACCCGGCTGGGTGATGCGGTTCTATCGACGGGGTTGCTCGATCATCTCGTAGCCGGTGACGGGGTCGAGACGACCGTCGTGTGCGGGCCCGTGGCTGCAGAAATCTTCGAGTGCCTGCCGGGACTTGAGCGGGTGATCGTTCTCGACAAGGAACCTCGAAAGGGGCACTGGTTCGGCTTGTGGCGGCAGACGGTGGGAACCTGGTGGGATCTCGTTGTCGACCTCAGGGCCTCAGCCGTTCCCTTTGCCCTCATGCGGACTAGGCGACGTACCAAGTTCAGGGGCGGCGCCGGTCATCGCGTGGAGAGCCTGGCGCGCTGGTATGGGGTCGAACCGGTCCCGTCGCCAAGGGTGTGGACCGACGGGACTCACCGCCGCCACGCCACCCGGCTCGTGCCCGGTGGAGGCCCGGTACTCGGTCTCGCCCCGACTGCCAGTTGGCCGGGGAAGACCTGGCCCTGGGAAAACTACATCGCGCTGGCAAGGCGGCTGACCTCTCCCGATGGTGCACTGGCAGGCGGACGCATCGTCATCATGGGAGGACCGGCAGAACATGGTCTCACCCAACCGGTCGTCGAGGCGCTGTCGCCCGAGACGACCCTCAACCTGACCGGAAGCGAACATCTCCTGACTCTCGCTGAGGTGATGCGGCGATGTAGTGTTGTGATCGCCAACGACAGCGGACTGATGCATCTTGCCGCCGCTAGCGGAGCACCAACGGTCGGCCTCTTCGGCCCGAGCCCCGTCGAGACCTATGCCCCTTGGGGCCGTCGTGCGGCGGTGGTCGAGAGCACGACGCAGTCCATGAACGACATCGCAGTCGATGCCGTGGAGCGCACTGTCGGGGAACTACTCCAGCGCTGAAGGCTGTCCGCTGGCCAATAGTGCAATCAACCGATAGTGTCGTAAATCAATGCAGAACAAGTGTAAACGATGATGAGCTAGGAAAGCCTTGATTCGTTGGGTCATGGCAGGTGGGCGGAGCTTGACGACTCCGACATCCCGAACTCGCCGTCTTCCAACGGAGCACTCCAATGAACTTGCGTGACCTTCTGAAGTTTCACTTGGTGCCGACTCGCTGGCACATGGCGAATGTCTGTCGACGTCTGCGGAAGCTGGAGCCAGAAGTTGCCATTCTTCCGCACCTCGTGGCTCATGATCGTATCGCACTCGATGTCGGCGCCAACAAGGGCGGCTATACCTGCACACTGCTGGGTCTCGCTTCCGCGGTGCATGCATTCGAGCCCAACCCGGCGCTGATCCCTTGGCTATCCCGGCTGCGCGATACCCGGCTCACGATCCATCCCTTGGCGCTGGGTGACTGCACTGGTGAAGCATTACTGAGAGTTCCTTTCGGGCCCAGCGGTCGTCCCTCGAAACAGGGAGCGACGCTTGCCGTTACCGAGCGCACTCGGAACAGTTGTATCGAGGTACCAATTTCAGTCTGCCGCCTCGACGACCTCGAACTCGGCGACATCGGGTTCATCAAGATTGATGTCGAAGGTTTCGAGGCCCGGGTTATCGATGGCGCACGCGAGACCATCGCGCGCTGCCGGCCAGCAATGCTGATCGAAATCGAGGAAAGGCACACCGGGGAGCCGCCCTCAGCATTGATCGAGCGGATCGTCGCCCTTGGTTATGCCTGCTACGCATTGTCAGCCAGTGTGCTCACGGATTGGCAAGCAGTCGAACTCGATCGCCAGAGTATCTTCAACTGGATTTTCCTTCCGCGGGCCGGGCGCTTTGCCACCGCAAGTTAGCGTGTACGGCGTCCTATTCTCGTCTTGCCGTGATAACGTCGAGTCAGCGCAGGATCGGCGCTACGGATTACATCTCGCAGACGCACTTTGCCGGGTGCACGTTCCCCGGGACCAACATCAGTGATCGCCTCACGGCGCAATCAACTGGGTCTCGATCCTCTTGCAAGACCTGCCGTTTCCAGGGTTGCACTGCGCAACGCCACGCCGTATAGCGATCCCTGCACCGACTATGATGCCCTGCTGGTCAACCGCAACGCCTCGCGTTGACTACGCCCTTGTGTGTTTTCAGGACTATTGAGAGGAATCTTGTTGATTCGTACGCAGGCGGGCCTCGCTGACAGCTCCGGTCAGTCACCGGCGGGCCTTGGAGTTTCGATGCCCCCCATGTGATTCCTGCTCCTGGATGGATCCAGACCACATCCCGACGAACGTGCCCACTTTATCCGCCAATTTCGGTTTACCGCCCCTTGCCGCTTGAAGACGTGCACGCCAAAATTTGGCTCAACCGCAAGGGTTGGACACATTCAAGGCGACTAGTTATCGGAGCAGCCGAAGCAGTCCATCGGGCGAGGTCTTTCAGGCATCCCTTGGAAGTGCCGTCATCGAGATGAAAGCGCTGAACGAACCAATGGTGCGCTCAAGAGTGGTATTGACGAGTCTTTTTTGAGGATAGTGGCGAAAGAGAAGTGCCGATTCAACATGCTGCCACAGACCACCCGCCAAGGCCCCTAAGCGCAACGGAAAAGCGAGATTCCTAGGACTTGATCCGCCTGGATGCATGGATGATTGGAAGTGCAACAGCTCGGGGTACTCAGACGACGACATAGCGACTGCTCGGTTGTATACATCCAAGAGTACAGTACATTGGCTCCAGTGAATGCTTGAACGGTACTGCCTTATGCTTCTTTTTCTTTGTTCAGGGTGCATTGGATTCCTGCTTCCCATGGCGCTACGTCGGGTTCACGTCGCTCCCGTTAAGGCCCACTCCACCTTCAATGTTCCACTGGTTTTGGCCGGTGCCGCACTTGGCACCTTGACCACCATATGGATTACTGATTCATGGCTTTTCTCCTGGGACTTCTCTCTGTTCGGATTGTTCCACCAGCAGCGCCTTGTTCAGTTCGTTGCCGGTTCAGCAGTAGGATTTCTCCTTTACGAGTGGCGCCATCCCCATTCTCTAACGGTGTTGCGGGCTGGTGTGCTCGCTACGCTTTTCGTTGTAGGTCCTGGCCCCTCTTACTGGGCTCTGTTTTTGGACAGTTTAGGAATATCACGAATTGGGCCAGTAGAGCGTACCATTGCGCGCTTTGACAGTAGTCTTGACTACTTGACATTGGAATTTGCACAGCCCGGCGACAAAACCACTTACTCTGATTATCTCGCCCTGGTCGGTCACGCCCCCATATTGGTGGACCGTGACTTTGTATACATGAACGGCATACTGGGATCGAACACATTCACCAACCTTAACAGGTCACTGCATTTGGCGATCAAAACGACTACCGCAGCAGTGGCTCGTTGCGCGTTACAGATCGAGCAACAACTGCCAAGTCTCATGCGAACCAAGACCAATTCCATCTTGCTTGACTTCGCTCTTGCACTCGACAATTCTCTCAAAACGGACAAATATAGTCTGCAGGAGAAGGTTGATGCCATAACTGCATTGGTTGAGGATACACTAAGTGCTCTGGCAGCACTGGGCACCGCAACACATTCGAACGACGGCTCGAAGTACTGCACATTTGATGGTAATGTGGACATCAATAAATGGCAAGCAAGCGTTAAGAACCTTGTTTCTTATGCCCAGGCCTTTCCCTACAGTGCAATGGCCATTGCACATATCTACAACAGACTTGGTGACAAGGAAGCGGCAAGGAAGACATTGAATGATTGGATGGATGACTACACTCTGGGCACTACCAATGAAGTGGACAACGCTCGACCAACTGAACCTCTAGAAGATGTGCCTGGGCTACAAGTAGGTGAGAACGTTCGACGCGTGATGTTTGTTCGTCTTCTGACCGATTTGTCGTTGATTGAGAAAGAAAGTGAACCTAGTGTTATGGAATTCGTTCAACGGCAGACGCTAGAAGCAACGTGGCAACTTCTAGAAAGCGCTGAGAGAAGGGATGCGGTTCATTCAGATGTCGGTGCAGTCTGCAAGAAAACAGCAACAGCAATCGCTCCAAGCTTTGATCGCATTATATTTCAAGAGTTGGCCAACAAGAATAACTATGCTGACGCAGCCGCCGAAGAACTTAGGGATTTGATCGGTCGGGAAAACTTATCTTCAGTAGAGCTTGAGGCAATTCGTTTTGATGAAGCTAAGGCAATAGGGTTTGCCAATGACGTTAGCGAGTACCCGATTGGAATCTGCTTTGGACAACTCTTGAGTCAAGAGTTGGTTCATTATTTCCGAGCTTCATTCTTGGATACACAGGCTTCCCTAAGGGCCTATCGGGCTTTCCTTGATTTAAAGTTAAAGCTTAGTGATGAGGGCGAAATCGTCCATGATATTGGAGGATCGTTGCAAGAGTGGTCATTGGCGCAGGAACTATTGAGGCCAATAGTTCGGAACGACGAATTGTATGGGGACCTCTACACCGATATTGGCAACAAGGTCGCCAAATTCAGGTAGTTGCTATTTTCGGTGGGGAATTAGTCCCTTACCTCTTCATTCTTGCGCAAGATGGCGAAGACTTCATGCGCCCAC
>JAPPGE010000067.1:12460-175241 GCA_028821455.1 bacterium | reverse complement strand
GGATCAATGTGGGAAAAGGCGGCCTCGGCCGACCGGAACAATCAGGGGTTCAACAACTGGCGTCCATCAGCACTTCATCGCTTTCCCTGTCGAATGCCTCCACTGCCGAAGGCCCCACCAAGAGATGCAGAACGGCTCGTATCCATGGTGCCTGGCGCTCCAACCCTGCACTGAGTGTGGCGTGAGCCGAAAACGATGCTGAAGGCGAAAGCTGTAGGATGTTTGAAAAACTTTGTATGTCTTCGACTGGACGTGACAGCGATTCCGGCTGTGCTTGACCATTGCGAAGGTGTGCGACGAGCAATCTGAGATGCGGCGTTAGAGCTCTATGTCCAACTGCTTCACAGACCGCTGGGATGCATACATCAACCAGTTCCCAATCCCACTCTCGAGAGGACTGAACGGCAACGACTGACTGCCCATTGTCGAACCGGAAGTGAAAGGCGCAAGCAGTGTCTTGGTCAGTCGACACATCCATCCCGTCGATAGTGAAGCCAACCCTGGCCGCTTTTGTCATCGTCAGTCGGTCGAGCCTCGTGAGTACGGTCGATCGATCCGTTGGCAGGCGTTGCGCCTCCGTGCCGCCTAGAGCCTCCATTCCAATCGCCAACATCGAACGTAGTTGCGGACAGATATCAACGGCCGCCCTTGACTTTGCGTTCCTTATGTCGTTTCCGTCCACAAGTAACTCATATGAAACCTGAGAAACACGCCTGATGCGTTGGCCGTAACAACTCTCGAACAACATTCCCAACTTATCGGGCTCTACGTCCTTCAACGAAAAGAAAAGGCGTCCACTTACCTCAAGAAGACTCGCATCGCTTTCCCTGTTTGTGTCACAGACGTAAACACACTCTTCAATTTCTTCATCCTGCTCCAACAATGCCACTCTTTCGATTGCTTGCCCCCTTCGAGCAAGAATCGTCACCGGTGCATCATTTGAATTGGCTTCTTGATCTCCATGCCCCATGTTTCGAACTAGCAGTCGCCATGTTCTATAGTATCTGTTAAGCAAGTGGGGCTCGAAGTGACTGTCGAACTCGCCTCTCGTGTATGTCTCCGCTAGAAATTCCAATTGTTTGTGCAAGATCGCTGGATCATCCAAGATCCTAAGTTCACAATGTTCAGCAAGTCTATGCACAAGCTCGTCCGGTGATCGTTCAATGTAGCGCCGCAATTCGCGAGGTGGTCGGCGCAAGTATGACTCAAAGCGTTCGCCTCCTGTATTGCTTATCCAAACATCACTGGGTTTCACTCCGACAGCTTCAAGTGAGCTCCTTGAAGGTTCGACAACCGGAAGCCAGCGCGCTGCACGCAGGAAAGACCTGATCGGCGAAGGCCACTTTCTACGGTCAGCTTGATGGAAGTACAGATGATGGATATCAATATCCCATTGCACTTTTGGGCGTTGCAACAGCCACCCCATAATGAGTCGTGCATAACGCGCCTTACAGGTTCCGGAAAAGTCGTCAATATCAGCTTGCCCTGGCAACCAAGAGACCTCGCCTTCAATTGCGTAGTCAGTATACGTGGGAAGTTGGAGTAGGTCAGGATTTTGCGAGACTATATCTTCTCGCCAGAGATCACCAAACTTCGAGGGAATGCCATAGTGCTTTAGAAACGTGAAGTCGGAGACTTTTGAAGCTACAAAGCTATTGGCGTTGCTGCTCCTCGACTCTGGCACCAAGCCCCTGTTAACGCCCAGTTCAGCAAGAAAGACAACCCAGTCATCTATCCACCTCCCGCGGAAGGCAGGATGATCAGGTGCAGCCAATCTGCTGCTTGATAAATTGTCTAAGTCGGGCAGCCCGGTTGGTGCTGCGTCCAAGAAATCCTGCACCAGTCGCCCTTCGGTCTCAGCGGGCCAGTCGGCGGAGAAGACTACCTCGTGCGCCTCTACATATTTCCCACCTACCACAGGAACCCGAAAGCGGTGTTGGGGTTGCAGTTTGAATGTTCTGCCTTGCGCTCTTGGTTGACGCCAGAGCTGAAATGCCCACCGCAGACCTCCCCGCAGCACTTCTCGGTTGTTCTCACCATGAAGGGTCCGGGACAAATGTGCCAAGATAGTCTCACGCTCGAACTCCCCTACGAGCTTATGTTTCTCGAAGTATGAACGGGCAGAACTCAGTTCTCCGTGCCAAGGCAAAGTGGAGCTCAGAAATGTAAATCGCTTTGACAATTTCTTGGGTGGGCGTACTTCATTTTCATCATCATTCGACGCTCTACGCGGATCTGGCGGCGAAAACACGGCCATCTCTACTGTGCGCCGTCGACGACGAACTGACCGGCCAGCGGATGTCTCAACAGCATCTGGTGACATCGCACGGTGAAGTTCACCATCATCACCCAGGAGTACTTCTCGCCCGCCTAGGTGATCTCCGTTGTGATGCATGAAATCCGGAATCTCGTGGAAAAACCTCAACCATTGGGCCTTTGCACCTCGACGGCGCTTAACTATTGTTCCGGCTATCATGCTTACCAACCATGCCCGTTCATCCGGGCGAGGCGGCCCCACATAACAATCTGTATTCGCTTGGAGAAATTCCTCGAGTGTATCTATTCTCTCGCCTAAGGCCCCCCAAATGGGCCATACTCCCCCCGCTGGTGCGAACCGCACACACTCGTCGGCTGAAAATACCGATCCACCGTCAGGCCAGCGGCGCACTTGCGCAGGTGGTTGCCATGCAATGATGGGGTCATCAGTGCCTGACATTAGGCAAGGCACCACGGGTGCCTGCTCGATCCTGTCCACCGCAAAGTGCTTAGCCAAGTCTTGGGTCAGTTCCGCGATGAGCTTGTCATCACCCTCAACACTACTGACATTCGTCCAGCTTAGCAGGTCAACAACCGCCGTTGCTCGCTCTTTCTCAGCTAACCAAGCAGTCAGCGTGTTTAGCGGGTCAGTTATGATGTAATGAATAGTCTCGGCCGCCAGCTTAGCCGACGTCATCAGCAATGTGGAGTTCAACGTGATTCCTGCATTCAGGTTCCGGCGATTGGAAGATGGCGCAAAGCTCCCATGGAGATAGCCCAAAAAGGGTGCGACCGCCTGTTCGCCTAACGGAAGAAAGGCATACAGGCGGGAAGACGTTAAGTTGGAGCCGAGTCGCACCGCAACAGCAACGTCACCTTCACCGGCCCAATCCACCCAATACTCGTTCAGCTCTTTCCTCTTGATACCGACCTTAATTGCCTTCTTCATCGTTGCTTCTGGCACGATCTCACGAGCTACAAGAAATCGGCCGACCTCCCCTAAGTTGACGAGAGCCATCCTGATGCCTGTCGTAGTAATGCTCTCCTCATTCCGGATGAATACGAACTCCCTCTCAACGAGCCCCGTGCTACCCACTATTCGAACGGTCAGTGCAGATATACGATCTAGGAAGAGCAGTATCGGTACATTCTGCTCGGCAAGATGATTGATTTCTCGTTCCGCTGCGTCTAGGGCATCTGAATCCCGCAACGGCAATTCGATCACTGAGGAAAAGCCGGCTGCGGCATAACCACGAATCACTTCACTTTGGCGCTCGACCCATACGGGAACATGGAATATGGGAAGGTCGCGTAATGCGAGCCTAAGGTGCGCAGCATCGCTGATCATTTCTTGGTAATCACTAGTACCAGCAAACCTGAAGCAAAAGCCGGAGAAGTGGCTCTTTTCAGGATTGGAAAGGCATTGAGAGTAGATTACTGGTGCGTCGGTGATTTGAACAACGCTCCGAAACCCGAGACCTTTGTTTCCGATCGATTCGCCTAACGGCTTTTGGGACAATCCTATGTCGCATAGGCTCTTTACGTTTGCTTCAGCAAACGGCCTACCACCATTTGCTACAAGTAGCGTTCCGGCCCTACCCGCGGACTTGTCCAGAGTGAGTTCGATTTGGCCACCTTGTGTTCCAATTAAGTGCGCATCGTAGGCATTCTGAATCAGTTCCAGTAGGAATCTATCACGATAGTCTGAGGCGATGCTTGCGGACAAACTCCGATTGCTCTGATAGATACTGTCAAGATATTCACCATGCTCATCGATGGTGCCCTGAAACCCTCGAATCTTTCGATCTGCTAGATTACTGACGTATTGAGTGTACTGGGTTGCCATATGGGACTCGCTGGGTCAGTGGGTATTGCAACTGGCTGTGGGCCCTACAGGAACTGTATGGGCCCGAACCTAGTGTACTTTGTGAGGAGTGCCGCCCAATGCGGCAAATCTATTTTCCGTCCAGAAGGTCTGCCAAGGTTGTAGGTGAATTGTCATCCTCTCTGGTCGCAGTGTACTCTGGCGGCACAAACATAGGGCAACCTGGGGACCAAAGCTCAACACTCTCGGAATGTTCTTCGTAGTAGAGGGTGTTGCTGGTGATTCGAACTTCGTTGTGCATACCTGGCATCCGTATGGCGTACACGCGCCTCTCCAGGGGTCGGGTTTCGATGCTGGGAGGCATGAGCTCTTCGGTTCTGATGATCCTGTCGAGATCCTCCATGGTAACTGTAGGCTGCGGTTGCGCTGGCATCTCGAGATCGGTATCGGTTACTTCGTCGATGTCGAAAAGGGCCCCACCATGTTCGTCGGCATCATGTATCAGAACATCGACGATGTCTGGGTACTCACGAGCGCCGCGAGACCTTCCGCGCAACACGGTTTCCGAAATCCTCCCCGGGAGTTTCGACAGGATCGGCTGCAACGGTCCCACAACCGTTTCGAAGAGATTGATACGCTTCCGAACAGCGCGATAGACATCGGTTTCGACGGTATTCTCATAGTGTAGATTGACGATGCGGATTGTGGGGTGTTCCTGTCCCAGACGATCAATGCGTCCAATGCGCTGTTCCACACGCATCGGGTTCCATGGCATGTCATAGTTCACAAGGGCACCGCAGAACTGAAAGTTGAGACCTTCGGCTGCCGCATCGGTGCAAATCAGGATGTCCGCAGCGCGATCGCGAAAGCGCCGCTTGGCGTCGTCCCTGGTGATCTGCCGCCATGTGCCATCGCTGCCTGGAACTTCTCCCCCACGCCCGGAAAAGCACAACAGCCTGAGGTTCGTTCTCCAGGTGAGTTCCTCGCGAAGAAAGTCCATGGTGTCGGAAAACTGAGTGAAGACCATGACCTGCATGAAGTGGTTGTCGCGCAGGTCATCGAGAACGCCCAAGAGGCTGTTGAGCTTGCTGTCGGGAGGCAGGCGCGCGATGTCGTTCAGGAGGACATCGATCGCATCCCTTTGTTCCTTTGCAAGTGATGCACTCTGGAAGTCCTCGACGGCGTCAAGATCGATGGTTTCATCCGAGAGATCGTCATCGGGCAAGTCTTCCTCCTCAAACGCTAGTCTCGAAACCTCATCGTCAAGCATTGAGTTCCGGCGCTTCTTCAACGTCTTGCGAAGGGCAAAGAAGCTGCTCGCAAGACGACGGCGATAGACAGTCATGACAAATCCCACCGCGGAACGCTCGTGGTCTCCGGCCTGCTCGTAGGTGTTGGAAATGTAATCCTCGACGGCATCGTAGAGGAGGCGTTCCTCCGCAGTCATGTCGAGAAAGCGGTCTTCGACTACCCGACTCGCGATTTGTGTCGAGAGCATCCCCGCCTCGTGGTACCGTCGCAGTAGTTCACGGGTATGCCGCGAAACCAACCTGCGTATTGGGGTGTTCATCTTCAGGATGGCGATTGCCGCACGCCGCTCGTCCGCCTCGAGCTGGCGACGAGGAATACTTGCCTCGGCGCGAAGGGCTCTCAAGATCTTCCCAGTCTTCATGGGCGACACCTTTGCGATCCGTTGTCCTTCTTCTCTGCTCACTTCACCGTAAGTGCGCTCGACCGACTGGAAGAGCGTCGCCAGCCTTTCCCAAGCGTCTCTTGAAGGGTTTGGGTGGCCTGCATCGTCAAAGAACTGCAGGAAGTTCTTCCCGCTCCAAGCGGACGGGAGGCCGAGAAGATTCAACAGGTCCCACACCTCAATAGGGTGAACCTGCATCGGCGTTGCCGTCAGCAAGAGGAGGCCTTGGGTTTTCTCCCTCAAGCCTTGTATCAGCCTCAGCAACGTGTTCGGCCCTCCTTCCCGTGTACTGCCGGCACCCCGCCGCCGGGCATGGTGGGCTTCATCAAGCACCACGAGATCCCAGGGTTCTGCCTGTTCGAGAAGCGCCGATGCCCGATCCTTGCGGCGCATCAACTGGCTCGATGCGATCACCACCGGTTCTCTGTGCCATTCGTCACGATCCACGACATGTTCGTGATTCCCTCTCAAGGCGGGAGAGGGATACCAGGACAGCTTGCGGCCGTCGTAGATCGGCCAGTTGAGGTTGAACTTCTCGCGCAATTCGATCTGCCACTGGCGCAACACAGCCTTCGGCGCCAGAATCAAGATGCGTTTGGCACGTCGAGCCAACCAAGCCTGACGCAGCAGCAAACCGGCTTGGATGGTCTTGCCGAGTCCGACTTCGTCGGCGATCAGGAGTTTCGGTGGCCAATTCCGGTAAAGACGATCAAAGGCTCTGATCTGGTGAGGCCATGGCTCCACCGGTGCTGTCGCTTCCCCAATCCTCTCTCCACCACCTGGGCGAGATGGAGCATCGCGGATGAACGCCCAAACCCGATCTCGCAATGAATTCATCGGGAGAGAGGCTTCTACATCACTCTCTACCTCGGGCTTTACGGCCATGCCCGGGGCCATCGGCAAGTTCTCGAGACGCTTTGGCCTGTCGTGGTTTGGCATGAAACGCATCAGATCCCGACGAACTGCCTCCGGAACATTGAGCACCTTGACCCGCCCGGTGTGTCCAGACCAGACCCGTGAAAAACTCTCTTCTTCCTCTGTGACCCGTCCTGGCTCCGGTCCCCAGCTGGTGTAGACACTGATGGTTTCCCAGTTTGTCTGCCAACCCGCACCGGTTTCATTCAGGCTCCCGGTCCAAGCGATCCGGTCGCCAAGGTCATCCTCGATGATGCCGCTCTTCTCGTGGAAGATTCCGTTGTCTGGTATCGGTGTGCCATTGCCATCGCACGGCACGGCGACCTTCACATCGAGGATGCCGCGTCCGACCATCCAGGCCAGCAACTCCAGTGCGTCGGTTGAGTCCACATCGGGTGGGTCCAGCGGAAGGCTCGTCAATCGTCTTTCGACGAGATCGCGAAGTTGCTCCCCTTTCGTGATCGCGTCGATCTCGGGCGGATCAAGGGTGCATCCAACGATGAGTTTCATGTGCCCATCGTTACGCACCAGCCCTTCGATTCCGCGAGCGGCCAGTTCCAGCGCGCGAGCACTGAAGTATCCAGTCAGTCGATGGTAACGCTTGGCAGTTTTCAGTGCCGGGACATAGAAGATGCGAACAAGGTCACCGTCATCGAGTGTATACTTCAACTTCCACTTGTGGTCTTTCAGCATCAGGAAACATCTTCGTCCTGCCAGAGCTTGAGCTGCTCCGGCTCGTCGACACGGTCACTGTAGGCAAACCTGCTCAGGTTGTAGAGGATCTCAAAATCGTCTCCTGACGCAGCGACATCGCCTTCAAGCTCGATACCGGTGAAAGTCATGGAGACCGGCAGGACTTCGAGCACCGCTTCGAGCGACGCGACAAATTGTGCATCCTGATCCACTCCCGACCGGCTGAGCAGCTCCCGGGCTGCATCAAGCGTGCGCATGCGCGCCAAGTTCACGGCATGGTGAATGGCATCGATCATGCCACGTGAACCATCGGCAGGGCCGAGCGTTCCCTTTGCTGCTCGTTCAGCGCTGCCCCACAACGTGAGGTCGCTTGCCTTCTTGTGGGCAAGCCTGCCGACAACGTCCCTCTCAAGATCGGAGCCAACGGCTCTGGCCAGGCGCAAGGCTTCGTCGTAGGCAAATGTCGGTGCCCTGAACGCATCCCATGCGAGGACAAAGAAGGCTGTAGCGGGATCGAGGTCGGTCCTGGCTTTACTGTGCGTCAACTGTTCTAGACGCCAACGCTTCACCTCACGGCGTGCGGTCTCGAGAGCGTCTTCCGGAGTCGCCGCGTAGGGATCCCACGTGTCCTCGAACAAATCCCGCTGACGTCTTCGCCTGCGTTCTTCCGGCACTTCTCGTGGAGTGCCGCGCTTGAGGGGCCAGTGACGCGAAAACTCCTCGAGTGCAGGGCCGAAGGACGCCAGATAGAGATCGACGCCGGCGATCCCTGCCGCTTGGTACGATTCAATCTGCTTCCTGACAGCCTGCGTCACATGGGGCTCCACATCTTCCCAGTACACCTCTTCACCTTCCGGACTGGAGGTGCGTGGCCGGCAGGCCAGGAATATGGTGCTCTTGGCGGCAGCCTTGTCCTTGATGTGGAGGCTTCCTTCAGCCTCCGTGTTGACCGGCCACGAGGCTGTGATGACAAACCCCGCGTCCATCAGGCCGGTGGTGAGCGCATCCCAGGCTCCCGTCGCCTTGTGGGTGAACATGAGGGTCATGATGCCATCCGGCTTGAGCACCCGGCGGCACTCTTCGAAGATCAAGGCCATCCGTTCCTGATAGTCGCGACCAGCAAGTGCCCTGGCGCCCTTCTGTCCCTGGAACCGCGCAGGGTTGGCTACGGCCTCGTTCTCCTTGTCCGTCAGGTTACGGCGGAAGAGTTCGGAGAACACATGGCCCGCGGTACGCTTGAGCCAGACATAGAAGAAATCCGCCAGCTCGGCATACATGACATTGTCGTAGTAGGGTGGGTCCATGACCACCGCATCGATGCTGCCGTCCTCGACGTGGTCGAGATTGTCGCCGGACTTGCAGGAAATCGTGATCGGCGGCGGTGTGCGGGAGGACTCAAAGAAATCGTCCGCATTGCCCGTCGCTCCTGGACAGACCAACGCAACCAGCTCGTCGATGCACTTTGCTGTCTGCTCGATGGCCCAATCGTAGCCCAGACCTGTGACGAGCGGAGCCATTTCGGCGTGAGACCAACAGAACGCGTAGTCATGCCGATTGAAGGTGTTTGCCACGACCTCTCGGGTTGGCATCCACACCGACATGCGTGAATTGTAGTTCAGTAGCTTGTCCAGCGACAGCGCCAAGTACCCGTATGCCGCGCGACGAATATCCGTCAGTTCGCCCTTCGCCTGATCGGTGTCCAGCATCTCGCGGAAGATCTCGACGCTGGTGCCGTGGCAGAGAAGCTGGCGTGGCGAGAACAGATCGCGCCAGTACTGCATACCGTACCGAAGGGGTTCCGTTGTCTTGTTGCCGTCGGGAATCCTCTCGCTCGGCACCATGTCGAGCGCTTCCCACTCGGGGAGTTTCTCGGCGAGCCGCGCTGCGATGTCCGCACGGTTGTCGTCCTCCGGACGTGGCGCCCGGTAGCCGCGTACCCATTTCTCCTTGCCGCGCTTGCCGGATTTCAGTTTCTTCCCGGGAACGCGTTTCTTGTAGACGACAGCGTAGAGTTGCTCGCCCATGTCGCCAGCCTGAGCCTGCCGCTTGATCTCGTCGCCGTCGATGATGCGTCCGCAGTCCGAATACGGACACGCGCCGTCCCCGCGAGCCACCGTTCCTGCCGATTGCTCCCGCACACTCTCGACAATCTCGAACGAGCAAATCCTGTCGTCGTCGCCAGGTCCAGCGCCAAGATCCGGTTTCAATCGAACACCCGTTCCTCCGGGCGCCAGACGCCAGTTCGGAGAGAGCGGAACCAGGCCAGCGCAATAGGGACAGGTGATCGTGCGCGCCCATAGATACCCATCTGGTCGAATGTCGTCTCCTGTCTCTTCAGGGAACACTCCAGCCAGTTGCTCACGTACCTTGCAGGTCAGTGTTTTTCCGAGCTTCGCAAAGGTGTCCCTGACATCTGCACCGAGTGTCACCGGCCACTCAAATGTTGCTCGCTCCACCAACGCGGCAACCGGATTCAGATCATTGGCGACGGCTTCGAAGCCAAGCCGGATCGTCTCAATTGGTACTGATCCCCCGCCCGCTGTTGGATCAAGAACCTTGGCCCCGTTGGGGATGTTGGCATCAAACCATTGACGATCATCCTGATCGGGAGTGTAGCCAAAGGCGCGTGAATATCCGTACGCCGCAGAACCCAAACGCTCGCCTCGCCTTGTCGCAGCTGCAATCCGCCGTTTTGCCGCCACCGGGTCCCCATGAATTCCCAGAGCATGCATGAACTTCTCACGGTCGGCATTCGATGGCAGAAGCGATGCAAGAACAGCTGCGCGAGATGCAACCAATGGCCGCCGTGCCCACCACACGTGGAGGTAGTACGTTGGAGGCAGAGAGGTCATGGAACGTCGTTCGCGAACGCTCTCCTCTCCCAGAGCAGCGATGGGTAGCCAGCGCTCAATGAGGCGGGCGTCGGACATGCTCAGGCGGCGTAGGCGGAAAGATGGCTGGCGTCACCAAACAATTCGACCGACCAGGGGTCGCTCGAATCAAATTGGCGTCGCAACCGGATTCTGTGATAACTGTCAGGCAGACGCTGCAGGCGCACGACGCCCTGCCTGAGAGTCTTCTCGACCGTGCGATTTGGATGTTTGAAGGAGAGTTGCTTCGAAGAACCGCTTCTGGTGATCCAGGCGCGAGTTGTTTCGTTCAGAATACGTTTGGCATCCTGCGTCGTGGGCAAGGCGTGGCCGCCTCTTCTCCAAGGTGCAAGAATCGCGGCAGCTTCTTTCTCCACCATGGAGTCCCAGACCTCAGGTACATGGGCATTCCCAGAGCCGTGGTGAGGCACCTTGAAAACCGAGGCCCTGCCGACGGGGCGCGTGGTGTCACTCAGGATCAATGACCATCCACCCCTTTCCATGTCGGATCCGAGGAGAAGCGATGTTCCTTTTGCCTCCACCCACAGGACAACCGCCGCCTCGTTTGGGGAAAGATCGCGGACGCGGTTCTTGGCTTCCCGCTCCTTCGGCATAAGACCGTGAAGTGCCTTCAGAAACGTCTGGAACACCGAATCCGACGGCGAGAGGGACCACACCTCGCAGTCTGGGTTGCAGTACACCATGCGGTTGGCGATCGCGTGGATCGGTTCCTTGCCCCTGTCAACCAGAAGCGAAAAGACGCCATGGAGTTCTCGCATACCGGAACCGCCTACCGAGAAGTGCCCCGTCTCGAGAGCACCGACCATTCCAAGAAACTCCGACGTGCATAAGGCGCTGGCGCAACAGAAGTCGGCGTTTGGAGCGGCCGCGAGAATGTCGACCAGACCCCTGATGTGGTCATCGTGCCAGTGCGTCGCGAAAACAACATTGACCGACTCAGCCGAATCGACCCCTATCCGCTCAAGGTATCGCAAGGCTGCCGGCGCACCCGTTGAATCCACGCAAGAGTCGACCACCACCCACACGCCATTACCGAGATGCAAGACCATACTTTCTCCATAGCCGGGACCAAACAACGTGAGTTCGATCTCGTCGTCCCGGGGAGATCGCTCGGTGCCGTTCACTACGTCCAGTTCGCCATAGTCGATCGGGCCCATTCGCGGCCTCTGCGGTAGTCCTCCTGAGTCATTCTGGGGAGATCACGAAAGACGATCCTCGAAACGCGGCTGACCGTCTCCTTGCCGGAGCGCTCGATCCCGATGACCCAGCGGAAAATACTGCCTTCCACCATGCGCTCGGCATCCCGTTCGGCAATCTCGGAGCGAGGAATGATGGCTTCCACGCTCTCGTAACGATGACCGGCCGTGATGTCGGTCAGGCGGGCCACGACGTCATCGTGACGAATTTCCGCCACATACCCCTCCCATTCCTGCAGTGCATGCAATGTCGCACCACGCCGCCGGCGCGTGACCCGTGGAGGGAGATCGACGATCAATGACTCTGCCTCGGTGTTCCACTCGTGAAGAGGTGAAACTGATGAGCCGTGAGCGGCAGAGTTGTCCATCAGATGGGAGTCTGCCAATCGTCGCTTCGCAAGCGCTCGTTCAACTTCGTGATTCGCTGCTGAAACGCCGGGACTAATCGGCAGGGTGGTGTTGACGTCGTATTCGTTTTCGTCAGCGGCCGTGTCATGCCACTGCGCCGCAGTCGACTGATCGAATGGGGCCATGGGATTGGTCACTCTACTTTGTCAGGTTGACAGAGACATCACGTGATTGACGATGGAGTCGGCACGTTGAAGTGACTCCTCGAACTTGGTCTCAAGAAGGTCCAGCAGGTACTCCGCTCCATCAGCCGTATTGACAGCACCATAGTGATCGTTGACATGTACGTAGACCCCCTGCCTGCCATCACCGACCCTGACGGAAGGTTCCACTCGGGTGTCAATATGTCCACCGCTGGGCCGATCCGTCAATTCTGACTGTCGCATGGTAAGCGACAGCATTCCGCTGTCGGCTCCCGTCAGTCTCAGTGTGTCCGCAATCCCCGTCCAAGGCGCAAGTGGGGCCAGCATTCTGCCAACCCGTTGTCTTGTCTCGGGGCTTGCGACACGGAAATGAATGTGGCGATTGATGCTCAACGCCGACAGAGGAGTGTGATGGAGACGTTCGCGAAAGATGCGAAGGACAAGATCGGATAGTCGCACATAGGGCATCAGCTGAGTATGGACCTGGAACTGATCGGTTGTTGAATGAAGGCTCACCCATTCGGTGGAAAACGCGACCAATGAAGGGGTTGCCAAGTCCAGCGTAGCGGTTTCGTCAGCACCGGGAAGCAGACCGTGCATCGCAAACCAGGCCGGCGTGAGTATCGCCGGATTGAAGTTTCCCCGAAGTACGATATCCACACCACTAATGTCCGGCTCGATCCGCATGACGATCATCACCTCCGGGGCGCTGTCAGCAAGCATCGTAATGCCGTCAATACCCTTCGCGGGTGCTTGCGATGCATCGCCATTCCCAGCCAGTAGGCCGCTTCTTCGCGCCCCATCGCGTCGATGCCTTCGGCGACGGCTCTCATGTTGTCGCGGCTGCGCATGGGCGCCAGTGTCCGGAATAGAAGCCCCAGGTTCAAGGCGAGATCTTCTGTCAATGAGTGGCTGTCGATGGCTGCATCGCGGGCCGGCACAGGTGTGATTCCGGCCCTGGATAGCCGCTTGAGGACCCGATGCTCGACAAGTTCGAAGTTACGTCCGCGGAGTCCGGCAACGCGCACGGCACTGGTGACATGGGGTGAAGCTGCCGCGGGAAGCTGCCAGACCTCGTATCCGGAGTCTGTGGCCCCGTATCGGCGCACACGCAATTCGTAACGCGGCGCGGAGTCCGGAGTGTCGCGATGAAAGACGAAGCCAGAGTCCATCATTCAGGTCTTCGCCGAGGCCGTGGCCGAGACATAGGCCGCGCCTGACGCAAACTTGTTGAGACGTTCGGTAAGCCTCTCCGCAGCATCACTCTCCATCTTCAGTCCATCGGCGAAGTCAAGCCGGAAGGTGACGTTGAGGGTGCTGGACTTCGCGTCCCGGAACTGCGGACCGAGAAACTCGCGCACTGGCTGCGCATCCGGGATCGGCCCATCGAACTCCAACTGGAATGAACCACCTTCACGTGTGTCGTAGCCGCCCTCCATTCTGACCGACTTCGTGGCGCCGGTCACCGCAGCAACGGCCTGGAAGAGGCGGAACGCATCTCCTGCTTCGTACATCGCGATCGTGAGCGTTGCGATGCTCTCTATCTTCTTCTCGCGGGCCTGTTCCCAAACTTTGACCAACGCTTCCCGAAGCACGCCCTCGGCCTTGCACTCCACAGGCCCAGTTCCATGATCTTTATCGCTCTCGCCTTCACTGGTTGTGTCACCCTCGTCATTCTGACCGTCACTATCATCATCTGAACGGTCATCTTCGCCGGAAGTCTTTTCCGATGAAGGGCGGGGCCACACGTTGTTCTTCTTTGCAAAGTCCATCGTCAGGATCATGGACTGTTCGTCGATCTCGATACTCGCCATCGGATCACCGGGTCCGCACAGCAAGTCGCCGCGCCGATAGACGTAGTGCCCTTCCTCGATACCGAGTCTCACACCCCGGACGAAGGTGTCATCGCCGACGAGAATGGGTAGTGACGGTGCCCGGCGAAACTCCTCCCGCAGCGAAAGGGTGGTGATCTGTCCCTTGTTCTTGAGCGGAGTCCGGTCGCGCACGTAGGTGGGCGAATCAGGATTGTCCTCCGGCAGACGGAGCTTGTTGAGATCTCGCAACACGCGCTCAACCTGCCTTTGCCCCACGCCCGGGCGGTCAGAGGTGGAAGGGGTGTCGATGGCAGTGTGACCCAGATCGACTTGACTTCCCTCGATGCGATTGCGTGTCGGATAGAAAACGTGCCGATAGCAATGCTGAATGGCGATTGCGAGTTGCTGTTCGGACCTTGTCTCCAGTTCCCGCACCCGGTCCTGCTGATGGTCCGCCAGTTCGCTCAGACGCTCAGGCCGCCTTATCGCACGCAAGGCCATGCGCCGGAACATCGTCCGCCGCATGTCGTCCGTGCGCGCATCGTCTGCAACCACGAACACCAGATTGTTCCGATACTTGCGCAAAGCGGATTCCTGCAAGCCTGTTCGTTCAAAGATCCGCTCGACCAGATCGGGGACATGATCGACCGAAACACCGATGGTGGCGGCCTCGTACCCGAGCACAACCAGTTTCGGGCGGCCGTCGGCCAGGTCATCGGCGACATCAAAAGGACCTCCCGGAAAGGGAACGACGTCGAATGTCTTGCCGTTGAAGATCTCCCGGATCCTGTCGTTCAGTTCGGATCGAGCCTCTCCCCTGTCAATCAGCCCTTCTGCCCGCCGGATGACCTGTTGAAGGTTCGCTTCGATGAGAAACCGCATAGGCATGCCAGGACGATCATCGAGGTAGGAGGAGTCCGCGATGAAACTCTTGCGAGCGCCCTCGATGAAACTGATATCAGTATCGGGACCAAGAACGGCAAAACGCAGATCTTCCGGCGAGATGCCCTTCAACGCGTCATTGAAGGCAAGGGAATGAATGAAGATCGTGCGGGCGACGTACCTTGCAAAGGGTTGCAGGCCGCGGTGATCCTTCTCATCGATCTGCTCGGCTAGCGACTCCCGCTTGATCTTAAGTGAAGCGATGTCATTGGAGATCGCCGACCTGAATTTTTCTTGCCCAAGGCGCGTCAGAATCTCTTGGCGAACCGGTTCGTAACCCGGGTCAATGTGATGCACATGAATGGCGGTCGTAGGGGATGGCTGCTGGTTCCACAGATGGGAGAGCGTGCGGGCCAGCAACCGCAACATGCCACGCACACGCTGGAAGTTGTCGAGGGTCGCGGTCTTGCTGGTCAGGGTCTTGAGCACATCCGGGTGCAAGGGATAACCGGACCGGAACTCGTCGACGATTTCCGGTCGCTGGGCATACTCCGGTAGTTCTTCCCTGTGCCTGTTCCACACATCCCGATAGGCATCGACAACCGTGACCGCCGCCGACTCGTCGATGGACTCGAACAGGCGCCGTTTGAGAACCTGGATGGTCTCATGTTCTTCGGTTGGATTGAGCAATGTCGCCGTGCGGCCTGCAACGCTCGTCAGTTCCTGCATCTTGTCTGCAATGAACTGGTTTTCCTGGCTGTAGGCGTCGCTGGAACCGTCCTTGCCGATGGCAAGGGTGAAGACAACGACCGCATTGGGTGCGCTCCCAATCGCCTTGAAGAGCGAGGTCAGAAAGGCGGTCAGCTGGTCCCGGGCGTTGTCTCTACGCTGGACCTTGCGCAGGTAGACTGACAGCTCATCAAGCAGGATTAAAGTTGGTTCACCGCCAAACAATTCGCGCAAGGTCTCCGCGCCCGGTGCCTCGCCGGTCTCGTCGCTCTTGCGGACACGCTCGTAACCATCACGGCCGGCAAGAGCCGACGCGATCTCACCCCATGGAGTAAAGGCCAGGTGTCCATCAGCCATGCGGCGCCCGTTGGCTGGATCGGCGTTCTCGCCATCAAATGCCGCGATTCGCACTCCGGCTGTGGGAAGGATCGCGGGATCGATGAATTCTTCGATGCCAGGAACCTTGCCGCGGCTCCGCGCAACGTGGCACAGGGCGATCAGCGCGTGTGTCTTGCCGCCACCGTAGGACGTGTCGAGACGGAAGATCGACGCCACATGATCACCTGCTCCGCTGAGACGGCTGCAGACGTTGCGGAGTAGATCCCTCAAACCTTGCGTTGGATAGGTGTTGGCAAAGAAGCGGGCGGGGTCGATGTAGTCATCAGGACCCTTGTTGACGATCACCTGGGCAAGGTCGGCGGCAAAGTCAGCTTCCGTCACGGTTCCTTCCAGAACATCGTCACGCAGCTTGCACAATTCAAAGACGCTTGGGACGGTCATCGGTTGGTTATCTCCTACCCCGTTTCCCACTTCCTGCTACATGTTCCCAGCGGCGTTATCCTGAGCACCGGATTGTCAACCGACCGCTCAACAATCCGCGCTTCGTCGACGGTGCTGGGCGACAGCTCTGCGCCAGCCGCGCCAGACTCTGATATGTGTTCCATCGTATGGGCATGAACAATCCGAATATGTCTTGTGCCTTGAAAATAGGACCAACATGGCAATCCTGTCCAACAGCGCATCTTGCCGGTAACGATTGAAAGTGTTGTGCCGGTCGTTGGTCTACGTCGTTCATGTTCCGCGTCATCTGGTAAGGTGACGCCTTATGGTCGCCACGGTCACCCGCCTGAGCGAAGCCGCCTCGACGGTCCACTACTTCGAGACCGATGGCTACTACGCCAAAAACGACGCAGAGCACCGCAAGGCGAGCCGCTGGCACGGCGCCGGCGTGGCGGCCCTGGGCCTCCACGGCCCCGTCAAGCCGAAGCGCTTCGAGGAGGTGCTCTCCGGCCGCATCCCCGGCACGACGACGCGTCTCGGCCGGCTGCGCGACGGCAGGCACGAGCACCGCCCCGGTCTCGACATCACCTTCTCGGCGCCGAAGTCCGTCTCGCTGGAAGCCCTGGTCCACGCGGCGCCGAAGGCGTCGGCCCGGATCATCCGCGCCCACGACGAGGCGGTGACGGCGACCCTCGACTTCATCGAGAGCGAGCTGCTGGAGACCCGGGGCTGGGACCCCGTGACCCGCAGACGTCCCCGCGTCAAGGGCGACGGCCTGGTGGCGGCCACCTTCCGCCACCTCGCCAGCCGCAATCTCGACCCCCAGCTCCACACTCACAGCGTCGTCGCCAACATGACCCGCAACGCCGAGGGCGAGTGGAGGAGCGCCGACTTCATCAAGATCGAGCGGTCCAAGCACCTGATCGGCGCCCACTATCGCGGCGAACTCAAACGCCGCCTGGAGGCCCTGGGCTACGCCACGGAGCAGACCATGGTGGGAAGCGTCCCCGGCTTCGAGATCGCCGGCTACGACAAGGCGACGCTGAGAGCCTTCTCGACCCGCCGTGCGGAGGCCCTGGCCTGGGTGAAGGAGCGCAACCTCGATGCGAGATCGGCGGCGGTGATGCAGCAGGCGGTGCTCTACACCCGCAAGCGCAAGGACGAGCCGTCGCGCGAGGAACTCGCCAGTATCTGGCAGGCCCGGATGGCGGAGATGGAGCCCCGCAACCGGCGCGTTGCCCGCAACCGCCCGCCGTCGCGCGCCCGGCCCGACCAGGAGCGCTGGCACCTCGAGCGCCGTGACGCCGCCAACCGGCAGTCCCGCTCGGCCCTCCACGCGGTACGCCAGGCGGTGGAACATCTCGAGGAGCGGCGCACGGTCTTCACCGCGAACATGCTGAGGAGCCTCGTCCTGGCGCCGGGGCAATGGACGCTGCCGGAGATCGACTCGGCCATCGCCCGGCTCACGCACGAGGGCCACCTCATCGAGGCGACCAGGGCGCGCTCCGATCTCGCCTTCGTCACAGACCGGGCGGTGAAGGCCGAACGCGCCGTCCTGCGCTGGATGAAGAAGGAGAGCGACGCCCCGGACGGATTCGAGATCGATGCCGGTGATGTCCACTGCCACCTCGAGGCCAGTACCCTCAACGACGGCCAGCAGGCCGCCGTCTCCACCCTGCTGCTGTCGCCCCGCCACGTCGTGGGCGTCCAGGGTCATGCGGGTACCGGGAAGACCACGATGCTGAAAGAGGTCGTGGAGCTCGCCGGCGCGGAGCGGATCGTCGCCCTCGCACCCTCGAGCAGCGCGGCCCGCACGCTGCAGCAGGAGACCGGGATCGGCACGAAGACGCTGCAGTGGTTCCTCACCCGTTACCGGGACGTCGGCGACGGCTGCGCCAACGAAAAGGCCCTGGAGCAAGTCCGGGCGGCGTGTCAGGGCAAGCTCCTCGTGGTGGACGAGGCGTCGCTGGTCAGCATGGCGCAGATGCATGCCCTCGCCCGTATCGCCGAGGCGACGGGGATCGCCCGCGTCGCCCTGGTGGGCGATCAGGCGCAGCTGCGCTCGGTGGAGGCCGGGCAGCCCTTCAGGGTGCTGCAGAAGGCCGGCATGGAGACGGCGGTGATGGACGAGGTGATGCGCCAGCGGGGCGAGGGCCTCAAGGCCGCGGTGCTCCACATGATCAACCAGAAGCCGGAACTCGCCATTGAAGAGCTTGGCCCCGGCGTGCTGGAGATGGATGCCGACGAACTCGGACCGCGCGCCGCGGCCCTGTGGCTCGACCTCGACGCGGCAGAGCGCGAGGCGACGAAGGTGCTGGCGCCGACCCATCTGCAGCGCCGGGAGATCACGGGCGCCATCCGCGAGGGCCTCAAGGCCGAGGGGAGCCTTCGCGGACGGACAATCGAGATTGAACGCTACGTCAACCTCCACCTCACCCGGGCCCAGAAGGGCGATCTCGCCAACTGGCGCGAGGGCGACGTCGCGGTGTTCCATGCCGACGTCTACGGCGTCCAAGCGAAGTCGGGCGACATCTTCGAGGTGATCGGATCGCAAGGCGAGAAGGTCCTCCTGAAGCACCCCGACGGCAAGACCCGCCGTGCCGATCCGTCGAAGTACCTGCGCTACCGGGTGGATCTCTTCGAGACGGAAGGGATCGAACTCCAGGCCGGCGAAAGGATCCGCTGGACGCGCAACGACAGGGACCGCTCCCTTCTCAACGGCGAGGAGGCGCAGATCCTCTCGATCGGGCCGAAGAACCTGAAGCTTCGGACAGCCGACGGCCGCACGCTCACCCTGGCCCACGACGATCCCCAGCTTCACTTCATCGACCACGCTTGGACCTCGACGGTTCACGCAGCCCAGGGGATCACCTGCGACCAAGTGATCGCGGTTCTCGATGCGAACCAGGGCGCCATCGCCGGCCAGGCGGCGTTCTACGTCGAGCTGACGCGGGCCCGCGACAACGCGGTGCTGCTGACCGACGATCGCGACGGTCTGGTTGAGGCCCTCGAGACGGCGGCCGACGACGAGCTCTCGACCCTCGAGGCGATCGGCCACCAGTTCCGGGAGCCGGAGGTGGCCGTGGCGGACAAGGAAGTGATACCCCTTGCGGTCCTAAGCGACGCGAAGGCCTGGCAGGAGGAGATTCGCTCCACCCTGGAACGCCATCTTGATCATCGTCTCGCCGAGCGCGAGGTGCTGCTCGACCGCGCCCGCTATTCGCGCACGGAGGGGAACTCGGCCCTGGCCGGCGTAGCAGGCCACGCGGCGTGGCGCGAGCGGACGCTGGCGGCTGTCGGGGTGTGCTACGAGCACAACGAGGGCTTCGCCGGCAAGGCCGACCTCCTCGAGAAGCTGGTGGCATTCGACGACGATCTGGCCGAGTTCGACCGGGACCGCCAGCGCCATGCCCAGGCCGCCAGGACGGCCGGAGAAAACTTCGCCCTCCATCCCGGGAGCGACGACTTGATAGCCCGCGGCCGGGCCCTCGTGGAGACCGCTCCACGTCCGAAGGAGATTCCCTGGAATCTCTCCCCGTTCCTGGACTTGGTCACCGCGACCCGGCGCGAACATGACGAGGCGGTGGCGCGTGCCGACGCCGAGATCCTGGCCAGGCTCGATCGGGCGGAACGGGAACTAGATGCCGTGAAGGACGAACGGCGGGCGTTGAGGAGTATGGCGAAGGGCAGGCCTCTTCATGCAGTCAGTGGCCACGCTGCTTGGCGGGAACGGGCCGACGCCGCCATCGACGCTTTGCGGAGGGCGGTGTCAAGGGATGGCGAACGGGAACAACGCGGCTTGACCGACGCGCTCCGTCTCGAAGAGGCATTCGACCATGACGACGATGTGGCGGCGCTGATCACCGACTGGACCGCTTTCGAGGGCGAGGCACGCGCCCGGGGGGTGGAGGCGGTCGACCTTGCCGCAGGCGATCCGCTGCTGGCGCAGGTTCGCCACCTCGCCGGCAACCCGCCCGAGGGCGAGGCGCCGCTCGAGATCCTGACCAGAATCCTCGCCCGTCACCAGACACGGACCGAAGAACGGGAGAAGGCGGTGGCCGCGATCACGCGGGACCTGGACGGCTATCGCGCTCGCCACCGGGACACGGCCAACCCGCTCTCCGCCATCGGGGAGTGGTGTGCCGGGACGAAGGCGGCCATCGACACCTGGCGGGCCATGACGGTGGTGGACGAGAGGGATCCTGCACTGTCCGCGACAGCGGCCGTCCTCGAGGACATCATCGCCTTCGAGGAACGCGCCTTTGACCTTCATGCGCGGTGGAACGATGCCCGCCGCACCGGCGGGGCGGCGCGTCCCTTCCTGGCGGAAGACGGCGACACCCTGGCCGCCGACCTCCGCGCCCTCGAGGCCAGTCTCCCCCGTCATGGCGACTTGCTGTCGTCATTGCGGGAGGCGTCGCAGGCGCTTGACCGCCACGAGGCGCGGATCGCGGAACGGGACGAGGCCGCCGCCTCGCTCACGCGGGCCCTCGAGGACTATCGCGCCTGCCACGGGCCGACCGACGACACGGCCCGGCAACTCTCCGATATCCGGATCTGGTGCTTCGAGACGAGGAACGCCATCGACGCGTGGCGAGCCATGACGGAGGCGGACGAGAGGAATCCAGCGGTCTCCGAGACGGCCGCGGCCCTCGAGGACCTCATGGCCTTCGAGGAACGTACCCGCGACGTTCTTACCCGCTGGCGAATCGCCAGCATTGGCAAAGACGCGGCTCAACGCTTTCTCGGGCCCGAAGGCGAGTCCCTCGCCGCGGATCTCAAGGCGCTGGAGGCCGGTCTGCCGCGCCACGCGATCATCTTCCAGGATCTTCGTCCGGCGCTCGAACGGCTGGCCGAACACGAGCGGGCCGCTGATCGGGCAAGAGAGTTGCTCGCACGCGCAAGGGAAGTCGACGACGCACGGCGCTCCCTGCTTGAGCGCGAGGGCAAGTCGTCACGGCCGCTCGACCGCCGGTTCAACAGGGCCCGGAGGCGCTGGCGCGAGGCGTCGGAGGCCGTGGTGGCCGACATCGAGGCCACGGATGCGGCGTTGATCGCGCATGTCGACGACACCGCCGTGGCATCGCGCGTCAGGAAGGCGCACGCGGCCAGCGACCGCCTCGACTCTCTGCCGGGGTGGCTGCTGCTGCGTCTCCACGACAACGCGGCCAACGCCGGTTCCGCCATACATCCGGCCATGACGAAGGACTATGCCGGGATCGTCTCCGACATGCAGCGTCTTGACTCGGGCTTGAGGGCGAACGACCCGCGGCGCGTGGTGCTCCGCGGCGAAATCAACGCGTATCAGGCCCTTGATCGAACCCGGCGCACGGTCGCCCGCCTCCTCGCCGACCTCAAGGTGCACGACGCCGATACGGCGTCCCTCGATACGCGTGCAAGCCGCGAGGACCTGCCCCTGCAGCAGAGCATGGCCTGGACCCGTTGGTACAACCAGTCCATGCAACTGGAAGACCAGGCCCGCGAGGTTCTGAGCGGCGGCGACCGGAACCTCCGCGTGGTTCTCCACGACGGCCAGGGCACACGTCAGGCATTCGAGGAAACGCTCGCCCACTTCGAGCAGACGCGGGCCGCGCATGGCGAGCCGGACAACAGCGCTCGCCTGGAACGGATGCGTCAGGAGGACGAGGAGCGTCGTCGCTCCTGGTCGCAGCGCCGCGGCCGCAGCCGCGGCCCTTCCATGTGAGAAGCCTGAGGGATTACTCCGGGATGTCGTCGCGCCTCGTGCGCTCCAGGTAGGCGGCAACCATGTTGGCGCCCTGACCGGCGCCGAACTGGCGGTCGAGATGGCGTTCGAGATCACCACGGGCCCCCTTCTCCAACATGTCGTCCATCGCCATGCGGACCAGGAAAGAGATCCGCCCGTGGAGGGTCGTCCAGAACGACGTTGCCGTTTCCGGCGGCACGGGAGGCAGATGCGCGATCAACAGTCGGGCGGCTTCCGCGATTGTTTGCTGCTGTTCCATGGCGCGGGCCACGTCCACTTTGGCACGTGTCGGATCGACCGCCAGGGCGGCCCGCACGAGGTAGGCCGATACCGGCATGTCGTCACGGGACGCCCGGGCCCCAATCCTCTCCCACGCCTCGTCCGTGCAGGATAGAGAGTACTTGCCCGGTCTCTTCGGACGGCGCGTCATGGATCCGTCTCCGGCGCCTCGAGGCGGCAGAGCAGCTCGAGCGCGTCGATGACCGACATGCCGAGATCCGGCAGCGGCGCCGTCAGGCGCGTGACCACTTCGCCCGTGGCCTTGAGCTGATCGAGAAGGGCCTTCCGTTCCGAGGCCGTCGCCAGCAGCTCCGCGCCTACCGGTTCGTCGTAGAGCGCGCAGGCAACCATGAAGGCCGACCTGGTCATGCCGGCGGCCTTCGCCCGCCTGGCAATGATCGCCTGCTGTTTCGCCGAGCAGTAGTAGCTGCGCTGCCGGGCGCGGTCGCCGGTCACCGGCCCAGCTTCCGTTCCAGCGCCAGGCGGGCCTCTACTCGCTCGTTGACGGCCCTCCAGGTCTCCGGATCCCCGGCAAGGCGCAGCCGCTCGACCTCCTCGAGAATGGCGAGCGAGCGCTCCATGCGAGCCAGGGCATCGCCGATGTGGACCTCCTCGTTGTCGCCGCGCAGGGCGGCGAGGCGGTGGACGATGAAGGCCGAGGGACGCATGCCTGCAGACTCGGCAGTCTCCTTGAGATCCTGCCACTCGGCATCGGTCATCATTACCGCGCGTTGTTTGCGTGGTGCGTCGCTCATGTCCTCTCCTGTGGTCAAATTGTGGTCAGGCGGATTGATGGCGTCCGGTAGGGGCTATGGTGATCTTATGGTGCGGTCGGAGGCTACCGGAGACCTCCATAATTGTGGTCATATTGGGGTCTGTGGATGATGCCGGGAACTGGTGTTCAGCGCTGCGACATAGAGGTCTGGTTGTGGAGACCATAGGGTGATCATCGAGAGCGTCTTTTCGGGCACAAACTACCGTAGGTTCACCTATGGAACAAGGTCGCATGTCCGGCCAACGGCGTCATTTTGTTGCCGGCACGTTGCCGTATGCCCATCTGTTCCGGAAATGCAACTCTTGCAACGGTTAGGGGTCATGAAATGCGGTTGCTGGAGCCGAGCCACAAGGGCGTTGACATGGTATGCATATCTTTGATAACGAGCCGTATTCGAGAGAGGGATGGTTGGGCGCTAGGAAGTCGCGTAGGCGCTGTCAGTGGTGACGTTGTTGTTCACACCGACGGCCGCCCCGAAGCCGGCGGCCCGGCTCATCAGGGCATCGATGATCGAATCGCCCACCATGAGAACACGTTCTGGAGGGATTCCCGTTTCTTCACAAAACGCCAGTCCCATGCCCGGGCCGGGCTTTCCTCCATGGCCGGCATCGGCGCCACAGTGGAAGGCAAGTTCGTCGGCAAGACCGAGGTGATCGACCATCCGCTGCACCTTGCGTGTGCTGTCGTTCGTGGCCGCGCCCAGAATGTAGCCCCTTGTGCGCAGCGAGCGCAGGAGTGCCCGCACATCGGTGACGGGAACGGGGTCGCGCGTCGAGGCTTCGGAAAACACTTTCAGGATCATGGGTTCAAGATCGGCTGGCGCCCTGTCGTCGAGAACGGTTTCCCACGTGTCGACGATATCGTGCACCGTGCCTGTGAGGAGCGTGGCGTTCGGATCGAACGTTGCCGTGGCGCGATGATAGCCGACCTTCCGCAGCAAGGCGTCGGCAAGGCCGGGCTGTCCGGCACCTGTCGCAACCTGGTGCGCAGCCCCTTCCCAGGCTGGAAGCCACATCGAATCCATTTCGATCAGCGTTCCGTCCTTGTCGAACAGGATGCCCCTGATGGCGCTCAGGTCGACCATGCGAGCAGGCTCGTTGTCAGAGAGTTCACGCGGTCCCCGGAGTGTTCCGACTGTCTGCCGGCAGTTTGACTTCAACCCTCGACAGTGTCACGAGATCGTGCAGATGATGCGTGGCCCTGGCCAACGCGGAGTCCATCCCTATGGAACCTGTCGCATGGGCCAAGGCCCCGATGCCGTGGTCGACCAAGAACTCAGGGTCCATGGCATGGAAGCCCTGTGCGTGGTCAGCGGCAGTCTCAATGCGTCGATCCGGTTGATCACCCCGTGCGCCGCCGACTGAACTTTCGGCACGCTACAGGTCGAGCCATTCGCGGCCTCTTTCGCATTTCGGGACGCGGATCCAGATTGACCGCGCTGGCTTTGTTGCCAACATGCCTGAGCGGTTCAAGGGTGCCGGGGCGGCCTGAACCAGGGAGGAACTCATGGACATCAGTGAAGCCAAGCGCTCGGCACTGGACTGGGTCGAAGCCCATCGTCAACAGCTCTCGGAGTGGCACGCGACAATCTGGGACCTGCATGAGCCGGCGTGGCGGGAATACAGGTCGGCGGCCTGGTACGTCGATCGCCTGCGCTGCGAGGGATTTGAGGTCGAGGAAGGATCCGGAGGCATGCCGACAGCCTTCTGCGCCACCTGGTCCAACGGCGACGGACCGACGATCGGCTCCTACGCGGAGTACGACGCGGTTCCCGGCAACAACCAGGATCGCGTCCCCTGGCGCAAGCTGCGCGACGGCACCCATCACGCCGCGGCCGGGCATACCGATCCCCACTCCGCCCTCGGCATGTCCGCTCTGGGCGGCATACTGGCGGCCAAGGCGGCGATGGAGCGGCACGGCATCCAGGGGCGGCTGAAGTTCATGGGCGAGCCGGCGGAGAAAGTGTGCGGGTCCAAGCCTGTCCATGCGGCGAAGGGCTACTACGACGACATGGACGCCGCGGTCTCGTTTCATCCTTCCTACGGGACCTTGCGCACCAACACCTGCATTCTCGACACCCACTGCGGCAGCTACTGGAGCCGCATCTACAGCTTCATCTGCGATTCTCCGGAGACGTGGAAGAGCGTTGGCGCCCCCGGTCCATCGTCCGCCCACACCGTCGCCCGGGCGCCTGGCGCCAACGATGCGCTGTGCCTGATGTACACGACCACCAAGTACACGAAGGAATCGATGCTGCCGCACACCGGCACGTGGACACTGAACGAGGCGTTGCTGGCGACCGGCAACGCGACGAGCGACAACCTGGCGCCGCGGTTCAGCCAGATCCAGTATTCCTGGAGGTCGCCGACGCTGGAGATGCAGCAGCGCATCGCCGAGGTGCTCGACCGGAATGCCGAACATGTCGCCGCCTTGACCCACTGCCGCCTGGAATCCCACTGGGTGACGCGCACGCGGGTCGGGTTGCCCAACCACGCCATGGCCCGCATTGCCTATGCGAATCTCGCGCTGGTTGGCGGACCGCAATGGGACGATGAAGCCAGGTCATTCTGCCGGGAGCTGCAGGAGAACCTGGGGATCGAACCCATGGAGGAGCCGATCCTCGCCGAGATGACCGATCTCTGCCCTCCCGAGGAGGGCGAGGCGCAGCTGCGCGCCATTCTGCCGCCATGGCAGCTCAACTACACTTCCGACGACTATGTCGACTGGACATGGCATACGCCCACGGTGCGCCTCATCGTCGGCCGCTGCACCCTGAAGGCTCCCGAGGGCTACACCTACCCGGACTGGTCATGGAACGCGCTCGGCGGCCATGCGCCGACCATTGATCCGACCATCATGTGCGCGGCGAAGGTGATCGGCGCGACCATCGTCGATCTCCTCACCGATCCGCGGCGCCTGCAGGAGGCGCGCGCTGAATTCGAGGAGAGGACCGGGGGCGGCATCGGTGGATCGTCCTGGGTGGCGCCGCTGTTGCCGCGTGATTTCCGGCCGCCGGTCGGCTTCGCCTGGCCGGAATATGTGACGACGGCGCGGGGCGAGGGCTGGTACGTGCCGGAGAGCGCCTGACGGATCCGGACCAGGGACGATGCCGGCCTGCGGCTGTTCCTCGCCGAGCCGGAGCATCTCGTCGTCCGTGAAGACGCGCGAACAGATGAGGAAGCGCCTTTCGCGGCCGTTGTCGAGGCTGAACATGCTACCGCGGCCGGGGACGACGTCGAGGATCAGCCGGGTGTGCTTCCGGGCCTCGAACTGCGGGCCGGAAATCCACACCTCCGCACCGGCCACGCTCCCGAGGCGGAATTCCCCTTTCGGGTAGCACATGGGCGAAGAGCCGTCGCAGCAGCAGCCCGACCGGTGGAACATGATCTCGCCGTGATCGGTCCTGATCTCCGCCATGAACCGGCGCGCGGCCGCGGTGGCCACCACCCTGGCGAGCAGACCGGCGCCGGCCCCATTCCTGCGGGCATCGCCGCACGACGGCTGAATCTGCTATAGCCGGCATGTTCTTCTCGGAACGCCCGCATCTTGCGGGCTCCGCACCGGCCGCCTGGACCAGCGGTCCCAGCGAAAGGAATTGCCCATGTTCAGATGCTTCTTCCCCAGCCCACGCATGTTCTGCATTTCGGCGGGAGCGTGGGCGCTTGCCGCGCTCCTGTTCTGGTATCTCGTCGCGCACGACTGGGGCGATCCGACCGGCATTTCCGGGCTGCTGGGGGTCGAGGAGAAGACCGCCTGGGTCTATCTCTACACCTTCATCGCCTACGCAGCCTTTGCGGGGTTCTGGATGTGGTTCCGGCCACACCGCTGGTCGCTCTGGTCCGTGGCCGGCTCGGCGCTGATCGTCTTCGTCACGTGGTTCCAGGTGCAGCTCGACGTGATGATCAACGAGTGGTTCGGGCGCTTCTACGACACGATCCAGACGGCGCTGGGCGAGCCAGGGGCCGTGACCCTCGAGGACTACTACGGGCAGCTCGCCACCTTCCTCGTCATCGCCATGGTGTTCATCACCACAGCCGTGCTCAACGCGTTCTTTACCGCCCATTTCGTGTTCCGCTGGCGCACGGCGATGAACGACCGCTATGTTGAGCTCTGGCAGCAGGTGCGCCACATCGAGGGCGCCTCGCAGCGCGTCCAGGAAGACGCCATGCGCTTTGCCAACATCATGGAGTCGCTGGGTGTGCGCCTCATCGACGCGGTGATGACCCTGGTCGCCTTCCTGCCGATCCTCTGGGGGCTGTCGCAGCACATCCGGGAGATCCCGGTCTTCGGCGAGGTTGCATACGCCCTGGTCTGGATCGCCATCATCTGGTCGGTGTTCGGGACGGGCATCCTGGCGCTGGCCGGCTTCCGCCTGCCGGGGCTCGAGTTCCGCAACCAGCGGGTCGAGGCCGCCTTCCGCAAGGAACTCGTCGTGGGCGAGGACCGGGAGGACCGGGCACAGCCGCCGACCCTCTACGAGCTGTTCGCCAACGTGAGGCGGAACTACTTCCGGCTCTACCTCAACTACCTCTATTTCAACGTCGTCCGGTACGGCTATCTGCAGGCGGGAGTGATCCTTCCCTACATCGCGCTCGGGCCGACCATCGTGACGGCCGGCGTCACGCTCGGCGTGATGCAGCAGATCATCCGTGCCTTCAGCCGGGTGGAGAATTCGTTCCAGTTCCTCGTCAATTCCTGGACGACGATCGTGGAGCTGATGTCGATCTACAAACGTCTCGCCGCCTTCGAGCGCGCGATCGCCGGCGACGACCAGGCGGCGATCGAGTTCGAGACCGGGTACCGGACGGCGGTCGGGTAGCAGGCGAAACCGCAGGGACCGGTCGTCACCGGTCCCGGCCCGCGGCGAATCGCGTCCTGTGGCTCGAGGCGGGATTCCTGTGCCCATCCGGGAGCGGCTGCCGTTCGAGAACATGCCGGTGCGCCGACGCGGGCGAAGCGCTCGTCGGTCGCGTGTCCGACGCCGGGCAGGCCGGGACCGGGCGCACTGGTGCAAGCCTTCGGGTTCGAGGCGGCCCCCTGTATCTGGCGTGGTGCCGGATCAGGGTCCGGCAGAAGACGCGTACGAATCTGAAGCCTTGAGAGCGCGACGCCGAAACACGTCAGCCGTCGTGCCGCCACGCGGCGAGGGTGCGATTGAAGCGGTCGAGATAGTCCGCCGTATAGGCGACATAGTCGACATCGAGAGGCGAGTGGGTCTCCTGGACCATGCTCCACATCGCTTCGCGCAACAGCGATGCGCAGGCCAGTGCCCCGAGACGCCGCCTCAGCTCATCGGTGATCGCCTGGTCCAGAATCAGCTCGGCGACCTTCTCGCGGCTTTCGGCGCCGAGGTGACTGTTGGAGGCAAGGTTGGCGATGTCGAAGAGGGCCGTGTTGTAGCCGGCGTACTCCCAGTCGACGAGCCACAGTCTCTCACCGTCATCGAGGAAGTTCGCGGCCAGCAGGTCGTTGTGGCAGAGCACCGGGCTGATGGGCCCGACGGCAGCTTCCAGGTCCTGCGCCGCTCCGAGGAGCTGCGGTACCTCCGACAGCAGGCGATGGCGGTCATCGTGAAGACGGTGCCCATAGTCCCGGATGACGTGGAAAACCCAGAAGAACGGAGCCCGGCCGCGCAGATGACGCGCCCCGTCGCGGTGGAGGCGGGCCAGCAGATCCGCAATGCGTTCGAGATTTCTGGGATCACGCACATCGGCATCGCCGAAGGTGTGGCCGTCGATCCAGCGCACCACCAGGACGCCCTTGGCGGTGTAATGGACCTCCGGTGCGATGCCCGCCGCGTACGCCGCACGGCTGCAGGCAGTCTCATAGGTCCGGCGGATGCCGTGGACAGGAATGTTGCCGCCCACCCGCACCAGGAAACTCTGGTCGCCGTCATCGACGCGGAAGTTGAGGTTGGTGATGCCCCCGTCGATCGGGCGGGGTGTCACTGGCCCGTTCCAGCAGGGCAGTCCGGCAGCCCTGGCAACTGCTTCGTCATGCGTCATGGTGATCGTCTCCCGCTGCCGCAGAGTTCGCTGCCACGGCGTAACGGGGTGTGTCCGTGGCAGTGGCCGGTTGGCCGATGTCGGCGAGGCGGCCTTCGATGGCGTCGGTTTCGAGGCGGATGAGACCGCCATTGCGGAAGACGAGGGATATGCAGCCGACCGTCTCCCGGCGACCTTCGCTGATGATGGTCATCAGTTCCGCATCACCGTCGCCTCCCAGGCCATCGAGATCCCAGGTGTCGACCCTGGCGACGCGGTCGAGAACGAGGGCGCAGTCGACCTGCATGCCGTCGCCGCCGGGAAGTTCATAGCAGAAACGCCGGAACAGGGCGGCAAACCGGCTGTCCTCCTCCACCCAGGTCACCTCGGCAAGGGGCATGCGTGCGCTTTGCAGCACGGTGGCGAAGACCTCCAGATCGTCATCGTCGACAGCCTTGAGTCGAAGCGGCTTCATGTCAGCCTGCAATCCTCTCGATCGTTGCGCCGCACCCCTGGAGCTTTTCTACAAGCCGTTCGTAGCCGCGGTCGAGGTGATAGACGCGGTTGACCATGGTTTCGCCTTCGGCGACCAGTCCGGCAAGGACCAGGCAAACGGAGGCGCGAAGGTCCGTGGCCATGACCGGAGCGCCCTTCAGCCCGTCGACTCCCCGGACGATGGCCGTGCCGCCGCGCACCTCGATATCCGCACCCATGCGCATCAGTTCGGGCACATGCATGAACCGGTTTTCAAAGATGCTCTCGTGAATCCGCGAAACCCCGCACGCCGTGGTCATGAGCGCCATGAACTGGGCCTGGAGGTCGGTGGCAAATCCTGGGAAGGGGCGGGTGGTGACATCGACTCCCTTGAGGACGCCGTCGGCGCGCCGGACATCGATACCGCCCTTCCGGCTGTCGAGTGCAACGCCTGCCTGGCGCAGTGCGGTGGCGACATCGCCGAAGTGGTCCTCCGTGGTGCCGGCGAGTCGGAGGCGTCCGCCGGTGGCTGCCGCCGCCATGGCATAGGTGCCGGCCTCGATGCGGTCCGGGAGCATGCGGTGGGTGGCGCCTCCCAGGCGAGTGACGCCGTTGATGCGGATTTCGCTGCCGCCGGCGCCGGTGATGTCGGCGCCCATTGCGTTAAGGCAGTCGGCAAGGTCGCGGATTTCCGGTTCCATGGCGGCATTGCGGATGAGGGTGGTGCCGCGGGCCAGAGTCGCCGTCATCATGACGTGCTCGGTAGCGCCTACCGAAACCTGCGGAAAAGTGAATTCAGCGCCTTCAAGGCCACCTGGCGCCTCGCCCACGAGATAGCCTTCCTTCAGCTCGATTGTAGCGCCAAGCGCCTCGAGTCCCGCGATGTGGAGGTCGACCGGCCGCGTGCCGATGGCGCAACCGCCGGGGAGCGAGACCTCGGCGTGACCGCAGCGGGCAAGGAGCGGACCGAAGACCAGGATCGAGGCCCGCATCTTGCGGACCAGGTCATAGGGAGCCTTCATCGAGGTCAGCGATGCGGCATCCAGTGTCATGTATCCGTCACTTCTTCTCCCCACACGGACGCCGAGTTCGGCGAGCAGGTGAGCGAGGACGCCGACATCCACCACCTCCGGCTGGTTCGAGAGAACCAGGGGCTCATCGCTCAACAACGAGGCGACCATGAGCTTGAGCGCCGTGTTCTTGGCGCCCGCTATGGCAATCGTGCCCTCGAGCGGCTTGCCGCCCTCAAGGCGTATCCTGTCCACGTCCCTGCTCCCGGAATTCCTGGCGCCTTCCTCATAGACCTTCGGGCCGGCGACAAGTCAACCGTGGTCCTGTGGTTGAATCGTGACCTTGCGGTGCGCCGTCCTCACGGTCAGCCTCCTCACCGGGGGGCTGGCGGCGCGCGCGCGACTGTTCCTTGCGCCGTTTCAGGTTGGCGCGCAGGGCCTCGGCGAGGCGTCTTGCCTTCTCGTCTGACGCTCCGGCTCTCCCGCCCACGATCGTGCCTCCCGAACTTGTTTCCGCCAGTCCGCTGTGGCAGGTTCCGGCCGCCTGTCAGGCGCCACGCCGCCGTAGCTCAGTGGTAGAGCGCACCCTTGGTAAGGGTGAGGTCCTCAGTTCAATCCTGAGCGGCGGCACCACACTCCAGACGATATCCGATCCCGGGCACCGGCACCAAGGTTGCCGCCGATTGAACACGGCGGCATGACGTGCGTTATGGTGAGGAATCCCCCAGGGAGGTGGTCGCCATGATGCTGACCCCGACAGAGCTCGAGCGCATGACCATCTTCGTCGTGGCCGAAATGGCAAGGCGGCGCAAGGCGCGAGGCCTCAGGCTCAACCACCCGGAAGCCCATGCCTACATCGCCGACACCCTGCTCGAAGGGGCGCGGGAGGGGCGTAGCCTCGCCGACCTTGCAGGCTGGGGCGCAACGCTGCTCTCCAGCGACGACGTGATGCCGGGCGTGGGGGCGCTCATGCCGATCGTCCAGGTCGAGGGTCTCTTTCCGGATGGAGCCAAACTGATCACGGTGCACCAGCCCATTCGTCCGCAGGCCGACGGCGCGCAACCGGGGGAGGTGATGACCCCGGATTCGGACATCACGCTCAACGCCGGCCGTCGGCGGGTCGAGCTGGCGGTGCTCAACACGGGCGATCGGCCGGTCCAGGTGGGGAGCCACCATCACTTCTTCGAGGCCAATGCCGAACTCGATTTCGATCGCGAGGCGGCATTCGGCATGCGCCTCGACATCGCGGCCGGAACGGCCGTTCGCTTCGAACCCGGCGAAAACCGAACCGTCACGCTGGTGGACTATGGCGGCGACGGCGTGGTGGGCGGGTTCAACCGCCTTGTCGAAGGATCGCTGGATGATGCGGATGTCCGCGAGACGGCCCTGCAAAGGGCCCGCGCACGCGGCTTCAGGGGGGCGTGACATGGCGACCATGTCCAGGGCGCGCTACGCCGGAACCTTCGGGCCGACCACGGGCGACCGCGTCAGGCTTGGCGACACGAGTCTCCTGGCCGCGGTCACCAGGGATCACCTCGTGGCCGGTGACGAACTGACCACGGGGGCGGGCAAGAGCTACCGCGACGGCATGGGAATGGACTCCGGCGCGCGTCACGACGGGGGAGCCCTCGATCTCGTCATTCACAACGCGCTGGTGATCGATCCCGTGATCGGAATCGTGAAGGCCGACATCGGTGTGCGGGAGGGCCGCATCGCCGGGATCGGCAAGGCGGGCAATCCGCGAATCATGGATGGCGTCGATCCCGGGCTGGTCTGCGGACCCTCGACCGTCGTCGCCCATGGCGAACGCCTCATCGCCACACCGGGCGGCATCGATGTCCATGTCCACTTCAAGTCACCCGATCTGGTGCGCCATGCCCTTGCCACCGGCCTTACCACCCTGGTGGGCGGTGGCCACGGTCCGCTTTTCAGCATCGATTCCGGCGGCGCCTGGACCACCGGGCGCATGCTGCAGGCTACCGATGCCCTGCCGATGAACTTCGGTTTTCTCGGGCGCGGCAGCGCCAGCCGGGCCACGGGGATACGTGAACATGTCGCATCGGGCATCATCGGCATCAAGGTGCACGAGGACTACGGGGCAAGTCCGGCTGCGATCGACACGGCGCTCGGTGTCGCCGACGACGTCGACTTCCAGGTGCAGCTCCACACGGACACGCTGAACGAATCGGGTTTCTACGAGTCCACCATGGCGGCCATCGCCGGGCGCACCATTCACATGTATCACACGGAAGGTGCGGGCGGAGGGCATGCTCCCGACATCATCCGCTGCAACGGCGAAGCCCACTGCCTGCCGTCCTCAACCAATCCGACCAATCCCTTCACCGTCAACACCTTCGATGAGCACCTCGACATGGTGATGGCGGTGCACCATCTGTCTGCGGATTCACCCGAGGACGTGGCCTTCGCCGAGAGCCGGATCCGCCGCACCACCACGGCGGCCGAAGACATCCTTCATGATCTCGGGGCGATTTCCATGTTCGGTTCCGATAGCATGGGCATGGGCCGGGTGAACGAGGTCGTGGCGCGCTGCTGGCAGCTGGCCAGCAAGATGCGCGATCAGCGTGGTCCTCTCTCAGGCGAACCGGTGGAGGGCGCCGACAACGCGCGCATCCTGAGATACCTCGCCAAGTACACGATCAACGCGGCCCGGGTCTTCGGCATCGATCACGAGGTGGGCAGTCTGGAGACCGGGAAAATGGCTGATATCGTGCTGTGGAAGCCGGCGTTCTTCGGGCTCAAGCCGCAGACCGTGATCAAGGGCGGCTTCACCACCTTTGCGGCGATCGGTGATGCCGCGGCAAGCATCGGCCACGCCGATCCGGTTCTCGAGAGACCTGCCTGGGGCATGTCCGGTCGCGCGCCATCGTCCATCGCGACAACGTTCGTCCACCCCTCGGCAATCGGGCAGGATCTGGCTGGCAGGCTGAACCTGGCGAAGCCCCTCACCGCGATCGGACCGACCCGCCGGCTCACCAAGGCCGACATGCTCCACAACGATGCCCTGCCGGAGATCCGCGTCGATCCGCAGACCTTCGAGGTGATGGTCGATGGCGAGGCGGCCTGGTGCGAACCGGTCGATCGCGTGGCCCTGGGACAGCTCTACCTTCTCGGATAGGTCCTACCTGTCGTCAAGGAACTGCAGGTACTGTTCCTCGAAATCGAAAGCGAGAAGTTCCTTGTAGGCGTCCATGATGCGCCGCGTCACCGGGCCGGGAATGGTGCCGCAGACCGTTTCGCGGCGATCGACCGAGCGGACGGGACAGACGCACAGACTGGTCGATGACAGGAAGATCTCGTCAGCCGTGTAGGCATCGAAAAGATCGAGACTGGTCTCGTGCACCACGATTCCAAGATCTGCCGCAAGATCCATGACGGTCGACCGGCTGACTCCCTCGAGCACCATGTCGCCCCGCGGCGTGAAGAGCTCGCCCTGACGCACGATCCACAGGTTCTGTCCCGCCCCCTCGTTGAGATTGCCGTTGATATCCAGCAACCCGGCCCAGGCGTCGGGATTCGCCGCCTTCACCTGCCGGTCCGCAAGGAAGACGTTGATGTAGTTCGTGAGCTTGGCGCGGGGACTCTGGGATTCGGGAGGTGTCCGGCGGATGGACGAGATGCCGATGTCGATGCCGTCGCGGAACAGCCGAGCCCGTGGCCGGAAGGGAATCGGCTGGACATGGACGATGACCGTGGGGCCGGCACGCAGGTTGGGTTCGTCGCCGACCCAGTCGGCGCCACGCGACACGTTCTGGAACACCCAGTAGTCCTCTCCCTCAGGCAGGAGCGGCAGGTTGCGGGAAACCACCTCTTCGGTGATGGCAGCCATGTCTTCCGGCGATTCGTCGACGTCGATTCCGAGATAGCGCAGGGACCGGTAGAGACGGTCGATATGTTCCGCGAGGCGAAACAGCCTGCCGTTGACCGTGCGTTCCGTGTCGAAGGCGCCGTCTCCCCAGCGGAACCCGCGGTCGCGGAACGGAACGACGACATGACTTTCCGGAACGTAGTGGCCATTGAAGTAGGCGATTCGCTCGTTGGGACGATCGGTCATCGGTTTCTCCGGCAGGACATCACCGATTCGCGAGAGTGTGCGAGTTCGCCGATGGGGGCAACCTTCGCGTGTGTGCGGTCACGCGGCAATCCACCACATGATACCGGTTCTTGGGAAATCTCCCCAAAACCGGGTATGTCACTCAACATATGGTGGTATTGAAAAAAGTTGTTGAACATATAGTGTATCCGTTGTCAAAATTATCGTTCGTCAGCAGCCATCAAGAGCTGTGATGAGGCAAGTCACTGGGAGTTGGATGGATGCGGATCAGGCGCCACTTCACCACCGCAGGCAAGGATGCCTACCACGGCATCGGCTTTCGCAAGGCGATGAGCGAGATCCGCAACCCCGATGGTTCGGTTGTTTTCCGGCAGGAGGGAATCGAGGTTCCCGACTCCTGGTCCCAGGTCGCCAGCGACATCATTGCCCAGAAGTACTTCCGCAAGGCGGGTGTGCCCGACAGCCTGCAGGCTGTCGAGGAAGGGTCGATTCCGGCCTGGCTCAGCCGTCGCGAAGCCGCGCCCGGCACCGGCACGACCGGTGAGACGGACAGCCGGCAGGTCTTTGACCGCATGGCCGGAACCTGGACCTACTGGGGCTGGAAGGGCGGCTACTTCGACCGGGAAGAGGATGCGCGCACCTTCTTCGACGAGGTGCGGTTCATGCTCGCCTCGCAGATCGCGGCGCCCAACTCGCCGCAGTGGTTCAACACCGGCCTTCACTGGGCCTACGGCATCTCGGGCCCGGCCCAGGGTCACTACTACGTCAACCACGAGACCGGTCGCCTCAACCGCTCGACCAATGCCTACGAGCGGCCCCAGCCGCACGCCTGTTTCATCCAGAGCGTGGCCGACGACCTGGTCAACGAGAACGGCATCATGGACCTGTGGGTGCGCGAGGCGCGCCTCTTCAAGTTCGGGTCCGGCACCGGATCGAACTTCTCGGCCCTGAGAGGCGAGGGCGAGCCGCTGTCGGGCGGCGGCCGTTCATCGGGCCTCATGAGTTTCCTCAAGGTGGGCGACAGGGCGGCGGGCGCCATCAAGTCCGGTGGCACGACACGACGCGCCGCCAAGATGGTGGTCGTCGACATCGATCACCCCGATGTCGAGAACTTCATCTCCTGGAAGATGGTCGAGGAACAGAAGGTGGCGGCGCTCGTCGCCGGATCGAGGCAGTGCCACAAGCACCTCGGTGCCGTGATGGAGGCATGCCACGAGGGAGATCGCCACGACGAGGCGAGGTTCGATCCGAAGGAGAATTCATCGCTGCGCAAGGCCGTTCTGGCGTGTCGCCGGGCGATGGTCCCGGAAGCCGGAATCCAGCGTGTGCTCCAGCTCGCCCGGCAGGGCTACCGCACGGTCGAGTTTCCGGTGCTGGACACGGACTGGGATTCCGAGGCCTACAGGACCGTTTCGGGGCAGAACGCCAACAACTCCGTCAGGGTGACCAACGCATTCCTCGAAGCCGTCGAGGCCGACCGCAGCTGGGACCTGATACGGCGCACGGACGGCACGGTGGCCAGATCCGTGAAGGCGCGGGATCTGTGGGACAGGATCGCCTTTGCCGCCTGGGCCTCGGCGGACCCCGGAATCCAGTACGACACGACGATCAACGAGTGGCACACATGCCCCGGGTCGGGACGGATCAACGCCTCCAATCCCTGTTCGGAGTACATGTTCCTCGACGACACGGCGTGCAATCTCGCTTCGCTCAATCTCCTCAAGTTCCGAATGGACGACGGCCGCTTCGACATCGCCGCCTTCGAGCACGCGGTCCGGCTGTGGACCATCGTGCTGGAGATATCGGTCATGATGGCGCAGTTCCCGTCCCGGGAGATCGCCAGGCGGTCGTATGATTTCCGGTCGCTCGGACTGGGCTATGCCAACCTCGGTGGCCTGCTGATGGCATCGGGCCATTCCTATGACTCGGCGGAAGGCCGGGCGTTCTGCGGCGCTGTCAGCGCCATCATGACCGGGGTCGGTTACGCCACGAGTGCCGAGATGGCCGGCGAACTCGGGCCCTTCCCCGGTTTCGCCAGAAACCGGGACGCCATGCTGCGGGTCATGCGCAACCACCGCCGGGCCGCCATCAGCGGACAGGACAACTACGAAGGACTGTCGGTGCTGCCCGTGTCCATCGATCACGAGGCACTGCCATTGCCCGAGCTGGGCGAGGCCGCCATCCGGGCGTGGGACGAGGCTCTCCGGCTCGGTGAACAGCACGGCTACCGGAATGCCCAGGCGACGGTGATCGCGCCGACGGGGACCATCGGCCTCGTCATGGATTGCGACACCACGGGAATCGAACCCGACTTCGCGCTGGTGAAGTTCAAGAAGCTGGCCGGCGGCGGCTACTTCAAGATCATCAACCGGACGGTGCCGGTGGCGCTTGCCATGCTGGGTTACAGCGAGCGCGAGATCACGGCGATGATCACCCATGCCGTAGGCCACGGCACGCTCGCCGGCGCGCCGTTGGTGAATCACGAGGCCCTTCGCGCGAAGGGATTCACGGACGACGTCCTGGAGAAGGTCGAGGGTTCCCTGAAGGCGGCGTTCGACATCCGTTTCGTCTTCAACAGATGGACCCTCGGCGAAGATTTCTGCACCGGGGTGCTGGAACTCGAATCCGAAGAACTCGACGATCCTGCCTTCGATCTCCTGGCGGCCATCGGCTTCAGCCGGACCGACATCGAGGCCGCCAACAGCTTCTGCTGTGGCACCATGACACTCGAGGGAGCACCGCACATCCGTGACGAGCATCTCGCGGTGTTCGACTGTGCCAATCCCTGCGGCCGTCTGGGCAGACGGTTCCTGTCGACCGACAGTCACATCAGGATGATGGCGGCGGCCCAGCCTTTCATCTCGGGCGCCATCTCCAAGACGATCAACATGCCCGCCACGGCCTCGGTCGAGGAATGCCGCGACACCTACAAGCTGTCCTGGCGCCTTGGCCTCAAGGCGAACGCGCTCTACCGCGACGGTTCGAAACTCTCGCAGCCCCTCTCCGCCATGCATCTCGGCGACCTGGCAGAGGAACTCGAGGAGGCGGAAGACCGCCCCGAGGCGATCCGCAAGGTCGTCACCACCATCGTGCGCCACGAGCGCCGGCGCCTCGACAACCGTCGTCGCGGCTATACCCAGAAGGCCATCGTCGGCGGTCACAAGGTCTACCTGAAGACCGGCGAATATGTCGACGGCAGTCTCGGCGAGATCTTCATCGACATGCACAAGGAAGGTGCGGCCTTCCGCAGCCTGATGAACAATTTCGCGATCGCCGTGTCGATCGGCCTGCAGTACGGCGTGCCGCTCGAGGAGTTCGTTGACGCCTACACCTTCACCCGCTTCGAGCCCAGCGGCATGGTCGAGGGCAACGACACCATCAAGATGTCGACGTCCATCCTTGACTACATCTTCCGCGAGCTGGCGATCAGCTATCTCGCCCGCAACGATCTCGCCCATGTCGAGCCCGGCGACCTGATGCCGGATACGGTGGGTCGCGGCGATGCCGGCGAGGAGTTCGCCGAGAACGATGACGGCATGGCCGAGGTCCAGAGCCTGCTCGAGCAGGTCGCCAGCAGGGGTTACATGCGGGGCCGGCACCTCCAGGTGCTCGATGGCGGCCGCCAGACAGAGCCGGTCAGGGTGGCCGCGGCCCAACACGAAATGTTTGCAGGCGTCACCGCCGCCGATGCGGCACGCATGCAAGGCTATGAGGGGGATCCGTGCGAAGAATGCGGCAACCTCACACTGGTCCGCAACGGGACCTGTCTCAAGTGCGTCACCTGTGGTGCGACAAGTGGATGCTCGTGACTCCCGTTGCTGGCATGGGTGGTCGGGTCTGGCGATCGGCCGGCTGACTACCTGATTTCATGGTGTGTCCTCCCCAACTTGGGGGTGGGTTCCGGCTCACCCCCATTTTTTTGCAATCTCTCTTCTCGTTGAACGAGCGGAAGAGGCAGGCGCCCCGGAAACGGCGGTTTCCGGATCTGGCAGCGACCGCGCATCTTGCCGGGAGGCCGAGGAGGACACTACAGCCTGAGTTGATCGAAGGTCCGAAGCGGCAGATAGAGGCGTAACGGTCGCGACGGGAAGGGCACGAAGCCGTACCGTTCATAGAAGGCGCTGGCGCGGTCGTGCAACGCATCGACGACGACTGCATAGACCCCCATCGTGTCGCCCGCGCGGACTACCCGATTGATCGCGTCGAGCAACAGAAGCTCACCGAGCCCGATCCCCTGGCTGCGAAGATCGACCGCCAACCGCCCGATGACGGCCGCCGGCACGGGATAATGCGGCAGACGCCTGGCGACTTCCGCGGGCAGGTTGTCCTTCTCGAAGCTTGCCGCGCTCAGCGTGTAGTAGCCGGCAATCCGTTCGGGAGGGTCTCCCGACGCCACGAAGACCCGCGCCGCGCGCCGCCTGGCGTCCTGCAAAGCCTGCCGACGGATGTAGGCATCGAACGACGGCTCGCCACAGGAGAAGGACCTGCGGTCGTGATTCGGACCAAGCGGCTCGACGTTGAGTGGCGATTCATCCACCCATGCGCTCGCGATAGCGGCGCGCGGCGCGCCTCAGCACCGCATTAGGCTCGGGCGGGTTGAGCAGCGCATCATGGAAGGCATTCCAGTCCGTTGCCGGAAGCACGTTTCGCTCGTGCGCCTCGATCACGCGTTCGGCAGCGGTGACGGCGTTGTGCAGCACAAAACGACTGACCGTGGTTTCCTCGTAGGCTGCCGCGCGTTCAAGCTTGTGCTTGCTCTTGGTGTCGAGGCGCAGGTGGACCCGCTCGTGTTTCGTCCCGGTTGCTTCCGCCATCGCGATGCCTCTCAAGGAAGGTGGTGACAACAAATGCGCCAAAATGGCGTACATACCAAGAGCGCTGACGGATGCGACTGGCAGGGACGCGGTCTGGATCGCAGCCGTGAGATACGCCAACATGCGCCAATTCGATTCCGGGCATCGCTGATGACGAGCCTCTGGGGTGTGAGAGACACCCGGCACTGGTGGCGACGTGGTGTGCGAACCGGCTTCCATCCATGACGCGGCGCCTTGACCGTGGCGATCTGGAGCAGTTCCGGAGGGACGGTTATCTCGTCGTCGAAGGGTTGCTCGACGACAGCGACTTGGAACCGCTCTGGAATGCCTATGAGACCCGCCTTGACCAGGTTGCCCGGCAGTTCGCGGCAAGCGGATTGATTGCGGACACCTTTGCGGAACTCGCCTTCGGTGAACGCTATGCCCGTATCGCCCGGATGCGCCCCGATGTGTACAGCCATCTGGACATTACTCTGCCTGTTGTCGATGACATGGCGGCGGACGCTCCGGTGTTCGCCCATCCGGCAGTGTTCGACCTGTTGCGCCATCCCGCCATCCTCGATGTGGCGGAAGACATCCTGGGACCCGAAATCGTCTCCAATCCGACCCAGCATCTGCGCCTGAAGGTTCCCGGCGGAGATGATGCGACGACATGGCATCAGGATCTCGCAGGCCTGCTGGACGAGGCACTGAATTCGGACATTCTGACTGTCTGGGTCGCCCTGACCGATGTCACGGTGGAGAACGGCTGCCTCCTGGTCATCCCCGGCAGTCATCGGCACCTCGGCGATACCCTGACCCGCCATGTCATCGATGCTCCGGGAGAATCGAACTATATTCCCGATACCGATCTGGCGCCCGGTTCGCCCGTTGCGTTGCCCGTACGCCGTGGCGGTCTCGTGCTGTTCGACAAGCTGACCCACCACGCGTCGCTGCCCAACCGGAGCGACGATATCCGCATGAGTTTCGATCTGCGCTATCAGCCCGTCGGCCAGGCGACTGGCCGGCCCGCCTTTCCCTGCTTTGTCGCCAGGAGCCGGGCCGCACCCGGTTCGGTCCTGCGGGATGCGCAAGCGTGGGCCGGTCTGTGGGAAGCCGCCAGGGAGGCGATCCTGGCAGGCGATGTCGAGGGACCCATCTTCGAGACGGTGCGGTGGAGCCGGAACAGCCCTCTCCATGCACACTCCTGAAATCCTGGCGCGCTGATCAGCATGGTCGCTCGCTCCGGCGTGTGGCAGAGCCGTCGCAAACGGTTTATGCTGCACTGCACAATGACAAGTGCGGGGCGGTCATGACACCTGTACGCACCGTGGCGGCGCTGCGCCGTCAGCTGGATGAATGGCGGGTGGCCGGGGACACCGTTGCCCTCGTTCCGACGATGGGGGCCCTGCATGATGGACACATGGCCCTGGTCCGAGTGGCGAGGGAACGTGCCTGCCGCGTGGTGGCGAGCCTCTTCGTCAATCCCGCCCAGTTTGCCCCGGGCGAGGATTTTGCCTGCTATCCGAGGGACGAGGCGGGGGACGTGGCGCGTTTTCTCGAGGCGGGCGTCGATCTCGTCTATGCCCCGGGGACACAGGACATGTACCCGCAGGGCTTTGCCACGACTGTCACGCCGGGCGGTGCTGCACAGGGGCTCGAGGCCGACTACCGGGAGGGGTTCTTTTCAGGCGTTGCCACCGTGGTGCTCAAGCTCTTCATGCAGACAGGCGCCGACGTGGCGGTGTTCGGCGAAAAGGACTTCCAGCAGCTTGTCGTCGTGCGGCAGATGGTCCGCGACCTCGACCTTCGGATCGACATCGTATCGGTGGCCACGGTGCGCGAGGCCGACGGTCTCGCCATGTCCTCGCGCAATGCCTACCTCGGCGCCGAAGACCGTCGCCGCGCGGCCGGACTCTTCCGCATCCTGACGGAGACACGCGATGTCCTTGATCGGGGAGAGCCTGCGGCGGCCGCGATCGCTGACGCATCGAGGAGCCTGAGAGCAGCCTTCGATGCCGTCGACTACCTCTCGTTGCGCGACTCCGTCACGCTTGGTGTGGTCGAGACGCAGACCCGTGCGGCAAGACTGCTGTCCGCGGTGCGTCTTGGGGGGACCCGGTTGATCGACAACGTGGCGGTGACGCTGCCGGGAGGGACGTGAGACATGGCGCCCGGCCTGCCGGACAAACCTGATCCAAGCGGACTGCTCGGTCCCCGGGGTGGCGAGCCGATCGTCGGCCTGACGGCCTACACGGCGCCCATGGCTGCCAGGATCGACCGGCATGTGGACTTCATCCTGGTCGGCGATTCGGTTGCCATGGTGCTCTACGGCATGTCAACGACACGGACCATCGACATCGACACGATGATCCGCCATGGCCGGGCTGTGGCACAGGCCGCGGCCAACACCCTGGTCGTCATCGACATGCCCTTTGGTACCTATGAGCACAACCGGGACGTGGCGCTCTCGAATGCCCGGCGCATGCTCGCCGAGACGGGCTGCGATGCCGTGAAGATGGAAGGCGGGGACAGTCTTGCCGGGACGGTCGAGGCTGCCGTCGCGGACGGCATTCCCGTGATGGGCCATGTCGGCCTGATGCCGCAGCAGGCGCGAAGCGTCGCGCAGATGCGCTCTAGGGGCCATTCGGACACCACCCGGCGACGCATCCTGAAAGATGCCCGGGCGATTGCCCAGGCCGGGGCGTTCGCCATCGTCGTCGAGGGAGTTGTCGAGAGCGTTGCGCGCGACATCACGCAAGCCTCAACCGTTCCCATCATCGGCATTGGCGCATCGGTCGCCTGCGACGGGCAGATCCTCGTCACCGAGGACATGACCGGCATGTTCGACACCTTCACGCCGAAGTTCGTGAAGCGCTATGCCGAGGTCGGAAAGATCGTGGAAGAGGCGGTCATGGCCTATGCCAGCGATGTCCGCAGCCGGCGCTTTCCGGGACCCGAACACACCTTCGCCAAGCGCCGGAAAAGGGCCGCCAGGTGAGGAACGGAGTTCCAGCGTTGATCGGAGCATGGCGGGTGCATAGGATCGATAGAGGACGAAACGGGAGGCGACCATGACGCATCGCGTGGAGTATGAACCCTCTCCCAGGCGGGTGAGGGCGGTGTTGCGGGACGAGACGGTCGTCGACAGTACGGACGTCCTGCTGGTGCGCGAGACGGGCCATGTTCCGGTCTACTATTTTCCTCGCGACGATGTCGCCATGGACCTGCTCACCCCCACCGCAAACAAGACGCATTGTCCATGGAAGGGGGACGCCTGTTACTGGACCATCCATGCCGAAGGTCACGCGGCGGAGAATGCAGCCTGGGCCTATCCCGAGCCGCTGGAAGAGGCTTCCGCGCTGCAGGATCGCATCGCTTTCTACTGGCAGAGCCTCGATCACTGGTACGAGGAGGACGAGGAGGTTTTCGTCCATGCCCGGGATCCGCGCGTCAGGGTCGACACGCTGCTGAGCCACCGGCCCGTCGAGGTGATCCATGCCGGCGAGGTGCTGGCGACGAGCAGCCGGGCGCAGTTCCTCTTCGAAACCGGTCTTCCGACCCGCTACTACGTTCCGCCAGAGGACGTGCGGCGGGATCTCCTTGTCGAATCGCCGACCACCACGCGCTGCCCCTACAAGGGTGTGGCCACGCACCTTTCGCTCGTCCTCGATGGCGTCGCTCACGAGGACATCGCCTGGGTCTATCCCGATCCAATTCCGGAGTGCCCCCGCATTGCCGGTCACATCGCCTTCTACAACGAACGGGTCGACCGGATCCTCGTGGACGGCAAGCCCGTCGGGCGGCCGCAGACAGCGTGGTCGCCATCCTGACTGTCAACAAGCGCCGTGAGCCAGAAACGAGCCAAAGTCCGCGTAGAGGCTTGACCTATTAGTTGGGCTGCATCGATCAGGGGCGACAAGCGGCGCCGCCGATCGTCAGGAATCTGAGTCATGGTGTTGATTGTGAGTTGGCTCGAAACGAGTTAGCAGCACCATTTCGGGGATGGAAAAGCGAATTGCCAAGGTGAAACTCACCCCCACCAATCGTGCCGCCGAGTCCTTGAAGCCCGCAGTTGCCAGCGGAGCCAGAACTGCTACGCCACCACTGGGGGCACGCCCCCGAGCCCGCGCGGACATTATCTGTGATGCATGAACTCGATATCGTGAGAGTGCGCGTCTATGCGGTAGCGCCGACCTCAACTCCACTCTATCGGTGGAGCGGGAAGGACGGGTTTGTGCGCGTCACGAACAACATCGTGCGATTGACGGCTCGCTGCGGCCTGGAGGGTGTTGCCAGCAATACGTCGAATGTTCCGCAAGGCGAGGATGGCAGCACGTCGCGCCAGGCAGATCGCGCGCTCGCCGACCGCCTCGCGGGAATTGCACCGTCGGTGGTCGGCGGCAATCCGATCGAGCGTGAACTGTTCAATGATCGTTGTCTCGCGGACAGCAACGATCCTCGCCGCCAAGCCGAGTCGCTGATCGATATCGCTCTGTGGGATCTCACGGGCAAGGCGATTGGCCTGCCGCTCTGGACCCTGCTGGGAGGCGCTCGGCGTACAATTCCAGCCTACGCCAGTACGCCAGTGCTTGATACGGTCGAGGCATACGAAGATCTCCTGGTCAACCTGAGTCAACGAGGATTTGGCGCCGCCAAGATCCATGTGTGGTGCGAGCCACAACGCGATCTGGAGCTCATACGGCGCCTCGCCAAGCGTTTTGAGGGAGACATTCGTCTCATGCTCGACGTGGAACAACGCTACAGCTTTGATGACGCTGTCGTCATGGGCCGCGAACTGGCGCACCACAATGCCATCTGGTTCGAGGCACCTCTGCCGGATACTGATCTTGAGGCCTATGCGGAGCTGCGGCGTGCCGTCGATGTTCCGATAATCTGTGCCGGCAACACCATCAACGCCCTTGACTGCCTCGACGCCGGTCTTGTCATGGGCGCATGGAGCAGCATGCGAACGGGCGCTACGCATGTTGGCGGCATCGGTGCGGCACGCCGAGCAATGGCGCTTGCGGAATCACGCGGGGTCAATGTCGAATTGCAATCGTATGGTTTCGAGGGACGAAAGCTCGCCAACCTCCATCTCGCTCTGGGCTGTGGCAACTGCTCGTTCTTCGAGATACCGGTGCCGTTTGAACACTACGAATACGAAATGATGTGTCCGCCCCGACCAGATGCGGACGGTTTGATGCACGCACCCCCAGCATCGGGCCTCGGCCTCGATATCAATTGGCAGAAGGTCGAGGCAGACACCCTTGTAGTTCACGACGTGTCAGGCGAGGTACAGTGAGGGAGTTTGAGATCAGCCGCGTCCGTGTCTACGGCATTACACCGGCCGACACACCGCCCTACCGATTTGTGGGCCACCGGCCGGCCCGGCGGCTCGCATACACCGTGGTGAGAGTCGATACGGCTGGCGGCGCCTCAGGATGGTCTGGCGACGACTCCGGACAACCGCTGGCACCGCCTGGGCCGGCTGTTGCAGCCCTTGAACCATTGATCGGAGATCTCGTCGGTTTCAACACAGTTCACAGGTCCGCCAAGACACTCGATCTGCTGGCCAATCGATCCATGCCAGTGCCCGAGGCGGAATCGCTGATCGACATCGCCATGTGGGATGCTTTCGCACGTCAAGCAGATATCGGAATGGCAGCGCTGTTGGGCGGCTTTCAGGAGCGTATTCCGAGCTATGCCAGCTCTCCAGTGTTCGAAGATCCGGAGGACTACCTGGACTATTGCGACAAGCTGGTGGCAGCAGGCTACCGCGCAGTCAAGTTCAACGTCATGAGTGCGCCGCCATTCGAAGCCGAGCTTGCGCGATCCGTAACCAGTCGATTCGGTGGAAATCTCCGGTTCATGCTCGATCTTGAACAGAGCTACGGCTTCGATGATGCCCTGTCACTTGGCAGAGAGCTCGAGACCATGCCATGCGACTGGCTTGAGGCTCCGTTCAACGACAGTGACATCGATGCCTATGCGGAACTCAACCGGGCCGTCGGAGTCGACATCATTCCTGCCGGCAACACGTTGGTCGATCTCGCGGATATGGTCCATGCACTGGATGCCGGCGCCTGGGCAAGACTTCGCTGCGACCCCAACAATTGTGGCGGAATCAGCCAAGCGATCAAAGCGATGGCGCTCGCCGGTGCGCGGGGTCTGAAGACCGAGTTGCAAAGCTACGGATATCCGCTTGCCCAGGCCGCCAACCTTGCGCTGATGCTCGGAGTGAGGGGCTGCAGCTACTTTGAACAGCCGGTGCCGGTCGAGCATTTCGATTACGGCGCGGCCAATCCGATCCGTACCGACCTGCAAGGCAATGCCACATTGCCGAATGGTCCGGGGCTCGGCCTCGCCATCCAGGCGGATCGCATCGAGAACGACGCGTTCACGACTCTCGACACCGGCAGCTGATTCATATCGATCACATGAATTCTTGACGCTTCTGGCGTTCAAGGACGTTGTCTGACGCCAGCCATACCGCACATTCGGCTTCACTTCAGCGGGCTGGCAATCCGGCTGACTCGACGGCGAAACGCAGCTTTGCAAATTCAGGCGACACTCGACCGTGTTTGTGTTGCTGAAAGCAGGCGGAACTTCGGCTGGATCCGGTATGGCGGTCGTCGTGCCGCACTATGGGCATAGGCGCATCCCGCTCCGAGACGTTCCGCAAGACCGGCAGGACGGAGGTCGACGTTCAGAGACGCCTGTGCGGAGGCTGTCGTCCAAGCGACTGCTCGTCAGGCAGTGTCCAGAGCTCTGCAAGTTCCTGGCTCTCTGGTCCGGTGGAGGGGTGGACGACCTTGCCAGTCCCGCGAGACCCAACGTGCGTCTCCGGTCTTCGGCTGTCGTGGTTTCCCGAACGCCGACCAGCTGGAATCCGGTCCGCCCGCTCTTCACCGCACGCTGCGCCGCCGCGAACCACCAGCAACCCTGCTAGATCAGCACTTCACCGCTGCCGAACGAGTCTCTCGCCGGCTGCGGGGACGTTCGATGCAAACGCCACGCTCCTCAGCATCGCGCCCTGATGCCGGTTGATTCCACGGCCTGAACGAATACTTGCTCCAGGAGTTGCTGAATGGCGCACAACGAGCAACGCGTCGTGTTGCGATCATGTTGATCGGTGCGCCGTGCGAGACAGCGCTTCATGTCTGACCGAGATCGTACCGTTGTTTCATGCCGTGACGGAGTGGTTTCCATTTGCGGCCGAGGTCGCTAAACCGACGGCTGTTCATGACGGTTTGGCGAGACGGATGCCGAGTTCTCTCAGCTGTTGCCCGGAAACCTCTCCCGGCGCCCCCATCATCAGGTCCTGGGCCTGCTGATTCATCGGGAAGAGCGTGACTTCGCGGATGTTCGATTCCCCTGCGAGCAGCATGACGATGCGGTCGATTCCGGGAGCGATGCCGCCGTGCGGGGGACACCCGTAGCGGAAGGCGTCGTGGAGGGCGCCGAACCGCGCCTCGACCTCACTCGCCGGGTAGCCGGCGATCTCGAAAGCCTTGATCATGGTGGCCGGTTCGTGATTGCGGATGGCGCCGCTGGAGAGTTCGACGCCGTTGCACACGATGTCGTACTGGTAGGCCAGGATGTCGAGAGGGTCCCGGGACTCCAGGGCCACGAGACCGCCCTGGGGCATGGAAAAGGGATTGTGGCTGAAATCGATCCTCTTCCTCTCCGGATCGTATTCGTACATCGGATAGTCGACGATCCAGCAGAACCGGAAACTGTCCCCTTTGGCGAGAGAAAGCTCATCGCAGACACGGGCGCGCACCAGCCCGGCGATGCGCTCGGCCGCATCCCTCGAATCGCAGGAAAAGAACACCGCATCGCCGTCGCCAAGTCCGGCGAGTGATCGGATTGCGTCGAGTTCTCCGTCTTTGAGAAGCCGTGCGACGGGTCCCTTGCCGGCGCCGTCCTGGAAAACGATCCAGGCCAAGCCTCCCGCCCCGTTCTCCTGGGCAAAGGCGATCATGCGATCGAAGAAGCTGCGCGGCGACGCCGCGCCTCCCGGCACGGGAATGGCGCGGACCACCGCGCCTTCGCTGATCTGCCGGCGGAAGATCCTGAAGTCGGAATCGGCAAAGGGCGCCGTGGCGTCGACGTTGATGAGGGGATTGCGCAGGTCCGGCTTGTCGGTGCCGTACTTCAGCATAGCGTCGGCATAGGTGATGCGGGGGAACGGCGGCTCCGTGACCGAAAACGACGTGAACTCCCGGAACAGTCCGCCGATGACGGGTTCGATGGCCGCGAACACGTCCTCCTGCGTCGCGAAGGCCATCTCCACGTCGAGCTGGTAGAATTCCCCGGGCGACCGGTCGGCGCGCGCATCCTCGTCACGGAAACATGGCGCGATCTGGAAGTAGCGGTCGAAGCCGGAGGCCATGACAAGCTGCTTGAACTGCTGCGGCGCCTGGGGGAGGGCGTAGAAGGAGCCGTGGTGAAGGCGGCTGGGAACCAGGAAGTCCCGCGCCCCTTCCGGACTCGAAGCGGTCAGTATGGGAGTCTGGAACTCGAGGAAACCGCCCTGGATCATGCGCCGGCGTATGGATTCGATGATCCTCGAGCGCAGCACGATGTTGGCGTGCATCGATGGTCTGCGCAGGTCGAGAAACCTGTATCGCAGACGCACGTCCTCGGGATAGTCGACCTCGCCGAACACCGGCATCGGCAACGGCTCGGCCTCCGACAGCACGCGGAACTCCCGGATGCGCACCTCGACCTCGCCGGTGTCGATTTCCGGGTTCACGGTGTCGTCATCGCGGGACACCAGTTCGCCTTCGATGGTGACCACACTTTCCGGGCGAATCCCCTCCACGGCGGCGAACCCGGGATCATCGGTCTCGATGACACACTGGGTCATGCCGTACTGGTCGCGCAGATCAACGAAGAGAAGGTTGCCGTGATCCCGCTTGCGGTGAACCCAGCCAGAAAGGCGCACGGAGGTGCCGACATGGTCGCGGCGAAGTTCACCGCAGGTGTGTGTGCGATAACGGTGCATGAACGACAATCCGGGAAGCAGGTGTGAAGGCTAGACAACGCAACGCCACCTGTTTGTCAAGCGGCGGATGGCATGCTGCCGGCGCGTTCCCCGCTCGGTCATTCGCAGCGCTGCCATGACATGGGCGCCGTGACGGCAACAGCTCCGTCCCTCGCCGGTGGATCCGCGACAATCGCGCTCCGAACGCAAGACTCGTCCTTGTGGACTTCCGGGAAGCGCGCCGGTAGAGAGGCCGCCATGCAGGTACTTGCCGACACGCAGAGCATTGCCGGGTTCTGTCGCCGACTGCGGGGCGACACCTGGATCACCGTTGATACGGAGTTCATTCCGGAGCGCACGTACTGGCCGCAGTTGTGTCTCGTCCAAATCGCCGGCGCCGGCGAGGCGGCGGTTGTCGATGCCCTGGCGGACGGTGTCGATCTGGGTCCCGTCTTCGATCTCATGGCCGACAGGAATGTGCTCAAGGTGTTCCATGCGGGCCGCCAGGATCTGGAGATCCTTCTCCATCTTTCGGGCGCGCTGCCGGGTCCGGTCTTCGATACCCAGGTGGCGGCCATGGCCTGCGGTCATGGTGAACAGGTCGGCTACGCGCGGATTGTCGAGGCTGTCACCGGAAGGACCATCGGCAAGGGAGCGCAGATCACGGACTGGTCGAAGCGGCCGCTCTCCAGGAAGCAGATTGCCTATGCCCTCGAAGATGTGACCAGTCTTCGCCATGTCTACGAACACCTCTCCTCGGAACTGGCCAGCAAGGGGCGCGAGGCGTGGGTCGGCGACAGAATGGCATGGCTCAACGACCCGCAAACCTACCGCAATGACATTTCCCAGGCCTGGATCCGCATCAGGAAGAAACCCCGGCGGCCGCGCGATCTGGCGGTGTTGCGCGAGGTCGCGGCATGGCGGGAGCGATTGGCGCAGGAAAGGAACCTTCCCCGCCGGCGCGTCATGACCGATGACGCCCTTGTCGCCATCGCCACCTCCCGGCCGCAGACCGAGGAGGCGCTCGGGGGAGTCCGGCTGATTCCGCGCGGCATGGCTGGAGGTTCCCGGGGACGCCAGATCATCGAGGCTGTCAATCGTGCCATGGCGCTCGGTACGGACGCCCTGCCGCAGTTCGAAGAAAGGCAGTCTGCGCGTGTGCCGCTGGCCCTCGCCGATCTCATCCGCACCCTGATCAACGCCCGTTGCGAGGAACTCGGCGTGGCCCAGGCGCTGATCGCCAGTTCTGACGAGATCCGCCGGTTCGCCGCCACGCCGCCGGGCGACAGTCCGCTGGCATGTGGCTGGCGCTATGACCTGCTTGGGCGGGACATCGAACGCCTGCGCGACGGAACGCTGGCGCTCGCCCTGGAGAAGGGAACGCTGAAGCTGGTTCCGCTCGAGTGATCAGCTGTCTGCCGGGTAGCCGATTGTCGCCAGGGCCTCCCTGATCTCGTCAAGCGCGCCGGGATCCTCGATCGTGGCCGGCATGGGCACGGCTTCACCGTCGGCGATCTGCCGCATGGAACGGCGCAGGATCTTGCCCGAGCGGGTCTTGGGAAGGCGCGGAACGATCACCGCCTTGCGGAAATTCGCCACCGCGCCAACATCGTTGCGCACCCGCCGCACGGCATCGTTCACGATGTCGGCGTGGGAGGCGGTCGACGTCGCATTGAGCACCAGAAGTCCGACGGGAACCTGGCCGCGCAACGCATCGGCAACGCCGATCACGGCGCACTCGGCAACGTCCGGCAACGTGGCCAGGATTTCTTCCATGGCGCCTGTCGACAGGCGGTGTCCGGCGACGTTCATGACATCGTCGGTGCGGCCCATGATGTAGAGATAGCCGTCGCTGTCGTACATGCCGGCATCTCCCGTCGAATAGTATCCGGGGTACTCCTCGAGATAGCTCGAGACAAAGCCTTCGTCGTTGTTCCACAGGGTGGGCAGCGAGCTCGGCGGCAGAGGGAGACGCACGCAGACGGCGCCCGTGGTGCCGGCAGGCAGGCGATGGCCTCGCGCATTGAGAATGTCGATGGCATATCCGGGTGTCGGCCGACCCGGCGAGCCGTGCCGTACCGGGAGATCGTCGATGCCACGGCAATAGGCAGCCATCGCCCAACCCGTCTCCGTTTGCCACCAGTGGTCGACCACCGGCCGCGACAGCTTCTCCTCCGCCCATGCGATGGTGTCCGGATCGGCGCGTTCACCGGCAAGGAAGAGGGTGCGGAACGCCGAGAGATCCGCTTCCGCGAGGAATTCGCCTTCCGGATCGTCACGGCGGATGGCGCGGATCGCGGTCGGCGCCGTAAAGAGGGCTGCCACGCCGTTCCTTTCGATGACGCGCCAGAAGACCCCGGCATCGGGTGTGCCGACCGGCTTGCCCTCGAAGAGAATTGTCGGATTCCCGTGGAGGAGAGGCGCATAGACGATGTAGCTGTGACCGACGACCCAGCCGATGTCGCTCGCCGCCCACCAGCATTCGCCCGGCGCCACGTCATAGATCGCCTTCATGGTCCACATGAGCGCCACGGCGTGCCCGCCATTGTCCCGCACGACACCCTTCGGCTTGCCCGTGGTCCCGGAGGTATAGAGGATGTAGAGCGGGTCGGTGGCGGCCACAGGGACCCAGTCGACGGGTGCCGCCCGGACCATTTCCTCGTGCCAGTCATGATCGCGTCCCGCCTTCAGTCCGGCGGATTGCTGTTCCCGCGCCAGGACGATCATTGTTTCGGGGACGTGTGATGCGAGGGTGAAAGCCTCCTCGAGTATGGGGAGGTAGGGGATGATGCGGCCCGGTTCGATACCGCAAGTGGCAGTGAGAACCACTTTCGGCGTCGCGTCATCAAGGCGCTTGGCGACCTCCGCCGCGGCAAACCCGCCGAACACCACCGAGTGGACGGCACCGATGCGGGCACAGGCCAGCATTGCAATGACTGCCTCGGGCACGGCAGGCATGTAGATCACGACACGGTCTCCCCGGGTGACCGCGTGGTTGCTCAGGACACCGGCAAAGGTCGCCACCTCGCGCTTGAGTTCGCTGTAGGTCAGCGTTCGCCTGGCACCGGTGATCGGACTTTCCCAGATCAGCGCGAGTTGATCGCCGCGTCCGGCGTCCACGTGGCGATCAATGGCATTCCAGCAGGTGTTGGTCTCGCCTCCGGGGAACCAGCGATAGAAGGGCGCCCGGGTGTCGTCGAGCACCCGTTCCCAGCGCCTCGTCCAGCAGATGTTACCGGCCAGCTCATCCCAGTAACCGGCCGGATCGGCCAGCGATTGATGGTAGATGCTCTCAAAAGCCTGCGACATCGCTCCAGCTCCTGGTCCAACCGGTCACTATCGTAGGGTCCTTTGGCACGACCTGAAAGCCACGCCCTAGCGTTCTCCGGCCGGTCGATTGACGCAAAAGGCCCATCGGTGCAAGGAAGGGGCATGTCGACGAACCAGTCTCCCGATCTTGCGGCAGCGATCGACCGGCTTGCCGGCGCCCGTATCATGGTGATCGGCGACGTCATGCTCGACCGTTTCATCTACGGGGGTGTGGAGCGGATCTCTCCCGAGGCACCCGTTCCCGTGCTGCGCGTCGAGACCGAGGAATCCATGCCGGGAGGTGCCGGCAATGTCCTGCGCAACCTGGTCGCCATCGGCGCACGGGTGTGTTTCGTGGCCGTCGTGGGAGACGACCAGGTCGGTCGCGATCTGATTTCCATGATCGCCCGAGAAGAGGGTGTGGAACCTTACGTACTGGTGGAGCGGAACCGGCTTTCCACCCGCAAGGACCGATTCGTCGACGGTGGGCACCAGCTGTTGCGCGCCGATCATGAGACGGATCGCGCCATTCTGCCGGAGACGGCGTCCAGGATCGTCGACATCGCCGCCCACGCCATGTCGGGTGTCGATGTGCTTGTCCTGTCGGACTATGCCAAGGGCGTGATGACAGCGGAGGTGACCGGTGCCGTCATTGCCGCGGCGCGTCACGCGGGCATCCCCGTCGTCGTCGACCCCAAGAGTCACACATTCTCGCGTTACCGCGGGGCCAGTGTTCTCACTCCCAACCGCCAGGAACTGGCCATGGCGGCCCGCATGGACGTGAACGGCGACGGGGACGTTGTCGCGGCGGCCCGAGCCGTGATGGAAGAATCGGATGCCGGGTGCATCCTGGTCACACGGAGTGCCTCCGGCATGTCCCTCGTCGAGCGCAACGGCGCGACACTTCATCTGCCGGCGGAGGTGCGCGAGGTCTATGACGTTTCCGGCGCCGGAGACACCGTGGTCGCGGTGTTCGCTGCCGCCCTGGGTCAGGGCCTCGCGCTGGAGACTGCTGCCCGGCTGGCCAACCTTGCCGGTGGTGCGGCCGTGGGCAAGAGCGGGACAGCGGTGGTCGGCACCGACGATCTGCGGCATGTCCTGCATGGCCAGGCCTTCGAGAGCAACGAAGCGAAGATCGTGTCCCTCGAGACGGCCCAGGACATGGTCGCCTCGTGGCGTGACTCTGCAGATCGGATCGGCTTCACCAACGGCTGTTTCGATCTGCTCCATCCCGGCCATGTATCGCTCCTGCGCCAGGCACGCCAGCAGTGTGACCGGCTGGTGGTGGCGCTCAACAACGATAGCTCCGTCCGGGGTCTCAAGGGTCCTGGCCGTCCCGTGCAGTCCGAGATTTCCAGGGCCCAGATCCTCGCCTCGATGGCGGACGTGGACCTGGTGGTCGTCTTCAGCGAAGCGACGCCGTTAACCCTGATCGAACACCTGCGCCCTGACGTTCTGGTGAAGGGGTCGGATTACCGCCTCGACGAGGTCGTCGGCGCCGATATCGTGACCTCCTATGGTGGCAGGGTCTACCTTGCCGATCTGGTAGAGGGGTTCAGCACCACCGCGACCGTGACCCGGATGGCTTCCGACGCCGACGGGAGATGACCGCCCCGCAACACCTCGCTTCGGGGCCCCCTGTGCCTGGCAGGGTCAGGCAGGACCGTTCACGGCCGACATTCGTTCAATCTGCTCCTTGATCTGAAGTTTCCTGCGCTTGAGATCCGTGAGATGGGTCTGGTTCGGTAGCGGGCGATGGGATTCATCATGGATTTCCTGCTCGAGTGCTGCATGCCGCGCTTCCAGGACAGCCAAATCATCGGGGTTTGTCATCGATTCCTCCGCCAGGATTCCTGTTTCCGGTTCCTTGCCGGACATCGCCGCAAGGCGAACATCCTGTCCGGTCAGGACCTGACGGACAGTATAGGAAGGAAGTGACGTGGTGGCTATGCGAGAGCGGTCGATTGCCGGGCGCTCGTGTCCTCTACCCCGGCTGTTTCGCGGAATCGACCGGGTGTAGGATCGGTGCGGAGCTGCCTTGATGGGGAGGCGACGGGTCATGGTTGAAGTGGGCATCATCATGGGAAGCCAGTCGGACTGGGACACCATGCGCCATGCCGCCGAAACACTGGGCGAGATCGGCGTCCCGCACGAGGTCAGGATCGTTTCGGCCCACCGTACGCCCGATCGCATGTTTGCCTATGCCGAGGCCGCCCATGACCGCGGCCTCAAGGTCATCATCGCCGGTGCCGGCGGCGCGGCGCATCTTCCGGGCATGACGGCGGCCAAGACCTCCCTTCCGGTGCTCGGCGTGCCTGTGGAAAGCCGGGCACTCAATGGCCTCGACAGCCTGCTTTCCATCGTGCAGATGCCGACCGGAGTGCCGGTCGGCACGCTTGCCATCGGCAAGTCGGGCGCCATCAATGCCGCCCTTCTGGCCGCCGCCATCGTCGGTCTCGTCAATCCGCACGTGGCCCGGGCCCTGGAGGACTGGCGGAGCCAGCAGACCGGGTCCGTGGCCGAGCACCCTGACGCCGATGGATGACGACCGCCGGGTGGTGCCGCCGGGCGGTGTCATCGGTATCGTCGGCGGCGGTCAGCTCGGTCGCATGGTGGCCCTCGCCGCCGCGGCGCTGGGCTACCGTTGCCATGTGTTCTGCCCGGCAGAGGAAAGTCCGGCCGTGGAGGTGGCCCACGCCGCGACCATCGGAGCATACGATGATGCCGGCAGTATCGAGACCTTTGCCTCGGCGGTGGATGTCATCACCTTCGAGTTCGAGAACCTGCCGGTTGCGTCCTTCCGGCACATGGCCCGGCATGCTCCGGTGCGCCCCCACTGGCGTTGCCTGGAGATGACCCAGCACCGGGTGAGCGAGAAGGATTTTCTCAACCGCCAGGGTTGCGCCACTGCGCCCTACGCCGCCCTTCCCGGACCCGGTGAGAGACTCGCAGCGACAGGCAGCCCGGCGATCCTGAAGACGGCGCGCATGGGCTATGACGGCAAGGGTCAGGTCCGCGTCACACAGCAGCGGGATCTCGAGGACGCCTGGGTGGCCATGGGGCGCCGGGAGGCCATCCTGGAGGGCGTCGTCGACTTCACCATGGAGGTCTCGGCCATCGTTGCCCGCGACATCAGGGGCGCCATCCGGGCTTTCGATGTTGTCCGGAACACCCATCGAGACGGCATCCTCGCGGAGACCCGGGCGCCCGCACCCCTGCCCGGGGACGTGGCCGCTGCCGCCGTTGCCATGGCCGGCCGGCTGGCAGAGGCTCTCGGCCTCGTCGGTCTCCTGGCAGTGGAGATGTTCGTTGCCCCCGGCGATCGTCTTCTGGTGAACGAACTTGCCGCCAGGCCCCACAATTCGGGGCACTGGACCATCGATGCCTGCCGCACCAGCCAGTTCGAACAGTTCATCCGCGCCGTGGCCGGACTGCCCCTGGGCGATCCGTCACGCCACAGCAACGCCGTGATGACCAATCTTCTGGGTGACGACGCATCCTCTTGGCGCGACATTCTCTGCGAGGGCGATGCCAAGCTTCACCTCTACGGCAAGACCCAGGCACGGCCAGGCCGCAAGATGGGCCACGTCACGCGGCTGTTCCCATTGGAGTGAGACTCTCCCTCGCCTGTGAGTCGGATCGGCGCTGTCACCGTCTGTCGAACCTTCCACCGGGTACATCCGGCGCGCGATGGCAAGTTGTGTTGACGATCCCTTGAGTGCGCTCGGCTGCACAGACCGGGACGCCGTTCGCTCGAATGAGCCTGGCGGGAGTCGTCACCCGCTCGGAAACTCGCTCGCACTCCCGCATGAAACCTGCGTTGTCCGTGCCCTCGAAGAGCGGACGGAAGAAGACGTTGACCCGCACTTGCTGATAGCATGATTTGATTGATGGAGGGCCGCAGGAGGGTTCCCGACCGAACAGGAGGCGAGAGAGTGGGCACCAGCATGACCGTCCGCGACATCGATCCGGGAGACAAGTCCTGGCTCCGGTGCTACTCGCGGCAACGCGGCGTCTCGATGGAAGAGATGGTTCGCCAGTTGATCCGCGAGAAGCGCGCGAAGACCGAGCGTCGCCCGAAGCCGTCCGAGGCCTTCGCGCGTCATTTCGGGGAGCAGTACGGCATCGAGCTTCCGGTTCCGGTGCGGAGTGGCCACAAGTCGACGTCATTCTCCGGCAAGGGCGAGGAGTGACCGCTCCGCTCGCGTGGCCCATAGCGACCAACGTCGTTTCCGAAATGATAGGCTCAAAGCCGGAGGCTGGGGCCGCTTGCTGTCTCGACCTGATCGCCGATGACAGCCTTGGGCTCGCTTCCGTCACCGTCTGGGAGATACCCGATGGCATAGGTCGTCTGATTCCGGACAAGCTGCGGCGCGATCTCGCTGATCGATCGAGTACATGGGATCAGGGAAAGCACCCGTTGTCGGAAACTCCCGCATGAACGCGGAACTCATCAAGGCCATTGTGATCCTGCCAGGGACAGCGCTCGTGTACGTTCCCGGCGCCCTGCTCTGGATCGCGGCCGGGACCTCCGCAGACATGGTGCCGGCAGAGATCACCGGGACGCGACTCTGGATTGGCCTCGTTGCAGTCGTGATCGGACTCGCTATCGCCGTTTGGACGGTCAGGCTGTTCCTGACCGTGGGCAAGGGCACCCCAGCTCCGTGGGCGCCGCCGCGGAGACTGGTCGTCCGCGGTCCCTATCGCTATGTCCGAAATCCGATGATCACGGGCGTCCTTTTCATGCTCGCCGGCGAATCCCTCATTCTTGGCTCATGGCCCGTCGCGGGCTGGATGCTTGGCTTCTTCCTTCTCAACTCGCTCTACTTCGTGCTGGTGGAGGAGCCGGGCCTCGAACGACGGCTCGGCGAGGACTATCGGCATTACAAGGCAAACGTACCGCGTTGGATTCCCAGGCTGACGCCGTGGGAGTTGGGCCAGGAAGAATGAGCGAGGGCCTGTGCACGTGCCATGTCACGCACGCGATTCGGCGCCGTTCCGGGAGAGTTCAATGTCCTGACCGGTTTCCGGGCCGCGTGAGAGACCTGTCGAAAGCGCGAAACCCGGCGCCGTCAACGCTCCAGCATGCTGGAGCGGCCATGGCAGCGCCGGCGCCGTCAACGATCGGGCCGGCAGCCGGATAGGGGTGATCGTGACATGGCGAAGCGGGCTATTGGTCCCGGTCGCAGCCGGGGGAGACGCGCCTTCAGCGTGCTGATGGTCATGACATCGGCAATGCGGCGGTCGAGAAAGGCCCAGGTCGTTTCACGGCCCGGGCTGTCGTCGTTGAGCCAGCAGAGCAGCGTCGCCGAATGGACGCCCGCCAGCAGCAGCCGCTTGGTGTAGTAGTTGAAGTCGGTTGCCGTGTCTCCGGCGGCATGCCAGATGGCGTCGACCGTGCGCCAGAGCGCCCTGGCGCCGGAGGGGCCGGTCTTCATGGCGGCAGCCCTCAGCACCGCCTCGCGATGCTTGCCGTCGACCTCGAGCCGGATCCTCACCGCCGTGGCGATGCGGTCGCGCACCCTCATGTCTGCCAGATTGATCTCCGAGAGTTCGTCAAGCATGGCGCGATCGCCCTCGGCGAGAAAGAAGGACACCATCTCGCCGGCCCCTTCCGGAAACAGCCGCCGCGCCTCGCCCGCCGCCATCCCGGCATCGGCGGCGCCGGCATCGATCGACGCGCGGGTCCAGCCGTCAAAGGGCACATGGGGAAGGGTGGCGGCAAGAAGCCGCCGCCGGAGTTCCTGCCTGGTGGCGGAAGCCGTCGTCATGACTCGTCCTCATCGGCGCGCCAGTGCCGTTCCGAGGTGAAGATGAGATGTCGCATGTCCGTCATGCGCTGCGGGTAGAGGATGCCGTCGAGATGGTCGAATTCGTGCTGGACCACCACCGCATGATAGCCGTCCACGGTCCTCGAGACCTCGACGCCGTCAGGCGTGGTGCCGGTGTAGCTGATGCTGGGCGCGCGCGGCACAAGCCCCTGCAACCCGGGGACCGAAAGGCATCCCTCCCAGCCCTCGATGCGCTCGTCGGTGAGGATCTCGTGGCGGGGGTTGACGAGCGCCAGGACCGGTTCGTCCTCCGGAGCATCGGGAGGCATGAACACCACGATGCGCAAGGGGACATGGACCTGGGGTGCGGCGAGACCCACGCCGCCTGCGTCGTGCATGGTCTCGATCATGTCGTCGACGAGCCGGCGTACTTCGGGCGCCGTCGGATCCGCCACCTCCGCGGCGCGCCCGGCCAGCACCGGGTGCCCCATGCGCGCAATCTTCAGCAGCGTCACCGGTGGAGCTCCTCGCCCATCGCCATGCCGCCTTCGAGGTGGCGGAAGCCGATACCGGTTCGGGCGGAAAAGACTTGTCCGGCCGAGGGTGCCGGAAAGTGCTGTGTGAGCACCAGGACGCCGGAATCGGTCAGTTGTTCGAGGATGCGTCGACGGTTCGCCGCCGCCATCCCCGAATCAATTGCAGCCGGCACAAGCCACCCCAGGTATGGCGCCAGCGCCTCGGGCGTGGCGTCGGGAAAGTCCAGATGGGGGACATTGCCGATGTCCGAAGACTCCTCGATCCGGTCGAGGCGGATATCTCCAAGCATCACCGTCATCGGTTCCCTAGCACCATGCACCCTTCACAAGGACCTGGATACCATGCTAATAGCACACGCGCCGGGATATCACGATGCCGGCCGAACCGTGAGGAGAAGACCCATCGTTCACATCATTGTCCGCGACAACAACGTCGACCAGGCCCTGCGGGCGCTGAAGAAGAAGCTGCAGCGCGAGGGCGTCTATCGTGAGATGAAACTGCGCCGCCACTTCGAGAAGCCGTCGGAGAAGAAGAAGCGCGAGCGCGCCGAAGGCGTGCGCCGGGCCCGCAAGATGGCCCGCAAGCGGGCTCTGAGGGAAGGCAACGCCTGAGTCCCCTTCAAAGTCTCTTCACAATATCCTCGACCATCTTCCTCGCATCCGCGAACAGCATCATGGTGTTGTTGCGGTAGAACAGCGGGTTGTCGATTCCGGCATATCCCGGCGAAAGCGATCGCTTGACCACCATGACGGCGGCCGCGTTCTCGGCATTGAGCACCGGCATGCCGGCGATCGGGCACGACGGATCGGTCTTGGCCAGGGGATTGCAGACATCGTTGGCGCCGATCACGAATGCGACGTCGGCCGTGGAGAACTGTGAATTGATCTCCTCGAGTTCGAACACCTCGTCATAGGGAATGTTGGCTTCGGCGAGCAGGACGTTCATGTGGCCGGGCATGCGCCCGGCGACGGGATGGATGGCGTAGGCCACTTCGACGCCGTTGTCCTTGAGTTTGTCGGCCATGTCCCTCAGGGCGTGCTGCGCCTGGGCAACCGCCATGCCGTATCCGGGAACGATGATCGCCTTGCGGGCATTCTGCAGGATGAAGGCCGCATCGTCGGCGCTGCCCTGGTTCACCTTGCGCTGGCCCGCTGCCGTGTCGACCGGTCCGGAACCGCCGAATCCGCCCAGGATGACGTTGACGAAGGAGCGGTTCATGCCCTTGCACATGATGTAGCTCAGGATGGCGCCGGAAGACCCGACGAGGGCGCCGGTGATGATGAGGAGCTCGTTTTCCAGCGTGAAGCCGATTCCGGCCGCGGCCCAGCCGGAGTAGCTGTTGAGCATGGAAACAACCACCGGCATGTCCGCACCGCCGATCGGGACGATGAGGGTGACACCGATCAGGAAGGCCAGTGCAGCGACAATCCAGAACGCGTCCGCGTTGCCGTTGGCGGCAAACCACACGCCCGCAGCGGCCATGACGGCGCCGATCAGCAGGTTGAGAAAATGCTGTCCCCGGAAGACCATCGGGGCGCCGGACACCAGCCCCTGGAGCTTGGCGAAGGCGACCACGGAACCGGAAAAGGTGATCGCGCCTATCGCCATGCCGAGAATCATCTCGATCCTGCTGGCAAGCCGGATGGTGCCGTCGGCACCCACAATGCCATAGGCTTCAGGAGAATAGAGCGCCGCTGCCGCGACGAGAACGGCCGCCAGGCCCACCAGGCTGTGAAAGGCCGCCACCAGCTGCGGCATCGCCGTCATCCGGATGTTGAAGGCGATGGCCGTGCCGATGGCGCCACCGACGACAAGCCCGCCGGCGATCCACCAGTAGGACATGACGGAGGGATCGGCGATCGTCACCGCCACGGCGATGACCATCCCGATCATGCCGACGAGATTGCCCCGGCGCGATGATCCCGGCGCCGAGAGGCCCTTCAGCGCCAGGATGAAGCAGACCGCCGCGACCAGGTAGGCGAGGGCCGCCAGGTCGGCGGTCATGGATCCTGTCCCCTTGCGCCGTCCTTCCTGCGGAACATCTCGAGCATGCGCTGGGTCACGGCGAAGCCGCCAAAGATGTTGATGGCCGCCAGGGTGACGGCGACGAAACCGAGGATGCCCGAGAGGTCCATTCCCTCCGGGCCGGCGGCGATCAGCGCGCCGACGATGATGACGCTGGAAATCGCGTTGGTGACCGACATCAGTGGCGTATGCAGTGCCGGAGTCACGGCCCAGACCACGTGGTACCCGACAAAGATGGCGAGCACGAAGATTGTCAGCCGAAAGAAGAACGGATCGACTGCCGCTTCCATGAGCTCAGCACTCCTTCGTGTCGCAGAGCAGGGGGTGGACGAGCAAGCCGTCGCGCATCACGCACATTCCATTGATCACCTCGTCTGTGTGATCAAGCGCCAGGCGCCCGGCAGAGGTGTCGATGAAGGGCGTGATGAGATTGAACAGGTTGCGTGCGTAGAAGGTCGAGGCATCGGCCGCCAGGCGTCCCGCCACGTTGGAGAATCCGACGATGGCGACACCGCCGGCTTCGACGACTTCGCCGCAGCGGCTGCTGTCGCAGTTGCCACCGTCCTCGACCGCGAGGTCGACGATGACGGAACCTGGTTTCATGTCTTGAACCATGGCGGCGGTCACGAGCCGCGGCGCCGGGCGCCCGGGGATGCGCGCGGTGGTAATACAGATGTCGGTTTTCTTCAGGGCGCTCGCGATCACTTCGCCCTGCCGGACGAGATAGGCATCATCCATCTCCCGGGCGTAGCCTTCCCGGGTCTCGGCGTCACCGGCGCCGGGGACCTCCACGAAGGTGGCGCCAAGACTCTCCACCTCCTCCTTGACAGCGGCGCGAACATCGAAGGCCTCGACCACGGCGCCAAGCCGTCGTGCCGTGGCGATGGCCTGGAGCCCCGCCACGCCGGCGCCAAGGACCAGCACCCGCGCCGGCGCGATCGTTCCGGCGGCCGTCATCATCATGGGCATGGCGCGTCCGAAGAAAATGCAGGCGTCCAGCACCGCCTTGTAACCGGCCAGACTGGCCTGGGATGTGAGGGCGTCCATCGACTGGGCGCGGCTGATCCTGGGGATCAGCTCCATGGCCAGCACGGTCAGCCGCCTGGCGGCGTAGCCGGCGTACTGTTCGCGGTCGACGAGGGGATTGATGAGGCCGACGACGATGCATCCTTCGGGGATGAGGGCCAGCTCGTCGACGTCATCCGTGACAACCGGCCGGCCAACCTTGAAGACGACGTCGGCGCCGGTCAGGACATCTGCGGCATCGGCGGACACGATGGCGCCGGCCTCGCGAAACGTGTCGTCCGTCCAGCCGGCGAACTCGCCTGCGCCCGCTTCAATGGCGACTGCGACACCCTGGTTCTTCAGCCTCTTGACCATGTCCGGAGAGGCGGCAACCCTGGTCTCGCCGGGATGTCGCTCCCGCAGTACTGCACACTTCATCGGCTGTCCGGATGGCTGGAGGACGGGCGCCACATCTTGGCGAAGACACCGGACAATGTGAAGGGGAGGGTGGTGATACTGTCGGGGCGTGCACCAGTTCGACCACCGCACAGGTTGGTCTTGCGTTGGCCCAACCCTGTACCGGATCCGTGATGGTCGATGCTGGGAACACGACCAAAGCAACCAGGAAGGGGAAAGAGGATCACGAAGTCCAGCGACACCGAGAGATTCACTTATCTTCCAAGACGATGGCGAGGATTGTGATGAAAAAGATGTGAAAATGCTTCATACTTGCCAGTCAACACAACATGGCCGTTTCAAGAGCCATGACTGGCACCATTTGGATGCAACAATGGAATGAGGAGGACCAAGACATGATTTCCCGTCGTAATTTTCTCCAAACAACTAGCGGCCTGGGATTGGCCGCTGTCGTTCCTTGCGTTGTCGTTCCGGCGCACGCCGGGACTTCCATAACCGTCGCGGAGAGCGAAGGACACGGCTGGGCCGTGGTTTATACGGCAGACGCCGCCGGCCTGTGGGCCAAGAATGGCCTGGAGGCCAGCGTCGCCAAGTTTACGGCCGGTCGTCTGGCGCTTGATGCGGTGCTGACGGAAAATGCCGACTTTTGCACCACGACCCAGAGCCCGACATTGCTTGCGCTGATGCGCGGCCTGGAACCACGTATCGTGGCTGATTTCAGCCGCTCCTCCAGGGAAATGCTGGTGGCCGCCAACAGGACACTGGGCGTTTCCGAACCCTCCGACCTCAAGGGCAGAAAAATCGCCACCAAGGTCGGCACGAGTGGCCATTTCTTCCTCAATCAATGGCTGGCGCTTCATGGCATGACATTGGGTGATGTTGAACTGGTGAACATGGGTGGTCCGGAAATGGTGACCGCGGTTGTTCGCGGAGATGTCGACGCGTTTGCCTGGGACTGGCTGACAGCCATTGCGGCCCAGAACCAGGCAGGCGAAGACATCGTCGTGCTGGATCGGGAAGGCATAGAGGAGATCTGGGCGTACCGCCTGATTCTTGTCGCCCACAGCAGACTGGTCGAGGAATCACCGGAGACGATCGAAATGGCGGTGCAGAGCCTGTTGGATGCGGAAGACTTGATCAACACGGACCGCTCTCAGGCAATCGAGCATGTTGCCGAACGGACCGCGACCTCCATCGATGACACCTCCACGGGGATGGATCTGCTGGATATCGGGGTGATACTCGATGACGGCCTGGTCGACGTCATGGTTGCGGAGGCCGAGTGGGCAATTGGTCAGGGTATCTCACCGGAATACGATGGCGACCTGCGTGCTCTCTTCAGGGGTGCGGTTTACGAGGACGCTCTCCAGAAGTTGGCACCTGAGCGCGTGAACCTGTCGAGCTGATTTCAGGTGGTGGCGAGGGAAGAGCGTGAGACGAGTCGCGCGGGGAAGCGAGGCGGCTCGATCCTCCAGTAGAGGCCATGTGTCCGAGCGGCCTGATGAAGGCGTGGTCGCGATCGAACATGTCTCCAAGCTCTTTCCCTCGACGGAGGGCGAGTCTACCTGGGCGCTTCTCGACGTGTCGCTGTCCATCCGGGACGGGGAGTTCATGTGCGCGATCGGTCCGAGCGGGTGCGGAAAGACGACGCTCCTCAACCTGATCGCCGGCTTCATCGAACCGACGCGCGGCGAACTTCGCTTCGACAAGACGCCGATCTCCGGGCCGGCGCCTGAACGCGGTGTCGTTTTCCAGGAGTATGCCCTTTTTCCCTGGTTGACAGCACAGCGCAACGTTGAGTTCGGTCTGAAAATGCAGGGCATGGCGAAGGCCGAGCGAAGGGAACGCGCGAACGAGGCATTGAATCTCGTCGGTCTGGCAGATGCCGCCCGACGCTATCCTTTCGAGCTTTCTGGCGGCATGCGTCAGCGGGTGGCTGTCGCGCGCGCGCTGGTGAATCATCCCCGGATCCTGCTGATGGATGAACCCTTTGCAGCAGTCGATGCCCTGACCCGCGCCTCCCTTCAGACCGAATTGCTGAGGATCTGGGAGGAGATCGGCATCACGATCTTCTTCATCACGCACAATATCGAGGAAGCCGTCTATCTCGGGGACCGCATTGTTGTGATGTCACCCAATCCCGGCCAGATACAGGAAACTGTCGAAGTGGACATCGCTCGGCCACGGAACCGGAGCGAGCTGGAGTTCGGTCGGCTCTATGCAAAGGTCAACGGTATCTTCCATCGGCAAGGAGTATCAGCGTCATGACGGAGATGGAAAGGGACTTTCGTTCCGCTCATGCTGGTGGACGGGATGATTTGACGCCGGATCTTGTGCAAAAGATCGAGGAGAGGTTTCGCTACGACCTGCAACGCAGTCGCCACCGCCGCCGGGTTCAGCGCCTGATGCTGAACATTGCGGGTGTGATCCTGTTCTTGATCCTCTGGGAGGTCGCTCCACGCGTGGTTCCCGGAGTGAACCTGCAGATGTTTCCCCCGCCTTCCGGCGTTGTCGGAACCCTGTGGGACCTGATTGCCAGCGGTGAACTTGCCGGTCATGCGTGGTCGAGCCTGAAGCGAGCGGTTGCCGGCTTCGTGCTGGGCTCGACAGCCGGTATCCTTGTCGGCTTGCTGACAGGCCGCCTCATGATGCTGCGCGACCTGTCCGATCCCGTGCTGCACAGCCTGAGGTCGATACCGTCGATCGCCTTCGTTCCGCTGGCCATCGTCTGGTTTGGCCTGGGCGAAACGCCCAAGATCGCCCTGATCACCTGGGGCACATTCTTCCCCGTCTGGGTGAACACGTTCATCGGCGTTCGTGACGTGCCCAACATCTATGTTCGGTCGGCGGCAAGTCTGGGGGCTTCACCCGCAGGGATCATGCTGCAGGTTGTTCTGCCAGCAGCATTGCCGTTCATCATTGCAGGCCTGCGCCAAGCCACGGCCGTTGCCTTTGTCATCCTGGTCGCCGCAGAACTGGTCGGGGCAAGCAGTGGTCTGGGATATCTTATCTCGTTTTCTCACCTGGTGTTCAGAGTTGACATGATGTTCGTCGGGCTGATGGCGCTGGGCGCCCTGGGTTTCCTGGCCGACACGCTGTTTGCAGCGTCACTCGACAGGATTTTTCCCTGGTACGGCGCCGAAGCGCGATGATCGTTCGAGTAAAATGAGGGAAGTCGGGTCGTGAGCCATCCATTGTTCTTGCGTGGCGGAAACATCGTGACCATGGATGCTACCTCGCCCCGTGCCGAGGCCATGCTGGTTCGCGATGGCCGGATAGTCGAGGTCGGTCGCAACGACGAGATCGCTGGCGACCTTCCTTCCGGAACCGAGACGGTCGATCTCGAGGGCCGATGCGTCATTCCCGGGCTGATCGACGCCCATGCCCACATGGAGCGCGAGGGCCTCAAGGACATTCGGATCAGTCTGGCGGACGCACGTTCACTCGACGATGTCCTGTCGCGGGTGGCCGCTGCTGCTGCCGTGACACCGAAAGGCGAATGGATCGTCACAATGCCGGTCGGAACCGCTCCCTACTATCTCGACGGTGCTTTGGCACTCGTGGAAGGTCGCCTGCCGAACCGTTGGGAGCTTGACGACGTGGCTCCCGACCATGCGGTCTACATTATGGCTCCCTTCGGCACCTGGAGCCGGGTGCCGACACATGCGGCATTGAACAGCCTGGCACTGGAACGTGCCGGCATTCTTGAGGGAGCCAGGGCACGCTGCGACGGCGTCGAAATCGTGTGCGATTCGGACGGCGTTCCCAGTGGCATCATCATCGAGCGAAACGAGCGCCCAAGCCTGGAATTCGATCTCTTGAAGAGCCTGCCAGGTTTCACCTGGCACCAGCGCTTCGAAGCCATTCAGCGCTCCATGAGAGTCTACAATGACGCCGGAACGACCAGCGTCTACGAAGGCCATGGCTCCTACGCCATGAGCGTCGGACTCTACCGGCAGCTCTGGGAGGAGCGGAAACTCAGCGTCCGCGTGTCATTGACGATCAGCCCGACCTGGAGCAACACGGACGAAGCCCGTCGAATCATGCGCGACTGGCTGGGCTTTGCCCGAGGCCGCGGACTGGGCGATGAATGGCTGCGCGTATCGGGTGTCTACATCGGTTTCGGAGGGAACGCCTGTATCTTGGAACTGATGCGTGAATCGCTGCCCGATACCGGATGGGCCGGCTTCGTCGAATGGTGCAACGACGAAGAACAGTACGCCGCGCTTGTTTCCCTGGCTGCCGAATTCGACCTGCGTGTTCACACGGTGATCCTCGAGGATCTGGGACGGGTTCTGCCGATCTTCGAGCGACTCGCCGAGCGCTATCCCATCGCGAGGCGCCGTTGGGTGATGGAGCATGTCGGCCAGCTCGCGCCATCCGACTACCAACGGGTGCGCCGACTCGGTCTCATCATCACCACCATTCCTGTCTATCAACTCTGGAAGAACGGAGATGAGTACTTCAACGCGCCGAATGAAGGCAACGAGGTCGCGGCACACAAGTCCCTGCTGGAGACCGGCATCACCGTTGCGATCGGCACGGACAACATTCCCGTTTCCCTGTTCAAGGCCATGGCCGTGACGCGTCAAAGGCGCGAGCATGTCACCGGACGGTGCATCGGGCCGGATCAGAGGCTCGATGGCATGGCGGCATTGAGAACCTGCACCATCGAGGCCGCACGCCTTTCGTTCGAGGAGGATCTCAAGGGTAGCCTGACCCCGGGCAAGCTGGCCGATTTCTCGATCCTCCCCTGTGATCCGACGACCGTGGACGAGAGAACTCTGGAGACACTGAAGCCGGATGCAACCGTGGTAGACGGCCGCTTCGTCTATCGTGCATGACGAGCTTTGGAGAGTTCGGACGACCGTAACGCAAGGTGCGGAATCCCTGGGACCAGGTCAGGATCCAGTACGGTCACCTGGTGTGCCTTGCCAGTCTCCCGGAACCGATGTCTTGCACCCTCTCCGTGCCGCGGTGGGGAATTCAACGTGCAGTCACGTTCCGTCAGCCGGTCCCGCACCCTCGCTTCTCGACCGCTCGGTCGAGGGCACCAGTGTCTTGCCATAGTAGGCGAGAACGCCGGACCAGGCCGCGCCGTCAGCGGCAATGCCGTGATCCAGTGCCGCTTGTCGTCCCTCGTCGATGGCGTAGAGGGGGACGCCGGAGGGAACGGCGGCGCCCGGGGCATTCGCCACGACCGTCACCGCTGCCCGGCCCCGGGTGGTGTCTCCCTTCACCGCCACCATGTTCCCGGCGACGTCGATGACCGCTTCGGCGCCTCTCCGCCAGGAAAGGCGGACGTGGCCCGAGCCGGCAGCGGCCACGGCGCCCGCAAGAAGAAGCGGGACATCCACTTCTTCCACCTGGAGTGTCATGGGTTCGGCCGGCGCCATGGCGAGCCGGTCCGTGACGACGGGGCCGGCGAAGATCGCCGATACCGTCCTGCCGTCCGGACAGGCAACCCGATTGTCCCGGATCACGAGGTCACCGCTGCTTTCGGTTCTGGCCAGGGCATCAAGCGCCGGCAGTGCCGCCCGGGCCGGGTCCATGTCGATGAAGGCAAGCCACGCCGCCGTGTCGGCAAACTCCTCGCAGATGCCGACGGGGGCACCGGCGCCGGCGGCGGCACGGGAGAGATGGAAGAGAATCTCGTTGAGCGACAGAAGGGCAGGAGACGTTGCCATGCCGGACTCTAGGCGGAACTCATTTGACCCTCAACTTGTCTAACTCGCTGTATCAGGGTTGTAAATGGCGTGACTGGAATGCGTAAACCGTCATGTGTTCCCACAACGGTCGCCTCATGGCCTTCAACATCGAACGCGTTCCCATCCAGACATGTCTGGCGCGAAGAATCCAGGATCAGGAAGGAGACCGTCGCCACCCTCGCCATGCTCCCCGATCATGTCGTCGAGGGCGCGATTGTCAGGACGCTGGCGTGTACGTGACGTTGGCCTGACCCGCGAGCCGGCTGTCGGTCGATCTGATCCGCACCGGTTCGCCGTTCACAAGTTCGCGACACCGTTCCAGGGTCTCGCGTTCGAGGCGCGCCATCGCCTCGCGCGTGTAGAAGGCAAGGTGCGGTGTGAGAATGACGTTCGGCATGCCGTAGAGCCCGGACAGGGGGTGCCCCTTGCATGCCAGGGGCTCGTCGTCGAAGACATCCAGTCCGGCACCGGCGATGCGGTGCTCCAGGAGTGCCTCCACGAGCGCTGTCTCGTCGACGATGGCGCCGCGCGAGACATTGACAAGGATCGCCGTCGGCTTCATCAGGGCGAGTTCGCGGGCACCGATCATGCCCCGGGTGGTGCTGTCGAGAACCGCCAGCACCGCCACCGCATCGGCGGCTGCCATGAGATCGTCGAGGGTATCGAGCTTCACGACGCCGAGGGTTTCCATGTCGGCGGCGGATACGCAAGGGTCAAAGGCCACGACGCGGGCGCGAAAGCCGCATCCGGCCATGCGCGCCAGGCTGCGGCCGATCCTGCCAAGTCCGACGATGCCGATCGTCTGGCCGGCGATGTCCGAACCGATCCAGGCCGGTTCCGGCCAGGCCCAGCCGTGTTGTTGCATGTGACGATGGAGATCCGGCAGGCGTCTTGCGAGAGCGATGATGAGGGCGAAGGCAGCTTCGGCCACGGTCTCTTCGGCGTAGGTCGGGATGTTGACCACCGTAATGCCGCGATGCTTTGCCGCCGCGATGTCGATGGCATCGATGCCGACACCATACTTGACGATACCGCGCAAGCGGGTGGCGGCGGCGATGACCTTCTCGGTGACGGGTGTGTAGCACGCAAGGAGGACATCGGCGCCGGCCAGGGCCTCGATCAGGCGTGCCTCGGGGATGACGTGGGGCAACAGGACAAGATCGTGTCCGTCCCGGCAGAGCCCTTCGTCGATTCGCGGAGTGTTGATCTCGCAATCGGTCCGGACGATCTTCATCGACGGCGACCCTCCTGTTCGATCGCCTGTTGGACGACATCGAGGGCCCGGTCGAGATCCTCCCTGGAGATCACGAGCGGTGGCGACAGGGTGAGAACGCACCCCTGGCTGATCTTGAAGCTCACGCCGCCCTCGAGGCAGCGGTAGAAGATCCGCTCGGCTGCCTCGTGATTCTCCTCCCGTGTCGCCCGGTCCTTCACGATCTCGACCCCGAGCATCAGTCCGCGGCCGCGCACATCGCCGACGAGGGGCTGATCGGCCCCGAAGCAGCGCAGCCTTGCCAGGGCATGGGCGCCGAGGTCGGCAGCCCTCTCGACGAGGCCTTCCTCCTCGATGACCTCGAGAGTGGCGAGGGCCGCCGCCGCCGTCACCGGGTTCTTCTCGTGGGTGTAGTGACCGATGGCGAAGTCGCCGCCGACATCGAGGCCGGGACGCGCCAGGCAGGCCGCGATCGGAAGAACGCCACCGCCCAGGGCCTTTCCCAGGGTCACGATGTCGGGAACGACATCGTCGTGTTCACAGGCGAACATCCGGCCGGTCTTGCCGAGGCCGGTGGGAATCTCGTCGAGGATCAGCAGGGCGCCGTGGCGATCGCAGGCCTCGCGCACCGCCCTCCAGAATCCGGGGGGCGGAACATGGGGAACCGCCCGCATGGGTTCGCCGATGACGGCGGCAACGTCGCCCTCGCGCTCGAGCACATAGTCGACCATCCGCGCGCAGGCCAGACCGCAGACATGCGGCCCGGCATGGTTGTAGGGGCAACGGTAGCAGGCGAACGGCGCCACGTGTTCCGTGCCCGGCAGCAGCGGTCCGGCGATATGGCTGCGGAAGGTCGCCTCGCCGCCGATCGCCGCCGCCCCCAGTCCGGCGCCGTGGAAGGAGTCCCAGAACGAGACGGTCTTGAAACGCCCCGTCGCCGCGCGGGCAATCTTGAGGGCCACCTCGTTGGCATCGGAGCCTCCGGTGGTGAACAGCACCTTCGCGTTCCCGCCCGGCGCGAGTTCACCCAGCCGCTCGGCGAGGCGGATGGCCGGCTCGTTGGTGAAGCGTCGCGGTGAGAACGGCAAGGCGTCGAGCTGGCCCTTGATCGCCGCAATGACCCTGGGGTGACCGTAGCCGATGTGATGGACGGAGTTGCCGTGAAGGTCCATGAAACGGCGCCCGTCATGATCCTCAATCCAGATACCCTCGGCATGCCGGATGGTCGTCAGGCAGGGCGTGGAGAGACTCTGGTGCAGGAAGGCGCTGGCGTCGCGCTCGAGAAGCGGCGCGGAACGGGTGCCTGATGTCCAGGCGCGTCGTGCCGCCGAGAGATTGGATTCGCCTTCCCCGTGAACGACCGGGCCAGTCATCCGGGCCACGGAAGTGAGTAGGTCTTGACGTTGGTGAAGAACCTCATGGCCTCCACGACACCCTCCTTGACGCCATTGCCGCTGTCCTTGATTCCGCCGAAGGGCGACATCTCGATACGATAGCCGGGCTGCTCCCAGATGTTGCAGGTGCCGACGTCGAGCCCGTTGATGAAGGCGATGGCGCGCCCGAGATCGTTCGTGCAAACCCCCGAGGAGAGGCCGAAGGGCGTACTGTTCGAAATGGCCATGACGGCGGCATCGTCATCGGGTACGCGGAGGATCGGAATGACCGGGCCGAATGTCTCCTCCATCACGAGCTCGCTGTCATGGGGCACATGGTCGACGACGATCGGTGGCAGGAGAGCTCCCCGCCGCTCCGGGTGATAGAGAATCCGGGCGCCGGCCCCGGCGGCGTCGAGGACCCTCTTCTCGAAGAGCGCCGCGGCCTCGGCATCGATGACGCAGCCGAGTTCCGTGGCCGGGTCCTCGGGGTCGCCGAACCTGATGGCGCGGGCCAGCGCGAGGACACGGGCGACGAACGTTTCCGCCACGCTCTCCTGCACGAGGATGCGCTTGACGGCGGTGCAGCGCTGGCCGGAGTTGCCGGTGGCTCCGGCGACTGCGATGCCGGCTGCCTTGTGGAGATCGTCGTCGCCGAGGTCGTTGAGGACGATCAGGGGATCGTTGCCGCCGAGTTCCAGGGCGGTGCGCCGGAACCCGGCCTTTTCGGCGATCATCTTGCCGACAGGCACCCCGCCGGTGAAGGTGATGATGTCGATGTTCCGGTTGGTGATCATCTCGTCGCCGATGTCGGCGGGCCGGCCGGTGACAACCTGGAACATCTCGGGCGGAAGCCCGGCCTCGTAGAGGATGTCGGCGAGGGCGATGGCCGTCAGGGGCGTGCGCTCCGTGGGCTTGCAGACCATGCAGTTGTTGGTCGCGACGGACGGCGCCACCTTGTGGCTGACCATGTTGAGAGGGTGATTGAAAGGGGTGATGGCGCTGATGGCGCGCACCGGTTCACGCCTCGTGTAGATCTTGCGCTCCTTGCCCTGCGGCGTGAGATCGCAGGAAAAGATCGTGCCGTCATCGACCAGCGCCATCTGTCCGGCGAAGGTGAAGACATCGCAGGCCCGTCCCGTCTCGTAGAGGGCATGACGGTGGCAGATGCCGAGTTCCAGCGTGAGCCAGCGGGCGAGCCAGTCGCGTTTGCGTTCGATGAGTTCGGCCGTCCCCAGGAGGATCCTCTGCCGTTCGTAGCGGCTGAGCGTCGCCCGGTAGCCGGCAGCGATCTCGAAGGCGCGGGCGGCGTGTTCGGCCGTGCCCGCCGGAACCGAGCCGACGACCTCTCCCGTATAGGGGTAATGCACGGGAATGACGTCATCGGTGAAGACGGTCTCGCCGCCGATCCTCATGCCTTCGTGACGAAACTCCCGGCCCATCAGGCGGCGGCCGCGGCGGTGGCGTGGAAGAAGGCGTCGAAATTGCGCAGGCGCGGCTCGTCGGGAATGTCGACGACACGATTGACGATGAACGGGACCACCTGCTCCGTCAGGCCGCCATGGCTGCGCAGGGGTTCCCGCAGGAGATCGAGATCGTGACGGTCACGCGAGGTGCCGATGCAGACATGGGCCCCTGAAATGATGACGATGTCGCCGATGCGGTCGGCCGGCAGCTCGAACCGCGAGACGGCTTCGGCCCGGGTCAGCACGTGGGTGATTCCCTTCGTCTTCAGGAACCTCCCGATGATGGCGTCCACTTCGGCATCGGACGGCAGGTAGGCGGTGGCGTAGGAGCCCAGGGCGCCGTGATGCACCACATAGGGATCGGTGATCGGCAGGATGACCCTGGCGGCATCCCGGCCGAGCCAGCCATCCAGCAGGTCCTGGGCGTAGACGACACAGGGGGAGCCGTCGGCGAGATGCTTGGGCTTCATTCCGTGATCGGCTGTCAGCACGATCACCGCGCCGGCCGCGTCCATGGCGTCAAGATAACGGTCGAACATGGCGTAGAAGGCCTTGGCTTCGGAGTCCTCGGGCGCGAACTTGTGCTGGATGTAGTCGCTCGTGGTGAGATAGAGCACATCCGGACACCACTCCCGCAACAGCTTGACGCCGGCGGCGAAGACGAACTCGCTCAGCTCGCCCGAATAGACCTCGGGCCTGGGCCGGCCGAGCCACGCGCTGGCGTTCTCGATACCGTGTTCGGCGACGGTCGTGCTGTCGCAACGTTCGGCGGAAAAGCAGCGTCCCCGGTCTTGCGACATGGTGAGCCCGGCGCCGAGCAGGGCCCGCAACTTGTCCTTGGCCGTGACGATGCCGACCCGGGCGCCGGCATTCTGGAGGTCGCGGAAGATTGTGCCCGTCCTCAGGAACCGGACATCGTTCATCATCACTTCCTCGCCTGTCTCCGGATCGAAGAGGAAGTTGCCGCAGATCCCGTGCACCGAAGGCGGCACACCGGTGGCAATCGACAGATTGTTGGGATTGGTGAAGGTCGGCACCACGGCGTCCGCAAGGCGGTCGGTTCCGGTCTCGCGGATCCGCGCCAGGCACGGCATCAGGCCGTCTTCGATCGCCCTGTCGAGATAGTCCGGTTCGCATCCGTCCAGACAGATGGCGATGACCGGCACCCTGGGAAAGGGATAGAGACGACCGTTGGTCTCGACCGCTGCCGTGGCGTTCATCGTTGTGATTCCTCTGCGCTGGATTGTACGAGCAATGGTGCCGCGCTGGCGACGCCCATGTCCGAAAGCGAGGCGCGTGCCGCGGCCACGACCTGGCGCATGACGTCCTCGTCGAGATCCCCGATGCAGCCGATGCGGAAACTCTCGACCGCGGTCTGCTTGCCGGGATAGATCACGAATCCCCTTGCCTTCATCCGCTCATAGAACAGGTCGAAGTCGAACGCGGCGTCTGCCGGACACAGGAACGTGACAATGACCGGGCTTTGCCAGCGGTCATCGAGCAGGGTGACGAAGCCCGCGTCCCGCATGCCCGACACCAGAACGTCGCGGTTACGGGCATAGCGGGCGCCCCGCCCGGCAACCCCGCCCTCCGCCTCGTGAAGACGCAGGGCCTCCACGAAGGCCGCGATGCACTGGGTGGGGGGCGTGAAGCGCCACTGGCCCGTCCGGTTCATGTGCGACCACTGGTCGTGAACATCAAGGCTGAGCGACCGGCTGTTCCCGCAGGCCTCCTCAAGGGCGTCCTTGCGGGCGACGATGAAGGCGAAGCCGGGCACCCCTTCGATGCACTTGTTGGCCGATGACACCACGGCGTCGAACGGGACGTCTGAAGGAGACAGCGGGAGGGCGCCGAAGGCCGACATGGAATCGATCAGAAACCGCCGTCCGGCCTGCCGGGTTGCCGATGCCATGGCGCTCAGCGGATTGAGCATGCCCGAACTCGTCTCGCAATGGACCGCGACGACATGGGTAATCGCCGGATCGCGGGCCAGGGCCTCGGAGATGTCCGCGCCGCAGAGCGGCTGGCCGTCGCCCTTCTCGAGAACCGTCGCGGCGCGGCCGAGGCAGTCCATCACCTTCGCGATTCGCCGGGCATAGGCGCCGTTCGAGGGAATCAGGGCCTTGCCGCCGGCCGGAATGAAGGAGTTGAGCATGGCCTCGACCGAGAAGGTGCCGCTTCCCTGCATCGGTACGCAGTCGTAGTCCTCGTGAGCCTCTTCGAGCATGGCGACAAGCCGCGTGCGCATCTCCCGTGTGAGGGCAATGAAGTCGTCATCGCGGCTGCCCCAGTCGCGCAACATCGCCTGCCTGACCGACGGCGCGGTCGTCAGGGGACCGGGCGTCAACAGGTAAGGCGCGGAGGGATCGGCTCGTGTCATGGCACCACCGGATAGCACCCGTGCTGGTCCGGGATAAAATCTTACCTTACGATGAATCGATCAATTCAATTTATGGATAGTCTGTCGACCATGAACCACACGCAGATCCGCGCCTTCCACGCGGTGGCGAGGCTCGGGGGATTTTCGCGGGCTGCCGAAGCGTTGCATCTCACACAACCGGCGGTCTCCGAACAGGTCCGCCGCCTGGAACAGGCCCATGACCTGCGGCTGTTCCACCGCCACCGCAAGCGTGTCCGGCTCACCGAGGTTGGCTCCAGGCTGCAGGTTCTCACCAGGCGGTATTTCGAGATCGAGGACGAGATCGACGCCTTTCTCGAGGAGCGTGCCGCCACGACATCCGGGCGCCTTCGCATCCACGCCGATTCGGCGCGTCACATCACGGACATTCTCGCCCGTTTCCGCCGCCGCCATCCGGAGGTGAGGATTCAGCTGAGACCCGGCAACACCGGCACCATTCTCGATGCCCTGCGCAACTGGGACGCCGACATTGGCGTCGTTGGCCAGGTGCCGGCAGCCATCGATCTCGATTCGCTCGATCTCGGATCGACACCCATCATCGCCTTTGCCGCGCGGGGTGTCGTTCCGCACGGCATCGCGGCCATGACGATGCGGGATCTTGCCGGCTATCCCCTGGTCCTGCGCGAGCCGGGCTCGGCGACGCGCCGCCAGGTTCTCGACCGGGCCGAGGTGCTTGGCATCGGCCTCGACGTGGCGATCGAGGCCGAGGGGCGCGATGCCGTGCGCGACCTCGTGCTGTCCGGCGGCGGGGTGGGGTTCGTGTCGCGTGCCGAGCACACTCCCGACCCGGACGTCGTTGCCATCGAGGTCACCGACCTCGGCGCTCGCATGGCCGAATCGATCGTCCACCTGTCGCAGCGGCGAAACGTGAGGCTGATCCGGCAGTTCATGGAGTTCGCCCGCGGCGGCGCCCTCATGGATCCGGTCAGCGAAAGCGCCAGGCCTGCGTCCGCTTCATCACGCCGCGCGAAAGCGCCAGATGAATGATGCGCGCCGCGGCATTGGTATAGAAGATCATCATGCCCATGGCCGCGGCGGGCGCGATGTCCCCGGCGTCGTCCATGTTGAGGACCGCAATCGAGGCCAGCGACGTCTTTGGCGAATAGAGGAAGACCACGGCGGAGACCGTCGTCATCGCGTTGACGAAGAGATAGATCGAAATGTCGAGGATGGCCGGCAGGCAGACCGGAACGGTCACCCGGGAGAACAGCTTCATGGCCGGCTGCTTCAGTGATGCCGAGACAGCCTCGAACTCGCGGTCCATCTGTTTCAGCGCCGTGACGGCTGTCAGGTGGGACACCGTGTAGAAATGGGTGATCGTGCAGATGACCAGGATGGCCATGGTTCCGTAGAGCACGTTCAGCGGGTTGGCCGGATCGTTGAAGAAGAATATGTAGGCCAGCCCGAGCACCATGCCGGGAATGGCCATCGGCAGCATTGCAAACATCTGAAAGATGTTGCGGCCCGTCGTGAAGCCATTCGATTTCTCGACCAGGAAGGCGCCGAAGAAGATGATCACGGTACCGATGGCAGCGGTGATGAGGCCCATCTTGATCGAGTTGTAGTAGCTCGCCCAGCCGCCACCATCCATGAGATCGAAGCGGTAGTTGTTGAGACTGAGACTGAGGTCATAAGGCCAGAACTTGACCAGGGCCGCGAACTGACAGACACCGAGAATGCCGAGAATGAAGACGGCGATGACGGCGCAGCACGCGAACCAGGCGCGATCGCGCGCGCGATCGGGCTTGGGCTGGAAGGGCACCGAACGGGCCGTGAGCTGTGCCACCTGGCGGCGCTGCACGAAGCGGTCCACGGCGAACGCCAGCAGCGCCGGGATGACCAGCACCACCGATACCACCGCACCCATTTCGAAGTTCTGCTGGCCGATGACCTGCTTGTAGATGTCCACGGCCAGCACGTTGTACTGGCCGCCGATGACCTTCGGGAGGCCGAAGTCCGTGATCACCAGGTTGAAGACGACGAAGGCCGCCGAGATCAGGCCGTATCGGGCCCCGGGAATGGTGACGGTCCAGAAGGTCTTCCACGGCGACGCGCGAAGCGCGGAGGCGGCTTCGTAGAGCCGGGCGTCGGAGATCGCCAACGCCGTTGAAATGATGAGGAAGGCGTGCGGGAAGGTGAAGAAGACCGCCCCGATCACGATGCCGATGGGGCCGTAGATGCTCTCTCCCATGAGCAGGCCCTTCAGCATCCCCTGGTTGCCGAAAAGGTAGACGAGAGCGATCCCGGGAAGCAGGGACGGCACCAGGATCGGCGCCATGGCCACGAGACGGAAGAATCCCTTGAAGCGCGCGCAGGACCGATTGAGGGCGTAGGCAAAGGCGAACGCCAGGACGATGGTGACGATCGTGCTCACGGTGGCGATCACGAGGGAGTTCGTGATCGAGTTGGAGAGCGCCGGCGTGGCGAAGTAGGTGCGGAAGTTGTCGAGGCCTGAGGAGGCGGCGGGACGCAGTTGCACGCGGCGGAAGGTGTTGGAATCGAGTTCCACCCACTCCCGGCCCTGATGGCGCGTCGAGCCGACGAGGAACGTCGCGTCGTCGACCGTGCCGCGGATCCGGTACATCACGGGACTGCGGAAACTGAACTCGGGGAAGAACGTCGTCGCCGGCAGGCGTCCGTCGCTGCCCGTCGCAAGATCGGTCTCGCCATAGAGGTCCAGATCGGCGTTCAGCGCGCTGGCGAGGATCGGCGCGGTGTTGAAATGACCCTCCTCGTCAGAGACCTGGAACTCGAACCAGGTGAGATCGAAGCGGAACGTCGACACGGACTTCGACAGCATGGCGTAGAGGGGAAACGCGAGCGTCACGACCAGATAGAGGGCGATGACGACCATCCACAGCCGCATCATCACATCGTCGCGGTCAAGTTTCGCTCTGACGCGGCCCCCCTTCGGGAGGGCCGCGACGCTCTCAGACATCTCGGGCAAAGGCCATGAGGCCGGATTCCTGGAGAGAGACGTGAATGTCCTGACCGGCTTCGAGCGACAGGCGTCGCACGGCGTTCGTCGGGAAATCGGCCATCAGCGCCTCTCTGCCGAAATCCTCGCTGTGGAGAAGGCAGCGCCAGAAGGACCCCAGGAACGCCATGTCGGCCAGGGTGACTTTCTCGCAGTTGACGTCTTCGGGAGAAGGCCGGTACCCGGTGCCGAGCGGCACGATCTCGTCGGGCCGGATGGCCGCGACGACCGCTGCGCCGGCCTCGTGGTCATGGGTGCGGCAACAGAACTCGCTCTGGCCGACCCGCACCCTGCCGCTGTCGACGACGCGGGCGTCGAACTGGTTCATCTCGCCGATGAAACCGGCGACGAACAGCGACACTGGATCGCGGTAGACCGCTGTCGGCGAGCCGATCTGCTCGATGACGCCGTGGTTCATGACGACAATCCGGTCGGCCATCGAGAGCGCCTCTTCCTGATCGTGGGTCACCATGATCGTGGTCACGCCCAGCCTGCGCTGCAGGTCCTTGATCTCGTGGCGCAGACGCACCCGTACCTTGGCATCCAGCGCCGACAGGGGTTCGTCGAGCAGCAGCAGACCGGGCGAGGTGGCGATCGCCCGGGCCAGCGCCACCCGTTGCTGCTGTCCACCGGACAGCTGGGCCGGATACTTGTCGCTCTGGTCGGGCAGTCCCATGGTCTCCAGCAGTTCCGCCACCCGCGCCCGGATCTCGCTCCTGGTGCGCCCCTGGTTCTCGAGACCGTAGGCGATGTTGCGGTGGACGGTGAGGTTCGGGAAGAGAGCGTAGGACTGGAAGACAATCCCGAAGTCCCGCTGCGAGGGCGGCAGGGCGGACACGTCCCTGCCGTCCTGGATGACGGTACCCCGTGTCTGCAGATCGAGTCCGGCGATGGCTCTGAGCAACGTGGTCTTGCCACAGCCCGACGGCCCCAGGAAACAGACGAACTCACCATCCATCACCTCGAGCGAGATGTCCTTCAAAGCCACGAAATCCCCGAAGGTCTTCCACAATCCGGAGATTTGCAGACTGACATCCGGGGTGAGAGTGACAGTCATGGGGCTGATCCCCGGTCGAAGCGGACGGGGACGGGGCGGCTCGCGCCGCCCCGTAGAACCCGGATCAAGCCTTAGCTCTTGGGCTCCGACTTGCCGTCGTACCGCGACTGCCATTCGGCGAGGATCGCGGCGCGGTTGTTGGCGGCCCACTCGAAGTCGTTGTCGATCATGGCGTCAAGCAGACCTTCAGGGAAATGCTCGACCGGCTTGGCGACGCCGGGCATGGCGATCACCGCATAGCCGACGTTGTACATCTCCATCGCCTTGCGGGTCACGGCCCAGTCCAGCAGGGTCTGCGCGGCCTCGAGATTGGCGGTTCCGGCGATGATGCCACCGGCTTCCATGTCCCAGCCCACGCCTTCGCTCGGCACGATGATCTCGAGCGGTGCGCCGGCGGCCTTCGACTTGGCGCCGCGGAAGGCGAAGGACACGCCGATCGGGATCTCGCCGGCGGCGGCCAGCTTGCAGGGCTTCGAGCCCGAATGGGTGTAGCGGGCGATGTTCTCGTGGAGGGCGTCCATGAAGGCCCAGCCCTCCTCCTCGCCGAACATCTGCAGCCAGCTCGACACGTCGAGAAATCCGGTGCCGGAAGAGTTCGGGTTCGGCATGATCACGTGGCCCCTGTACATCGGGTCCAAGAGGTCCCTCCAGGATTCTGGCGCGGTCAGGCCGTTGGCCTCGCCCTCGACGGTGTTGAAGCAGATCGACGCGACCCAGGCATCCTGGCCGACCCAGGCCGGCGGATCGTCATTGTCGACGAACTTGGGATCGAGCAACTCCACGCCCACCGGAGCATAGGGCTCAAGCATGCCCTCGCTCTTGAGCAGCAGCAGCGACGTGGCGGCCAGTCCCCACACGACATCGGCCTGCGGATTGTTCTTCTCGGCCAGCAGTTTCGCCGTGACGATTCCCGTGGAGTCCCGCACCCAGTTGATGGTGATGTCGGGATGGTCCTCGTTGAAGGTATCGGCGTAGCGCTTGAGGTCCTCGGCCTCGAAGGCGGTATAGACAGTCAGTTCGGTCTGAGCGTTCGCCGCCGTCCAGAACAGCGCGGCCGCGGCGAACGAGACCGCCAGTGGTGCTTTACGCAACATGATTGGATCTCCCCAGTGTGACATCAGCCAGAATAGGGTGACGGACAAAAAAAGATAGTACGGGCGTTCTTCGCCTCCTCCTCCGGCGTGACCCGCAGACCGGGAACGTGACGGTTCGATGACACGACGCACAATTCCCGCACCGTTCGCGCAAGCCGGAGTGATCGCGGGGCCGCACCGGCGTCAACGACAATGTCCGCCGGTTGATCGGCGGCCCGGCGGTGGGACCACTCTCAACGTGGCCACGTCTTCAAACTCCCGGTGGTCAACTCTGACCCGATGAAGTTCCGTCTACGGAAGGGGAAAGAGCCACTGTGGCTCCTTGCCGTCGGCGATGTCAGCGGGAAGCGGCGCCCCCTGGTACAGGGTCACGCGGGTCCAGAGGTCGGACTTGGGATCGAAGCCGTTGGCGCCGAAGAAGGCGAGCTTGAAGCGCAGGATATCGAGCGGGCGCCGGTCGGCTGCCAGGAGATTGTCGCGAATCTCCGCATAGGGACTCTGCGCGAGGTGCTGGACGCGGCGCACCGTGCTTCGCCATTCCGGCGCCTTGATGAGAAAGTCGGCGACGCATTCCCGAAGATCGTGATCCAGGAGCCGTGCCTTCAGCATGGCGACATCGCGGCCGATGGCCACGGCCATCTCCATGTCGGCGCCTGGCTCGGCGTAGCGATCCCCCACCCGCGGTTCCAGCTTTTCCTGCGAGTAGTACCAGAAGCGCTGGCGGGACTCCGGGGCGGCATGATCGATGGCAAGAGCCCAGCCGTAGCTGTCGTCGATGCGGTCGATGAGATCCCCGACCCGCATGGCCGGTCTCACGGCCGGCAGGCCGCCGGAACTCATGGACTCGCAGAGCCCGTCGATCAGCGCTCCCTGATGTTCGAGCAACAGGGCGACCACCATTTCCTGGCCTTCGAGGGAAAATCGCCGCGACGCAAGGCGCCAGAGAGCATCCCAGGGGCGTTCGCCGTCGAGCCCGTCGCCGCACCACGAGGCGAGGTACGCGAGGTCCTGGCCGAGTCTCGAGATGCGTGCCGACTGCACCGGATCATCGACCGTCCAGGCAGCGACGTGGCGCCGCGCGTCGTCCAGAAGGTCACGGAACTCCGCGATGGCGTCGGGGGCGGCCCGTTCCACCTCCCGCACGCGCAGGAGGGCACGTTCCCGCGCCATGACCCAGCTGTTGATCAACAGGGGGTGCTTGACGAGAAAGGGCGCCATGCCGAGGCCCGTGGCATTGCCGATACCGAGTGTCCTTGCAAGATCCTCCGAGAGTTCCACTGCTTGGTGCCCTGACCGTTGCCGGGCGATGTGGTTGACGAGATCGACACTCATCCAGCGGATGAGGTAGACGGCGAGAAGTTCGGCCTGGAAGGGGGCCTGCAGCTCCTCCCGGCCTGCGATCCGGCCGCGATCGGCGCAGCCGAACTTGCCGCTTCCGTAGACCGCTGTGGTACGCATCAGGTAGCCCACGTCGGACACGAGATCACGACAGGGCTGCCGGCCACCGGCCAGGCTCTCCACCACGTGATCGAAGATCCTGCCGCTCCTGTTGGCCCGCGCCAGGACCAGTTCACTGGCCCTGAATCGCCCCGCCTCCTGGCGGGGCGTGTTCGCCTCGAGGCGTTCGATGTCCGTCGCGTCGGGGACACCGTCAAAGAGCGAGAACGTGGTGTCCCAGACGTTGGCGATGACCCGGTCCGTTCTCTCCTGGGGGTCGATGACCCCTGAAAACCCCACCAGGCTGTAGGTCCGGCGGGGACCGTGAACGGCGTGGATGGAGCGGCCAACCCCGTCATGATCGAGATCGAGGCGCATTCGCTCGAAACGCCAGCGTTCCCGCGTCATGCGGCGGACCAGTTGGCGCATGAAACTCAGCCGTGTGGGGAAGGATGCTCCCATGCGTTCGAGGCGCATGACCTCACCGGGAGGACGCAGTTGCGGCAGGTCATCGGCTGCCGTCATCGCGTACCGGCGAGTTCGAGTGCTCCGTCCTCGATTGGCGAGCGCTTCACCATGCGGACATCAAGGGCGTAGTCCTGGGTGTTGCGCCACGGATCGCGGTTTCCCTGCCGGGGCAGGAAGTCGAGGGCACGCAGGACGTAGCCCGCCGGAAAGTCGTCGATCCAGGGACGTGGAGTCATGTTCCGGTATGCGCCGTCGAGCCGGGGTGTGGCCTGTCGCGCGCCTCTCCTGTCCATGGTGTTGATCAGGCGACAGGCCCAGGCGGCTGTCAGATCGGCGCGCAGGGTCCAGCTGGCATTGATGTAGCCGAATGTCTGGACGAGATTGGGGACATCCGAGAGCATCATGCCCTTGTAGGACCAGTGTTCGGGCGGATTGACGGCGGAACCGTCCACGGAGAGCCTGATGCCGTTGAGGATCTTCATCCTCAGGCCCGTGGCAACGACGATGATGTCGGCCTCCACGGTCTCGCCACTGCCCAGTTCCAGGCCTTCAGGCGTGAAACCCGCGATGGCGTCGGTCCGGACGGTCGCCTTCCCGCTGTTGAGGGCGTCGTAGAGGTCGTCGTCCGGAATGAGGCACAGGCGCTGGTCCCAGGGACCGTAGCGGGGAGTGAAGTGCTTTGCGACATCGATTTCGGGCTTGAGCGCCCGGCGTACGAGACCGACGAGTTCGGCCTTCACCTTGTCCGGTTCGGTCCGGGTCCTGCGATAGAACTCGACATCCCGCCTGACGTTCCGCCGCCGCGTGATGGCATAGGCCAGGCGGTTCGGCAGGAACCTGGCGAGGAGGTTGGCGACCCTGTCCTCGCTCGGCCAGGACAGGACGTATGTCGGCGAACGCTGGACCATGACGACGCGAGAGGCTCCCTCCCTCGCCAGTGCCGGCACCAGGGTCATGGCCGTTGCACCCGAACCGATGACGGCAAACCGCTTGCCTCGGCAATCCAGGTTTTCGGGCCAGAACTGCGGATGCACGATGTTGCCGGAAAACAGGTCCTCGCCTTCCCAGGTCGGCCGGTAGGGGTCTTCGTAATCGTAGTATCCGCCGCATAGCAGCAGCATGTTGCAGGTCAGACGAACCGCTGTATCCCCGTGTTCCGCCTCGACGGTCCAGAGAGCCTCGCTGCTCGACCAGGATGCCGCCGTCACGCGATGGCCGAAGCGGACATGGCGCCGGATATCGAACTCGTCAGCCGTCTCGTTGATGTAGGAGAGGATCGACGGGCCATCGGCGATGGCACGGGCTTCCAGCCACGGCTTGAAGGCGTAGCCCAGCGTGTGCATGTCGCTGTCGGAGCGCACGCCCGGATAGCGGAAGAGATCCCAGGTGCCGCCGATGGTCTCGCGGCCTTCGAGTATGGTGAAACTCTTCGACGGGCAGTGGCGCATGAGGTGCCATGCACTGCCGATTCCGGAAATCCCGGCGCCGACGATGACGACATCGACATGGGTGCTCGCTCGCTCCACGGTCTCCCTCATGAAGAAGCCACAGCCAGGGCCCGGGCAAGAGCCCGCCCGTACTCCGCGAAGGCCCGATCTACCTCCTCGCCGACAATACTGCGCAGCAGGAGAAAGCCGTGCAGCATGTCCGCATGCTCGATGAGCTCGACAGTGACGCCGGCGTCCGCAAGTTTCCGGGCATAGGCCCGACCCTCGTCGCGCAGCGGGTCGAAACCGCACACGACGACGGTGGCCGGGGGCTGGCCGGCAAGGTCACCGGCCCTGAGCGGCGAGCACAGCGGGTCGTCGAAGTCCGTCTCGTCACGGGTGTAGCAGGCGACATAGAACTCCATGAGATCGAGGAAGAAGCCCTTCGAATAGAGACACATGGACCGTGTATCGGCCCTCATGTCGACATGGGGATAGATGAGAAGCTGGTGGCGGAACTCGGGTCCGCCCCGTTGCCTCGCGAGCCTGATGACCCCGGCGGTGAGGTTGCCACCGGCACTGTCGCCTCCCACCGCCATGCGCTCGGGGTCGATACCGAAGTCCCGGGCCCGGGCATGGACGGAGGCAGCGGCCCCGTGGCAGTCCTCGAGAGGCTCCGGGAACTTCGCCTCGGGCGCCAGGCGATAGTCGACGGACACCACCACCACGCCGGCTTTCAGGGAAAGCAGGCGGCACATCGAGTCGTGGGTGTCGATCGAGCACCGGACATAACCGCCGCCATGGAAGAAGACGAGGGCCGGACGGCGCGTGCCCGGCTGCGGTTCGTAGACGCGAACACGTCTGCCGGTGTCAAGAAGGGTGTCAGAGACCCGCCAGACGTCAGGGCCCTCGGTGTCGAGATCTGCCAGCTCGCGTTCCAGGGCGCGCCGGGAAGGGCCGGGGTCAAGGGGATCGACCAGCTGGTCGGCATCGCTGGAGGCCTGTGCCAGGAAGGACCTGAGGCTTGGATGAAGTCCGGCTTTGTTGTCCAAGAAGCCGTTTCCGGTTCAGAAGTTCCCGAGGTAGCGATCGATCTCGACCGCGGTAATGTCGTCGGCCACCAGATCGCGTTCCCGTTCCGCCTGGCTGATCAGGATGGTGAGCCGGTCATCGCCCAGGAGGTCCGCCAGGAACGTCGATGCCCGCGCCCTGGCGATGGCGTCGTCGATGGTGATGGGCAACGGCTCGTGGCCGGGGGATTCATAGGCGTTGCCCGTGCAGGGCGCCGACGGTTCCAGCTGCCGCTCGATGCCGTCGAGACCGGCAGCGATCTGGGCGGCGATAAGGTAGTAGGGATTGCAGTCGGCCGCTCCGTCGCGCACCTCGATCCGCATGGTACGGGGCGAATGTCCGATGACCCGCAGGGCCGCGGACCTGTTGTCGTAGCCCCAGGCGTTGTTGATCGGACAGAAACTGTCGGGCCGCCGCCGCCGGTAGGCGTTGGGCGTCGTCGAGCCGGCGAGGGAGATTTCCGCCATCCTTCCCTGGATTCCGGCGAGGTAGTGGCGTCCCGGTGGCGAGAGCGCGCCATCCTGGCCATGGAACACCGACTGGCCTTCCCGCCACAGCGAATGGTGGAGGTGAAATCCGTTGCCCGCTTCTCCTTTCAGAGGCTTGGCCATGAAGGTCGCGAGATAGCCGTGCGCGTGGGCAATCTGCTTCACCATGCTTCTGAACACGACGGACCTGTCAGCCGTCACCAGGGCCTCGTCGTAGGCGATGTTCACCTCGACCTGTCCGGCGGCGTACTCCGGATTGGACTGTTCGACGGGAATGCCGATGGCATCGAGATGTCGGCGGATCGGGCCGACGACGTGGTCAAGCTCGGCGGCGCGGGTCAGGCTGTAGACCTGGATGCCGGTGTCCCGCGGCCGCCTGGTCTGCGGATCAAGGAGATGGAATTCGAGCTCGCTGCCGATGGTGACCTCGAATCCCATGGCCGAGGCCCGCTCCAGAACATCGATGAGGACGCCCCGCGGATCGATGGGAACGGGTGCGCCGTGGCTCTCCTCGACGCGACCGAAGCAGAATCCGACACCCTCTTCCCAGGGCAGCGGCACGACATCGCCGGCCGGAAACATGTGACAGTCGTGATAGCCGGTTTCCATGTTGCAGTAGGGCGTGTCCCAGATATCGCTGGTCATGTCGATGGCGAAGATGGCGGCCGACAGCGCGATGCCATGTTCGCTTGCCTGCTTCCAGTAGGTGGCAGGAATCCTCTTGCCTCTGAGGATTCCGTTAAGGTCGCCGGCTCCCAGGGCGACACTGTGCATGCCGTCCGGCAACTGCCTGGATCCATTCTTCGTCATGGCCCGAACCGTAGTGGAGGGTCTGCGGCTGATCAACCGCGGAGCCGCGCTTGCCGCCGCATCCATGCCACAAGCGGCAGCGGAAGGAGCAGGAGATGAAACAGGAGCACGGCGCCGGCCAGGCCATGCGGGTCCCAGATATCCATCGCCAGTCCGCCAATGGCCGGTCCCATGATGGATCCCGTGCAGAACATCACGCCGAACACCGTGGTGGCGGACGGCAGGTCGGCGCCACGGAAGCGATCGCCCACCAGCATCACCGCGATGCCGTAGTGTGCTGCCCGCAGCCCGCCGAACACCATGAGATAGCCGATCAGGAGCAAACCCCCGATGTCGTCGATCCATGGCAGGGCGGGTGTCGTGACGTCGCGCATCCACGGAATGAAGGGGAGAGCCAGGGACGCCAGCACACCGGCGATGGTGAAGGCGGCGAGCAGCAGGGTGCGATCGAACCTGGATGCCAGCCAGGCAAGAAGCAGGGTCATGATGGCGCCGCCCCAGCCCTGCCATCCGAGCATGCGTGCCGAGAGCGCCTCGTCGAGGCCGAGACGCAGGCCGTAGACCGCCAGAAGCGCCATGAAGGCACTGCCGACCATGCCGAACATGAAGTTGGCCACCATGGGAACGGGCGCCAGGCGGACGTACTGGTGCAGGCGTGCAGACGGCTGGTCGTCGCGTGCGATTCTGACCTTGAGGCTGAATGTGAGCGGAATCATGATCGCAACGACCATGGCGCCGGCCGTGATGAACGGGCCGGCACCGGCCGAACCGGTTTCGGCGAGGATGAAGGGGCCTGCGGCGAACCCGATGGCGATGGCGAACATGAAGAGACTGATGGTCCGGCCGCGGTTGCGGTCATCCGACTGGTGGTTGAGCCAGGTCTCTCCCGTGGTCCACATCATCGACTGGGATGCACCCAACGCCAGGCGCAGCGGGAACCAGGCCCAGACGTCGACAAGAAGCGCCATGGCGATGATGCAGGCAAGGGCGAGGCTGGCGCCTGCCATCATGAGTCGTGCCGGTCCCAGGCGCCGCATGAGCCGCGGCAGCACCGGCATGATGACGAAGATGCCGGCCATCTGCACGGCGCCCGAAAGGCCGATCAGGGAACCGCTTTCTCCCTCGCTCTCGAGCACGAACGACAGCAGCTGGCCCGAATATCCATAGAAGGTGGCAATCGCCGCCATGCTGGCGATGACCACGGCAAGTCCGACGCGGTGTCCTCCGGCTTCGGAGCTGTCAGCCATCGTCGGTCAGAAGGTCTGGCGAAGAAGGAGAGACCGGATTCCGGAAACCGGCCCTCGCGCCATCGCAAGGAAGGGTGGAAACATGCCGCGCCATGTCGCGCCCGGCCTTGAAAGGCTTGCGGGTGTCCTGACTGTTCCGCCGATCACGAGATCCCGGCGGCTGAACGTCATCTGGCCGGGCGAACAGGGCCTGCCCTGTCATTCTCGCGGTGCATCATGAAGACCGAGATCAGGATGAGCGTGATCGAGACGATGACGATGATCGTGCCGACCGCATTGATTTCCGGCGTGATGCCGCGACGGATGACCGACCAGATGTACATCGGCAGCGTATTGTCGCGTCCGGTCAGGAAGAATGTCACCGGAATCTCGTCGAACGAGAGCGTGAACGAGATCAGCGAGGAACCGATGATGGCCGAGCGGATGTTGGGCAGCGTGACATGACGGAATGTCTGCCATGGCCGGGCGCCGAGATCGGCCGAGGCTTCCTCGATGCGTCGGTCGAATCGCTGCAGCCGGGCAAAGACATTGGTGACGACGATGGCCGTCAACGCTGTCCCGTGGCCGATGATGACGGTCCAGATGCTGAGATCCACTCCCACCGAGCGGAAGAACGTCAGCATCGACACGCCGGTGATCAGCCCCGGCAGGGTGATGGGAAGGATGACGAGACGGCGAAACACCGTCTTGCCGGGAAAGTCATGGCGATCCAGGGCAAGTGCCGTCGGGATGCCGATGGCAAGGCAGATCATCACCGCCGACACGCCGACAAACACCGAGTTCCAGACAGCCGTCATGAGGTCGGGATTGCCCAGTGCCCGGGTGTACCAGTCGAAGGTGAAGTCCTCGAGCGGCAGGCGCGTGATGGAGTTCGAGTTGAAGCTGAAGACGATCAGCGTGGCAATCGGGGTGTAGAGGAATGCCAGGACGCACAGCGCGGCGACACCCAGTCCCGTCGTGCCGGCATCGATCGGCTTCTTGCGCGTCCCGGCGTCATGCAAGGTGACGGTCGCCATGAGAGGTCTCCTAGCCGAGGTTGATCCGGCCGATCCGTTCCAGCTTGTCGGAGGCCGTGATGATGCCGAGGACAATGACGAGGAGGACGACGCCCAGCGCCGAACCCAGAGGCCAGTTCATCGCCATGCCGAACTGCGTCGCCACGACGTTGGCAATCATGTTGGAGTAGGGACCGCCGACGAGGATGGGCGAGATGAAATCACCGATCGAAAGCCCGAACGTGAAGGTGAATCCGGCCAGGACGCCAGGCATCGAAAGCGGCAGCGTGATCTTGCGGAATGTCGTGAAACGCGGTGCGCCGAGGTCCTTCGAGGCCTCGATGAGACTGCGTGGAATCTTCTCGAGGGAGGCATAGATCGGCATCACCATGAACGGCGTGAAGATGTAGGCCATGGTCACCACCATCGCGCCCTGATTGTAGAGGAAGATGGTGGAAGGCTCGCTGATGATCCCGATCCACATGAGAAAGGAGTTGAGGATGCCCTCGCTGCCGAGAATCGTCTTCCACGTGTAGGCCCGAAGCAGGTAACTCACCCACAGCGGCACGATGGCGGCCGTGTAGAGAAAGAGACGCAACCGGTTGGAGCGCACCTTGAAGGCCAGGAAGTAGGCGAGGGGGTAGCTCAGGCAGAACGTGGTGACGGACACCGCCAGCGCGATCCACAGGCTGCGCAGGAGGACCGTGAAGTACTGGGAATCCGCAATCAGTGTCACGTAGTTGCCGAACTGGAAGTCCGGTACGTGGAAGGGGAACTGGCGGGTATAGAAGCTGATCGCCAGCATCATGAGGTAGGGAACCAGCAGCACCGTGCCCCACCAGAGCGCTGGTCCCGTAAAGAGGGACCAGAAGTTCAGGAGCCGTCTAGTGCGTGGTTTCATGCCGCGGCCTCTTCGGCCTTCATGGCGGCGACCTCGGCAGTGTCGAACAGTTTCAGTGCTTCTGGATTGACCGCGCAGGTGACGATGTCACCGACACCCGGCAGGCCCGCCGCAGCGAGTTCGGTGTCGAGTTGCCGGTGGACGATCACGGGTCTTTCGGCACCCACGTCGAGGTCGATACGGACCATGTTGCCGCTGAAGAAAAGCTCCTTCACGGTTCCCGAGAACGTGCTGGACCCGTCTCCGGCCTCGCTCTCCCGGGGCACCAGCCGGATCTTCTCCGGGCGCATGAACAATGATCGCGTGCCGCTGTCACCGGTGTTGCGGTCGAGGCGGACGGTCATGGAGCCCGCGCATGCCACGACGTCGCCACCGTCGCGCCTGATGGTGGCAGGGATCATGTTGGAGGCGCCGAGGAACTCGGCAACGTAGGCGGTCCGGGGATGATCGTAGAGATCGGTGGGAGTTCCGATCTGTTCGATGCGGCCTGCATGCATCACCATGATGCGGTCCGACATGATCATCGCCTCGGTCTGGTCGTGGGTCACCATCACGAAGGTGATCCCCACCCGGTCGTGAATGTGACGCAGTTCGACCTGCATCGATTCCTTCAGCTTCGCGTCGAGAGCCGACATCGGTTCGTCAAGCAGCAGGATGCGGGGATTGTTGACGAGTGCGCGGGCGAGCGCCACCCGTTGCTGCTGGCCGACCGAGAGCTCCGATGGAAAGCGTGCCCCCATGCCCGGGAGCTCGATCATGTCGAGCATGGCACGAACCCTCTCGGCGGTCGGAGTCTTGCCGACGCCGGCGATCTTCAGTCCGTATCCTATGTTCTCCTCGGCCGTCATATGGGGGAACAGGGCAAAATCCTGGAACATCATGTTCACCGGACGGCTGTACGGTGGATCGTTCGTGATGTCCCGGCCGTCGAGCATGACCGAACCGGCGTCGGGATATTCGAATCCGCCGATCATGCGCAGTGTCGTCGTCTTGCCACAGCCCGAGGGGCCAAGCATTGTCAGGAACTCGCCCTCACGGATGTCGAGCGAGAGGTCGTCGACCGCCACGACTCCTCCCCGGAAGATCTTGGAGAGGTGGTGGAGTTCCAGGATGCTGGTCATGTCGCGTCATCGGGCGGCCGGCCCCCTTCGGCAAGAAGGCCGGCCGCCATGCCTGGGACAGGTGTCTACTGGGCCGCCTTGATGGCGTTCCAGGTGTTGATATAGGCGTCGACCCGTGCCGGCTCCTCCCACAGGACGAGTCCGTCGATGTACTTGAAGTCGGCCTGGTTAAGCGCCTCGAAGGTCGCTTCGTCGAGGCATTCGCGAAGCACGACGGGATTTGATCCGGAATAGCCGGTCACGCCGACAACGCCGCACTGACCACCGGATGCCGTCGCGTAGTTGAGCCATTCATAAGCACAGTCAGCGTTCGGCGTACCCTTGACGATCTGCCATGCATCCGCCCAGCCATCGGCCTTCTCGACCGGAATGAACTCGACCATCTCGATATCCTGTTCGGCCAGCAGCGAGGACTGGTATCCCCCCCAGGTGTTGGAAATCGTGACCTCGCCGTTGGCATAGAGGTTCACGAGTTCGCCCGCAGTCGACCAGAACTTGCGGATGTGCGGTTTGAGGGCGATGAGCTTGTCGCGTACCGCGGCCAGCTGGTCATCGGAGAGGTCGTAGACATTGACATCCGTGCCGAAGAGGAGGCGGGCGACGATGTAGATGTTGGTCTTGTCGTCCCACAAGCTGATAGCGCCTGACAGGGATTCATCCTCCCAGAAGGAGGCGATGCTGTCGGGTGCCTCATCGAACCGGTCCGCACGATACATGAACGGGATCGATCCCCATGTGAACGGAACGCCGTAGACCCCGCCCTCGTAGTTGACGCCGACATGGTTGCGGAACTGTTCGTAGATCTCGCCCCAGTGGTCGATACGGCTGACGTCGATTTCCTCGACGAGCCCCGCCTTCATCAGGATCGTGGTGGTGTCAACCGACGGTGAGACAAGGTCATAGACCCCGCCGCCCCCGGCGAGTTTTGCCGGGAACTCGTCGTTGGAGCCGACGTAGGTTGGTGTCACCGCGCATCCTGTGGCCTCAGTGAACGGCTCGACAAAGCTGGGGTCGGTGTAGCCTTCCCAGGTCAGGACACTGAGTTCTCCTTCCGCATGGGCCGATGCCGCAAAGCCGATGACAAGGGCCGCGGCTGCACGCTTGATGTTGATCACTTTCATGGGTCTTTGAGTCTCCTCCGCTTGCTGAGTGTCCGGGCTGCCGTGGCGGCGGCCGCAGGACCCGCCCCTTGTTGCAGGGCAGGGTCTTGTACCACCAAAGCAAGCGGAACGATACGTTGCCGCGGCGTGGCGGGTCTTGAGGCGCGCCGTCAGATTGTTCTGTCGGGCCTCCCGGACCCCGTGGGCTCCGACAGGACCGGCAATCACCTTCATCGAGAGGCTTGCCGTAAGGTTCGTCAGGCCGTATGGATCGCCGGCGTCAAGCGTCTCTTCGTGTTCCGTCACCAGGGCTTTGGCGCTAGACTCAAGACTGGCGTGTGCGGACGGGTTTGATGCCGAAAATGACCTTCATTGTGCGAAGCGGAGAGCGTGTCGAGATCGATGCGCCGGAAGGACTCTCCCTTCTCGAGATCGCACGGCAGTATGATATCGACATCGAGGGCGCCTGTGAGGGATCGCTGGCCTGTTCAACGTGTCACGTCATCGTTGATGCGGAGGACTTCGAGCGCCTCGAGGACCCGAGCGAGGACGAGGAGGACATGCTCGACCTTGCCTTCGGTCTCACCCGCACCTCCCGACTGGGATGCCAGATCCTGCTGACCGAGGAACTCGATGGACTGACGGTGACGCTGCCCCTCGAAACCCGCAACATGCTCTTCGAGTGACATGCCTGCCATGACACCGGGCCGTTCCACGGGCAGACGCGCCATTGTTGCCATGTCCGGAGGGGTCGACAGTTCGGTTGTCGCCGCCCTCCTCAAGGCCGAGGGTCACGAGACCATCGGCGTGACGCTGCAACTCTACGATCAGGGCAGGTCGGCCTCCCGACCCGGCGCCTGCTGTGCCGGAGCCGACATCCGCGATGCCCGCCGCGTGGCCGCGACGCTCGACATTCCGCACTACGTTCTCGACTACCAGGAGCGGTTCCGGTCATCCGTGATGGAGGCGTTCGCCGACAGCTACCTTGCCGGAGAGACGCCGGTCCCCTGCGTGCTCTGCAACCAGGGGGTCAAGTTTTCCGATCTGCTGACGACGGCGCGGGAACTTGGTGGTGATTGCCTGGCAACCGGACACTACGTCCGGCGCATCGAGGGGCATGAAGGACCGGAACTCCACTGCGGTGCCGAAACCGGCCGCGACCAGAGCTACTTTCTCTTCCGGACAACCCGGCACCAGTTGCAGGACCTGCGGTTTCCGCTGGGCGGCATGACCAAGGACGAGGTGCGGGCCTGCGCCAGGCGGTTCGGGCTGTCGGTGTCGGCCAAGCCGGACAGCCAGGACATCTGCTTCGTGCCGCAGGGACGCTATACGGATATCGTTGACCGCCTGCGCCCCGGCGCCATGGAGGCGGGCACGATCGTCGATCTTTCCGGCCGCGTTCTGGGTCACCATGACGGAATCGCCCACTACACCGTCGGGCAGAGACGGCGGCTCGGCATTGCCACGGGTGAACCGCTGTTCGTGGTGTCGCTGGATCCGGAACGCCGCCAGGTGGTCGTCGGTCCCCGCGAGGCCCTCGAGTCGTCGTCTCTCACCATGAAGGACGTCAACTGGATCGGTCGGGGAACCCTGCCTCGGGATGGCGTGGCGTGCAGTGTCCAGTTGCGCTCGCGCCAGGAGCGCCTGCCGGCGCGGGTGCTGCCCCTTGGGGACGACCGCGCCAGGGTCGAGCTCGCCCGGCCCGCCGAGGCCATCGCCCCGGGCCAGGCCTGTGTCATGTATGACGGCAGCCGCCTTCTCGGTGGCGGCTGGATCGAGAGAGGGGGAGGACAGAGTTCCGTGCCACAGCGCGCAAGCGCCGACTCCCGCCCCTGACAGGAGGAACCGGACATGGTGGTCTCAGGCAACATCCGGCCCCTGGCCGGTCATATCGGCGCGGAGATCTCCGGGATCGATCTCGGGCGACTCGACGGGACTATGGTCGCCGCCCTGCGCGAGGCATGGCTCGAACACAAGGTCCTGTTCTTTCCACGCCAGGAGTTGTCGGCCGATGACCTGGTGCGCGTGGCGTCCTGCTTCGGTGAGATCGATCATCCACACTCCGGGCTTGAACGCCACCCCGACAATCCCGCCGTGATGATCGCTGCGAGCCGCAAGGGAGAGGGCGGTGGCAAGTTCAACGCCATCTGGCACAGCGACGTCACGTTCGACGAGATGCCGCCCGCGGCCTCGATACTGCACGCCAGGACGCTGCCCCCGGTCGGCGGCGATACACTCTTCACGTCGATGGAGGCGGCCTACGACGCCCTGTCACCGCGCCTGAAGGCGACGGTCGAGGGTCTGGAGGCATTCCACGACGGTATTCCCAGTTTCACCTCCTATCTTCTCGATCCGGGTACGCCGGACGGGCCCCGGCGTCTGGAGAACCTCAAGCGCGAGCATGCCGGATGCGTTCATCCGGTCGTGGTGCGCCACCCCGAGACAGGCCGCCGGGCGCTCTTCGTCAACCGCGCCTTCACGCAGCGGATCCTCGGCCTGCCGGATATCGAGAGCCGCGGATTGTTGAACCTCCTGATCGAGCATTGCGAACAGGCTTCGTTCCAGGTGCGGTGGTCCTGGTCGAGAGGCGATGTCGCGATCTGGGACAACCGCTCTACCATGCACTACGCCGCCTTCGACTATGGCCTTCACGACCGGATCATGCATCGCGTGACCCTGAAGGGCGCCCGTCCCCTGGCTGCATAAGCGGGGTCACCGGGCCAACAGGAAAGGGAGTCGGACATGGTGGGTATGGGCAACATCCGTCCTCTGACCGGTCACATTGGCGCAGAAATCTCCGGGATCGATCTGAGATGCCTTGACGATGGCACGGTCGCGGCCTTGCGCGAGGCCTGGCTCGAACACAAGGTCCTGTTCTTTCCGCGCCAGGGCTTGTCACCTGACGAACTGGTGCATGCAGCCTCGCGTTTCGGCGACATCGAGCCGCTGCACCCCGGGCTTGAGCGACACCCCGACAACCCGGACGTGATGGTCACGGCCACCCGCGACGGAGAGGGCGACGCGATCTTCAACGCCACCTGGCACAGCGACGTGACGTTCGACGAAACCCCGCCGGCCGCCTCGATGCTGCAGGCGGAAACCCTGCCGTCCGTCGGCGGCGACACGCTCTTCATGTCGATGTACGCCGCATGGGATGCCCTGTCCGAGCGCTTCAAGAGGGCCGTCGACGGCCTTCAGGCCTTCCACGACGGTGTCCCGACCTTCACCCCCTACCTCCTCGAATCCGGCGCCGCGGATGGCCCTGAACGTCTGCAGACGCTCAAGCGCGACTATCCGGGAAGCGTTCATCCCGTGGTGGTGCGCCATCCCGAATCGGGACGCCGCGCGCTCTACGTCAATCGCGGCTTCACCAGGCGGATCCTCGGTTTGCCCGATATCGAGGGCCGCGGACTGCTGAACCTTCTTCTCGAGCACGTGGAGCAGTCGTCGTTCCAGGTGCGCTGGACCTGGTCCGAGGGCGACGTGGCATTCTGGGACAACCGTTGCACGATGCACTACGCCGCCAGGGACTACGGCCCTGAAGAACGGGTCATGTATCGCGTGACGCTGAAAGGGTCGCGCCCTCTCGCTGCCTGACGCCTGTCAGCCCGGGCCGGGAGGCACCGCATCGCCGCTGGCGGCCAGGGCGCCATCGGCGTCGTGCTGTTCGTCTCCCCTCAGCGGCGGGCAGAAGATGGACAGCAGGTGGAGGTCGCTGAAGGCATGCATGCTGTGGCGGTCCTCGGGACCGACGCAGTACATCATTCCGGGCTCCATCTGCCAGGCCTCTCCGGAGCCAAGGTTCGTTACCTCTCCCGTGCCATCGAGAACATAGTTCGCCTCCCAGTGGTGCTTGTACCACAGGACATTGCGACTGCCGGCCGCAAGGCGGACGTCGCTGAGCGAGAACCCGACACCATCATCGCGCAACAGCATGCGCACCGTCGTGGCGCTGCCGCCGGCGACCACGAGCCGGTGTCCCTCGCCAACGAGTTCGTCGACGGTCCTCACGAACATGCATTCCCTGCCCTCGGGAACCGGGCCGGTCGGCGGGTAGGCGCCGTCGCTGTCGTGCGCCTCGTCGCCGACAAGAGGCGGATTGAAGACGCTGACGAGGTGCAGGTCGTCGTCGGAGTCGACGCGATGACGGTCGGTTGGTCCGACCGTGTAGAGCGTGCCTGGAGCCAGTGGCCAGCTCCGGTCGCGTTCAAGGTCACGCACCGTGCCCGTGCCGGCAATGATGTAGTTCGCTTCCCAGTGGTGCCTGTACCAAAGGACACTGGACATGCCGCCGGCGACCCGTACATCCGACAGGGTGAAACCCATGCCGTCGGGAATGGTGAGAAAGCGGGTCGAGCGGACCCTGCCTTCGGACAGGATCTTCTCGGCACCGGCACGGCGACGCTCGTCAAGGGTGCGAACAAACATGTCAGTCTCCTCTCTAGGAACCGGATGCTTCCGGCAGGGCGTTGCTGCCGGCAATGCGGCGCGCGAGGTACTGGCAGAATTCGAAGTTGGGGCGTTCCAGATAACTCAGGTGTCCGGGGCGTGCCAGGGAGGCCCTGGTGCCGTTGAACACGGCTTCGGTCCCCACCCGGTCCTCCTCGTTGACGGCATCGAGAATCCTCTTGGCCTCGGCGACGTGTTCGGCCCCCTTCGGATCGTTGATGAAATCGGGTGCCATGCCGCCACCGTAGAGAATCCTGACCCGGCCGGGGCCATCCGGCTGCAACGACAGGTACCAGAAGTATCCCGGAGTGAGGGTGATCATGTGGCTGGGGTAGATGGTGATCAGCGCCGTGGTCCGGCGCCACTCGCCCTCGAGGTAGGCGCAGTCGGGATGGGCGTTGGCGAGCGGGAAGTCGGATTCCTTGGTGATCCAGTGATAGTTGAACACCGCGTCCCCGGCCGGCATGTCCATCTCCTCGATCTTCGACTGGTCGCCGATGGTCCCGCGGTGGAGCTGGAAGAGGTGATAGCTCTCCATGAAGTTCTCGGCGAGAATCTTCCAGTTCGTCTCCCAGACATGCTCTTCCCGGAAGGTCTCGGTGTAGTCGGCGAAGCGGTAGCGGCCCGTGACGACCTCCTCCACCGGCCGAAACAGGTCCTTCGGAGGCGGAATGTCGGGATCCAGCGTGACGTAGATCCAGCCGTCCCAGACTTCGCAGCGAACGCGGGGCAGGCAATAGTCGCGCTTGTCGAAGGCCGGGCTCTTTTCCATCCACGGTGCGTGGCGCAGGCGGCCGTCGAGGCCGTAGGACCACGCATGGTAGGGGCAGGTGATGACCTTGCGGTTGCCGCGTCCGGCAAGGAGCAGGCTCATCCGGTGCCGGCAGACGTTCGAGAAGGCCGAGACCTCCCCGGCATGGTCGCGCACGATCAGGATCGGCTCATCGGCGAGACTGAAGGTGAGATAGTCACCCCGTTCGGGGATGGCATCGGCGCGGCCGGCGCAGATCCACTCCCTGGAGAAGATCCGCTCCTTCTCCAGGGCCAGGAACGCCTCGCTGGAATAGATGCCGGGAGGCGCCGCCCGCGCTTCGGCGAAGGGACGTTCCGCGTTCGCCTTCAATTCGCCAAGGAGTGTGTCGATTGCCGTCATCGATCAATAAACAGTGCCGCTGCCAGCCGGCATCATTGCCAAATCGCCGCAACCGGACAACCGTGCGTATCGCTGCCGGCGGGCCGTCAGTCCCAGACCCAGACGTCGAGTCCGTTATCCAGTTCGCCCGCGGGCTCACCTATGATACGCGACGCGCCAATGCGGTGTCCGTAGCCCAGAATGTCGCCGTGCTTGGCGTAGCCAAGGAGTCGGCGGATGGTCTTGTCGTAGCGCGCAGCAACCCCCGGCGGCACGGCGAGGTACTGGTTCACCTCCTGTCGCAGCCAGCCCAGCGCATAGGTGTTGATGAGACCCATGCGCGATCCGTTCGATCGGTTGGCTCCTCCGCCGTGCCACAGGGAACCCATGTAGAAGAGAGCCGACCCCCTGGGCATCGACGCCTGCACCACGCACGAGAGGGCAGGGTCGCCGTGGTCGGCGAGGCGGTGGCTTCCCAGAGCGACGCGGGTGGCGCCGTTCTCCTCGGTGAAGTCGTCGATTGCCCACATCACGCCGATCTGGAATTCCATGCCCGGAATGTGGATCGGATAGATCGTGTCGTCACGGTGGAGAACCTGATCGCTCTCGCCGGGAAGAATCTCGATCCCCGTGGCGCTACCGATCCGGTAGGCAAGACAATGCGGAAGGAGGATGGCATCAGCCACCTCCAGCACCAGTGGATGGCCAACCATCGGGGCCGCCGCAGGCGTGTAGCCCAGCACGCTCGAAATGCGCAAGGTGCGGTAGCCGTTGAAATCGTTCTCCTGCTGGCGCCCGCGTTCGTCGAATTCGGGCCGCATTTCCGCCGCGCAGGAGTCGACAGCATCTGCATCGAGGAGGCCGGTCACGACCGCTGCGCCGGTGGTGCGCAGGGCGTCCACGACAGCAGTCGCCGGCACCGCCGCGTCGAAGACTGGAAGGTTCATCGCCGTCACAGTTCCTCCGGCAGTCGCATCCGGATCGCGCCTCCGGTCGCGGCGTGATCCACGGAGTGTGCGCATCATAGGGCAGACTAAAGCGGCCAGGCCAGCAGGAAATGACTCCCGGGCAAAGGGCCGGTTCATCCAGTTTCCCGGCCTGTCATGCCGCCACGGGCTGTGCCATGATCCACGCCATGAGCGACCGTCCTGTCTGTGTCATTGTCGGAGCCGGCGAGGGGCTTGGCCGTTCGCTTGCGGCGCGGTTCGCCGTTGGTGGCTGTGACATTGCCCTGGTGTCACGGACACGCTCGGGCAGCGAACCTGCCCTGGGGCATGCAAGGGCTGCCAACGGCTCTGTGAACGTGCGCTATTTTGCCGCAGACGCCACCCGTCCGGTGTCCGTGGAGGACGCCATGGCGCGGGTTGCGGAAGAGATGGGCGCCATCGAGATCCTCATCTACAACGCCCGTGGAGACTTTATCCGTTGCGATCCCCTGGACATGACCTACGACCAGCTCGAGGAGGTCTTCCAGGTGGAGGTGATGGGCGCCTTCGCGGCGGCCCGTTCGGTACTGCCGGCGATGCGCGCGAGAGGGAGCGGCACCATCATGTTTTCCAGTGCCACCGCCGCCTTTCGAGGATCCGCCACCCACCCGCTCTATGCCATCGGCAAGTTCGCCCTGAGGGCCCTGGCGCAGAGTCTTGCGAAGGCCCACGCACGGGACGGCGTCCATGTCGTTCACATGAGACTCGACTGCGATCTCGACGTGCCGGTCATGCGAAAGCTCCATCATGATCCGGCCGCTCTGGCCGATCCTGATGGCGTCGCGGACAGCTACTGGTGGGTGCATCGCCAGCCGCCTTCGGCATGGAGCAACGAGGTGGAACTGAGACCCTTCAGCGAAACATGGACGATCTGAATCGGAGGATGAGGACATGAACACCGGACGGTGTCTGTGTGGCGGCGTCACCTGGGAACTCGCTACCGAGCCGTTCCAGGCGTTCAACTGCCACTGCAAGCTGTGCCGCAAGGCCCATGGCACGGCCTTCGGAACCTACTGGTTCATGCGCCAGGGGGAACTCCGCATGACCGGCGGCGAGGACATTACGGTCGACTACCGTTCGTCCCACATGCTGGTCCGACGATTTTGCGGCGTGTGTGGCTCGGTGGTCCCCTATGCCGGCGAGGCAGACGATCAGCACGTCGTGGCCCCCGGTGGCTGCCATGACGACGGCAAGCCGTCGGACTGCAACATCTTCGTGCCTCATGGCGCGCCCTGGCACGAGGTGACGGGAGACCTGCCCCGTCATGACGACTATCCGCCGGAAACCGGCTACCCGAGGGTCGAGGAGGATCCGGTGCCGCCACCGCCACCGGGGGTAGTGCGGGGTTGGTGCATGTGCGGCCGTGTCGCCTTCCGGACGACCGGTCCCTACAGATCAGCCTGGAACTGTCATTGCAGCCTCTGCCGCCGGGGACGCGCCGCGGCCCATTCCTCGAATGGCCTGATCGACATACAGCACCTGGACTTCACGCAAGGAATTGACCATCTGAAGAGCTTCCGTGTGCCAGGCACCCAATACCACACCCAGGTCTTTTGCGAGGTGTGCGGATCGAAGATGCCCTACGTCGTCTCCGAACACGCCTGGGCCATCGTGCCCCTTGGCATCCTCGAGGATGATCCCGGTATCAGACCCGGCGTTCATATCTTCGTCGGGTCCAAGGCCGCCTGGCACGACATCACCGACGACCTGGAGCAACACGACGGCGCGGCTTCCTGACCAATCCTTCAGGTGCGTGCTCAGGTTCGAGAGCGCCCGATGGGTGTCAGCCGCTTGTAGTGCAGGTGCTGGTAGATCGAGACCTCGACTGACATGACGCCGTCGAGGGGCCGGATGTCATCGTCGATGACGGCCAGAAGTTCTGCCTCGTCGCGGCAGGCAATCTCCGTGAAGATATCGAATCGTCCGGCACAGATCGCCACGTAGGTGACGTGGGAAAGACGTGACAGGCCGTCGGCGACGTCGCGCGCCTGAACGCCGCCGCCGACATGCACGGCGACCCAGGCAACGGTTCCGTAGCCCAGGCTCATCGGGTTGACGATGGCAATGACGCTGACGACGCCGTTCGCTGCCATGGCGTTGAACCTGTTGCGAACCTGGGATTCCGAGATGCCGAGCCTGTCGGCCACGGCCTGCAGCGGCATGCGCCCGTCTTCGGAGAGTGCCTTGACAATGTCGCGGTCCGTTGCGGCGAGGGTGCGCGGGATGACGCCTGCTTCCTGCAGGGACTTGCGCCGCGCCGCGCCGAAGTTTGCCAGCTGATAGTGGAGCGACAGGTAGGGGAAGCTCTCGATTGTCCGGATCCCGATGATCCTGCCGATCCGGTTCTCGATGACGTCCTGCAGTTCACGGCGGTCGTGGCAGATGACTTCGGCGAAGAGGCCGTAGCGGCCCGTGGCCACCACGACGTAGTCGATGACGGCAACGGACAGCAGTTTCCGGGCTGTCCGCGAGGCCGGTGCGGCAGGGTCGAGGACAAGGCCAAGGAGCGCGGAACTGTGATATCCAAGGGCGCGCGGGTCGGTCACGGCGGCGATCTGGATGATTTCGGAATGAATGAGGTGCCTCACCCGGCTGCGCACGGTCTTCTCGGTGAGGTCCGTCGCCCTGGCGATCCGCGCAAAGGATCGACGGCCGTCCTCCTGGAGGTGTTCGACGATGGCGCGGTCGGCAGGATCGAGAGCCGGCGCCTGTCTGAGAAAGGCGCCCGGCAGCAAGGGCGCCTCCACGTTATCGATCGACAAGCTTCAGCGAGCGGGAGAACACCTCGCTCGTTGATTCCGCTAGGCGTTCGAGTTCGCCAAAGTGGTTTTCACCGGGAACGTCGTGGCGTTCCATGGTTCGCCGCTCCGTGCGGAAGCGGTCGCAGTAGGCATCTGACTGGCGGGTGAATTCCGGGGTTTCGTCACCGCCGGCGATGACGAGATGGGGCGCGTTGGAGAACATCTCCATGAACAGGGGACTCTCGCGCCTTGCCTCGGCCACATCCATCCGTGGTCCGGCATTGATCGACGTGTGAACCAGGGGTTCGAGTTCGAAAATCCCCGAGATCGGCAGGGCGGCGCGGACGAGGTCACCCGGCAGGGCTGAGTCGAAGGCCGGCCAGTCCGTCGCCATCATCATCGCCGTCAGGTGCCCGCCGGCCGAATGTCCCATGACCGAAAGGCGCTCGCGATCGAAACCGAGGTCGGCGGCATTGTGCCACAGCCAGGCGATGCACCGTCGCACCTGAGGCGCGATGTCGCCGAGACGGCATGCCGGCGTGAGCGTGTAGTTGATCATCGCGACATTGACTCCGGCGTCCAGGAACGCCTCGGCGACGAAGCTGTACATGTCCTTGTCGCCGCGCTGCCAGTAGCCGCCGTGGATGTAGACGAGGAGCGGGCCGCCCGCGGCGGCACGAAAGAGGTCGAGCCTGTCGCGTTCACCGCTTCCATAAGGGAGATCGATCGCCACGTCACGGGAATCACGCAGTGCCGCGCTGCGCTCGAGCCAACGCGCCACAATGGAATCGAAATCGGCCTCCTTGCTGCGCAGCTCGTACTGGTACTCCAGCTCTTCGGCATTCATGCCGCGGTAGAGGTCCATCGTCGTTGCCCCGCCGGTATGGAGGAAGCATTGTATGACGAAAATAGTCATTGACGCAAGCTATGTTGACGAATTACGGTAATGTTCTCTGGAAATTCTGTGAAATGAGGAAGTCCATGCTGGTTGGCCTCTTGCAGGAAGCGGAGTTGATGGAGGGTGTCGACGTCGCCCAGCGCTATTGGGAGATGATCGAAGAGGCGGCGCTGGCCGACAGCCTCGGGTTCTCCTGCTGGGGAACGTCCGAACAGCACTTCTCTCCGCCGCGATTTGCCGTAGCCGCGCCCGAGGTTCTCTATGCCGCGGTGGCCCAGCATACCGAGACCATCAGGTTGCGTGTCATGTGCGCGGTGCTGTTGGCGTGGAACCACCCGATCCTGGTTGCCGAAAGACTGTCGACCCTCGATATCGTCTCGAGGGGGCGGGCAGAACTGGCGACGGCGCGGTCGAACAATGTCCATACCCTTGAAGCCTTCGGTGTCGACCCTGCTACCACGCGCCAGCAGTGGGCGGATTCCATCGAGGTCATCGTCAAGGCGTTCTGTGACGACATGCTCGAACACGACGGTCCCGTGTGGAAGATCCCGCCGCGGGAAATCGTGCCCAAGCCGGTGCAGAAACCCCACCCCCCGCTGTCGGTGGCGGCCTCCAGCGTCCAGTCGCATGTGGCTGCCGGCGAGCGTGGTATCGGCGCCCTGTGCTTCGAGAGCTACTTTGGATTCGGATACCTGCAGGACTGTATCGACGGCTATCGCGCCGGCCTTGCGAAGGGGACTGCCATGGCGCCGCGACGCACGGAGCACATGGGCCTCTACGTCGCGACGGCCTTCTGTGCCGAGACGCGCGAGGAGGCCTGCCGCATCGCCCACGATGTCGCCATGGGATACTACCAGTTCCTCGTCGACATCTACGTCCCCCTCGGCAAGCAGCAGTCCTACGAGTATCTCGACGACAAGCTGAAGCTGCTGGTCGATCACCGGGACGACTTCGACTATCTCCTCACCGAGACGCCGTCGATTATGATCGGTACGCCGGAAGACTTCGTCAGCCGCATCGAGCGTCTCGAGGCCATGGGGATCGACGAAATCCTCATGAGAATCGATGGCGTCGCTCACGAGGACATCATGCGGAGCTTCCGCCTGATCGGCGAGGAGGTCATCCCGCGTGTCTCGAGCAGGGTCCAGGCGACAACCTGACTGCAAGCGGCGCCTTGGAAGCGCTGTTCGGCCACGACTGACAGACCCTGGAGAAACCGGGGTCCATAGGCGAGGTGACGAAGCGGCCGTCCAGAGCCGACAGAGATGCAATTCCTTGCCCGCGCGAGAACGAAGGGGTCATCATCGCCAGTCATGAAGGACTGCCTCGACACGATCCAGCTGGCGGATCCCCGGTTCTGGAGGCGCCCTGACAGGATGGCGGTGTTCGCCCGGTTCCGTCGCGAACGGCCGGTCGCCCGTCAGATCATGCCGGACCGAAGCGCCTTCTTCTGGTCGCTCACGCGCCATGCCGAGTGCCGCGACGTGTCGCGCCGGACATCGCTCTTCCGGTCGCAGCATGGCACCGGACTGGTGGCGGAGGGGCCGGAACTGGCCTACGAGATCGGCGGCATGCTGAACCGCGACGCGCCGCTGCATCCGGCCCTTCGGAGCATTCTTGCGAAGGTGTTCACGCCGCGGTTCCTGAAGAGCATGGAAAAGGACATGGACGCCGCAGCCCGCTCCGTGGTTGGCGCCGTCAGCGAGCGTGGTCGCTGCGACTTCGCCGTGGACATCGCCAATCGCATGCCCCTGACGGTGATCTGCGACATGCTGTCGGTTCCCGCCGGCGACGATCGCGATGAACTCGCACGACTCACCCTGAAAGCGCTTAATCCCGTGGAGGCCGCGGAGTCGCTGAGGGCCTTCGGTGCCCTCAACCGATACGGCGAGGGTCTTGCCCGACAGCGCCGCCGGGCGCCCGGTCACGATCTCGTCAGCCGTCTGGTCGCGGCCGAGGTCGATGGCGCCAGGCTCTCTGACCGCGACATCGGCATCTACTTCCAGCTTCTCATCACCGCGGGCATCGAGACCACGTCGAGTTCTCTGGCCCAGGGCATGCACTTTCTCGCCGCCCATCCGGCGCAGTGGCGCGACTGGCGGGAGAACTACAAGGAACTCGCCGGAACGGCGATCGAGGAGATCGTGCGCTACGCCAGTCCGGTCGTTCATTTCGGTCGCCGAGTGGAACGCGATGTCGTCATCGCCGGCCAGCCGATCGCCGCCGGTGACCAGGTCGTCTTCTGGTACATATCGGCCAACCGGGACGAGACCGTCTTCGCACAGCCGGAGCGCTTCGACATCCGCCGCTCCCCCAACGATCATGTCGGTTTTGGCGGTGGCGGCCCGCACCACTGTCTCGGAATCCACCTCGCCCGTCGCGAGATGCACCACCTCTTCAGGGTTCTCTTCGAAACCCTGCCCGATCTCGACATCGATCTTGATGGCGCGCGTCTTCATCACGGCCTGTTCATCAACGGCATGCAGCGCTTGCCATGCCGGTTCACGCCGCAGCGCGCGCCTTGACTTTGCCCGGTGCGGATTCTATATGCACCGGGCCTTCCGGGGCGGAGTAGCTCAGTTGGTAGAGCAGGGGAATCATAATCCCTGGGTCGGGGGTTCAAGTCCCTCCTCCGCTACCACCTCCCCGCGTCCGAACGTTGACCCATGCGATGACGACGCAAGGCGTTCTGTGACGACTTGCCGGAACGCGAGTGCCCGGCATGGAAGATTCCGCCGCGGGAGACTGTGCCCGAGCCGGTTCAGCAATCCACTGTCAGCGGCCTGCAGCGTCCGGTCCTGCATGGCTGCCGGCGGGCGCGGCATCGGCACCCCGTGTTTCGGAATTTCCTGCCTGCAGGAGTGTCGCGACGGGTATCGCGCCGGTCTTGAGAAAGGTGCCACGACTGCGGAATCCTGTCTTCCGTGACGCCGCCGGTCACCCGTTGCTTGAAACCCGGCCCACGTTGGCAGCACTATTGCAACCGGAGTATCTGGCCTCTTGTGGACGGATACGTTCAGTTTCGATCGGGGAGGAGAACATGAAACTCGTACGCACCATCGACCGCATCGCGCAAGGCAAGGCAACCCGGCGCGAGATTGGTGAGATTGCCGCCCTTGCCGGGGTTGTCCCTCTGGCAGTCCCGGTGATTGCGCGCCCCGCTGCAGCGCAGTCGGGCGAGGACCTGATGTACTTTACCTGGGGAGGCTTCGAAGTGCCGGAACTCTTCCCGGACTATGCCGAAAAGTGGGGCGAGCCCGCGACATCCTTCTACGGCGACGAGTACGAAGCCATCGAGAAACTGCGCGCCGGCTTCGAGGCGGATGTCGTGTGCCCCTGCATCGACGTGATGCCCAACTGGATGCGCGTGGGTCTGCAGCCGCTCGACGAGTCGCGCTTGATCTATCTCGAGGACACCTTTGAATCGATCCGCAGTCCTGCGGCCGCTTTCGACAAGGGCGAGCGCTACTACACGCCGACCTACTATGGCTTCACGTCCTTCGTGTATCGCACGGACCTGACCGACATCACCCCGGAGACCGAGTCCTGGGGACTGTTCTTCGACGAGACCTTCGCGGGCCGCATGGCCATCTGGGATTCCACCGATGCCGTGGTGCCGGTCGCTGCGCTTGCCGCCGGTATCACCGACAATCCCTATACGCCCGACGGCGACGATCTCAAGAAGGTCGAAGACCTGATGCGCAAGCAGCGCGATCTCGTGCGGTTCTACTGGAACGAGCAGACGTCAGCCCTTCAGGGCATCACGTCCGGCGAGGTCGTGCTCTCCTACGCCTGGTCCGCCGCGATTCCGCCGCTCATGGAGTCGGGCATCCCGTTCAAGTGGGCCCAGCCCAAGGAAGGTCTTATCTCGTATGTCTGCGGACTGTCGCGCGCCAACCGCCAGGGCACCGATGAGGAACTGGTGTACGACTTCATCAACGCCAACAGTTCGCCGGAAGCCGGTGCCTTCATGATCGAGGCCTACGCTCTGGGCGCGGCCAACAAGAACAGCTACGGCCTTGTCGACGCGGAGACCCTGGCTCGAAACGGGCTCGAAACGCCCGAGGAGTCGCTGGCTGGATCGCATACCTACCAGTTCGTGCCGGTTGATCTGAAGCAGCGCCACATCGCACTCTTCGAGGAGATCCGCGCGGGATTCTGAACGCTGGGTCCTGCCGGAAGCGCCTCCGCTTTCGCGGTCCGGATGAAGGGCGGTTTCAAGCGGATCCGCCGGCTGACGGGGCGGGGTCGTTCAGTTGCTGGATTGGGGGATCATGCCCCTTCTCCGCTACCACCTCCCGGTTTCCTGCCCTTTTCGGCGGTGCGAGCGGGTTGCGCTGCCATGACGGCGCGTCCCAGATCGAGAAGGGCCTTTCTGAGCGCAGGATCCTGGACGGGAGTGACAAGACGTTCGAGATGGGCCGTCTCCGCGGCATCCAGGACCCGTTGCGACCGCCGCCCGGCCGGTTGGGGAGCATCGACGTAGCCCTGCTTCAGCCTGATGCGGTCGATGACGGGGTCGTTTCCGGTGCCGAGGTATGTGTTGATGCGATCGAGAATCACCGGCTCCTGGATCTGCATCGTGGGGGCGTGGGACGAAGTGACGACGACGGTGAGGGTGCCGCCGGAGATCCTTGCCGGGCGGCTGTTTTCGGCGGTGTCGCGATCGACGATGTCGGCCCAGTCGGTGAAGACGCGGGCGCGGGCAAAGCCCTTGCGCCGGAAGGCGCGTCCAGCGGCCTGCGGGAGAATCCTTCCCAGATGGACGAACCGTCCTTCGCTGTTGCGCGCCCGGTTCTTGCCTTCAGGCATGGCGTGATGACCGTGTGGACGGCACGCGATGAGCTCTGGTGACCGCCTGCTGGCATGGTACGACCGTCACGCCAGGGACCTGCCGTGGCGCGCCGGGGGCGTGGGCGATCCCTACCGTGTCTGGCTCGCCGAGATCATGCTGCAACAGACCACGGTGCCGGTCGTCATTCCCTACTATCGCCGCTTCCTCGAACGTTGGCCGACGCTTGTCGACCTGGCTGTGGCGGACCGTGACGAGATTCTCGCCATGTGGGCAGGTCTTGGCTACTACGCCCGCGCCGCGAGGCTTCACGAGTGTGCCTGCATGATCGTGCGTGATCATGCGGGACGGTTTCCCGGGACCGTGGCGGAACTGAAGAGGCTGCCGGGCATAGGCGCCTACACTGCCGGGGCGATCGCGGCGATCGCCTTCGATCAGCCGGAGGCCGCGGTCGATGGCAATGTCGAACGGGTGGTGGCTCGTTACCTTGCCGTTGACGAGCCCGCCCACCGCCTGAGGAGATCCGTTGCGAAGGCCGTCTCGGACATGATTCCGCGTCATCGCCCCGGCGACTTTGCCCAGGCCCTCATGGACCTCGGTTCCATGGTGTGTACACCCCGAGCGCCTCGCTGCGGTGCGTGTCCCCTCGACGGAGACTGCAGGGCTCGACAGCGCGGTCTTGTCGACAGCCTGCCGCGCCGGAGTCCCCGGAAACGGCGTCCCTGGCGCCAGGCGATCGCCTTCTGGCTGGAGAGCGCCGATGGCCGCGTGATGCTGACCAAGCGCGAAGGGCAATCCCTCTTGCGAGACATGCTGGAGGTCCCGTCGACCCCCTGGCGCGACGATGCCTGGACTCTTCAGGAGGCGATGGCGCATGCACCCCGGCCGGGCAACTGGTCGCTCCTTGCCGGATCTGTGGCGCACGCCTTCACCCACCTCACCGTCACCTTTCGCATCGCCACTCTGCGGGGTGCTGCGGTGACCGGCGATGATCGCTGGCACGCAAGGGAGGCGTTTTCCGCGCTGGCGTTGCCCGCCATGACCTGGAAGATCATCGATCACGTCGATGCTGCCACGCGGGCGACGGGAGAGAATGAGCGGCGGTGATGGGGCGTGACCCCGTGGCGTTCGAGCGCGCGGGCGTGCTCGCGCGTTCCGTACCCGGCATTGCGTTGCCAGCCATAGTCCGGAAACTCGGGCGAGAGACCGGACATGATTCGGTCCCGTGTCACCTTGGCGACGATGGACGCCGCGGCGATCGAGAGGCAGGTGGCGTCGCCCCTGACGACAGCTGTTGCGGGACAGGCCAGCTTCGGGACCCGGTTGCCGTCGATCAGGGTGTGTGCCGGCGTCACCGGCAGCGCGTCCACGGCCCTTGCCATGGCGAGCATCGTGGCTTCAAGAATGTTGAGCCGGTCGACCTCCCCGACACTGGCACAGCCGACACCGGTCCTGGCCACGGCCAGCAACCGTGCCATGAGGTCCTTTCGGCGTGCCGGCGAGAGTTTCTTCGAATCGTCGAGACCATCCGGGATCTTCCGCGGATCGAGGATCACCGCTGCTGCGACCACCGGTCCGGCCCACGACCCGCGGCCGGCTTCGTCGACGCCGGCGACGGGCTGCGGCAATCGCCCCTCCCGGACAAGGTCAGGAACCGGCTTCATCGTTCCTCTTGTCCTGGAGTGCCGGAGAACGCTTGCGGCGACGGACGGTGGCATGTGTCCTGCGCACCCAAGCGATGCCACGGTCCGCGCTGACGGCGGCAAAGGGATAGAGTCGCGCCATGAGCTCGCGCAGCGTTTCGGCGTTGGAGGCGAGAGTCTGGATCCTGCGGGCGCTGTTGAGCCACACCGGCGAGATGATGAGGCTGAGCGCGATGACGGCGATGAACAGGCGATATCCCTCCTGACCGATGGCGCCCGTCGACAGGCCGAGGGCCACCAGGACGAAGGAAAACTCCCCGATCTGTCCCAGGGCCACACCGCCCAGCCAGGCGCGTGGCCACGGTTCCTTCAATAGCCTCAGGATGCCGACGTTCATCGCCGTCTTGCCCAGGGTGACGAGAAGAAGCATGAGGAGGATGGCCTCGAGGTTCTCGAGAATGAACGTGACGTCGATCAGCAGACCGATCGACAGGAAGAACACCATCAGCAGAACACCCTGGAGGGGCAGGGTGACGCGCAGAAGGGTGGCCCGGTCCGTGCTGGCGCCGAGCACCAGGCCGGCAAGGAAGGCGCCATAGGCCGTCGAAATGCCGAAGAGGCCGCTGATCGCGGCCGCCCCGAAGCACAGGGCCATCACGCCGACGGCGATGAGGTCCGCCTGCCCGCGGGCCAGGGCCTCGACGGGAAAGTTGATGCCGCGTCTGCGGGCGAGGAACCACAGCAGGACAAGGAGAATCAGGACGGAGCCGATCACCGGCATAACGGCATTGAACGTGATGTCTTCTTCTGCGCCTATGGCCGATACGAACAGCATCATCGGGATGAACGCCAGATCCTGGGCGATGAGAATTCCGATGGCCCGGCGGCCGGTCTCGCTGTCGACTTCGCCGACATCCTCGAGGAGCTTGATGGTGACGGCCGTCGACGAGAGCGCCACGCCAAATCCGACAAGAACACTCAGCTCCCACGGCCATCCCAGCGGCCAGGAGCAGAGCAGGATGACCGCCGTCGCGATGGCGATCTGCAGGCCGGTGGCGATGAAGGAGAACCTGATGACGGAACGGAAGTTCGAGATGTCGAGTTCCATGCCGATGCTGAACAGGAGGAGCAGCACGCCGAGTTCGGCAAGGAAGTTGATCTGTTCCCGGTCCTCGACGAACCCCATCACCGAAGGGCCGAGGACGACGCCGGCGACGATGTAGCCGACGATGGCCGGTTGGCGGAACCGTCCCAGCAGCAGACCACAGGCGAGTGCGGCTGTCACGACGATCGTGATGTCGGTCAGCTGGTCACCGTGATCCATGGGAAGACCTTATCACGGAATGGGTTGGCCATAAGGCAGGACGGCCACGCTTCACCCGGTCTCACAAGAACGAGGGCTGCCGGGGATCGGCGGGCGGGTGAATGAACTGTGTCGTGTCGAGAGACCAAGAGCGGCGATCGAGACCATGTCGCGTGCACGCCATGGAAACCCTGCGTGACACGAGGTCCGCGACCGGACCGGTTCCCGTCATTCTCCTGCCCCAGCCGGAATCGTAGTCCTTGCCGCCGCGGCACTGCCTGATGAGCGCCATGACCCGTTTCGCCCGACCCGGTTCGTGAGCGGCCAGCCATTCCTGGAACAGGTCCCTGATCTCGAGCGGCAGGCGCAGCAGGACATGACCGGCGCTCCTTGCACCGGCGGCAGCGGCATCCCCGATGATGGCCTCGATCTCGTGGTCATTCAGCCCCGGAATGACTGGCGCCACCATGACGCCGGTGGGAATTCCGGCCCGGCTCAGGCTCTCGATGGTCCTGAGACGCACCGAAGGCGTGGGCGCGCGGGGCTCCATGCGTCTCGCAAGGGCGCGATCAAGCGTCGTGATGGAGATGAAGACACGGACGAGATTCATCTCTGCCATGGGAGCGAGCACGTCGAGGTCCCGCTCGATGAGGGCCGACTTGGTGACGATGCCGCACGGATGCCGGCATTCGCCGAGAACCTCGAGGATCTGGCGCGTGATGCGGTATTGGCGCTCGATCGGCTGGTAGGGATCGGTGTTGCTGCCAAGGGAAATGACCTTCGGCCGGTAGGAAGGGCGTGCGAGGTGCCGGCGCAGCAGAAGCGCGGCGTCCGGTTTCATCACGAGCTTCGTCTCGAAATCCAGGCCGGGTGAAAGACCGAGCCAGGCATGCGACGGTCGCGCATAGCAGTAGATGCACCCGTGTTCGCACCCGCGATAGGGGTTGATCGAGTGCTCGAAGGGGATATCCGGCGACGTGTTGCGGGTGATGATGCTGCGGCTCGAATCGACAGCGACTTCGGTTCGCAAGGGGGGAAGATCCTCGTCGACGGTGTTCCAGCCGTCATCGAAGGCTTCGCGCTGGAGGGTTTCAAAGCGGCCGGTCCGATTGGTCACGGCCGCACGGCCCTTGTGCTGGCGGAAGTCGGGCATGAAGAGAACAATACCAGAACATGCATGGCTCCGGCAAGAGCCCGATTGCGCTATGATGACGCCGATGAAGAGGCTTTCCGTCATCATTCCCGCTCTCGATGCCGCGGCCGGTCTGGGGAACGTCATCGACCGGATCACCTGCGGTGGCGCTGCTCCGGGCGAGATCATCGTAGTCGATGGAGGGTCGGCCGACAGGACAGCCGAAGTCGCGCGCTCAAGGGGTGCGACAGTGATGTCGGCGCGGCGCGGCCGCGGCATCCAGATGGCGGCCGGCGCCGTCGCGGCGAAGGGCGACTGGTTGCTGTTTCTTCATGCCGACACGGTTCCCGGGCCGGCCTGGCGAGAGGCTGTCGCGGATCTGCTGTCCGATCCGGACGCCGGTCGGCGGGCCGGCGTGTTTCGCCTTCGCCTCGACGATCCGGCGCCTTGGGCCCGATGCGTCGAGTGGGGTGCCCGGTGCAGAAGCCGTTTCCTGGGGCTGCCCTATGGAGACCAGGGCCTGCTAATCTCCGCGGACTTCTACGAGTCGCTGGGCGGCTTCAGGCCCATGGCGATCATGGAAGACGTCGACATGGTGCGACGCATTGGCCGTCGGCGTCTGGTCACCCTGGATTGCGATGCACGCACCAGCGCCGTCCGTTACCGTCGGGCAGGATACGGCATCCGCGTCGTACGGAACGCGTTCTGCCTTGGCTGTTACTTCTGCGGTGTGCCGCCGTCGCTGATCGCGAGGATGTACGGGTGAAGGCCGCACGCAGTGTCGTGGTGATGGCCCGCCCGGCAGTGGCTGGCGAGGTCAAGACCCGCCTGGCCGAAGCCTGTGGCGAGCGCCTCGCCCTTGCGGTTTACAGGCTTCTGCTCCGGCGAACGCTCCGGCGCGTGGCCGGAGGACCATGGTCGACCGTGGTGGCGGTCGCACCCTCGGCAGGAAAACGGCGCCGGCACCGGTTTCGGGGGCTCGCGACGATGACCCAGTCCGGCCGCGACCTGGGCGCGAGAATGCACAACGCCTTTGCTGCCATGCCGCCAGGACCTGTGGTGATGGTCGGCACGGACATTCCCGGGTTGCGACGCCAGCACATCACGCGCGCCTTCAAGGCCCTCGAGCGTCATGACGCGGTCTTCGGGCCGGCACACGATGGCGGTTACTGGCTTGTCGGGCTGGCGCCGGAACTGCGCGATGCCGGGATCTTCTCACCGGTCCGCTGGTCGACGCGCCATGCCCTCGCCGACACCCTGGAGAACGTCCCGACGGCTTGTCCTGTGGCCCTGATCGATGCCCTGGGGGATGTCGACACGGTTGAGGATGTCGAACGGTGGCTCCGCGGATTGCCTCCCCGGTGAATCCATTGTTGAGCAACGGCGCCCTGTATGCGTAGAGTGGCAGTGCCCCTTGTCCAGACTGGTACGAGAAGGGGCTGGCATCAATACGCTCCGTTTGAGGGCAGAAAAGGAGGATCCTCATGACTTCACGCCGAGTGACAGGCGCCATTGCCGGCGCCGCGATGGCCCTTACCTTCGCCGCCCCGGCGTTCGCCGACCACGGTGATACGGTAACAGTGGCCTATTTCCTCGAGTGGCCGACCGCCAACCAGGTCGCCCAGGTCGAAAAGACCTATGATGAGGCGATGGGCGTCGATGTCGAATGGCGCGCCTTCGGCAACGGCAACGAGATGACCCAGGCCATGGTTTCCGGTGACGTGCAGATCGCCTACAGCCAGGGTTTTGTACCGTTCGTCGTCGGTGTCTCCAACGGCGCTCCGCTGAAGCTGGTGGGGATTGCCGTGACCTATGCCGAGAACGATCTGTGCATCATCCGCGAGGATGCTGGCATCACGCAGGACAACGCCACCGAACTCGAAGGCATGAAGGTGGCAACACCCATCGGCAATGTCACCCACTACAAGCTGTTGCGGACCCTTGAACACCTCGGTGTGGACGCATCGAAGGTTGACCTGGTGCAGATGAACCCGGCCGATGCCGCCGTTGCCCTGATCCGTGGTGACGTCGTCATGGGTTGTGCCTTCGGCGGCGCCATCGACCGCATGAAGGAAGTCGGCTTCCCGCTGATGACCGGCGCCGAACAGGAAGCGGTCGGCATCAACACCTTCGACATCATCACGGTGACCGAGGACTTTGCCAGCGAGCATCCCGACCTGGTGCAGGCCTTCATGGATATCACCGAGGACGCCAACAACGCCTACAAGGCTGATCCGGGCGCTGCCCTGGCGACCATCGCCGGTGCCGCGGGCATGGACGAGGATGCCACCGCGTCGATGCTCGCCAACTTCGGTTTCCCGAGCGCCGCCGACCAGAAGGGCGCAAACTGGCTTGGTGGTGGCGTACAGGCCATGACCAAGGGCGTCGCCGACGTCATGGTCGGGGCGGGTAACATGGAAACGAGTCTCGACGACTATTCACCATTCGTCGATGACAGTTTCCTTTGAGTGATCCGGTAACCGGGCAACCTGGCGTTGCCCGGTTGCCGCCCTGCTGAACCCGGCTCGTTCATGTGCGGCGGGCCTGACGAGGAGATGCGGATGGCGGAAACGGCGGAGATTGCTATCGACGGGATCTCCATGGTCTATACCCTGCCTGATTCCGAGGTCGACGCTCTCAATGACGTGTCGCTTGACATCGCCAAGGGCGAGATCATGAGCGTTCTCGGGCCATCGGGATGCGGCAAGACCACCCTCCTCAACATCATCGCGGGCTTCCTCTCCCCTACCAGGGGCGAGGTTCGTGTTGCCGGCACGCCGGTGAAGGGCCCAGGCGCCGAGCGCGGCATGGTGTTCCAGCAGGGAGCGCTGTTCGAATGGCTCTCCGTGGAACAGAACATCTCCTTCGGACCGAGAATGTGCGGCAGGGACCGTGCGGAGACAGCCGACACAGTGCAGCGTCTGCTGGGAATCGTCGGTCTCGTGGAGTTTGCCGACAAGCCGGTCTACCAGCTCTCGGGTGGCATGCAGCAGCGGGTGGCGCTGGCCCGCTGCCTTGCCAACGATCCCGACGTCATTCTCATGGACGAACCGCTTGGCGCACTTGACGCCCTGACCCGCGAGAAGATGCAGGGTCTGGTGCTCAGACTGTGGAAGGAGACCGGCAAGACCATCCTTCTCATCACCCACTCGGTGGAGGAGGCTCTCTTCCTCGGCGAACGCCTGATCGTCATGGCGCCGCGCCCTGGGCGCATCGAGAAGGAGTTTCGCCTGCCGTTCGCCGACGAAGCTCTCGAGAAACCGGCGCGGGACGTCAAGGCCGGCGTTGAGTTCGTGTCGGCCCGCGAGGAGATCCTCTCCATGATCTGGGACATGGAGGAAGAGATCATGGGCGACAACGGTTAGGTCCGTCAGGGGGGAGGGAATTCATGTCACGGCAAAAGCCTTCCGGCCTGGCGATCTGGCTCGGCCTGTCGGACAATTCGTTTACCCGCCAGAAGACCGTCAAGTTCGGCGATGCCACGGCCGTCAACTCGGGACGGTTTTATTCGATGCTGACCCTGGCGGTTCTCGTCGCGGCATGGGTGGTCGCGTCCGCGTTCGACCTCGTCGAACCCTTCTACTGGCCGTCTATTTCCGGGACGTGGGAGCGCCTGGTCAAGATCGTTGGCGAGGGATTCCGCAACACGGCGCTGCTCGACCATGTGGGAATAAGCGTCTACCGGGTGCTGTCCGGCGTGTTCTACGGGGCGCTGGTCGGCATTCCGCTCGGGTTCGCCATGGGACTGTCCTCCATCGGCAGGGGTCTCTTCGATCCCGTGGTCGAGTTCATGCGTCCGATCCCGCCCCTGGCGCTGATTCCGCTCATCATCCTGTGGTTCGGCATCGATGAGTTTGCGAAGATCTTCCTCTTGTTCCTTGCCTCGCTCTTCATCATGACGATCGCTGCACGCTCAGGCGTGTCGAGCGTGCGCATCACCAAGGTCCACGCTGCCTATTCGCTGGGCGCCTCGAAGCTGCAGATCCTGCGCCACGTGATCCTCCCCAATGCCCTGCCGGAGATCTTTACCGGGCTGAGAACATCCATGGGTGTGTGCTGGGGCACGGTCGTTGCCGCCGAACTGGTGGCCGCCGACAAGGGGCTGGGCTCGATGATCATGATCGCCAAGAACTTTCTGCAAACCGACACGGTGGTGATCGGCATCATCCTGATCGGCATCATCGGCTACATCATTGAACTCATCATGCGCCGCCTCGAGCAGTGGCTCATCCCGTGGCGCGGCAAGGGCTGATCACCAGGATCACCCCTGCTGCCGGCGGCATCCCTGGCCCCGAAGGGACCTCATGCAAGACGATCCGGCGCGACCACCTTTCCGGGATTGAGTGTGTTGGCGGGGTCGAGGGCCTGCTTGAGCGTGGCCATGAGAGCAAGTTCGGTGGAATCCTTGTAGGCACCCAGCTGACGCATGCGCAGCCGGCCGATCCCGTGTTCGGCGCTAAACGAACCACCGAGCGCGACGGCGAGTGATTCAACGATGTCATTGACGTCTTCGGCGCGGGAGAGGAGTGCGGCGCCGTCATCGGGATTCGCGGCACAGAGGTTGACATGCATGTTGCCGTCACCGAGGTGCCCGTAGGGAACAAGCCGGGCCTCAGGCACCCTGGCGGCGATCTCGTTGCTGACCTGATCGAGGTAGTCGGCAATGGAGCCTGCGGGAACGGCGACATCGTGACTGATGCTGCCGCTCATCATCGTCTGGGCCTGCGGCATGTCCTCGCGGATCTGCCAGAATGCCCGGGCCTGGGCCGTCGATTCGGCGATGATGGCATCGGCCAGCATCCCCTCGTCGAGTCCCCTGGCCAGTTCGTCCTCGACCACCCGCCGCAGGTCGCCATCCCGCGCGCCCGAAGCGGTTTCCATGAGGACGCAGGCGGGATACTCCTCCGAGAACGGTGACCGGTTCGCGGGAAGCTTCGAGAAGGTCATCTCGAGGGCGCTTGCCGACATGTACTCGAATCCCGTCACCTGGCCGCCGGTGCCGTCCTGCAGGCGCTGGAGCATGGCCAGGGCCTCGCGGGGACCGGCCAGCCCGAGCCAAGCGGTGACCTCGTCGCGCGGCAGCGGCCAGAGCTTCAGGACCGCGCCGGTGATGATGCCGAGGGTTCCCTCGGTGCCGAGGAAGAGCTGCTTGAGGTCATACCCTGTGTTGTCCTTTCGCAGGCCCTTGAGACCGTTCCAGATGCGTCCGTCGGCGAGCACGACTTCCAGACCGAGAACGTGGTCCCTGGCATTGCCGTAGCGCAGGACATTGGTGCCGCCGGCGTTGGTCGAAAGCGTGCCGCCGACACGGCAGCTTCCCTCGGCGGCAAGGCTGAGGGGGTAGAGCCGGTCAGCGTCGCGCGCCGCCTGCTGGACGTCCTGGAGAATGCAGCCCGCGTCGACCGTGATGGTGTTGTTCTGTGGATCGACGTCGCGCACCCTCGTCATACGGTTGACGCTGAGAATAACCTCCTGGCCACTGTTGTCGGGGATGCCGCCTCCCACCAGGCCGGTGTTGCCGGCCTGCGGCACGATTCCGATCCCGGCGTTGGCGCAGGTGCTGACGATTGCCGAGACTTCTTCCACGGTGGCCGGACGCATGACGATCGGCGCGGTGCCCGACCACTTCTTGCGCCAGTCGCGGAGATAGGGCGCGATGTCGTGCGTCTCGGCAAGCCAGCCCGCCGGCCCGGTGATCGCCTTGAGCTGTTCCAGGACGGCTGGATTCATGGCGGAGCACTCCCCCAGGCCACGAAGGGAGGGTTGACGAATCCCGGCTTGCCATAGAGGAACGCGCCTCCATCCGGTTCCGTCACCGCACCTCCGGCAGCCTCGAGGATGCCGTGCCCGGCCGCGGTATCCCATTCCATGGTTCGGCCGAAGCGCGGGTAGACATCGGCCCTGCCTTCGGCCAGGAGGCAGAACTTGAGCGAACTGCCCCCGATGATCTCGTCGGTGACGGGAAGGGATTCCAGAAAAACCTCGGAGGCCCTGTCCCTGTGTGAGCGACTCATGGCAGCCGTCATGCCGCTGGCCGGCGGCTGTCTGGAGCGGATGGTGGTGGTTTCTCCGCCGGCCTGTCGACACCAGGACCGCATGCCGTCACTGGCGTAGATGAGACCCCTGGCGGGGGCGCCGACGACGGCCAGAGTCACCCGGCGTTCCTCGATGAGCGCGATGTTGACGGTGAATTCGCCATTGCCGCCAAGAAACTCCCGTGTTCCGTCCAGGGGATCGACAAGCCAGAATCGCGGCCCCGCTTCCCCGGCAGGTGCCCGGCCGGCCATCATCTCCTCGGCGATCACCGGAACACCCGGCGTGAGCCGGTTGAGGGCCGCGACGATCAGGGCCTCGGCCGCTTCGTCGGCATCCGTGACCGGGGATCGGTCCGCTTTCAGCCGCGCGTCGGCACGGCCATGGTGATCCATGATGACGGAGCCGGCTTTCCCTGCTACCGCCACCAGTTCGTCGAGAAGGCAGGTCGGCATCAGGAGGCGTTCCGTTCGTCTGGATCATCGGGCGGAAGCCAGCCGAATCCGGCGCCGGGTTCGGCCAGATAGGCCTCCTCGCCGGCTGTCGAGACCCGTCCCAGCATCCTGTTGCGGTGAGGGAAGCGGCCGTATCGCCTGATGACATCGCGGTGGGCTTCCGCGAAGTGCAGCGAGCGAGGATCGTCCAGGGTGGCGAAGAGGCGGACGCTCCGGTCCTGCACGATGGGATCCTCGGAATGTTCGAAAGGCAGGTAGACAAACTTGCGTTCGACGGCTTCAAGTTCGTCGGCGTATCCGCCGTCGACCGTTTCCATCGCCAGTGCCAGAGCCGCGTCATCCGTCGAGAAGGCAGCGGCCTTGCCCCGGTAGATGTTCCGCGGGAACTGGTCGAGCACGATGATGGCGGCAAGGCGTCCGCGCGGCGTGGCGCGCCACGACGGCGGAACACCCTCCCTCCCCAGGCGGGCGTGCAATCCGCCGAACTTCCGGGCAATGGTCTCATCGAGGTCATCGCCGGGCTGGAACCACTCCTCCGGCGTCAACTGGTTGAACCAGAAATCGAGAACCTCCGCTGCATCGTCGGGAAGTGACATCGCTCAAATCTCCGCAGCTGTCTTGAGTCCCTCGAGAACGGCCTCCTCGGCGGTTCTGGGGGCAAGGCAATCCCCGACAAGGTGAAGCTCTCCCGTCCAGTCCTCCAGCTCGTCGGCAAGGTCCGTCACGGAATGATGGCCGAGAGCCGTGACGAGCGTGTCGACGTCCTCGACGATCATCGCTTCACCACTGGTGGCGTGTTGCAGGTAGACACTGTCGGCATCGGCGCCGAAGAGGCGGGCATAGGGAATGACCTTCACCCCCAGCTTCTGGAGAATGCCGGCCCAGTGATCGCGGACGTACATCTGGATCGTCTGGCCGGGCATGTACCCGTCGACCGCCAGAGTGACGTTGCAGCCGTTGCGCGCGAGGTGTTCGGCGAGACCGAGGCCGATCCAGTCGCACCGCCAGTCGGCGATCACCACGTTGCCGCCGACATTCGCCTCGCCCCTGACCACGGACCAGGCCTCGACGACATGGGCCTCGTCGCCTCCCTCGATGTCGACCGGCGCCGGTACCGCTCCGGTGGCGACGATGACCACATCGGGAGCCTCCGTCTCCACCAGCTCGCGTGTCACCTTGCGGTTCCTGATGACCTCGACGCCGGCCAGTTCCATTTCCCGGGAGAGATTGGTGACGATGCCGCCGAATTCGGCGCGGCCGGGCAGTGACTGTGCCAGCAGAGTCTGTCCGCCCAGGCGGTCCGTTGCTTCGTACAATGTCACCCGATGGCCGCGCTCCGCGGCCACGGCTGCCGCCTTCATGCCACCGGGCCCGCCCCCCGCCACCAGGACCTTCTTGGCGCCGGCTGCCGGTTTGCGTTCGCCGTAGACGAGTTCGCGGCCCGATTCAGGGTGCTGGATACACGAGATGCCGACCCCCATGTGCATGTGACCGATACAGGCCTGGTTGCAGGCGATGCAGGCGCGGATGTCGTCGACACGGCCCGTCCGGGCCTTGTTGGCCAACTGCGGATCACAGATCTGTGCCCGCGTCATGCCCACCATGTCGGCCTGGCCGCCGGCGACGATCTCCTCGGCCTGGTGCGGTTGGTTGATCCTGCCGGCCACGAACACGGGAACCGACACCTTCTGGCGGACGGTGGCGGCATAGGGCGCCACGTAGGCATTGTCGATGAACATCGGCGGCACGATGTGAACGGAACCGCCGAGCGACGATGACGAACCGGCGATGACGTTGAAGTAATCGAGACCGCCGCCTGCATCGAGCATGCAGATGGCCGCGGTCACCGTCTCCACGTCGGGGCCGTCATGGGAATGCTCGTCGCCGGTGATTCTCAGGCCCACCACATAGTCGTTGCCGACCTTGGCGCGGATGTTGTCGACCACTTCCCGCAGGAAACGAACGCGGTTCTCAAGGGTTCCGCCGTACTCGTCCTCGCGGACGTTGACCCGGGGATTGAGAAACTGTGCCGGGAGATATCCGTGACTGGCGACGATCTCGACCCCGTCGAGTCCGCCTTCGCGGAGTCGGACGGCGGCGTCGCCATAGCCGTCGATCACGTCGTGGATCATGGCACGCGGCATGGCCCTGGGCATGATGTGAAAGCGTTCGTTGGGCACCGAAGACGGCGCCCAGGCAACGGGAGCGCTGCCATCGATCGATTCGAATACCTCGCGGCCCGGGTGAAAGAGCTGCCCGAAGACACGGCAGTCATGGCGGTGCACACGGCGGGCGATGTTCCGGTAGCCGGGGATGCAGTCATCGGTGTTGGCCATGATGGTGTGGGATGTGTAGACCGACGAGCCGTGGACCAGTGCCACCTCGATGATCACCAGCCCGGCCCCGCCCCGGGCACGGGATTCGTGGTAGGCCGCAAGTTCCTCGTTGGGCTTGTAGCCGGTCACAAGCGTCGTCATGTGACCGGTGGAGAAGATCCGGTTCCTGAAGGTCACATCCCTGATGGAAAGCGGCGAGAAGAGATTCGGGAACATGGTGGACATGGGGACCTCCAGGGAGCCAGGCGATACATAGCAAACATCGAGGGCTCCGGCGAGACGCGCGCCGCTCCTCCTGATTGTTTGCGAAACTGCGGGACCGCTGACCGAGAACGCACTGCGCTGACAACCATGGCCGAGGTTCCACGCATCCCGGGCCGACGTTCGATCCGTCGTCCCTTGTGAAGGACTCGCATGTGCGCTGCTGCTCCCGGCGTTGGGCATCGAATTGCCAGGCGAGTCCGCCGCGCGGGCAACGGCGAGCAGGCGCGTCGTGAGGCCCGTGCCGGGCCGGTCAACGTCGCAGCGACAACGGTTTCGATGAAGTTCCGGTGATGGCGTGACGCACGGCAATCTCCGGGGTGTTCTGGTCCGCCGGGGTGCTTCCGGGATTCTGCCGGGCGATTCGAAGCAGCACTTTGCCCTGCCTGGTCAACCCGGGTTAGCCTCCCCGGACCCGCAGGAGAGGACACCATGGTGATACGCAGCAACACGGCCCGGAAGGCCGATCTCGAAAAGGCGGTTGCGGATTCGTTTTCCAGATATGCCGCGCGCAATCCGCGAAGCCGTGAAGAAGACCTGAAGGCCGCCGACTACATGCCGGGCGGCAACACACGCACGGTGATCTTCCATCCTCCCTTCCCGTTGACCATCGCCAGGGGTGAAGGCCAGTACGTCGAGGACATCGACCAGAACCGGTACACGAACTTTGTCGGCGAGTTCGGCGCCGGACTCTTCGGTCATTCCGATCCCGACATCGCCGCCGCCATAGGGCGTGCGGTTTCGGACGGCTGGGTGCTCGGTGGTCCCAACCGCTACGAGCGCATTCTCGCCGCCGAGCTCGTCAATCGCTTCCCTTCCATCGACAGGATACGGTTCACCAACTCGGGCACCGAGGCCAACATGATGGCCATCAGCATTTCCCGGGTGGTCTCCGGCCGATCGAAGGTGATGGTGTTCGAGGGCGCCTACCATGGCGGCGTCTTCCTGTTCGGTCACGGCGGATCCCCCCTCAACGCGCCCTTCGACTATGTCATGGCGCCCTTCAACAACACGCAGGCGACCGTCGACCTTGTCGAACGTCATGCGGGCGATCTCGCCTGCGTTGTCATTGAGCCGATGCAGGGATCGGCAGGCATGATTCCCGCAGACAGGGACTTCCTCGAGGCCTTGCGGGATGTCACCCACCGTCACGGCATCATCCTCATCTTCGACGAGGTCGTGACAAGCCGGCTCTCGGGCGGCGGACTCCAGGAAGTCCTCGACGTGACGCCCGACATGACGACCCTAGGCAAGTACATCGGCGGTGGCGCCGCCTTCGGCGCCTTTGGTGGGCGCGCCGACATCATGGCGCGCTTCGATCCCAGATCGCCGGAGGCGGTGGCCCACGCCGGCACCTTCAACAACAACGTCATCACCCACGCCGCCGGGGCGACGGCGATGACGCGAATCTACACGCCGGAGATTGCCGGGACGTTCAATGCCCGTGGCGATGCATTCCGGGAGGACCTGAACGCCATCATCGACCGCCATGGCCTGCCCATGGTGGTGACCGGCCTTGGCTCCATCATGCAGATCCACTGTTGCGAAGGACCATTGAGGGACGATTACGACGCCGAAAGTGACGACGATCTCAAGTCGCAACTCCTGTTCCACGAGCTCCTCGCCCGTGGTCAGCGCATGACCTGGCGCAATTCACTGCTTCTGTGCCTGCCCATGACCGACAGCGATCTCGAAGCCTTTTGCGGGGCCTTCAGCGATGTTCTCGGTGAACACAGCCATCTCTTCGCCATGGACTGAGGCGGGTCACGAGCGCGCGCCGTCGAGGTAGTCGAAAGCGGAAAGCGCGTGACTGCGTATGACGTGGAAGAAATCGTCGAGGGGGACGTGTTCGTCACGCTGGCCCATGCCGGTGGGGAAGGGACCGTAGACATAGGCATCGATGCCCCGGTAGCGCCACAGCCTCGCGTCGGTTCCGCCGAGGCTGACGACCGGCTGGGGCCGGTACCCGGCCAGGGCCTCGACGTTGTCCTGAAGAATGCCGACCATGTCTCCATGGGGATCGCACCAGGAGGGGCCCATGTAGTTCTGTTCCTCCATCGTGACCTGGGGCCAGCGTGCCAGAACCCCCTCCACGACAGGCTGGACGGTCTCCCTGTCGCACCCGACAGGCAGGCGGAAGTCGGCCTCGATCGTCGCGGAACCGGGAATCACGTTGACCTTGAGACCTGATTCGATGACGCCGATGTTGCAGGTGACCTTCTGGATGATGGCATGGGCTCCTTCTCCCATGGCCCGGTCGAGCGTGTCGCGCGCATCGTCGATGGCACGGCCGATGTTGTGGGGAGGATCGACGTGGATGGCATCGACCGCCGCCTGAAGATCCCGGCAAAAGTCCATCGCCACCAGGCTGGCGCTGTCGCCGGCATGGGTGTAGGCGCCGTGGGCTCCCCTGGTCGTGACGTGGAATGTCACCCACCACGGCCCCTTCTCGGCAAAGCGGATGGAGAAGGGACTCGATGGCTCGCCATTGAGGCAACAGTCGCCGTGGACTTCCGGGTGATGTTCCATCAGATAGCGCGCACCCCAGGGACCGAATGTCTCCTCGTCGGAGACGCACGTCAGGGTCAGGCGGCCGCCAAGATGTTCGCGGAGTCTGGAGAGGTACATGTAGGTGAAGATCGATGCAGACGTGCCGCACTTCATGTCTGCGGAACCGCGGCCCCACACGGCGCCGTCCTCGACGGCGCCCGACCACGGTGATCCGTGGGTCCAGGGTTCGGGCGTGGCCGGAAACACGTCGATGTGACCGTTGAGCACCAGGTGGCGCCCCTCGCCGGAACCATCGAAACTGGCAACGACGTTCGGGAACATCGGTTCGGGATCGATCACCCGGTGAGTCAGACCGTGTTCGTCCAGAAACCGGCGGATGTGCGCCACCGCCTTGCGCGTGTCGCCGGGCGGATTGGGCGTCGGCGTGGCAACGAAGTCGCTGAAGAAACCCTCCAGTGTCCGGCGGTCTTCCTCGATCCAGTCGAGAAGTTGCTGCTTGAGATCGGCCATCAGTGTCTCCGTGATGCGCTCCCGGCCGCCGCTCTGGTGATGTCGAACAGCGCCCGCCGGCAGATGGTGGCGTCAGGCATGCCGGTCGTGCGGCATTGCGCCTCGGCGTCGAAGAGGTAGTTGCGCGCACGGTGGACGAGATGTGCGTTCCAACGCCGGCCAGCGGCCTTCAGGGCGTCCTCGGCGCGGAAATGGACCACTCCCGCCGCCTTCATCGCCTGGGCCTCGTTGACGCCACGCTCCTTCAGTCCGAGAACGAGTTCGAGCTGAGTCAGGTGGCGGCGCACCGCGCCCAGGATGGTGTCGGGTGTTTCCCTGTTGGCCAGCGCCCTCTCGAGACTGCGGTCGAGGTCGTCAAGATTCCCGGACGAGACATTGTGGGCGATACGTTCCAGGGAGAGAAAGGAACTGTCGGCCACCGCGTTCTCGACGTCCCTGGCCGTTGCTCTCTGACCCGCTCCGACGTAGAGGGCAAGCTTGGCGATCTCGTTGCGGGTCTGCATCCGGTCGCCGCCAAGACAGGATACGAGAAGGCGCCGCGCATTGCCGTCGGCGGCAATGCCCTGCCTGGAGAGTTCGTCGGCGATAACAGCCTCGAGATCCCGCCCCTCGTCGCGATAACATGCCAGGGCGGCGGTGTCCTTTCCCTTCTCGAAGGCCGCGCGCAGTTTGGAGCGGGCGGCGAGTTCGGCAGCCTCGACAAGGATCAGGGTATCGCCCGTCGGCAGCTTCAGCACCTCTGCCATGGTCGGCGCGAAACTGTCCGCCATCCCGCGCACCCTGACGACCCTGCGGCCATCGGTCATGGAGAGCGACACGGCTTCCTCCATGAGTCGTGCCGGATCCCTGGCCGCCTCTTCTCCGGTGAGGTCGCAGACCCGGAAGGGGTCACGGGGATCATCCACAGCACCGCCGAGCAGGAGATTGCTGCGTTCCCGGACAAGACCCTGGTCGGGCCCGTAGATCAGCACCGCTCGAATGGCACTGCCGGGAGCACGGCAGAAACCGTCGATCTCCCGCTTCGGGATCTTCACCATTGTTCAGGCGCCCGCCGCCAGGGACCCATGCCGCCATCCAGGAGAGAGCAGGGACGGCCGCAACAGTCCGGTCATGGATCAGGATCCGGCAGCTTCGTGGGCACGGTCGAAGTGGAATGACAGGAGATAGGTGATGGTGTTGGCAAGGTCTCTCACCGCCTTGCGTGCCGTATCCTGCCGCGCCACCTGGGAGGAATACTCCGAGACGACCACATCGTGGCTGCCGGTGGACCGTGCCGTCGACCGGTAGAGAACGTCTCCGCTCTCGATATCCCGCAGCGTGAATGCCGCCGTCATGACAAGGTTGGACCGGGTCACGGTGTTGGAACTCTCGATGATCAAGGGCGTGAAGCGCTGGGTGAGGGTGACATCGAGTACGAAACGCGGGGGTTGCAGGCCGCTGCCCGTGGAAAACCGGTCGATGAGCTCGTTGCGCATGATCTGGCCGAGACGGCGGTTCCGGCCATCGCCGATGCGATTGATCTGGATCGCCGCCAGCATCGCCTGAACCGATGGCGAGTCGTCACGCTCGGCCAGTAGTGGCTTGAAGCCACAGGACGGGAGGAGGGCCGCCAACGGTATGCACGCGAGAAGTCTGCGGCGTGAGGGATCCATCCTGTCAGACCACGATGTTGACGACGCGATTGGGGACCACGATCACCTTGCGAATGGGCCGGTCGCCGATGGCGCGCCGGACGTTGTCCTCGCCAAGCGCCGCCGATTCGACATTGTCATTGGCCGCATCCCGGGGCATGTCGAGCCGCGCCCTCAGCCTGCCGTTGACCTGGACGGGAATGGTCACCGTTTCCGTGGTGGCGAGAACCGGATCGGCCTCGGGCCAGGGCGTGTCGGCGATCAGGATGTCGTGACCGAGGCGTTTCCACATCTCCTCGGCGAGATGCGGCATCATCGGTCCGATCAGGCGCGCGAGCATCTCGAGAGCCTCGCGCAAGGCCTCCGGCGCACCCGGCTGCTCGGCCTCGACGTCGGCAATGGCATTGGCAAGTTCGTGAATCCGTGCCACCGCCCGGTTGAAGTGGAACTTCTCGATATCGCCGGTGATGCCGGCAATCGTCCTGTGGACGACACGGCGCAGTTCGAGGACATCCCCCTCGACCGTCGCCACCGGTGTTCCCGGTGGCGGCAGTACGTTCAGCGTCTCGCTCGTCATGCGGGCAATGCGCTGAACGAACCGGTGGGCCCCGGCAATGCCGCTGTCGGTCCATTCGAGGCCACGGTCCGGCGGCGAATCCGACAGCATGAACCAGCGGGCCGTATCGGCCCCGTAGTCGCGGATGATGCTCTCCGGGTCAACCACGTTCTTGCGGGACTTGGACATCTTTTCCGAGCGCCCGACGGTGACGACCTCGCCGGTCTCGCGGGAGCGCACGCCACCATCATCATCCCTGACGACCTCCCGCGGTTCGAGATACGTGCCATCCGTCAGCCGGTAGGTCTCGTGGCCTACCATGCCTTGCGTAAAGAGACCGGTAAAGGGCTCGTCGAAGTCGAGATAGCCGCAGCGCCTGAGAGCACGTGTGAAGAAGCGCGAGTAGAGGAGATGCAGCACGGCATGTTCGATTCCGCCGATGTACTGGTCGACCGGCATCCAGTAGTCGATTGCGGCGCGCGAGGCCGCTGTTGCGGCATGGGGCGAGCAGAAACGCAGAAAGTACCAACTCGAATCGACAAAGGTATCGAGGGTGTCGGTGTCGCGCACTGCCTGCGCGTGGCAGTGCGGACAGGTGACGTGCTTCCAGGTGGGGTGGTGATCGAGCGGATTGCCTGGACGCCCTGGTTCGATGTCGTCCGGAAGCCGGACCGGCAGGTCGTCCTTGGGTACCGGGACCATGCCGCAGGCAGGGCAGTGGATCACCGGAATGGGACACCCCCAGTAACGCTGGCGCGACACGCCCCAGTCCCGCAGCCTGAAGTTGATCTCGCGGCGTCCGGAGCCATCCGCTTCCATTCTCGAGGCAACCGCTTCCTTGGCTTCGGTGACGGAAAGACCGTCAAGAAAGGCCGAGTTGGCGAGTACGCCATCGCCGATGAAGGCCTCAGACGTGATCCGGAAACCGGCGCTGTCGCACTCCCGGGGCACGACCACGGGGATCACGTCCAGACCATAGGCATTGGCAAACTCGAGATCGCGCTGGTCATGGGCAGGACAACCGAAAATCGCACCCGAGCCATAGTCCATCAGCACGAAATTCGCGACGAAGACGGGAAGCTCCCGGCCATCGAAGGGGTGGATTGCGACGAGGCCGGTGTCGATGCCCTGCTTGTCCGCCCGTTCGATGGCTTCCTCGCCGGTGGCCGTGCGCCGGCACTCGTCGATGAAGTCCTCCAGTCCGGGTACGGTGCGGACAAGGTCCGCATTCCACGGGTGTTCCGGGGAAATGGCCATGAAACTGGCGCCGAAGATGGTGTCATGACGGGTCGTGAAGACCTCAAGCCTGTCGTCGCGTCCCTTGACGGAGAACAGCATTCTCAGGCCCTCGGAGCGGCCAATCCAGTTGGACTGCATGATGCGGACCTTGTCCGGCCAGCGTTCCAGTCCCTCCAGGGCGTCCGTCAGCTCGTCGGCAAACTCCGTGATTTTCAGCACCCACTGATCGCGGCGGCGCTTTTCGACGAGGGCGCCGGATCGCCATCCCCTGCCGTCGATCACCTGCTCGTTGGCGAGAACGGTGAGATCGACAGGATCCCAGTTGACCATGGTGTCCCGGCGGTCGACGAGGCCGGCTTCGAGAAAATCGAGAAAGAGCTCCTGCTGGTGCCGGTAGTACTCGGGCAGGCAGGTGGTGATTTCGCGCGACCAGTCCAGGGACAGACCCATGGACTGCAACTGCCGGCGCATGGTGGCGATGTTGGCCAAGGTCCACTCGCGCGGATGAACACCCTTCTCCATCGCGGCATTTTCCGCCGGCAGACCGAAGGCGTCCCAGCCCATGGGATGCAGGACGTTGAATCCCCGGGCCCGCTTGTAGCGGGCGACGAGGTCCCCCATGGCGTAGTTGCGCACATGCCCCATGTGAATGCGGCCGCTGGGATAGGGAAACATCTCGAGGACATAGGCCTTGGGACGCTCGTCATCCTCGACGGCGACAAAGGTCTGCCTTTCCTCCCAGACCTGTCGCCAACGGGTTTCGGCTTCGTGGAAGTCGTAGATCTCCATCCCTGGCGCCCCCGGAGGGATCGTCCGTGATCCGCTCACTCGCCAAGCCAGGCAATGCGCAACAGCCGTGCCTGCGTCAGTATGGCGTTTTCGAGTGCCGTGGCCGTGTCTTCGGATGCAACTGCATCCTGCCATCCGTCGGCGCCCTGGACCTGCCGGTTGACGGCAACACGCAACGCTGAGGCTGTCAGTCTGGTGTCGAGTATGTAGACCGCCACCTTGAGCCGCTCTTGTGGCGATTCGGGCGGCCTGTACCAGTCGTAGATGATGACACCGCCAAAGGGATCAGCGGAAAGTGGCGGCAGGAAGGCCAGTGTGTCGAGCGAGGCGCGCCACAGGAAGGCATTGACCCCGAGCCCACCGCCCGGGCGGTCGCTCTCTTCGCCGGACCACAGGGAGTTGATGCCGCCGCTGCCGAAAATGGTTTCGCGGTCGGGATCGTCGATGTCCGGTTCGAAGCGGCCCTGGGGCGTCTTGATGGTGTCCTCGACACCTTCATAGGAAATGTCCTCTCCGCCGCAGGCGGCAAGGAATCCCACCAGCAGGATGGCGCCGGATGCAGGAAAACTGGGACGTGTTCGGAGTGTGCGCAAGGTCAGGACTGCCCTGTCGGGATGGCTGATCAGACCTTCACAGTCTGGTACGGGTACAGTTGGCGGGCAAGCAGATTCTCGTATCCGCCGGCTACCGGGCCCGCCACCTGTTGGCCGCGCCCGGGTCGGCCAGATGAGCGAGATCGTCTTCCTTCTCCAGCCAGGTATCCACAGCAAGGGCGACCTGGTCGAACCGTTCTCCGGCCACGAGTTCCCGCGTGCGGTACACCTCAAGGCTGGAGAGGATGAGAATCTCGCGCATCGCCCGCCGCAGGACCGCCACCGACACCACTTCGCGTGCCGTCGCCCTCCTGATGAGGAAGCGGCGGACGGATTCGCCGGCGAGGCGCGCCAGTTCCGTCACTCTTTCCCATTCCGTGTCTGAGACCTCGATGAAACGCTGTCTGGTACCTGGCATGGCAGGGAAGCTCTCCGGAACATTGCCGGAACAGAACATGGTATGTCCGGCTGCAGGCTCAACCGTCGGAACTCTCCCGCCGTCCGACGCGATCAGCCATGAGGCAGAGCAGTTCCCACATCATCTGTGCGCCGTTGAGTGAGGTGATGGACCCGCTGTCGAAGGGGGGCGAGACCTCGACGACATCAGCGCCGATGATGTTGAGGCCCATCAGCCCGCGCAGCATCTGCTGGGCCTCCCTTGTCGTGTAGCCGCCGACCTCGGGCGTGCCGGTTCCCGGAGCGTAGACGGGGTCGAGCCCGTCGACATCGAAACTCACGTAGACCGGGCCATCACCGACAACTTCGCGCGCCCGGGCGATGACAGCCTCGATTCCCATGGCGTAGAGTTCTTCGATATGGATGACGGTCATGCCACTCTCGTAGCTGAAGTCCCAAAGGACCTCCGCAGGCCCGCGGATGCCGATCTGGATGGTCCGCTTCGGGTCGAGGGCGCCGTCCTCCACCGCGACCCTGAAGGGACCGCCGTGGTGGTGCTTGTGGCCGAACAGTTCAGGGCCGGTGTCGCAGTGGGCGTCGAAGTGGACGAGCCCCACCGGTTGCCCGAGGGAGTGCTTCAGTGCCCGCATGATCGGCAGGGTGATGGAGTGGTCTCCGCCAGCAGAGAGCGGCATCACGCCGGCCGCCGCCACGCGGTCGTAGAACGCCTCGATGTCACCCATGGCGCGTTCGAGTGCATAGACCCCCTCGATCATGACATCGCCGATATCGGCAACCCGTGCCGTGTCGAAGGGGCGCACGCCGGTCTGATGGTTGATGCGACCCATGAGGGTGGACTGTTCGCGCAGGGCCCGGGGCCCGTGGCGGGCTCCGGGACGATTCGTCACCGCCCCGTCGAAGGGAACGCCGGCGATGCCGATGTCGATGTCGCCCCAGGTCTCGGGATCCTCCTGCAGTTCCTGGCGCATGAATGTCGCCACACCTGCATAGCGGTGGCGAAACACCGCTCCCCAGGCGAGCTTGCGAGCCTCGGGGACCCCGTCATCCGTGGTGTCACTCATGACATTCTTCCAGTTCCACAATCGCGGCCATACTATTCATGAGGATCGGGCCTGTCGCCATCGATCAATCGCCATGGTGATCCTCATTTCGCACAACGCCGCCATTCCCCAGATGGGAACGCACCTGCCTGGAATCGTCTACGAGGAACGGGCGAGCGTGTACGGGCTGGCAACGGATCACGAAGGACGAATCCTCGCCTGCCGGCGGGGTGGTGACCGGGTGGTGCTGCCCGGTGGCGGCCTCGAGGAGGAAGAAGGCGAGGAGGATGCGCTCTGCCGGGAGGTCGCCGAGGAAACGGGCTACCGTGTTCTCGCGGCCCGTTCGCTGTGCCGGGCCTGGCAGTATCACAACCACCGCCTTGACAAGCCGCCGGTCAACAAGCGTTGCCACTTCTTCGTCATGGAGGTCGCCGGCAGGCCATCGTCTCCGGCAGAAGCCGATCATGTCCCGGGCTGGTTTGATTCCCGGGAACTGATTTCGTCACTCACCTACGAGAGCCATCGCTGGGCCGTCACGGTGCTCCGCGGCATGGTCACGCCGCCCTGAAGGCCTCCGGGACCTGATCGGTGGTTCCGGTCCCGGCATGAGGTGGCGCACCCGGCAGGACTCGAACCTGCGACCCCAGGATTAGGAATCCTGTGCTCTATCCAGCTGAGCTACGGGTGCCGATGCCGACGTGGCCTTCTCTAGCAGAGTGATCGACAGGGTGCCACCGTCCGTGATTTGCTGTCACGGCGCGGGCTGATAGGCTGGCAATGGAGGGGGTCGTCATGCGACAGCGGGATCACCACCAGTTGACCGAACGTATTGACGAGGTGGTCCGCCTGGTGCGCAACGGTTTCGCGGAAGAAGCCGATCACGCAGCCCGGTTCGCGGAGATCTTCCTGGGCGGCGTCATCTACGAAGACATCGAAGGCATGTCGACCGAGAACCTCTACGGGGAGGTGGCGTCCCTGTGGCAGTTCTTCCGCCACCGCCGCGCCGGCGGGGCGAAGGTCCGCGTGTTCAATCCTGATCCGGAAGAGGACGGTTGGCAGTCGACCCACACGGTGATCGAGATTGTCAACGACGACATGCCGTTCCTCGTGGATTCCGTCGTCGCCGCACTCAATGTGCTCGGGGTCCCGGTTCTCCTGCTCATACACCCGGTGGTTCACGTCACCCGCGACGATGATGGCGTCCAGACAGGGATTGGAAGCGGTCCGACCGAATCGGTCCTGCACGTCGAGATCACCCAGCAGCCAGAGGACCGCCACCGGGAGATTGTCGAGCGACTGCACCACGTCCTTGGCCAGGTGCGTGCCGCGGTCGAGGACTGGCGCCCCATGGTGGCCTGTCTCGAACGGCACATGGCGGCGCTCGAGACGGCGCCACCCTCCGTGTCTGCGGGCGAACTCGAGGAAGGACTTGCCTTTCTGAAATGGCTGCTCGACGACCATTTCACCTTCCTCGGCTACCGGGAGTACCGCTTCGAACGGCGTGATGGCGAGGTCTTCGCCCACATCGTCGAGGAGGAGAATCGCGGCATCCTGCGCGAGGTCACCGAGGAAAGCCGCAAGCGTCACGAACAGGCGCTCCCCGATCACTTCGTGCAGTACCTGGAAAGCCGGGAGCTCTTCATCATTTCCAAGGCATGGACGCGCTCGGACGTCCACCGGCCGGTCTTCATGGACTACATCGGCCTGCGCCGCTTCGACGACTCGGGCGAGGTCGTCGGTGAGTACCGTTTCCTGGGTCTGCTGACGTCGACCGCCTACAACACGTCGCCGACCCAGATCCCCCTGTTGCGCCGGAAGGTCGCGATGGTGATGGAGCGTTCGGGAGCCACCCCGGGCAGCCACAACGCCAAGGCGCTCGAACACATCCTCGATACGTTTCCGCGCGACGAACTGTTCCAGATCGATGTCGACACCCTGGAATCCTTCTCCCGGGGCATCCTGCACCTTGAGCATCGCCAGCGCATCCGCCTCTTCCTGAGGCGGGATTCCTATGGCCAGTTCGTCTCCTGCCTCGTCTACATCCCCAGAGAGCGCTATTCCACCGATCTGCGCCGCAGGATGGAGGCCATTCTCCTCGAGGAGCTCAACGGCAGTTCGGTGGATGTTCAGACGCAGGTCTCCGATGCCCCGATGGCCCGGGCCCAGTTCATCGTCCACACCCCGGACAAGGACAGGGTCGAAGGCGAACCCGGAGCCATCGAAGGGCGACTCACCGCAGCGTCGCGGACCTGGGACGACAATCTCCAGGACGCACTGACGGAGGAATTCGGCGAAGGCCGGGGAGCCGTCCTCTTCCACCGCTACCGCCCGGGAATTCCCGGTGGCTACAAGGAGATGTTCAGCACCCGCCTTGCGGTCGCCGACATCCAGCGCATGGAGTCCATGGACGACGATGACATCGCGATGAACCTCTATCGCCGTGTCGACGCTGCCGAAGGCGATCTCAACTTCAAGGTCTACCATCGCGGCACGGCGGTGCCGCTGTCGGGAATCATGCCCATGCTCGAACACATGGGCCTGGTGGTCATCGAGGAAGCGCCCTACGAGATCCGTCCCGACGACGGGACAGTCATCTGGATTCACGATTTCCGGGTCCAGCTCGAACACGGCTGGCAGGTCGACGTTGCAGAGGTGCGCCAGCGCTTCCACGAGACCTTTGCGCGGGTGTGGTCCGGCGAGATCGAGGATGACGACTTCAACAATCTCGTTCTCGCCGGTCTCGAGTGGCGGCAGGTGGTCATCCTTCGCGCCTACGCCAAGTTCCTCATGCAGATCAACGCTCCCTTCAGCCAGGCTTACGTCGAGCAGACCCTGGCGGCCAATCCGGTCATCGTCCGTCTTCTCGTCGACCTCTTCGAGACGAGATTTGATCCCGACAAGCAGGCACGGGCCCATGTCCGCGGCATCACCCTGCGCGAGCGCATTCTCGAAGCGCTGGAAGGCGTCGAGTCACTGGACCAGGACCGCATCCTGCGCCGCTATCTCAACCTGTTCGAGGCCACGCTGCGCACCAACTTCTACCAGACGGATGCCGCCGGCGCCGTCAGACCCTGTGTTTCCTTCAAGTTCGACAGCCAGGCAATTCACGGTTTGCCGGAACCCCGGCCATGGCGGGAGATCTTCGTCTATTCGACCAGGGTCGAGGCCGTTCACCTGCGCGGCGGACCGGTGGCGAGGGGCGGCATCCGCTGGTCCGACCGGCTCGAGGACTTCCGCACCGAGGTCCTGGGCCTGGTGAAGGCGCAGATGGTGAAGAATGCGGTGATCGTGCCGGTCGGGTCCAAGGGAGGCTTTGTCGTCAAGAGGCCGCCCCCTGCCAGCGCCGGGCGTGACGCCCTGCAGGCCGAGGGCATCGCCTGCTACCGGGCCTTCATGGCGGCCATGCTTGACGTCACCGACAACATCACCGGGGGCCATGTCGTCACGAGGGAGCGGTTGATCCGCCGTGACGACGACGACCCCTACCTCGTGGTTGCCGCCGACAAGGGCACGGCAACCTTCTCGGATATCGCCAACGATGTGGCCGCCAGCTATGGCCACTGGCTCGATGACGCCTTTGCATCCGGAGGATCGGCAGGCTACGACCACAAGGCGATGGCGATCACGGCCAAGGGAGCCTGGGAGGCCGTCCGCCGCCACTTCCGCGAGATCGGCAAGGATGTCGACTGCGAGGATTTCACGGTGATCGGCATCGGCGACATGATGGGAGACGTGTTCGGCAACGGCATGCTGCTATCCCGCCACATCCGCCTCATTGGCGCTTTCAACCACATGCACATCTTCATCGATCCGGACCCGGACGCCGAAACGGGCTGGGAGGAACGCAAACGCCTGTTCGATCTTTCCCGGTCGACCTGGGCCGACTACAACACGGCCTGCCTGAGCGAAGGTGGCGCCATCTATGAGCGCAGCGCCAAGTCGGTCAGCCTGTCGCCCCAGAGTCGCAAGGCGCTTGGTATTGCCGAGGAGACGCTGACGCCCGCGGAACTCATCCACGCCATGCTGAAGGCCGATGTCGAACTGTTGTGGAACGGGGGTATCGGTACCTACATCAAGGCAGCCCAGGAAAGCCATGCCAGCGTCGGCGACCGGGCCAACGATGGCGTGCGCGTCAATGGCCGTCAGGTGGGCGCCCGGGTGGTAGGCGAGGGCGGCAATCTTGGCGCCACACAGGCGGGCCGCATCGAGTACGCGCTCGCCGGCGGCCGCATCAACACGGATGCCATTGACAACTCCGGCGGTGTCGACTGTTCGGACCACGAGGTCAACATCAAGATCCTGCTTGGCGATGTCGTCGAGGCGGGCGACATGACGGTCAAGCAGCGCGACCGACTCCTCGAAAAAATGACCGGCGAGGTGGCCGGCCTCGTTCTGCGCAGCAACTACCTGCAGACCCAGGCGCTGTCGGTTGCCGAGGTCCAGGGGCCGGCGCTGACCGAGGAACTGGTGCGCCTGATGCGGGTGCTGGAGCACAAGGGCCTTCTCGACCGCAGGGTCGAGGGTCTGCCCGACGACGAGGAGCTGGGCGAGTGGCGTTCCAGGGGCCGCCATTTCACCCGCCCGGAACTGTCGGTGCTGCTGGCCTGGGCCAAGATGGATCTCTACGCGGAACTGCTCGGTTCGGATCTGCCCGATGATCCGGACCTGCAGGATGATCTGGTCACCTACTTCCCGGTTCCGCTGCGAAGGGATCACCGCGCGCGAATCCTCGATCACAGGCTGCGCCGCGAGATTGTCGCCACGCTCACCACCAACTCCATCATCAATCGCGCCGGCATCACCTTCGTGCGCCGCCTGGCGGAGGAAACGGGTCACGATCTCGCCGATATCGCCCGCGCCTACACGGTGGCCCGCGATTCCTTCTCGCTGCGCGAGATCTGGATCGGCATCGAGACGCTCGACAACCAGGTTCCCGCCCACGTCCAGTCGGCGATGCTGAACGAGACCATTCTCCTCATCGAGCGGGTCACGGTGTGGATGCTCCATCACCGCCAGCACCCGATGGCGATCGCAGAGACGACACGCGCCTTCCGCCCCCAGGTCATGGCGCTGAAGGACAATCTTCCCGATCTGGTCAGCGAGCGACGTCGCGAGTCGATCGGACGGGCCTACAGGCGCTTCTGTGAGGAAGGTGTGCCCGACGACATCGCCGCGCCGGTGGCGAACCTGCGTACGCTCGCTTCGGCATGCGACGTCATCGAGACAGCCAATGTCATGGAGATCGACGTGATCGATGCCGCCACGGTCTTCTTCGAGGTCGGGGAGACCTTCGGTGCCGACTGGATGCGCGATGCGCTGGCGCGCCTGCCGGTGGACAATCGCTGGGATCGCCTTGCCCAGCAGGCTCTCGTCGAGGACAGCTACCTCAAGCAGCGCCGAATCAGCCTCGCTGTCCTGGCCACGGGCGAGCCCGCACCTGCAGCCACGGCCCGCTGGATCAGGGACAACCAGGCCCGTGTCGCCCGGGCGAACGCGATCATGAACGATCTGAAGGGCGCCGATTCTCCCGGCAGCTTCGCCATGGCCTCGGTCGCAGCCCGGGCTCTCGCCTCGCTCGCGGAATGAGCCCGGCCTTCCTCCTTGTCAGCCGGTACGAGGATGCCGACGCATGGCGCCAGGAGCTTCTAGCCCTGGTGCCGGGCATGGACTTTCGCGTCTGGCCCGATTGCGCCGATCCGGGTGAGGTGACGATGATCGCCATCGACTACGACGACATCTCCGGAGAGCTCCTGGCTTCCTTTCCCAATCTTCGCTGCATCGTCTACCTCGGCCACGGAGCCGGTGACCTGCTCGATCATCCGGCCATGCCTGCAAGCGTCGACGTCGTCCGTCTGAAGGATCCAGGCCTGATCGGCGCCATGGTGGAGTACGTCATCCTCCATGTCCTGCGCGACCTCAGGATGGAGCCACTCTACCGCGCGCAGCAGGAAACGCGCGTGTGGCGCCAGCACCTTCCCCGCCTCGCGAGGGAAGTGCATGTCGGTATCATGGGCCTCGGCTCGACTGGCAGCGCCATCGCCCGGGCCCTCGTCCGACTCCGTTTCAGGGTGTCGGGCTGGGCGAGGGGCACCCACGGCCTTGAAGGCGTGACGTGTCTCGGCGGCCGGGACACTCTTGCCACGTTCCTGGGCGACCTCGACTACTGCGTCTCGACGCTTCCGCTGACCCGGGAAACGAGGGATATCGTCGACGCCACCACTATCGCCGCCATGAAGGAGGGCGCTCATTTCATCAACATCGGCCGCGGCGCCACCGTGGTCGAGGAAGACCTCCTCGACGCCCTGGAGAACGGCCATCTGTCGGGCGCCACTCTGGACGTCTTCCGCACCGAACCGTTGCCCCGGGATCACCCCTTCTGGTCCCATCCGAAGGTCACGGTCACGCCCCACGAATCCGCCGGCAGTCTCGACGGCTCGCTCCCGGCCATCGCCGAGAACTGGCAACGCCTGTGCCAGGGCCGCCCCCTCATCAACCTCGCCGATCCCAAGAAGGGCTACTGACCTCGACCGGCCATTGCGAGCAGAGATCGAAACACGACAAGAGGTCCTGCACGACGGGAGAACGACATGCCGAGGGATTCGCACCATGCGACGGAAGAACCGCGCCGGCAGGTGTTCGAGGCGGCTGATGGCGTGAGCCGGCGGGGCTTCGTCGCCGGCGCCGGACTGCTCGGCATGACGTTCCCCCTGCATTCCGTCATGTCGACCGCCCTTGCCAGCGATGACGCTCTGGCTGGCAAGGACGGGCTCACGCTTCTGAACGACCTGCCGCTCAATGCCGAGACCCCGGCGCATCTTCTCGACGATGCGATCACTCCGACCAGCCGGCATTTCATCCGCAACAACGGTCTGCCTCCGGAGAATGTCGATGCTGCCGGCTGGACACTTGCCGTGGACGGACTGGTGGACAACCCCGCCGTGTTTTCGATCGACGAGCTCCGCGCGCGGTTCGAGGTGGTGAACTTGGCGCTCACGATCGAGTGCGGCGGCAACGGCCGGGCCTTTTTCGACCCTCCGGTGGGGGGTGAACAGTGGACCATGGGCGCTGTCGGCTGCGCGGAGTGGACGGGCGTCAGGCTCGCTGACGTGCTGAAAAGGGTCGGCGTGAAGCCGGGTGCCGTCTACACCGCACACTACAGCGCGGACACGCTTCTTTCCGGCGACGAGGGCAAGTTGCCGATCTCGCGCGGCGTGCCGATCGCCAAGGCGATGACTGACAACGTGCTCATCGCATTCTCCATGAACGGCGGGCCCCTGCACAGGCACAACGGCGCTCCGCTCCGCCTGGTGGTGCCGGGCTGGCCGGGCGCCTGTTCTCAGAAGTGGCTTCGCCGCGTCGAAATCCGCGACCAGGTGCATGACGGGCCGAAGATGACCGGCACCTCCTAGGGGCTGCTCCCAAGCACACCCTATAATGCATCGGTCTCATGGCCATCATGATACCGGTGCAGTTGGCGGGATGCAATGTCTGAGGACAACCCGCTGATTCCACGCCCTTGACGTTCGCGCCCAACGTCAACCGGGGGTGCCGAGCGAACAGGACTCATCAAAGGAAACGGCCTTCGCGACGCAACGCGAAGGCCGTTAGGGATCGTAACAGCATCCTCACCACAAACGGTGGGGACATGCGCCAAATTCCGTTCGCGCATGTTGCCCCGGGGCGAAGGGTGTTGTCAACCCCTCCTTGCGAAAACGGTCCAGGCGGCTCCTCGCATCGCGAGGCGAGGCATGATCAATCCAGTCACCATTCAGGGCCTGCGGGCCGTTACCCCGGCAACCGTCGCCAGCCGGCTCGCGGCGGCCGGGTTCGAGGGCCTGCCGGCGGGCGTCGGGCGGTGTGATCTGATGCGAGCCATCGAGGCGGGCGGCGCTGGGTGCGGGTTCTCCCGAACCGAGGTCCGCCGGCTCGTCTACCTGGTCCGCTACACCAGGGAGATCGACTGGACGGACGAGGATGGTCTGCCGATGGTATGGAAGGGCGTCGAGGCGATGGCCGAGGAACTCGGGATCAGCCGGCAGCAGGTCAACGCCGTCGAGCGCCGCCTCGCCGGCAAGGGCGCCATTGCGCACAAGGATTCGGCCAGCCGCCGCCGCTGGGGCGAGCGGGACCCCGTGACCGGCCACGTGACGAAGGCCTGCGGCGTCGACCTGCGGCCACTGGCCGGGCTCTATGGCGAATTCGTCGCCGCGGCGAGGGCCGCCGCGGACGAGAGGCGCATGAAGAAGGCGGTGCGGGCGGTATCGTCCGCGCTGCGGATCGAGATCAGGCAGCTCGCGGCCGGCCTGGGGCGGGATCCCGGACTGGACTGGTGGCCGCTCAAGGCCGGCGCCGGCCTTGCAGCGCTCATTGCCGAACGGGAGCGGCTGGCGGCGATGCGGAACGCCCTGCTCGCCGAATTCCCGGGTGGCGGAGGCGGATCCGCACCCGAGGCGGCGGGCGGCGGCGGTCGCGAGGCGAGGGATCACAGCGACGGGAAGGCCGGTAGCGGGTGCGGGGATCCGCCGCCGGCGCTCGAAAGCGATGATGCGAAGGGCGCGCCAGGGCCGGCGTTGCGCAAGCCGGCAGGCGACCTTGCCAGGCAGACGCCCGTCGACCACCGCACCGACGTCGATCGGCGACGGGAGGATCGCCGGCGGCCGGCACAGGTCAAGGCTGCAGACCAGAAGGGGGAAGATGCGCTGTCGGCCGCGGGTCAACAATTCCCGTCCCCCATACTATTACAAGCCGATTCCAGAGTACCAAAAGGTAATCGCCCCGCCCGATCCGCCGGCGGCGCGGACCCGGCCGGCGAGGCCTGCATCGGAGATCCTCCCGATCCGGCGGGCGATAACGGGCCGGGACGGAACAAAATCGACCCGAACGTGGATTTCGGTGTCCAGCACGTGGACGCCGACCGGGTGGCGGCGATGGGGTCCGAAAGCTGGCGGCGGGAGGCCGAGGGAGAGGGCTGGCGCGGCAACGCGTGGGCCTGCGAGCTGGTGCGACCGGCCCTGGGTATTCGCGACGAGACCTGGCAAAGGGCGGTGCAGGAGATCGGCATCAGGGCGGCTGTGGTGGTGGTGGCCATCATCGACGGCAGGTGCCAGGACAGGGCGACTTTCGTGTGGAACCCCTCCGCGTTCCTGATGGGGTGCGTGAAGCGGGCGCGGACCGGCGACCTCCACCTCCACAGGTCGATCTGGGGCCTCGAGAGGCAACAGCGCTGGCGGGAAGCCTCCTGGCGCTATGCCGCTGCCGGCCCGGCGGTCGGAGCGGCGCGATGACGCCCACGGCGTGGCGCGTGCAGCAGCGCCGGAGCCACCTCGACGAGCCCGAGCCTGTAGGCGGCATGACTCGCCACGGTGGCTCTCACCTCGAGACCTTCGCGGCCGGCACGACGATATGCGACATGGATGGCCTCGATGATCTGCTGGACGACGTCGTTGTCGCCCGGCGCGGCCGCGCCGGCGCGGCCCCGCCCCAACCTGAAGGCGATGCGACGGGCGGCGGCCGAGGCGATGTGGCGGGTCCTGCGGGCGGGCAGTGTGCCCGTGGCCGCGACACGCAACCGCTGGAGGCTTCCGCGCAGGGTCGCGATGTCCCTGGTGCAGATGTCGAGATGCTCCCTGACGCGAGCCATGCCGACGGTCTCGGCGATGGCGGCGTCGAGGGCGGCGGCCTCGGCGTGGACGCGGTCGACGAGGTCGCTCGCCGTGTCGACCGCAATGTGGGTGGAGGCGGCGGCGGTCTCGGCGTTGCGGACAAGCTCCTCGCACGCAGAGGCGATATCGGCCTCGCACCGCGGGGAGACGAGATAGTCCAGCGTCGCCTCGATGATCTGCTCACGGCGGAAGAGGTGGCGCTGGTCGCAGGCGCGGTGATCCCTCCAGGTACGGCAGATGAGGTAGCCGCTGTGCGCGGTGATCACGCGGCCGCCGCAGCTGGCGCACCAGGTGCGGCCGCTCGTCGGATAGCTCGGCGGCGTGGGGGGCCCCGGCGCCCCCCGGCCGGGGGGGGGGGGGCGGCGCCGCCCGCCCGGGGGGGGTTGTGGGGGGGGGGGGGGGGGGGGCGGCCCGGCTTTTGGCGGGGGGGGGGGGGGCGGCCTGGGGGGGGGGGGTGTGGGGGGGGCGCGGGGCGCCGCGGGACAGGTGTCCGGACAATCCGCTGGACGCGGTCGAACTGCTCTTCGCTGACGATGGCGAGGTCGGCTGGAGCGGGGATGATGATCCACTTCGACATCGGTTGCGGGCGGTCCTCGCGCTTGCCGGTGATGGGGTGGCGGAAGACGCGGAAGCGGCCGAAGACGACGCGGCCGGCGTAGAGGTTCTGGCGCAGCAGTCCCCTTCCCCGGTGATCGGCGAGGCTGCCGCGGGACCACATCTTTCCCTTCGGGGACGGGATTGCGTCGCGGTTGAGGTCATCCACGATCCTGCGGAGCGCCTTGCCCTCTTCGGCTTCGGCGAAGATGCGGCGGACGATGGCGGCCTCCTTCGGCTCGATGCGGCGCAGCCCTGTCTCCAGGGTGCCTTCGGGTCGCAGCAGCTCGTATCCGTAGATGCGGCCCCCGGGAATTCTGCCGTCGCGCACGGCGGCGAACTGGCCTCGGCGGACCTTGTCGGAGAGTTGCTCCAGGTGGATCGAATTCATCGTGCCGGTGAGGCCGATGTGGAGCGCACCGATTCTGCCCTCGGTGACGGAGACAAGGGCAACGCCGTGGAAGGCGAGGAGCTTGTGGATCGTCGCCACGTCGGCCTGGTCGCGGCTGATACGCGAGAGGTCTTCGATGAGGACCGCCTCGAAGTCGCCGTCGGCGGCGTGGACCAGCAGGCTCTGGACCGCCGGACGGCTTTCGAGCACGGCGCCGGTGACCGCCTTGTCCGCGTATTCCCCCACCACCGTTGCGCCGCCGGCCCGGGCGGCCTCCTTCAGGCGGTGCAGCTGGGCCGGGACGGAACGGGCCTGGGTGGCGTTGGAGTGGCGCGCGTAGAGAGCGACACGCTTGCCCTCGATGTCGATCACGGAAAAACCCCGGTACTTCGTGACAGCGCGGCCGCAGACGACCGCGGCACCGGCGTCTCCCTCACCGCCTGCGCTGAGGTCCTTATAGCGCCTCGCCGGGCGAGGGGCCAGACGGCAGCGCCGCCCCCGAGGCATGGCAGCAATGCGCAATTGCGCAATTGCGCAACTCCTCAATTGCGCACTTGCGCAAATGCGAAGGACCACGACAGCAAGGAGGTCAGCTCATGATCATCTCGTTCCTCAACCAGAAGGGCGGCGTCGGCAAGACGACGCTCGCCGTTCACACGGCCTCAGCCCTGGCTCTCGACGGCCTCGACGTCATCCTTGTCGATGCCGATCCCCAGGGCTCGGCCCTCGACTGGCTGGCGGCCCGCCAGGCGCCGCCGCTCTTTCCCGTGGTCGGCATGCCGCGGCCGGTGCTCCACCGCCAGGTGCCGCAGCTGGCCCAAGGCGTCGACGCGGTCGTGATCGACGGCCCGCCGTCGCTCGCCACCATCGCCCGCTCGGCGATGCTGGCGTCGGACCTGGTGCTGATCCCGGTTCAGCCTTCCCCCTACGACGTCTGGGCCGCCGGCGATCTCGTCGAGCTCCTCGAGGAGGCCAGGATCGACCACGACCATCTCGACGCCCGCTTCGTCGTCTCCAGGAGGATCGCCAACACGGTGATCGGCCGCGACGTGGCGCAAGCGCTGGGCGCGTGGCCGGTGCCGGTTCTCGAGACTCACGTCACGCAGCGCGTCGCCTTTGCCGAGAGCGCCGCAACCGGGGTGGCGGTCCTGGAGACCGCACCCGGGTCGCTGGCGGCCGCCGAGGTGCGTTCGCTCGCCGGCGAGGTCACGGCGCTCGTATCCGGCGTCGGGAGGGCCGCGGCATGACGAGGAAGGTCATCGACATCGACCCCAGGCCGCGCGGGTCCGCGCGGGTCCGCCGGACGGAGACGGCCGGCATGCGGGCGACGGGCCGCGGCGGGCGCCTGGTGCGCTTCACCGTCGAGCTCGACGAGGATCTCCACCGCCGGCTGCGTCTGGCGGCGGCGCGGGACGGGCGGCGCATGGCCGCCATCGTCCGGGATCTCATCGAGGAGGCCTGTCCGGAATGACCGGACGGGTGAGGAACTGCGCATTTGCGCAATTGCGCAACTCCACAATTGCGCATTTGCGCAACGAAGGGATGTAACCCATGAGTGAGAAGATCGTCACGTTGCCGCCGCCGTCGATCTCGACGCAGATCTGGAGCATGAAGTACCGCCATCCTGGCGGGCCTGGCGGCGAGGGCCGCGACGCCACCATTCCGGCGACCTGGCGGCGCATCGCGCGGTCTCTCGCCGCAGCCGAGGCGGAAGAGATCCGCGGCGACGTCGAGAAGCGGTTCATGACGGCCCTGGAGGGCTTCCGGTTCTTGCCCGCGGGCAGGATCGTCGCCGGCGCCGGCACGGAGAGGAACGTCACCCTCTTCAACTGCTTCGTCATGGGAACCATCCCCGACGACATGTCCGGGATCTTCGAGAACCTGAAGGAGGCCGCCCTCACCATGCAGGCGGGCGGCGGCATCGGCTACGACTTCTCGACCCTGCGACCCAAGGGCGCCGCCGTGAAGGGCGTCGGGGCGGACGCCTCCGGACCGCTCCCCTTCATGGACTGCTGGGACTCCATGTGCCGCACCATCATGAGCGCCGGCTCGAGGCGGGGCGCGATGATGGCGACCATGCGCTGCGATCATCCAGACATCGAGGCCTTCATCGACGCCAAGCAGGAGGCCGGGCGGCTTCGCATGTTCAACCTCTCGGTCCTGGTGACCGACGCCTTCATGGCGGCGGTCGAGGCCGACGCCGCCTGGGACCTCGTCTTCGACGGGGTGGTCCATGGCACCACCGGCGCCCGGGACCTGTGGAACCGCATCATGCGCGGCACCTATGCCTGCGCGGAGCCGGGCGTCATCTTCATCGACCGCATCAACCGGCGGAACAACCTCAACTACTGCGAGACGATATCGGCCACCAACCCCTGCGGCGAGCAGCCGCTTCCGCCCTACGGCGCCTGCCTGCTGGGCTCCGTCAACCTCACCCGCTTCATCGCCGATCCCTTCGGCGACGATCCGCGGTTCGACGGGGAGGCGTTCGACGCCACCGTCGAGGCGGCGGTGAGGATGATGGACAACGTCGTCAACGTCTCCCGCTTCCCCCTCGAGGAACAGCGCCAGGAGGCGCAAGCCAAGCGGCGCATCGGTCTCGGCGTCACCGGCCTTGCCGACGCGCTCATCATGATGAAGGCGCCTTATGGCGGCGAGCGCTCGCTGGAGCTCGCCGGGACCTGGCTGGCGCGGCTGAGGAGGAAGGCCTACCTCGCTTCGATCCGCCTGGCGAAGGAGAAGGGCCCGTTCCCCCTGTGGGACGCTGAAGCCTGGTGCGCCGGCGAGAGCGTTGCCGAACTCGACGACGACGTCCTCGAGGCGGCGCGCCAGCACGGCATCCGCAACGCGCTGCTGACCTCGATCGCGCCCACCGGGACGATCTCGCTCTTCGCCGGCAACATCTCGTCTGGCCTCGAGCCGGTCTTCGCCTTCTCCTACACCAGGAACGTGCTGATGCCCGACGGCAGCCGGCGGAGCGAGGAGGTCACCGACTACGCTGTGCGCCTGTGGCGCCACCTCAGGGGCGAGGAGGCGCCGCTGCCGGACTACTTCGTCGACGCCCAGGCCCTCAAGCCCCGCGATCACGTGGCCATGCAGGCCGTGGTCCAGAAGTACATCGACAGCTCGATCTCCAAGACCATCAACGTGCCCGAGGACATCCCGTTCGAGGCCTTCAAGGACGTCTACCTCGAGGCCTACCGCCTGGGGTGCAAGGGCTGCACCACCTACCGGCCCAACGACGTCACCGGCGCCGTCCTCGAGACGAAGACCGAGGCCGAGCCGGCGCTGCCCCTGGAGGAAACGCCGTCCGAGACCCCCGGCGATCCGCTTGAGACCGCCGGCGTCATTCACCTCACCCGGCCCCTCGACCGGCCCGAGGTCCTGCCCGGGCAGACCTACAAGCTCAGGTGGCCGGAGAGCGACCATGCGATCTACCTCACCGTCAACGACGTCATCAGGGACGCCCGCCGTGCGCCCTTCGAGATCTTCATCAACTCGAAGAACATGGACCACTACGCCTGGACCCTGGGTCTGACGCGCATGATCTCGGCGGTGTTCCGCCGCGGCGGCGACGTCAGCTTCGTCGTCGACGAGCTGAAGGCGGTCTTCGATCCCCGTGGCGGGTCCTGGATGAACGGGCGCTACGTGCCGTCGCTGCTGGCCGCCATCGGCGAGGTTCTGGAGACCCACATGAAGCGGATCGGGTTCATTGCGTCAGACGACGAGCCGGATCTCGCCGGCGCGGCGGACGCGAAGGTCGTCTCGCTGGCCGGATCCGGGCGCTTGCGCACGCCGGAGGCCTGCCCGCGGTGCGGCCAGCCGTCGCTGATCCACCAGGAGGGCTGTTCGATGTGCACCTCCTGCGGCTTCTCGAAGTGCGCGTGAGGCGGCCGGGAGGGAAGAAGGACCATGACGAAACCAGGTGGCAGGGACGGGAGCGTGTCAGCCGAACGGGAAGATCGAACTGGATGGCGCCACCGGGAGGAGGCCGAAGGCCACCCCGCCGGTGATGGTGGCCGCGAGGGCAGCGAAGACGATCCAGGCCCAGATCCAGCGCCGTCGGCGGCCGCGCCGAAAGAGGCAGGCGACGACGATGAAGAAAAGGGTGATCGAGGCGCCGAAAAGATATCCCGCGGCGGTCAGGACCGCGGGGCGGGCGAGGTCGGTCAACTCCCCGAGACTCATGCCCTCGAGGTCTCCGCAGTCCTGTCGTTCCTGATGATGCTCATGTTCGTGCTCGCCACGGTCGGGATGTCCGGGCAATTGCCCTGGCGAACATACCTGATCGCGGGAGGAGTGGGGTACGCAATCGGGTTCGCTGCCGGGTTCCTGGCGGGCCGGACGGATCCGTTGGAGAAAGACGACCGGCCGGGGCGCGTGCCGTTCGGCGTCGAGTTCCGGGCGGCGATTTGGGCGATCCTGATGGGGTTCATATTCCAGGATCTGCTGGTGGGCGGTGCGGAGCCGCGGACGGAATGGGCGCCGCCGCTCCTCTGGGTGCCGCCACTCCTCCTGCCGGCGATCATCATGGGTGCAGCGATCGACGGACTTGCGCTCGGCGGGATCGCCCACGGTCTCCCGCGGCGGACCCCGTGGCATGCTTTTCGTTGCGTCGTTTCCTCATGGCGGCGCGAGGCGGCCGGGAGGGAAGAAGGGCCATGACGAAACCAGGTGGCGGGGACGGGAGCGTGTCAGGCGAACGCGAAGAGCTGCGGCGGCGTCCACGGCTCGAGGATGCCGCAGGCCAGCGCGCCGGCGCCAGCGGCGAAGGTGAGGAGGCAGAGGATCCAGTCCCAGGGGGCCGGCAGATGGAAGATACGAGAAGCGGCAAAGAGGAGAGCGGCGGCAATGGTCGAGCCGCCGGCGACCCACGGCGCAGCGGCCAGGATCCCGGTGTAGGCGAGGGCGAACCACTCCCCGATACTCATGATCTCGAGGGCTCCGCGTTCCTGACGCTGTTCACGGCCGTCTGGTTCGTGCTCTTCACGATTGCGATGTCCGGCGAGTTGTCGTGGCGAGCATACCTGATCGCGGCAGGGGCGGGGTATGCGGGTTGCTTCGCGCTCGGGTTTCTGCTCGCCCTTCGGTGGGCGCCGGCAGCGAGGCACCGGCCGGGGCGACCGCGACGGGACGGCTTCGAATTTCGCATGGCGAGCGTGGTGCTCATGCTCGGGCTCATGGCCCACGGCGTCATCGAGGCCGGCGGCGGGCCGTGGGTGGCATGGGAGCCGCCGTTGCTCTGGGTGCCGGCGATCCTGCTGCCGGCGCTCGTCCTGGGCGGAGGGCTCGACGGCGCCCTGCTTGGCGAGATCGCCAGCCGTCTCCCTCGGCGGACCCCGTGGCACGCCCTTCGCCGGGTCGTTTCCGAGCGTCGGCGCATGGCGGCCGGCAGGGAAGACGGGTCATGACGAAACAGACCGGCCGTGACGAATGCGCGTCAGCCGAACGCGAGGAGAGGCGGCGGCAATGCCCGGAAGAGGCCCTCGGCCGGTGGCAGGAGGGTGGCGGCGCGGCGAGGCCGATGAGCAGGGCGGAGTGGATCGCGGTGAAGCTGGGCGGGCATGCGGTGGTCTCCGCCAACCCCGCGCCCCAGTTGCTCGAGGACGGCTGGGATCGCGTGATCGGAGCGCTCGACGGGGAGGCGAGAGCGGCGGGGCTTTCCGACCTCCAGCTCTCAGTCCTCATCCATCTGGCGGCGCGGGCGGTTCTGGCGACGAGGCGTTGGGGCTATGCGGAGTACGAAGAGACGGCGGTGCGGATGTCGGCGACGCGGATGGAGGAGTACTTCGGTGTCGCGCCGGAGCGGGTTCTCGAAGCCGAGCGGTCCCTCGCCGACGAGGGCTGGATCGAGTTCGACCCGGAGGGCGGATGGGGCCACGTGGGCGTGTTCGATCTCTGGCCGCTGCTCTCCCGCTGGGAGGAGCTCTGCTGCCTGGTGGAGGCGAACATGGAGATGTTCAGTGCGGCGCAGCATCTGCGCAGCGGCCTCGCCTGGCGGGCGGTGGGCCTCGGGAAGGAGTGCGATCTGGACGAGGTGCCGGCACTGTCGGAGTTCGCGACGCTGGACGAGCTCACCCGAGAGTGCGAACGGCTGCTGCAGGCGCTGGATGCCCTGCCCCGGAAGCCTGCGGGAGCGGTGACGGGCTGGCTCCAGCCGGAGGTCGAGGAGGCCGCCAGGATGGCGGGCCGGGACGGCGCCAGGGCCCACGCCGCCGGGCGCCGGGCGGGGCAGGAGACCCGGATGGTGTCCTACTGGCTGGCGCCGGATCTGGTGGAGACGGTGGAGGCGGCGGCCGGGATGCAGGAACTGACGCCTTCCGAATGGATGGCGGGCGTCCTGGCGCCTTGCGCCGATGCCGCAGACGCGATGACAGCCCGCGGCCGCGGTGTGCGCCGCGACGAGATCGAACTGCCGAGGGACCAGGCGGTCTGGATGGCGTCCTACTGGCTGGCGCCGGATCTGGTGGAGACGGTGGAGGCGGTCGCCATGGCGATGGAACTGACGGCTTCCGAGTGGGTGGCGGCCGTGTTGGCGCAGGCGCTGGGTCTGGTTGCCGCAACCCCGGGATCGGACGGCGTCATGCCACGCAAGGACCGCACGAGATGGGACGCGGCTGGCGGGCCGGGTCGAACGTGATTCGCCTGACGCCATGGCGGCGACGGCGATATCGGTGGTGGCTGGGTGCCGGCCTCGTGCTCCTGCCGGCGACCATGTGGCTCGCGGTACAGGGGCCGGGGACGGGTGGCGGCGGGCCGTCCTCGCCGGATCTTTCCTGGACGACGATCCTGGGATCCGCCGACAACCGGCGCGCCGCCGTCAGCGACGGCACGTCGGAGTGGTGGGTGCGGGAAGGCGACGTTCTCGCCGGCGATTGGCGGGTGACGCGGATCGCGGCACGCCCGCCGGGTGTCACGCTCTCCCATGACCGCGCCGGCGACCACGCGCTTCCCTACGCCGGCGGTGCGGAACCGCAGCCGGGTGAGGTGCTCACCACCGCCCCGGGCGGGAGTGCATCGCTCTCCGGACCCGCCCGGGTGATCGACGGCGACACCCTTGAACTTCGCGACACGCGCGTGCGCCTTCACGGCATCGACGCTCCGGAGAGCGAGCAGCGCTGTCGCGCGGACGGCCGTCTGTGGCCTTGCGGCCAAGACGCCACGCAGGCTCTCGCCAGGCACGTCGGATCCGGGACCGTCGCGTGCGAGGAACGCGACCGGGACCGCTACGGCAGGGTGGTGGCGGTGTGCCGGGTCGGCGGCGGCGACATCAATGCCTGGATGGTGGCGCAAGGATGGGCGCTGGCCTACCGCCGGTATTCGATGGGCTACGCCGCCGAGGAGCGTGCGGCGCGGGCCGCGAAGCGGGGCGTGTGGCAGGGCGACGTCCTCGCGCCTTGGGACTGGCGCCGCGGCACGCGCCTGGCGGGCGAGTGATCATCATGACGGGCGTTGAGGAAGGAAAGGCAATGACGAAGGACGACACGCCGCCGGCGAAACCCGTCCGGCGGATACGCAGCACCTGGCGTTGCCCGCCAGGCCTGTGGGAGCGGTGGGTGGCGGCTCTGCCGGAAGGCTCCGATCCGCTCGTCACGATGACCTTGCGGGTGAAGGGACTGGTGCGCAATGCCGAACGCCAGGCTGGCCAGGACATGCGCATGACGTCCTGGGTGCTGCCGGCGGAGTTGGTGGACCGGATCGCAGAGGCGGCCGAGGCGCAGCAGATGTCGCCCTCCGAGTGGGCAGCGGGCGTGCTGGCGCAGGCGGCGGCCCGGCCTCCGGAAAGGGAATGACGATGCCGGCACGCAACGGCCGTGACTGGCCGGCGTCAGCCGAACGGGAAGATCGGGCGGGATGGCGCGACCGGGAGGTCACCAAGAGCCAGCAGGCCGGAGATGAGGGCGCCGGGGTCGGTGGTGGCGGCCACGGCCTCGGTGATGAGAAGGCCGACCCGGCCTCCAATGCTCATGACTTCGTGATCTCCCTGGCCCTGACGTTGACGACGGTGGGCATGTTCCTGGGTTTCACGATGACCATGTCCGGATGGTTGCCGTGGCGAGCATACCTCATGCGCGCCGGGGCGTTGTATGTAGTCGGCATCGGCGGCGGGTTCATGCTCGGGCTGTGGCTGACGGCGGCGGTGAGGGACTGGTCGCAGCCGGCGATGGTGGGCTTCGCATGCCGCGCCACTCTCCTGCTGATCGCCTTCGGGTTCCTGTCTCACGCCACCATGGAGGCCGCCCGTGAACCGGACGAGCTCTGGTGGACGCTTCCCCTGCTCTGGGCGCCGGCAATCCTCCTGCCGGCGATCGGATTGGGCGCGGTGATCGACGGCGCACTGCTTGGCGCGATCGCCAGCGGGCTCCCTCGACGCACTCCCTGGCACGCCCTTCGCTTCGTGGTTTGTGAGTATCGGCGGCTGATATCCGAGAGGCACAGACCATGACGATGATCGCCAGGCGGCGCGTGCCGGGCATCGTGACGATGGCGGCCGTGACCGTTCTCGCCTGGGCGCTCGTGTGCGGCCTCGAGGCAGCGGCGGACGATGCCGCGCTGGTCGAAACGCCCGAGGCGCGGACCATCAACGTCGCCGTCGACGATAATGGCGTGCTGGTCCGCGGCTTCGCCGCAGACATTGACGGCATGCCCTGGCGTCTTGGCGTGGTGGTCGTCTGCGACATCGCGACGGGACGTCTCGAGGGCCATCTCTCATTTGGATCGTTCCCGGAGAACCGGCCGGTCCAGGCGGCGGTGCTCGCTCCCGACGGCGCTCTCGAGCGGTTCGGACCGGTGGTCGTGACGGAGCACGGGGCGCTCTCGGGGTTCCACTCGCCAATCGTCGAGGGCGACGACGTGCTGCGTCTGATGACGGCAGCGTTCGAGGAAGGAGCGCTGGTCTCGAACGGCTGGAGGTCGGTGTGGAACCGGATCCCGGAGGCCGACAACGCCCGCGCCCGGGCGGACATTCTCGAATGCGCCGGGTGAGCGACCCGGCGCCGAAAGGACATGCGACGATGACCAGGCGAACGCTCTTCGAAGACGCGGTGCGCGTGGCGCGCTTGTCGAAACCAGGGAGGATGACATGTTCCTGAAGCGACGGGGCAACTTCATTTCCATGCTGATCGTCAACAACCTCATGGGGCTGGCGCCCTTTGTGATCTTCGTCACCGAACCGGACGCCATCTGGCCGGAGAAGGCGCTCCATGTCGTGATCGGTTTGCTGTTCCTCACCATCGGAAACCGGGTCGCGGTGAAGTGGTGGGGTCCAAACAGCCGGGACGCGCAACTGGAACGGGAACTGGAGCAGGAACAGGCGGGTGAGAGAGGGCGTGGCGATCATGTCTCCTGACAGCGGTTCTCCGCACCATGGGCGCAACCAGTCCATTGCGCTCCTCGGCATCGGTACGGCTCTGATCGGTTTCGGCCTGTTCGCGGTCGAGCTGCGTGGGCGGGCGGAGACGGTCGCGCTCTTCGGCAAATGGCAGGGCTTGCTGTGGCTGGCGGCCAGTGTCTCTTTCATAGCGGTCGCCGGCTATCTGTACCTGCGGCTGGCGGGTTCCGTTCACGAACTCCTGGCACGCGGCAACGTCAGCGGAGAGGACGTCGCGCGTGGTCCCATGCGGCATCTCCTGTTTCTGGCAGTAGCTGTCATGGCCAGCTTCATCTTCAACCTCCAGTAGCGAGACCGCGATGACGACACTGGGCGGGCCCGGTGGGCCGCGTCACGGGCGGAAAGGACAGCACCATGACCAAACCAACCCTCTACCTGGCCAACCCGTTCGGGTTCTCCGCGATCACGGCGGCGGGCCCGCTCGCGCAGCTCGTCGCGGCGATCAGGGATCTCGGGGCCGAGGTCTGGGAGCCGTTCACGACGAACGACTTCGACGATCCCGCGACGCCGCAGTGGGCGTGGAGGACGGGCCAGTCCAACGTCAACGCGCTCCGCTGCGCCGACGGCGTCTTCGCCGTCGTCAACGGCTGTCCTCCCGACGAGGGCGTCATGATCGAGGTCGGCCTGGCGATCGCCTGGCGCAAGCCCCTCTTCCTCTTCCGCGACGACTTCCGGCGCTGTTCGGACAGCGACGCCTACCCGCTCAACCTGATGGTCTTTGCCGGCTACGACGCGCACACGTGGCGGTTCTGCTGGTACGAGCGCATCGAGGATCTGGGCGATCCGCACCGCGGTCTCGTCCAGTGGCTCGCCGGCGAGGACATCCCTCTCGTCGAACCGGAGGCGGACGTGGCCATGGCGGGCGGCGGCGCGTGACGCGCAATCGCGGGCGGGCTTGCCTGTCTGCCCGATGACGATCCGTGATGGCGATGACGGGAGGCCGGGCGATGGAGAGGGTGGCGGGCCGTGCGTGCTGGTCCGCATCCGCAACGAGAACAACGTGCGCCGCTACTACCTGCTCGACCTGCAGGACAACCTCTTCGGCGGCGTGACCTTGATCAGGGAATGAGGCCGGATCGGCGGCGGCGGTCAGCGGCGTCTCGTCTTCTTCGACGAGCGGCGGCAGGCCCTCCGGGCGTTGAAATCGTTCGCCCGGGCCAAGGTCCGACGCGGCTATCGGCGGGTGCCGGGCATGCCGGCGTGACGGCGGCCGCCGGCGAACTCTCACACGAGGGAGGCGGGCGCGCCCGGCGCGGCGGGCGTATCGGCGGACCGCCTGGCGGTGGCGGCGGCGGCCTTGCCGGTGTCGGCGCCCTCCAGGAACTCCTTGAGGGCCTTGGGCGAGGCATCGACCTTGTTGGCCCTCAGCGTACTGCTCATCTGCTCCCAGGTGGCGCCGTTCCTGCGCGCCTTCTCGAGCTGCGTCTTCAGGCGCTCGAGGATCTCCCGCAGGGTGATGGTCGGCGGCTCGATGGCGCCGAGGTCGTCGCCGATCCGGGTGAAATCGACGTGGGTCTCGATGTAGTTCGTGCGCGGCATTCGCACTCCTCCCCTGTTGTAGTTCGGCCATCCACATGCCCGAGGGCGCTCCATCGTGTCAACGCCTCCAAGGCCTCCTGCCGGGCGTTGTCCGGCCCTTCCGGCCTTATGTCGTTCTGATGTCGTCATTCCGACTCCGCTCCGCCCGGCTTCACAGGGCGAAGCCCCGGCGCGGCCCGTGCGAGGAGCGCCCTCGCCCGTGCGGAACGGCTTGACAGCACCTTGCACGCAGGCCTACCGTACATGAAACGAATGGTCAAACTGCATCACACCTTATCACGTGCAGTGAGGGCTGGGCCGGGACCGGTAACGGAACGAGCGCCCGAGGCGCTCCCAAAAGGGGCCGGGACGGTTCGCAAGACGCGGAATTTTCCGCGCAAACCGGTGGAGGAAGAGTGATGGTCGCCACCCTGGGCAGGATGGCCGTGGCCAGCTACTACCTCGAGTCTCAGAAGAGCTTCCGGCCGACGGGCGAGCCCGGCGAGGGCAGCGGCGAGGCTGCCGGGATGGGCGCTGGCGGTCTCGACGCCGTCACCGGATACTACGTCGAGGGCGACGAACCGGACGGCGTGTGGTGGAACCCGGCCGGCCTTCTCGGCCTGAAAGACGGCGGAACGGTCGACAGTCTGGACTTCACCCAGGTCTATCACGGCTTCAATCCCAAGACGGGCGATCGCCTCACCAAGAACGCGGGCTCCCGGACCCGCTCGCCGGGCATCGACATCACCTTCTCGGCCGACAAGTCGATCAGCGCCCTGTGGGCGATCGCGCCCAAGGAGATGCGCGACGAGATCGCTGAGGCGCACAACGACGCCTGCCGCCAGGCGCTCGAGGACATCGTGCGCGCGCACTGCGGGTGGACGCGCACGCGTCCCGGAGGCGGCGACATCGAGCTCATCCGCGCCGAGCTGGTGGGCGCGATGTTCCAGCACGGGACGTCCCGGTCCGACGATCCGCAGCTTCACACGCACTGCCTGATCTTCAACGCCACGCGGGCTGCCGACGGCAAGTACCGGGCGCTTTACACGCCGGCCATGTTCCGCTGGATGAAGGCTGCCGGCGCCACCTACCGCCATGCGCTCGCCTGGCACCTGCAGGAGCGCCTGGGCGTCGAAATGGAGCGCTACGGCCGCGACGGCGCGTTCACGCGCGTTACCGGCATGCCGGAGGACCTCGTGCGGGAATGGTCGAAGCGGCGCCGCACCATCGAGGCGATGGCCGACGACATGGGCTTCGCCACCAACTCGAATGCGGCCGCCGCCGCGGCGATCAACAAGATGACCCGCAAGACCAAGACCGCCGGCGAGGGCGAGGACATGCGTCACGTCGCCTGGGACCTCGAGGCGAGCGTCTTCGTGGAAGACCGCGAGTCCCTGGTCGCCAGCGTCACCGGCAAGGACGTCCGCCTCGACCAGGAGACGCTCAGGGAAGCCACCGAACGGCTCGAGCGCGTGCCCGAGGAACTGACGGAACACGAGGCCGTCTTCCGTGTGCCCGACGTCGTCGAAAAGGCCATGAACGCCACGGCGGGCGTCATGAATCCCGAAGCCGCGCGGACTGCGGTGCGGCGCGTTCTGCGCAACGACGAGGTCGTCGAGCTCGACATGCCGACCCATTCCATCGAGGCCGACGCCGGCCTTGCCCACACCCGGGTCTTCTCCACGAAGGAGCAGATCGGCATGGAAGAAGCGGTCGGGCGCATGGCTGCCGAGGCGTCGGCCGACCGCCGATCGAGCCTCGACGCGGCCAGGATCGAGGCGAAGATCAACCGGCTCACTTCCGAGGGCTATCCGCTCAGCGGCGAACAGATTGCCGCGATCCGTTACGGCGCCGGACCGGCCAGCGGCGGGCTCGCCATCATCGAAGGGGCGGCGGGATCCGGCAAGACCACGACGTTGAGGCCGATCACCGACCTCTACCGGGAGAGCGGCTACACGGTGATCGCGACGGCCGTCGCATGGCGCACGGCCGTCAGCCTTGGCAACGACTGCGCCTGCCCGCCCTATTCCGTCGACAAGCTTCTGCGGCTCGTGGCGCGCGGCGCTCTCACCCTCGACGAGAGGACGGTGATCGTGGTCGACGAGGCCGGCATGCTGTCGACGCGCCAGGCGCATCACATCCTCGAGTTTGCGCGCGAGCACGGGTGCAAGGTCATCGCCGCGGGCGACACCCGGCAGCACCAGCCCATCGGCGCCGGGCCGGGCCTGCGCCTGATGCGCGAGGCGGCGGCGGGCGTGCGCGTTGACCAGATCCGCCGGCAGCGTGCCGATCTCGAGGACATCCTGGTGCATGTCCACGGCCTTTCGGAAGAGGACGCGCGGTTCCGCGCCGGGCTCATGGGCGACGAGGAACGCGCGCGCATCGTCTCGGAGTTCGAGGCGATGCCGGAGAAGCCGGCGTTCGTGTCCTGGCAGATCGCCGCCTCGGAAGCGCTGCGCGACGGCGACGCCGCGACGACAATCGAGGCCTACGCCGTGCGTGACAAGCTTCACCTCGGGCGCGATCTCGAGGAGACGCTCACCCACCTGGTCGACGACTGGGAGGCATGGCGCCTGGCCAACCCGGGGCGGTCGTCGACGGTGATCGCACGGACCCACGACGAGGTCCGCGTGCTCTCGCATCTCATGCGGCAGCGCACCCTCGCCCGCACCGGCGATGCCGAGCGCGTCGTCGTTCATGCCTGCGGCGCCCGGGCCGACGACAAGCGCGCCGTGCCTCTCGAGATCGCCCGGGGCGATCTCCTGCGCATCGGCACGACGGTGTGGGACAAGCGCCTCTTCAACGGCACCATCGTCGAGGTCGAGGACTTCCGCGTCGTGAACTCGCTCGCCGGAAACGAGCGGGTCGAGATCGTCGGGCGCTCGGAATACGGCGAGAACGTGAGCTTCTTCGTCGACGAGATCGTCGACTACTACGGCCGCGTCCGGCTGGATCACGGCTACGCGATGACCGTGGCGAGCTCCCAGGGACGCACGGTGGACGCGGCCTTCGTCCTCGCCGACGACCGGGCGGCGCAGCCGACGGTCTACCCCGCCTTCACGCGTCACCGGGACCACCTCGAGATCCATGTCAACCAGGCGCCGATCGTTGCCACGCTGAGGGAATGGCTGCCGGAAGACGAGGCCGGCGAGCCAGTCTCGGAAGCGGCGGTCCATGAACATCTGGCGCGCGCCTGGTCGCGCGTCGATCCGAAGGTGGCGGCGCATGATCACATGTCCGAGCGGATGATCCGGGCGCGCTCCACCAATGCCGGCGGCCGCGGCGGCGCGGCGTGGGCGGCGGCCAACGACAACGGCAACGGCGTGCTTCACGACGTCGGCGTGGCCATGCGCTCGGCGGCCGATCACGTGCGCTACGGCCGCCGCGTGGCCGCCTGCGGCGCCGACATGCGCGACATCGATGCCGCCTGGCAGGCGCTCGACCGGCGCTTCGCCGAGACCGGGCGGGTGGCCGACGTGGCGAGGGACTACCGCGATCAGCTCGCCCGCCACGCCGCGGCGGCCGAGAGAATGGAGCCCCTGGTCGACAACCCGAGACGGTTCCGGTCCCTGTGGGAGGATTCGGCGGGCGTCGCATTCGAGGACGCCGTGGACTTCCGCGAACGCTACCGGGACCGGGTGTCGTGGTGGCGGTCCGAAGTGGCGAAGGATGCCGCGGCGAAGAAGGCGGCGGCTGCAGGCACGGTCCGGGAGGATGCATCAATGAGCACTGCGATGGCGACGGTCGAGGATCGGGTGGCTGATCTCGCCTGGCGGTGCCGGGACGGGCCCCCGAGCGTGGCGGCGGGAGACATGTACAGGGAGCGAGCCTTCTGGATCTACGAGGCGAGAGAGCATCTCGGCGCGCTCCACGCTCGGGCGCAGCACTGGGTGACGCTGCCGGCGGACGATCTCTACTATTGGGATGCGAGGCGGTTCGTCGACGACTGGCCGAAGGCGCTCGGCGCATGGGAGGCGGCGGCCGGGATCGTCGCGGCCGTCGACGAGGTCCGGGCGAGGCCCGGCAGCGATCGCCGGGAGGCTGTCCTCGCGGCCCTCGACACGATCGAGGGCAGCCTCGGCCGACTCTGGCACGACGAGACCCTGCGCCTCGTCCGGCGCGGCCTCGACGAGCGCGGCGAGGCGGAAGACGTCGGCACATGGCTCGCCGCCGCCAGGCAAGATTTGACGCTGCAGAAGGATGCATCGATGGCGCAGGCGGAGACGGCCGGGCGCGAAGACGCCGGCAACGAATTCTGGGGCGGGCGTACCCGGCTGGCGGCCGAGGGCGCCGCCGTGCGCCTCGCCGCGCAGATCGCCGAGGTGCGGGAGGACCCGCAACAGTGGCGCACGACCGGGCGGCGGCAACTGCTGGCGCTCCTGGAGGAATGCCGGCCGGCCGTGGAGGGCTGGCCCGCGGAGCTGGACCGGGGCTGGGCCCACGGCGAACTCGCGGCTTTCACCCGCGAGGTGCCGGCGGCTCTCGATGCCTGGGAGCGGGCCGAGACCTTCGTTGCCGAGGCCGAGGCGGTGCGCCAGGCCATGGGCGCGGGCACGGCGACAAGCGAGGAGATCGCGCGGGTGCGGCGCATGGCGGACGCCATCGAGGAGGACGCCGCATCGCCGTGGCAGCCCGCGGTGGCGACGATGATCGCGGCCAGGGCGGCGCGAGCCGGCGTGACGATGGCGGGCGCGGCGACAGGCGACGCGGAGGACATGATGGCGGATTACGTGAAACGGGTGCGCGCGGACATCGGCGGCGGCGCCGAGGAGAAGGCGAAGAAGGTCGGGGCCCGGGAAGCGGTCGCCGGTGAGGCCGGCGGCCCCTGGGGCCACCGTGAGCCGCGCCAGGCCTCCGGGGCAGGACCCTGGGGCCCACGGGAGCCGGCGAGCGAACAGGCGACGAGGCCGCGGACCTCGAGCGTGCCGGATTCCGGCCGGTCGCCCCGGCAACAGGGATCGCATTCGCGGCGCCCGGAACGCGATCCCCTGCCTTCGGCGCGGGAAGTGCGCGAACAGCTGGCGGATCGCGCCGAGGACGTGTGCCGCCACTATCTCCCTGCCGGAAAGCGCGTCGGGAACTACTGGAAGATCGGCAACCCCGAGGGCGAGCCCGGCGATTCGACCTTCGTTCTCCTCGGCGGGCCGGCGCGGGGACACTGGGAGGACCGCGCCACCGGCGAAAAGGGCGACCTCCTCGACATCATCCAGCGGTCCATGCGCCTCGCCGACTTTCGCGAGACCCTGAAGGAGGCCGGGCGCTTCCAGGGGCATCAACCGTCGCCGGCGCGCACGCGAACGGCCGGACGTCGCGAGAAGCGCGGGGCGGCGGGCGGCGCCGACATGCGGCGCATGGCGGAGGCCGTCTGGGAGGAGAGCGATCCCCTCCACGGGATCTCGGGCCGGAACACCTCGAACCCGGGAATGCGGTATCTCAAGCGGCGCGGCCTCGCGCCGGCGGCTGACGATGTCGGCGAAAGCCTGCGCTGGCACGCCTCGTGCGCCACCTACGTCAAGGGCGAGTTGAAGCGGATGCCCGCCCTCGTCGCCCGGATCGAGCGGCCTGACGGCACCTTCGAGGGCGTGCAGCGGATCTTCCTCAATCCTGCCGGCCGCAAGGCGGCGATCGATGGCTCGCCGAAGAAGAACCTGGGGCCGACGCCGAAGGGCGGCGTCTGGTTCGGCAACCGCGATGCCTCCAGGATCGCCATGACCGAGGGCGTCGAGGACGCGCTCGCCGCCATGGCGGCCCTGGGTCCCGATGCCATGGAGGATCTGGCCATCGTCGCCGCTGCAGGCGCCGGGCGGGTGCACAGCGTCAGGCTGCCGGCCACGGCGCGCGAGCTCGTCCTGCTGCAGGATCCCGGCAAGGCAGGCGAGGACTCGTGGCGCCTTCTCAAGCAACGCCATGCATCGACAGGGCTGCGCCTGTCGAGGCTCATCCCCGACAAGGACGTCAACGACGACCTCGTCGAAAACCCGGCGAAACTGCGGGAGCTCCTGCAGCCTCTCGCGCCGTCGCAGGCAGCCGGCATGGAAGAACAGCAGTCCCGCGGCGGGCGCGGCTTCCGCATGTAGAGTGTGCCAGGGAGAAGGAGTGAAGCAGATGACGAAACAGCCAGTGAGAGAGCGTGGCATCGGCGAGGTCGCCGTCGGTACCAAGGTCGAATTGTGGGAAGATGGCGCCCCGGTGGGCTGGGGCCAGGTGGCGGCGATGCTGACGCAGACAGAGGCGGTGATCGACCGCTGGGACGAAGACGAGACCTACACGTGCGCCGTCGCCGGCGATGGCGACGAAGTTTACGTGGACGACTGGTCGCCTCCGGTCCGGGATCTCATGGCGGAGCGGATGAAGGAGCGGTGGCAGGAGGCAGGCGTCGAGTCCTGGCGCCTCGCGGGCGGCGGCGCGGTCGCCGTCGGCACGAAGCTCGAGATCACCGATGAAAGCGGCCCCGCCGACTGGGGCGAGGTCACGCAGCTCCTGGCCGGCCGGCGGGTGGCCGTCTACTGGTACGACGGCGCCGACACCTCCATCGCCGGCGTCGATGACGGAACCGACCTCTACGTCGACGACTGGTCGCCTCAGGTCTATGGCATCCTGCGCGAGCGCGCGGCGCGAGGCGGTCATGGCGAGGCCTGACGTCCACGCCGAGATCACGGCCGGCATCGTCGAACAGCTGCGCCAGGGGATCCGGCCCTGGACGAGGCCCTGGGACGACGGCGAGAAGGCCGCGCCAGGAGGCGTCGGCCTGCCGTTGCGCGACAACGGCCAGGCCTACGGCGGAATTAACGTTGTCGTCCTGTGGGCGGCGGCGCATGCGCACGGGTATGAGGCGCCCACCTGGATGACCTTCAACCAGGCGAAGAAGCACGGCGGTTCGGTGAAGAAGGGCGAGACGGGCCAGACGGTCGTTTACGCCAAGACCTATCCGAAGCGGACAACGGATCCGGACACCGGCCTGGCGAAACAGGAGACGGTCGGGTTCCTCAAGCGCTACCGGGTGTTCAACGTCGAGCAGATCGACGGTCTGGGAGAACGCTGGTACCGCTCCCACCTCGAGATCCACCCGATCAACCCGGATCGGCGAAGCGAACGGCTCGAGGCCTTCTTCGCGGCCCTGGAGATCGACGTCCGGACGGGCGGCACGGAGGCCTACTACGTGCTTGCCGACGACTACGTCCAGATGCCGGCTTTCGAGCTCTTCCACGACCGCGAGGCCTACTACACGACGCTGGCCCACGAATCGATCCACTGGACGCGTCATGCCAGCCGTCTCAACCGCACGTTCAGGGGCAGCTACCAGGTACCGTACGCGAAGGAGGAACTGGTCGCGGAAATAGGCTCCGCCTTCCTGGCGGCGGAGCTCGGCGTCGCCCCTGCCGTCAGGGAAGACCACGCCGACTACATCGGCGCCTGGCTCAGGGTTCTCGAGGACGACAACAAGGCTATCTTCCGGGCCGCCGGCCACGCCACGAAGGCGGTGACCTGGCTCACCCAGCGTGCCCGGGCGATGGGTTTCGATCTCCATGCCGGCATCGATGCCGCGGAGGGTCAGGTGCGGGAGGTGAAAGAGACCGCGCCGGGGCTGCCGCTGGAGGAGGATCCCAGTCCGTCCTGGCCGGTGCGCGGCGTCGCCCCCGGAGCAGTGCAGGGCGAGCTCTTCCTCTCGACAAGGCCCTTGGCGTCTCTCTACGGCGCCCGGGACGCCCGGGCGTTCGTCAGGGCGGCGATTGCGTTCCTGGGACGCGAGGAACGGTCCGATCCGGGCAACCCGCTGGAGGAGGCGCAGGCGCTGCGGCAGGCGGCCGGCCGCCTCGACCTCGAGGACCCCACCGTATGCCGCGCCGTCGAGGGGGCCGTGATCCGCTCCCGGGCCAACGGCAGCGCGGCGGCGGCGGGTCGCCTGCCGCGCACGGCAGGAGACTTCGTGGCCCTGGTCCAGGGCGAGGCCGAGGAGCTCATGGCCGAGCAGAGGATGGCGCAGACGATGAAGGTGAGGCGCGGCGGGCAGCGCTACTGATAACCGGCGAGGCGGCCGCCGCTCAGCGCGACATGGCGCGGCGGCACTCTTCCCTCCTGGCAAGCAGCTGACGGTAAAGGCCCTCGTCGAAGGCCAGCGGCACGCGCCGCCCGTTGCCGTAGAGCAGGATCGCCGTCACCGGCCGACGATAGAGACGATGGGCCATTCCGCAGTAGAGGGTCGCCTGGAAGCGTTCGTAGGGTGTCACCTCGCCCCTGTAGTGGCGGCTCTTGGCCTCGCCGACGACGATCTGCCGGCGGCGGCGATCGCGGAACAGCACGTCCGGCGAGCCGACGAGGCCGTCGGCCATGAGACGGCGGTCCGAGCGGTGGCGGGCGAGATCGCTCGAAAGGACGCTGACCTCTCCGGGATCGAGCCCCCAGCGCCGGCAGATGCGCGCGGCATACCGCCGCCGGCGGCGGGCCAGCAGCAATGCCGCGATGCCGCCGAAGGCGACGACGGCCGTGGCGATGAGCGGCAGGTGTTCAGGGAGCGCGATCATGCTGCCCGGGCGTCATGTCGGTGATTGCCGGATCCAGACTGGATTCACCGGAACGACGGCGACACCCGCCAGGAGGTGCCGTGGCCGCGCAGGGCGCGGATGAAGGTGTCGAGACGCCTTCCTTCCAGGATGTCCGCGAACTCGTCGAGGGTTCTGACCGGCGGCCTGGAGTAGGCGAGGCACTGCTCTTTCATCACGCGCAGGGTCTCCGTCGGGTTCTCCCGGTACATCCACGTCAGGAAGGTGTCGGCGGAAGCGGCTTCTATCCCGAGCAGGTCTAAGGTTTTCTCAGGAAAATCCTTGAGGTTGTTGGTGACGATGTGGGTGGCGCCGCACGCCAAGGCGGCGGAGAGAACGTGCCTGTCGTCCGGATCCGGGAGAAGCGGGGTGGCCGGCGACGGATGCCTGCCCCCAACCAGTGCATCGGGAAACCTTGCGGCCATCTCCTGGAAGGAACGCTGAAGCTTGTCGTCCGAAACACGTGAAGAGAGAGCGCGCCCGAGCTCATCCAGGATTCCATTGCTCCAGCGGACTTCATACCTTTCGTCATCAGCGAGATTGAGAAGCATGTGCCGGACGTAAGGATCGAAGAGAACGCTGGTGTCAAGGACCGCGATACAGAGATGTTCCTCGTCTGGCGGCAACGGCATGGGAATACGGTTCTTCCGTCTCGTCAATCAGCTCCAGCTGACCAAGGTGATATATCTTCTCCATCCCTTCCCTTCTCCAGCGGCGAAGGGCTTCATGGAACGCCATGAGGTCGCTGTACCTGACGATGTGACCGTCGTCGGCCTCGATCGAGCGCAGTTCGCCGCTGGCGAGGACCTTGCCGATGTAGCTTGGCTGCTTGCGGATGGCCGAGGCCGCCTGATCCGGCGTAAGCCGGGCGTGCTTGGGCAGAACCGTCACCATGCGCGCCATGGCAAGGCGGTGGAGGAAGTTCGCGAGAATACCGAAAGTCTCCGTCTCTAGCCGTACCGTCGTGTCGTAGCGGTTGCGGAACTCGACCGGCTCCCCACTTTCGCAGATTGGCTCGAGGAGGTCGGCGGCCTTCACGGCGTGGCGATTGCCCTCGCCGGTGGCCAGGACATAGGCCACACCGGCCTGGCGGAGCGGCTGGCCCCTGGTTCCGCGCGGCGTCTCCATGAAGGCGACGAGATCGTCGTATCGCACCATGCGGTGGCCGTCGATGTCTTCGCAAGGGAGCTTGCCGCTCATCAGAGCGTCGTAGATGACCGGCTGTTCAAGGCCCGTCATGACAGCGATCTGGCGACGATCGACGAACGCGCCGGAGGGAATGGCGGTCGACATGGTCCCCTTGCGGGCCAGCACGGCGAAGTCGGCGATGAGAGCCGCCGCATCCCGCGCGAGTTCGGCCGGCGCGGCCCCGGCGCCTGTCACCTCCACAGGCGCACCGCGCCGGCATACCCTCTCGAGGGCCCGGCCGGCGGTGTCCGGAAGGCCGACATGCAGGACGGCGGTCTTGCTCGCGAGAAGGTCCGTCTCCACGACCCTGTTCGTGATGTCTTCCATCGGTCTCTTCGCCGTGACGGGGTTCATGGTGAATGTAGCAGAACTGGCCGGCAGATTCCACGGCGGACGTCAAGAAGCGTTGGGCCGTCGATCACCGAAATGGCGGCGACGCCCGCCAGGACGTGCGGTGGTGGCGAACAGTACCGTGGCGAAACCTGCTGTTCATGGCAGGGATGTTCCGCGCCTTGCGGCGGCGGCATGATGGCCACCTTCCTCCATCTCGATCCTCATCTCTTCGCCCAGGCGCTGGAGCTCCTTCATGCCCTCCCTGGCTCGACGATAGTAGGCTTCGTCGTACGCCATGAGGTCGCTGTACCTGACGATGTGGCCGTCGTCGGCCTCGATCGAGCGCAGTTCGCCGCTGGCGAGGATCTGATCGAGGTAATGCGGCATGGCGCCGACGACGGCGCCCGCCTGATCCGGGGTAAGCCGGGCGTGCTTTGGCAGGACCGTCACCATGCGCGCCATGGCAAGGCGGCGCAGGAAGCCCGCGAGGGCAGCGGCGGTTTCCGGCTCGAGCCGCGCCACAGCGCCGCAGATATTGCGGAACTCGACCGCCGCGCCGTTCCCGCAGACCGGTACGAGGACGGCGGCGGCCTTCGCGGCGTCGAGATTGTTCTTGCCGGTCGCCAGGACGTAGACCACACCGGCCTTGCGAGGCGGATGACCATTGGTTCCGTGTGGCGTCTCCATGAAGGCGACAAGATCGTCGTATCGCACCAGGAACTGGCCATCGATGTATTCGCAAGGGAGTTCGCAGCTCATCAGGGCCTCGTAGATGGGCGGTTGCGCAAGGCCCGTCATGATCGCGATCTGGCCGCGGTCGATGAAGGCGCCAGAGGGGATGGCCGTCGACATGGTCCCCTTTCGGGCCAGCACGCAGAAGTCGGCAACGACGGCCGCCGCGTCCCGCTCGAACTCGCCTGACGCTGTCCCGCGGCTTGTCACCGTCACGGGCGCACCGTGCCGGCACACCGTCTCGAGGTCCCGGGCGGCGGCGTCCGGAAGGCCGACGTGCACGACCGCGGTCTCGCTCGCGAAGCGGTCTGGCCTCGCGATCCTGTTGGTGATGTCTTCCATCGATCCCTTCACCGTGTCGGGGTTCATCGTGAATGTAGCCGAACGGGTCGGCCCGGGCCACGGCCGGAGGGCCGACGGCTCAACCGATGACGAAGGCGAAGGCGAGGGCGGCGCTGGCGGCGATGATGGTAGATATCATCCACGGCCACCAGCGGCTGGGGCGGCGCGGTGCGGCGAGGCGCTCATGCCAGCGAATGCCGTGCCGCGCGGCGGCCGTGCTCGTCCGCTGGCGGTTGCGGAAACCGTGAGGATCAGCGGCGAAGCGGGCGAGGGTGCTGACAGGGATGAGGCGGGTCATGGTGGCGGCGAGAGGGAACCGTCGATGACGATGATCGGGCGAACAACGCGGAGAACCTCAGCGCTGGGGCGCTAAGGCTACGACGTCCTCGAGGGTCGCCGCCTCCAGCAATACATCGCTCCAGGCATCGAGTTCGTCTGTCGTGGCCCCGGTGACGCGTGTCCGCACCGTATCCGGCACTTCACCGAACCGCCGCTCCATCTGGCGCAGAAGCAGCTCTGCCTTTCCTTCGGCCCGACCCTGAGAGAGACCTTCGCTCAAACCCTGTTCAATCCATGTTTCCGCCATCGTGCCCATCAGCACCTCCCATCGTTCCGGCTGCGTGCGCCTGAGCGAGGTCTCCATCGCCGTCGGCGTCAGGTCCTGCACTGCAGCCAAGTACCGCAGAATAACACGTTCCATGACGCCGTCGGCAACCAGGGCCGCGCCGATGAGGTCGAGATCCTCCGGCCCCATGTCCGTGGTCGTGGCCACGGCCAGCGTCACCAGGGCCGAACGCACCTCCGGATCGCGGCTGAGGCGCTCCGGCGCGATCCTGCCCAGATCGTGCAGCGTGTAGGCAAAGTCCCGCACGTACGGCGCCAGGACCTCCGGGGCGTCGACCATCGCCGCCACCGACAGCGGCACCCGCCATTCCTGCCTGCCGTGGTAGAATACCAGGGGAACGATCGGTCTCAGGCCGCCCGTTCCTTTCGCAAGATCCCGCCGCCAGATGTTCACCATGTAACCCAGCAACTGGAGAGGCGTCGTCTCGTCGATGTGGCTCTTGTGCTCGACGAGCGCGTAGATGTGGAGAGGCTTGCCGGTCCGAAGGCGCGCCTGGAAGAGCGCGTCGCACTGCGAGCGCGCTCCCTCCTCGTCGATGAACGTGCCCTCGACGTGTTCCGGTGGCATGTCGGGGTCGAGGAGGGCGGCGACGGGAACCGGCAGGTAGTCCGCCAGCAGGGCGGCCGCAAGTGGAGGCGCGGAAACGAGCGCCCGGAAGAGCGTGTCGTGAGGATGAGACGGCAGCGACATCGAATCCCTGGATCAGAACATCAGTAGAACATATCGCACCTGCAAGGCCGTGGCACAACCCTGCTTGTCCCTTGTATCGCGGCCCGGTTTCCATCGTCCGCTCTGCCCGGCGCTTGGATGCCCGGCCGCAACATCGCCCTCTCAGCGATGAACGGTGATGACCCCCGGAATGGTGGCGAAGTCCGGTCCCCGGCCACAGCGGATTCCGGGCTGTCCGAAAAACGTTCGTTTGCCGGACAGTGCCGGACGGTGGCGATTCACGGGCCAGCACTGGCCCCAGTGTGTCCATAAACACCGTCTTGCAACCAGGTGTCCGGATAGCTACCGTGCCGGCGGTTTTCCGGACACGTCTCATGCTGGTGGGCTACGCACGGATCTCGACGCGGGACCAGTCCGCCGCCCTGCAGCGCGACGCGCTGCAGGGAGCGGGCTGCGAGCGCATCTTCGAGGAGACGGCATCGGGCGCCCAGCGCGGCCGGCCTCAGCTCGCGGCGGCGCTCGACTACGCGCGCAAGGGCGATACGCTCGTCGTGTGGCGCCTGGACCGGCTGGCGCGTTCGCTCCGCCAGCTGATCGAGACCGTCGAGGATCTGGGAAGCCGCGGGATCGGCCTGCGCTCCGTCACGGAGGCCCTCGACACGACCACCCCGGGCGGCCTGCTGGTGTTCCATGTCTTCGGCGCTCTCGCCGAGTTCGAGCGCTCGATCATCCGCGAGCGCACCCGTGCCGGGCTTGAGTCAGCGCGAGAGCGCGGGCGTTTCGGCGGCAGGCCGCTGCGCCTCGACGCCCGCAGCAAGGCCATCGCCGCCGCTCTCCTGAAGGACCCCTCCATTCCGGTCAACGAGATCGCCCGCCAGCTCGGCGTCAGCCGGGCCACCCTCTACAAGCACTTCCCCGGCGGCCGCGCCGCCGCGGAGTGAGCGGAGCAGCACGATGAAGCGGACGGTCGCGAGACCTGGCCGGACACTGGAGCATCCGGGTATCCGGCAACTGGCGCCTGACTTTCCGGTTCGAGGGCGGGCGGGCCGTGGCCGTGAATATTGTGGACTATCGCTGACGAGGCGAGCCGGGGCATGAGCAGGCACAATCCGACGCATCCCGGAGAGAGCATCAGCGATGCGATGCGCGAGGCCGGCATGAGCGCAACCGCGCTGGCGTCGGCACTGGGCATGGACCGCGGCAATCTGTACCGGCTTCTGCGAGGGCAAATCGCCGTATCGCCCCGCCCCGCCGTGGCGCTGGAGAGGATCGGCTGGAGCAACGCCGAGTTCTGGTGCCGCAGACAGGCCCTCTACGATCTGGCCCGGTATCGAAGCGGGATGGCAGCTTGACTTCCGGTGATCGGACGTCGGTTGACTGACCCCGAGATCCGCCGTCCTGGAGCAACGCATGAACACGACGGGTGCAGAGACCGAGAGCGCCCAGGTGTGCCTGGCATGCCTGACATTCGAGGGACGGAACGCATGACATCGAGAAGAGGGCGTCGTAGCCTGAAACAGGGGCACCCCGGCACCCCGGCACCCCGGCACCCCGGCACCCCGGCACCCCGGCACCCCGGCACCC
>JAPPGE010000067.1:0-12360 GCA_028821455.1 bacterium | reverse complement strand
CTTTAGGAAGCGGCGGCCCGAACTGGACGAACCGGACGCTCTTCGTCGCCGACAACATTCACATCATGCGTGGCATGAACAGCGAGAGCGTCGACTGCATCGCCACGGATCCCCCTTACAACGCCAAGCGCCTGTTCAATGCACCGCTGGGATCCCGGGCGGCCGAGCAGCGTTTCGATGATCGCTGGCACTGGGACGAAGTCACCGACGAATGGTACGACCTGATTGCAACGGACCATCCGGCGATCAAGGAAATCATCGAGGCCGCCGCGGTCATCGAGGGCGGGAGGGTGGACCGGAACACGGGGAAGATCAGCACCGGTCGCGTCAGGAACTCGATAGCCGCCTATCTCGCCTGGATGGCACCGCGCATCGTCGAAATGCACCGTCTGCTGAAACCGACCGGCGTGCTCTTCCTGCAGTGCAACTGGGAAGCCGACTCCTACCTGCGGCTGCTGCTGGACGCGGTGTTCGGCCGGGACAAGCTCATCAACGAGATTGCCTGGAAGAGCCACCCCTCGAAGGGCCTGGCGAAACGGCGATTGCCCCGCAACCACGGCACGATCCTGGCCTACGGGAAGACGATGAAGTGGAAGTGGCGGCCGTCCCACGAGCCCTACGACCTGAAGCGGCTTCAACAGCGATACACGAAGGATGAGATCGCCAGGCTGCCGCCGGAAGACCAGAAGACGCTGCGGCAATACGACCAGTTCGACGGGCTGCGCCGTTACCGGCGAGACAACCTTCAGAACCCGAATCGCAATCGTCCGAACCTGACCTATGAGTTCCTGGGCGTGACGCGGGTCTGGCGCTGGACGAAAGAACGCATGGAGGCGGCCCATGCCGCCGGACGCATCATTCAGACCAGGCCGGGCAACGTGCCCGACTACAAGCGGTATCTCGATGAACAGCCGGGGCGGCCCAGGGACGATGTCTGGCTGGACGTGATGCAGCCGGAAAGCAGCGACAGCGAATGGACGACCCGCAAGCCCATAGCCCTCTATCAGCGTCTGATCCAGTGCGCGACGGACGAGGGCGACGTCGTGCTCGACCCGTTCTGCGGGTGCGCCACGACGCTCGTGGCGGCGGAACATCTGGAGCACAAGCGGGAGTGGGTCGGGATCGACATCGACCCGGTTGCCGAAACGGAAACCGAGAAACGTCTCTACGAGACGGCGGGGCTGGATGGCTACGCGGCGCCCGTGACAGTCCGGAAGTCGATTCGGCGCACCGACATCCCCTCCATCCCGGACGGCAGGACCAGGCAGGCGCTGTGGGCGCGGCAGGGCCGGCGGTGCGCCAATCCATACTGCGATTCAGAGAACCTGCGGGCGGTGGACATGCACCTGGATCACCGTATCCCACGCGTTCGGGGCGGCAATGACGACGTCATGAACCGCATCGCGCTGTGCGGCAACTGCAACACGCGCAAGGGCAAGAAGGCATGGGGCCAGTTTCTCGACGAGGAACGGTCCGGACAACCCCACCCCGCGGTGAAAGGTCCGCCTTGAGAGCAGTTTTCGGCGCCGCGGCACTGTGACAGGCCGGAGCGGGCGCAGCGGACGGGCACCTTCCGCTGACATCGGTCCCTGGACATGTTCGAGCGCTTCGACAGCTCTTGACAAATCTACCCCATTGGGTTATTTTTGGGCCATGCAAACCGTTGCCGAGACCCCGACGTTCAGTCGTCAGGCTGACAAGCTGTTCAGCGCCGAGGAGCGGAAGGCACTGATCGACTATCTGGCCGAACATCCCGCGGCGGGCGACGAGATTCCCGGGACTGGCGGCGTCCGAAAGCTGCGGTTCGCGGCGATGGGACGGGGCAAGCGAGGTGGCGCGCGGGTGATCTATTTCTATGGCGGCGCGGACATGCCGATCTATGCGCTCCTCGCTTATTCAAAGTCCGTCCGAACGGACTTGACCCCGGCAGAGAGGCGAGCGGTTGCGGGGATCGCCACGACAATCAGGAGAGTCCGAAAGGAGAAGCCATGAGCACATTCGGAGAAGATCTCATCCAGTCCCTCAACGAGGCGCTGGCCCATGCCAAGGGCGAAGGCCCTGCCGTGGTTCATGCGCCCGTGACCCCGCGCGAGGTCCGCAAACAGGTGAAGCTCACTCAAGCGCAGATGGCCCCCCTGATGGGCATGAGTCTGTCTGGCTACAGAAAGTGGGAGCAGGGAACACGCCGGATCAGCGGGCCCGCGGCGGCGCTGCTTCGCGTTATCCAGAAGGAGCCGGCGGCAGTCAGGCGCGCGTTGATTGTTGGCGAGTAGAATGAACACGACTCTGCCGGCCAGGCGGATTTCCGCCGGCGGCTTCATCCGGATTGAGGCCCTTGAGGAACTGGGGTTGAGCGTGGCGGCGGCAGGCCGGATCCTCGGCGAGCGCCGGGCGATACTCTCGGATCTTGTGAAAGGCGTGGTTCCCCGGGGTGCTGCGAACGATGCGGCGCATATCGCCATCGCTGCAGCGAGCGGGGTCGACTTCCTGGTCACGTGGAACTTCCGGCACATTGCCAACGCCTCGTTGCGCACCCGGATCAATCAGGCGTGCCTCGAGGCCGGGTACGACCCACCGATCATTTGCACACCGAGCGAACTCATGGAGGTGCCCGATGCCGACACGACCGACTGACCCGATCATTGCCGAGATTCACGCCGTGCGGGCTGCGTACGCAGCCCGCTTTAACTACGATATCCATGCAATGTTCCGGGATCTCAAGGCGATGGAGAAGGCGTCAGGGCGCACCTTCGTGCGCTTGCGGCCGCGGCGGCGGGCGGTGGCGAGGGAGAGCGCGCGTCCGGTGTCTGGCAAGGGAGGTGCCGCATGATATCTGCGGCCGCCATTCGCGAGGAGGCCGGTGTCGATCATGCGACGCTTGCCAGCAAGGCCGATCTTGCCAGCCTCGAGGCGCGCATCTATCGCGCCATGCTGTTGCAGGCTTTCGCCGTCGCCGGGATCGTGATTGCCGCGATCAAGCTGCTGTAGCCGGCTCATCGAAGGCGACTGGCCGGTATCAGTTCCGTTTCGTCGCGCGGTGGGATCCTGCGGCATCGCTTGAAGCGGGCGGCCTCATCATCGTCTCACGACCCAGGGAGTAAACACTTGAACAAGACAGACATCACGAAACGCATGGCCGATGAGCTGCAGTTGACCGGTTCGGCAGCAGGAGCGGCCCTCGACTGCGTGCTCGACGCGATCGGCGAGGCCCTGGCGAAGGGCGAGGACGTCCGGCTGGCCGGCTTCGGCACCTTCGCCGTGAAGGAAAGCCCGGCGCGGACCGGCCGCAATCCCGGGACCGGCGAAACACTCGCCATTGCGGCCTCGAAGAGACCGTCATTCAAGGCCGGCAAGGCGCTCCGCGACGCGATGAACGGCAGGTAGCCGCGGTGCGGACACTGCCTGGCTCTGCCCGCGTTTCATCACAGGAAACGAAAACGCCCGATTTTGCCCCTCGTGGTCAGCTCGCGGCGCTCCTGCAGGGTCCCGCGTGGCGCCGATCGCGCCCGCTGGAGGGTCGAAACCGTTTCCTGTGAGGAAACGCCCAGAGGGGCTGAATGACGCCCGAACCGCCGGAATGTTCCATAATCCCAAGCGTACAGGCGCCTGAAAGGCAGATCGGTCGTGCAATCACCCGTTCGTCGCGCCACAGTGCGGCCGTCGCGGCGGCCCTCGCAACGTCCGGACGCCTCAACCGGTGTGTGTGATCCAGATGAAGGGGACCGTCGCGGCGATCCCGAATGTGGTGCTCAAGCGCCATGGAAGCCCGTAGAGAGGCTTTTCGCGTCCAGGCACGATCGATCCCGTTCATCGCACTCAGCGCCAGCCTGTGGCGGTCGGCCATGGCGGATCCTCAGGCACGGCGCCATCCGCGGTCGGCATGGTCAGCGTGAAGCCCCAAACGCGCCGATCATGTGGCCGCGCTCGAAGATGCCGCCCGCTTCCTGATGATCGCTGCCGTAGAACCGGCCCTCGATCGTGCCGGCGGCGTCCTGCCGGCCGAACGCGCCCTCGACCACCGGGATGTCCTCCCACGAGAGATCGGACTGGCTGTGGACCTGGGCGTCGATGAGGGGCATGAATGCGACATCGACGTCGGGGCGGGCGAGATCGTCGATGTCGATGACCGCGGCGCCCTCGATCCTCTCCCGGGTCCGGATGTCGACGCCGACGAATGCGCCGTGCCAGACCGCGCCTCCCGGTGCGCTGGGCGTGGTGCCGGACGCGGCGCCGAAGGAGACGGCTGTCGTGTCCTCCACGATCGCGAAGACGCTCTCGTCCATCCAGTGGCCGTAGAGGCCGGTGACATCGCCCGTGAGCATGCGATCCGCCAGGGCGGCGGCATCAATGGCGTCCGAGGCGATCGCCGCGAACGTGTCGTCGCCGGCAAGCCGTTCGCCGCGCCGCCAGTCCCAGGGCGCGACGAAGTCGCCGCGGTGGATGCCGCGGCGGTGGGTGCGGGCCTCGTCCTCCTCGGCGACATAGTCCGATCCGAACTGCCGGTAGGCGAGCGCCCACCCTTCAGCCACCAACCAGGCGTTCAGATCCTCTCCGGCGGCCGAACACACACCGATCATGCGGCCGTAGCGGTCGCTCTCGCTGCCGGCGCAGCTCATGGAGGCGGCGCGCGACATCAATGCGTCGGTGGCGGCCGCACCACAATCCCAGGTCCTGCCCCACGCCCGGCAGGTCTGGCGGGTCTCGGGCGCGTCGATGGCATGGAGGCGCCAGCGCGTGCCGTCGATTTCCACGGTGTCCGCGTCGATGACGCGGATCCGGGCGGCCACCGGCGTGTCGGTCTCGGATTCAGTGGCCGGCGGGTCGGTCACCGCCGTCGAGGTGCCGCCGCCACCGCCGCCGCAGGCGGCCAGCACGGCGATCAGCGCCGCCGTGGCGGCCATGGAGAGCTTCTTCATGGGTCGGAACTCCTCAAGGCAGGGGGATGCTGGACTCGCCAGGAACGGGGTTGACGGGCGGCGGTTCCGTCTCCGGTGACAAAATCACGGGACCCCGGGAAGCGTCGTAGGCCGGGTCCGGCGGCAGCCAGGGCAAGGCCTCGCGCTGCCGGTCTGCGGCGTTCTCCACGGCGCCGGCCGGGGCGTGGGCCGTGCCCGGGACGATCCCGAATTCGGCCTGCAGGACGACGCCGGCGGCGAGCGCGGCGAGAAGGGCGATGATGCGCAGGGCGGTGGTGAGGGCGCGATTGATCTCCGCGATCATGCGGGCGCCCCTGTCGAGCGCGATCTCGAGACGCTCGGCGACGTCCTCGCGCTCTCGCCATGGGTCGAACCGGTCCGTCACGGGAGTGTCTCGCCAGGCGGTCGCAGAGGTGGGGAGCCGCCGCGGGCGCGGCGCAGCTCTGCGACATTCCTGCTACGCATGGTGTTCTCCTTCTTCGATGGGATGGTGGGACGGCCTGATGGCCGGCACATGGCGACGATCCTCACGGCAGGACCTGCCACGCGGCCTGGGCCAGCAGTCCCAGCGCCAGGGCGCCCGGCACGGCGAGGGCAAGCACAATCCACATCAGGATACGAAATCCGGCCCGGTCCGCCGCCGCGGCGCGGGCGATGTCGGAAGCGGCCGTGGTGACGGCGTCCGCCGTATCCTGCGCCGCCTGTGCCGCCTTCTCGCCGCCGCCCGCTTCGATGGCCAGTTTGATCTCCTCCAGCAGCTTCGACTGGTCGTCGATGGACGACATGGCCTCGAGCACGTCCTTGGCGAACTCCTCAATCGTCGGCGCATCCCCGGGTTCCGCGGCCTCGCCGCCCTCCTCTTCCCGCACGCCCGTGCGTCCCTGGACGGCGGCCATGATCCGGTTCAGGAGCAGGGACTGTTGGTCGAGCATGCCGACGACGCCCTCAAGACTGGCGCCCTCCTTCCGGTTCCGGTCCTTGCGGGTCATGCGCTTTCTCCCCGCGCGTCGGCGCATCCGTCACCCTCGCCCGGGGCATCGTCGCCGCCACCGCCCCTGGCCGGGGCATCGTCGGTCTCGCCGTCCTTGTCCGGGCGGCGCTTGAGCAGCCGCGGCAGGCTGAAGCGCCGCGGTCCGGACGTGACGTGAAGCGCCCCCAGTTCCTTGCGCAAAACGAAGGGATTGGGATCGGCGAAGGCCCTGGCGTCCGGACGCCGCCAGTAGCGGGCGTGGCGCATGGCAAGCGCGTTGCGCGACACCGCCTTGGAGGCGGCGATGACGTACTGCTGGTCCGGGCCCATGGTCATGAGCTCGTCGGGCTGCACGAGGTACTCGCGCACCAGCTGCGTCGATTCCCCTGTCTGGATCTGGGAGGACGCCATCATCACGCGCTGCTCGGAGACCGTGCCCGACCGGCTCTGCGAGGCGCTTTCGAAGGTCGCCTGGCCGATCGCCTTGGCGAACTCCTCGGCGCCGGCGGCATCGGCCCGCGGGAACCCGAGAATCTGCACCACCTCGGCGAGGTCGATGAGGGTCTTGCGCGGTTCCCGGCCCCAGCTGGAATCGAGCGCCGAGATCGACTGCGCGAAGCACCAGAAGTGGATGCCCTTGCCGGCGGCGAGGTTGTAGGCGTCCATCACGGGCTTCAGGAACCCGAGACGCGGCATCTCGTCGATGATGAGCAGCATGTCGCGTTTGAGCGCCCGCCGGTTGGGCACGGCGTTGGGGATGGTGATCCACATCCTCAGCCACCCCTTGACCTGGTCGATCATGTCGTCGGGCACGACCACGAAGATGTCGGTGTTGCCGTCGGAGACGCAGGCCGGATCGAAGGTCGAGGCTTCCGTGTTGCGGCAGATTTCCGGGAGCGTGAGGAACGAGAGCTGGTTGGCGATGGTGGAGGCCTGGCTCCCCGCCTCCTCGTCGCCCACCGAGAGCCGCCGGTCGACGGCGGTCTTCGCCATGCCGGCGCAGAACGGCCCGGTGGCGCGCACCCGCCTGGCGAAGCGCTTGAAGGGCTCGCCCGACTGCGAGACCAGTTCCCTCACCCGCGCCAGATTGCGCTCGGGCGGGTCCTCCTGGAAGCGCACCCAGGCGATGTAGCCGCCGATGATCTCGCGGGCCGAGGCGTGGAAGTGCTGCGAGGTGGCGTGGTTCTCCGAGGCCGGCGGCGTCAGCAGGGCATCGAGCAGGACGCCGATGTCCTTGACCGCGTGCTCTTCTTCCTCGCGGATGAAGTCGAGCGGGTTGTAGCGCGCCGACGCCGTCGAGGGGAGGTGGAGATCCTTGAACTGGCCGGCATGGTTACGGACCATGCCGAAGGGATCGACGAGGATCACCCGGCGACCCATGAGCCGGCGGCGGCGGGCGACGACGCAGAAGGTCTCGCCGCGCGGATCGATGAGGATGGTCGAGCCCTGCGGCCCGCGGCCGCCCGGCGACAGCAGGTTGAGCGCGATGGTCGCACCCTTGCCCGTGCGCGGCGGCGCCACGGTGATCGCCGAGCCCTCGAGCGGCCAGGCGATGAGCGGCGAGCGGGCTTTCGGGCCCGCCTGGCCGAGAAGGAGCCCGGCGCCCCGCGACAGGCGGCGGCGGTCGCCGCGGCCCATGAAGTCGGCCTTGCCGTAGAGGCTGGACTTTGCCCGGCGGCGATCGCCGGCAAGGCGGCGCGGCACGGCAAGCGCGGCAACGAGGCAGTCGGCCGTCTGCGTTGCGCCCAGGATGATGCCGGGCACCGGCGCCAGCAGCGCCGCAGTGGCCAGCCAGTGCCGGGTGTGGTGGTCGAGCCACATGTCGGCGGTCGAGAGCCTCAGGCGTCCGTCGGCTATCGGCAGGCCGAACGTGAACCACGTCTCGGCCGCGGCGAGAGCCAGGAGCGAGGCGAAGACGCCGAGGCGCAGAAGGGCCCCCTCGGGCTGGCGCGAGGAGACGAAGAAGACGGCAAAACCCGCCGCGACGGCGCCGAGAACCACCCAGTCCGCCGTGACCGGCGCCAGCTCGCCGTGGTAGCGCCACCACAACCAGGCCAGGACGCCCAGCACAACGGCGCCGGCGGTCTCGAGGGCGAGGCGTTTCACGTCTCGCCTCAGCGGCGCCGCGCGGCAAGCGCGCCGAAGCGGCCGGCGGCGCCGATGACCGTGGCCCCCGTTTCCTCGCTGCCGCCGGCGTCCATGCCCGCCGCGCCACCGATCCAGGCCAGCACCTGGCGGGGCAGGATGTCGATCAGCTTGAAGGCGCTGTTGATCGCCGTCCAGGCGACCACGGTGTAGAGCACGAGCATCGCCAGGAACCCGACCTGGCTGGTGGATCCGGAGGCCTGGGAGATCTGCATGAGGGGAACCCATGCGGCATTGAGGAGCGTCATGACCGCGAGAAAGGCGAAATACCCCAGGACGAGACCGAAGATCATGAGGACGGGGCGCAGCACCAGGCCGGGAAGGAAGAGCCAGCCCATGCGGGTGCTCGACGTCACCAGGCTGTCGGGATCCTCGCGGGTGACGTGGGCGGCGGCGAAGATGGTGATGGCGAGAACCGCCTCGATGACGGAGAGGATCCAGGTGAGGATGCCGAAGAGAAAGCGGATGAAGGGCACGGCGGGCAGCAGGTAGGCGAGTACCGCTCCGGCGATGAGCATGCCGGAGAGAATGACGGTGATGAAGCCGTCGAGCACCGACCACCCGGCCTCGAAGGCGTCGAGTCCGCCGCCGATGAGCGGGATGGATTCGACGAGGTTGGAGCCGATGGCGATGCCGGCAAGCGCGCCGATGGCGGCGAGCGCCCCGTGGACCAGCCAGTGGCCCAGCGTCGCCAGATCGACGATCGGGTTGCCGCCGGAGGCCAGCACGGTCCAGTCGATTGGAACGTAGTCGAAGAGGCCGGAGATGAGGGCGTCGGGGTCGGTGGCGGCGGTGCCGGGAGCGGCGGCCGTGGATCCCAGGGTCGGGATGGGCGAATAGGTGGAGCGCGACAGCCAGGCGAGGATAGAGCGCACGGCCGTGTCGGCGTGCGGCGAAAAGGTCGCCAGCGAATCCACCGGCAGGCGCACCTCGGGCGTCTCCACGGCGGCCGCCGCGAAGCGTCCCGTCTGCCAGGCGAGAACGTTGAAGAATCCGGCGGCATAGAGCCAGCTGGTGTCGTCGGCGTAGGTCTGGGCCAGTTCGCGCATCGCCTGGTCACGCTCCAGCGCGGACGCTTCCAGGGCCCGGCCGACGATGTCGGCGTAGCGGCGATCGAGGCCGCGGGCGGCAAGCCACGAATCGGCCTCGGGCAGCGGATCGCCATAGGTTCCCTGCTGAACCGGGAGGAAGCGCGCCGCCAGTTCGGCCGCCATGGCCTGGAGATCCGGCGCGATCGCCGTGTTGAGCGCATGGTAGTGGGCCGCCGGCACCCGCCCGGCGGCGATCTGGGCGAGCTCGTGGTCGACGGGCGGGATCGAGGAATCGCCGAAGGGCCACAGGTTGGAGATGCCGGAGGGCGCCACCAGGCCGTCGTAGACGATGGCGCCGCAGATTTCCTGCGGGATGTCCGGGTCCGTGCCGGCGTAGCGCACGACGATGCGCTGGGCGGAGTCCTCGGCCGTCGCCTGGCGGCGGACGAGATCGACGGCCGCCCCGTTCGCCGCGAAAAGGCAGACCTCGGTCAAGAGCGCGCGGCCGATGATCGTGCGGATCGCCCTCTCCCCGCGGTTCGACGCGATCGCGCGCGTCGGCGACAGGATGTCGCTGGTAAAGGGCGCCCAGATGGCGTTGGCGAAGTCGCCGCCCAGGTTGGCGAGGCCCAGCACGATGTGCTGGCCGCCGGAAAGCCCGCCGGCCAGCGGCGCCATGAGGGCGACGGCCGTCACCACGCGCAGGATCTGCCAGCCGCCGAAGCCGAAGCGGCCCTGCCTGGCCGTGTCCATCGTGCCGGCGACGACGTGCCACACGAGAAGGACGCCGGCGAGCACCAGGATGCCGCCGTTGAAGAGGAAGAGCATGTCGCCCAGCACCGTTGCCGAGGCGGGGTCGGTGAGATCGTGGAGGAAGGAGAGGATCTGCCGGGTCTCGCCGTCCTCGCCGGCGAAGAGACCGGGGTCGATCGACTGCTGGGCCGCCGCATCGGCGGAAAACCACGCGAAGATGAGGCCGAGGCCGCCGGTGGCGAGGGAGACGGCGAGCGCCATGACCAGGCGGTGGCGGCGCTCGAAGGCGGCGCTCCAGGCCACCGGGCCGGCGCGCCGCGCCGGCACCGCGGCGCCGGCCAGCCGGGCGAGGCGTCCGCCCGCCGCGCCGGTGTCGCGGGCGAGACGGGTAAACTCCGGCGCGAAGAGGAAGCGAAGGACGCCCATGGGAGGTCAGTTGGCGCCGAGGGCCCCGGCGCCGGCGCCGGCCTCCTCCAGGGCGAGGCTGAGACCGGTGGCGGCAACGGCGCCCTGGCGTTCGGCGAGGAGGTAGCGTTCCCAGTCGAGGACGAGGGAGATCGCTGTGAGGCGGACCAGTTCGCGGAGCAGGGGCTCCGTCGACATGCTCTCCAGGGCGACGTAGAAGGCGGGATCCTCGAGGCGCCGGCTGGCGAGGATCGACAGCAGCTCGTGGCGCGACAGCGCGGCGTCGCCCGACGCACGTTCGCCCGGGGTAATCGCGCCGGCCCAGGCCCCCAGCGCCACGGCAGGGGTGCGCATGGCGCGGGCTCGGCTGAGGGCATCGAGGCTGAGCGCGGCGCGGGCGTGCTGGGCGCGGGCCACGAGGACGCGGCGGCGTTCCGCCGGCGTCGTGGCGGCGTCGTAGGGGATGGGTTCCGCCACCACGGGCGCAGCGAGGTTGCGGGCGAACTCGAGGGCCGCCTGGCGCTCCTCGGGGCTCACGAGGGTGGCGGGGCCGAAGAGCGAGGAGGGCATGAGATCGGCGCCGTGGCGGGCGTCTTCGCCGCTGCAGCCCTCCTGGCCGGCGCGGCCGGCCGCGCAGAACGTCTCCGTCAGCACCTGGAAGCGGGCCTCCGAATCGGCCATAGCGCCGCCCGGCGCCACGTGTGCGAGATCGTGCGAGAGGCGCCCCGTCTCGAGAGCCTCGGCGGCCGCGCGCATCGCGTCGGCGCCCTCGCGGGCGGCCGGCAGGCCGGTGGCGCCGGTGGCCGTGCGGCAGGCCGACGACGTCGGCTGGAAGGCGCGGACGGTCTCCGATTCCTCGACCTCGCGCAGCACCTGCGCCAGCAGGCGCGTCTGCGAATCGAGGGCTTGCGTGACGACCGAGGCGGACTGCGCCTCGTAGCCGGCGAGCTGGCCTGTCTGCAGACGCAGGGCCTCGATGACGGCGCGCTCCATCTCCTCGACCTCGGCGATCACCATGTTGGCGGCGGCGATGTCGTTGTCCGTCGGATCGCAGCGCCTGGAGGAGCCGCCGAAGAGGGCGTGGGCCTCGACGGCCATGAGGCAAAGGGCGATGACGAAGAGGACCGGCGGCGCGATCCGCATCTTTCGTCCCATCTTTAGCCGCCTCCGACGATGAGGCGGTCGAGGTCCCCGTCGCCGGTGACGTCCTCGATCAGGTTCCAGCGTTGCGTGCGCACCTGGACGCCGGGAAGCCGGCGGATGTCGCGGATGAAGTCCGGGGTCGCCGGGCGGCCGATGGCGGCCCGGTAGGCTTCGCGGGCGACGGCGCAGATCTTGCGGTTCAGCACGCCGAGGATGTCGGACATGGACCTCTGGGGGTCGAAGAAGATGTTGTAGAGGCGGTAGTCGAACATGTTGGCGACGCACGAGAAATCGAGAATGCTCATCGGATCCCTGATGCCCGCCTCGGGATCGCGGATGGCGGCGAAGGCCGTTTCCACCCCTTGCGTGGCCGCCGCCTCGAGGGCGTCGGCCACCTGAGGGTTGCAGGCCGGGTCCGCCGGCGATTGCTGCGCAACCGCCGGCGGGGCCGAGACCGCGATCGCGGCCGCGAAAAGGGCGGCGCGCATCATGCCGCGGCGTCCTCGCGCCGCGCGAGGAACGTGACGTCCCGGGCGACGATGCCGGTGTTCCGGCGCTCCATCCCCGCCTGGTCCGTCCAGGTGCGGGTTCTGAGACGGCCCTCCAGAAGCACGGGATCGCCCTTCTTCACGAACTTCGCCACGAGATCGGCGAGGCCGCCGAAGCAGATGACGTCGTGCCACTCGGTCTCCTCGTGCTCGGTTCCGGAGCGGTCGGTCCACCTGGAGTTGGTGGCCACCGAGAAGGTGACGAAGACCTCGCCGGTCTCGCTGCGGCGCGTCTCGGGGTCGCCCCCGACGTGGCCCAGCAGCTGCACGAAATTCTTGCTACGCATGGTGTTCTTCTCCTTCCTGGGGATTGCCGGGCGGCGGCAAGACCGCCCTCGTCATGAGATCCTCGGCCATGCGGTCGAGGACCTCGCGCTCGGAAACCGGGGCGCCTTCCGCCGACGCCGCCAGCAGGGTCTCGATGCGCCGGGCCGCGGTGCCGCCGGGCC
>JAPPGE010000005.1 GCA_028821455.1 bacterium | reverse complement strand
TGGTCAGGGGTGCGGGGCGCCTGGCGTCAAGGACGTCGCAAAGTGACCGCTTACCGATCAACAGCATCTCGTGAAGCGAATGGCGTGTCGCATTGCTACGCCGAGGGTCATCAACTCCTTCGAATAACGACGAAAACTCTTCCATCGTGCACTCCCGAACACAAAACCACGCGTCCGGTAGTCTGAATCCTCAAAACCAAAACGTCACCAACTCTTCAAAAGCGATTCCCCTGAGACAGGGACCGGTTTGTCCTTCCCGCCCGGTTTCCAGCCGACACTCAGGGCACGCCTTTGATTCAACGCGTTTTATCCGGCTGGATCGTACCCATGTACGGGGACATTGCCCACTGCCGTCAAGTCGGTCTCGCACGCAGACGGCCGGCTGTGCTATCGTGGAGGAGACCTGACATCTGTGAACGGAGGCCGCCATGAGCGTGGGGTGGGTGAAGGCCGTTTCATGCGATGACCTGACAAAGAAGGGGCGCACGGTCTTTCGCCTCGACAATCGCCAGATCGCCATCTTCGACACAAGTAAGGGGATCTTCGCCTGCAACAACCGCTGTCCGCACGAAGGGTACCCGTTGCGCGAGGGCACGCTCGACGAGGACTGCAAGCTGACCTGCAACTGGCACAACTGGAAGTTCGACCTGGTAACCGGAGAGAACCAGCGCGACGGCGACAGGCTGCGCACCTATCCAGTCGAGCTGCGTGACGGAGAGGTCTGGATCGAGATCGTCGATCCGCCCCTCGAGGAACAGGTCGCCGGCGCCCTCGAAGGCCTGAAGAAGGGCTTCGACGATCACGCCTACGAACAGATGAGCCGTGAAATCGCCCGCATCATGCGCATGGGAGGCGATCCCCTCATCGCCGTGGTGAAGGCGATTGAGTGGTCCCACGACCGGCTCGAGTTCGGCTGGACCCATGCTTTTGCCGGCGCCGCCGACTGGCTGGCGCTCCACGACCGCCATGAGGACAACCCCGAGAATCGCCTGATCTGCCTCCTCGAGGCGGTCGGTCACATGTCGGACGACACGCTGCGCGAATCGACCTATCCCTTTGCCGAGGGTGTCATGGACTGGGACGAGGAGGCGTTCGTTGCCGCCGTCGAGAGGGAAGACGAGGACCACGCCATCCGTCTCACCCGGGGAGCCCTTGCCGCCGGTGACGCCCACCTGACGATGGAACGGGGCCTCGCCCGGGCGGCCCTGGCGCACTACGCCGACTTCGGTCATTCGGCCATCTACGTCTCGAAGGTCGCCAGCCTCGTCGAACGCCTCGGCAACGACGTTGCCGAACCCTTGCTGCTGTCGCTCGTGCGCAGTCTCGTGTCGTCCTTCCGCGAGGATCTCATTCCCGAGTTCCGCGCCTATGGTCCCGCCCTCGAGTCATTCGGCGCAAAGCCGAACGGCTCGGTGCCGGCTGCGGCGGACTACGCGACGCTCGGTGCCGGAAAAGCCGTCGAGTTCACGGCCCGACACGGTCAGGCGGCGCCTCTCGAGCTCTATCGCAGCCTGCTTGGCGCCAACGCGATGAACATGCTGACGTTCAATCTGGCTCACCTCGATGACATCGATCAGCCCTATGGCAGCGATTTCGGCTGGCTCGATCTCACCCACGGCCTCACCTTCTCCGATGCCGTGCTGCGGCTGTGCACGCGCCACGCCGAACTGTGGCCGGCCGGCCTGCTGCAGATGGCCTGCTTTGCCGGCCGGAACATCGGTCATCAGAACCCCGATGTGGACCTCGAGGACTGGAGGGTGGTGGATCGCGCCGGCTTCTTTGGCGACGTCGAGGCGAAACTCCTCGACCATGGTCAGGACGAGTACATCGTGTCGGTCCATCTCCTCAAGACGGCTGAAGCCGTGCGCACCCTCGCATCGTCCAGGGAAGCGGGTCACGCAGGCGAGGTGGCGCTCGCCGCCCTCAATCGCCTGCTTCACTCACCGGTTCGGCGCAAGATGGTCCGCCGCACCGCGCGCCAGGCCATGCGGTTCGTCGCCACCGACGTGTAGTCCTTCAAGCCGTCAGGGCATCGAAGAGGCCGGAGAGGCGCCGCGTCCGGTTGGCCAGCGCCGCCCTGATCTCGTCCTCGCTGCCATGGATGGCGACCGTGCGGCGCGCCCTGGTGACGGCCGTGTACAGGAGTTCACGGGTGAGGATCGCTGAGTCCTCCTCACCCGGAACAACCATCACGTCCTGGTATTCCGAGCCCTGGGCCCGGTGGACGGTCATGGCGAAGACGCTTTCATGGTCGGGCAGGCGACCCGGAGGAAGGACACGCGCCTTGCCGGCGTCGTCGCGAAGCTGGGGGAAGAGCACGTTGCGACCACCATCTTCCGCCTGGAAAACGATGCCGGTGTCGCCATTGGAAAGGTTCGTTGCAGGATCGTTGCGCATGATGATGACCGGACGGCCGACATAGAACCCGTCGCGCTGCCGGGCGAGGCCACTCGCCCTCAATCCCTCCTCGACAAGGCGGTTGAAGCGCGCCGAACCGACGTGACCGCGACGGTGACCGCACAGGACAGCGAACCCGGAGAAGGGGTCGAACCCTTCTTCCGGGGCGGACGTCATGCCACGCACCAGGGGGCCGTAAACCTCCTCCGTCAACCGCAAGGCGAGCTGTCGGAATCCCTCGGCTCCATCCAGCGGGCGGCGCGTGACGGCCGGTTCGCCGGGATCGTCAAGCGCCGCGATGACTCCGTCCGCGTCATCCCGCCTGATGGCCTCGGCAAGGCGCCCGATACCCCCCTCGGGATCGAAGCGCCAGTTGTGGCGGAGTTCGACGATGCGGGAGTGAAGAGGCGACGAGCCTGAGGCGCCCGCAGCGACGAGATCGGCGAAGACGGAGCCTGGCTGCACCGACGCGAGCTGCATGGAATCCCCCAGGAGGACGAGCCGTGCGGTTTCCGGAAGCGTCGCGAGGACCTGGCCCATGATGTTGATGTCCACCATGGACGCCTCATCGACGACGAGCAGGCGCGTCGGCTCCTCGCGCCAGCGGTTGGAAAGGAGCCAGCGATGAACGGTCCGCGCGTCAAGCATCGCCAAGTCGGGACGCGCGGAAGCATCGCGGACCGCCTGCTGCAGACGGGCCGCCGCCTTTCCCGTCGGCGCTGTCAGCGCAATGCCACCGGGCGACACCAGGCCGGCGTCCAGCAGGACCGAGAGGATCCTCGCCACGATCGTGGTCTTGCCCGTCCCCGGACCGCCGGAAATGCAGCAGAACCTGCCGCCAAGGGCGATCGTCACGGCCTTGCGCAACCCCTCGCCAGCCGCGCCTTGAGGGACATGCCGGTCCACCAGGGCAACGTCGGAGTCCGCCGTCGCCAGCGGCCCGGCGCACAGGTCGCGGATGCTGGCCGCAACCGCCCTTTCGAGTTCGAAGAGACGTTCCAGGTAGAGACGCTTCCCGCCGGCCAGGACCAGGGGTGCCGGCGTGGCGGATGTCGTCTGCCTGACGACGGGGCTGGCCTCGAGAGCGGCGATCCAGGCGTCCCGGCCGGGCATGTGCAGGCCTTGTGGTCCCTCCCGGCCGGCAAGCTCCTCGAGATCCAGGCACGTATGGCCTTCGCGGGTGGCGGCGCTCGCCAGGGCCGCGGCCAGCGCCACCGACGTGTCGTCGCCGGGGGCGAGATCGGCCATGAGAGCGGCGAAATGCCGGTCGATGGGCGCGATGGCGCGCTCCCTCAACAGGTCGTCGACGATTCCGGGCGCCTTCACGACGCTTCCTCCCTGAAACAGGCGTCGAGATCACGAATGCAGGCATGCGTCGGCCGATCGAACCACACGCCCCGGGACATGCCGGCTTCGGGATCCATGCCTCTCAGAAACAGGTAGAAGGCGCCGCCGATGTGGCGCTCGTAGTCGTAGTCCGTGATCCTCGTCGCCAGGTAGCGGTCGAGGGCAACCAGGTAGAGCAGGTACTGGAAGGTGTAGCCGCTGTTGTGCATGGCCGGATCGAGCCGCGCCGAAGCGTAGTCGCCCGCCCTGTTGCCGAGCCAGTTCGACTTGTAGTCGAGAACGTACCAGCGATCGTTCCGGGCGATCACCAGGTCGATGAAGCCCCTGAGATAGCCCCTGATCGGCTCCGCGCTGGCCGACGACGGGATCGGATCGGGGTAACCGTGGCGCAAGAGACACTCGGAGATGCATCGCCTCCGCAGCCGGTCGGCGGGAAAGCTGAATTCCAGTTCCGGCAGCCTCTCCAGGGGGTCGGCCAGGCAGAAGCCCTCATATCCCGGCTCCTCGAGATGCGTGGCCCGTGCGTTGACGACCACGGTGCGCGCCACGCCCGCCCAGGACAAATCGATACCGTAGTGGCGCAGCTGCCGGCGGCAGGTTGCGTCGAGGTCGTCTTCGGGTCTGAGATCCATGGCCTCCAGAATGCCGTGGAAGCACCGGCCGGCGGTGGCGCCCCGGGGAAAGGTGAAGGGCGAGAGGGTTTCGCGCGGCGCCTCGCCGGAGTCTTCGGTCGGCTCTTCCCTGTCGTCATCGTGGTCGGGACGCCCGATCAGGCGGCCTCCCGGACCGTGATCGGCGCTGAGAGCCGAGAAGCTGGTGATGTGGCGAATGCTCTCCAGCTTCCTGGTGAACCGCCTTGCTTCGAGGGTCGAGGCCACATGCGCTCCGGATGCCGCTCGGGGAGAGCGGGTGTCCCGGCTCTCCGGGCCCGGTCCGACGGTTCCGCGTGAGTCCTGGAAGACCCGTTCGATCTGCTGGCGCCAGGCATCGCCCGACAGCTTGTTGAACGATGTCTTCACCGCCGCGTAGAGGCCGCCGACAGCGAGCGGAACCGCCCACTTTTCGGTGGTGTTCGTGGTCTTGGGCGCCACGTACCCGGCGCTCAGCGGCTCCTGGTGAATGAGCCACGAGAGCGCGGACAGCTCTCGTGTCCGGGTGAGTCTGGCCGTCGCAATCACGCAGCGTTCCCGGGCGCGTGTCACGGCGACATAGAGAAGACGCACGTCTTCCATGAAGTTCTCGAGAAACTCGGCGTTGCGGTCGCCAGGGCCGGGATCGAGATTGAGGACCACCGGATAGGTTCCGGTTCCGTCATCCCTTTCGAGGTGGCAGGTCGCCGTGTCGTCGCGGGATGTCCGGCCGCTCGGGACGTCCCACGTGAAGGGACAGAAGACGATCGGGAACTCGAGACCCTTGCTGGAGTGAACCGTCATGATCCGCACAAGGTCCTCGTCGCTTTCGAGGCGCAGCAGTGATGCCTCGTCCCGGTGGGCCGTGTCGCTCAACTGCCGGCTGAACCAGGTGGCGAGGCCGACTGGCCCGAGGCGCAGGTCCGCCTCCGCATCCTGCAGGATGTCGATGAGGTGACGCACGTTGCTCAGTCGCCGGGGCGCGTTGCCGTAGGCCGTCAGGCTGTCCCCGGATGCGAGGATGTGATGGAGTGCCGTACCAATGCCCCGAACCCGCCAGATGTGCCGCCAGCCGCCGATATGCTCCAGCCACCGGTTCCAGGTGGCGTCATCGTCTTTGAGCGCCAGGAGCGCCTCGTTGTCGAGACCGAAGATGTCGCCTGACAGCATGGTGCGTTCCCGCGTCGTGCGGCCCGGCTCGGCCAGGGCCCACAGCACCCTTTCCAGCTGTTCGGCCTCGCGCGTATCGAAGACGCTCGTATCGTCGATCTCAACGCAGCCGACTCCCCTCTGACGCAGATCCATGGCGATGTCGCGCCCCTGGATGCGCCTGCGAACGAGCACGGCGATGTCGGATCCCTTGAGGGGCGAACCGCCAATGCGGGCATCGCCCCGCTGTGACGCACGGAGCAGGTTCTGGACCTCCCTGCCGGTCCTTTCTACGGACTCTCGTGTCGCGGACGCCCTCGTGGCGTCGCCGAGATTCCACACCCGGAGCGGCGGACCCCTGTCGCCCTTCACCTTGAGAGCCGGTGCCTCGTCGCGCCCCGGAACGGCCGGACTGAAGGCGATGCTGTCGATCAGGAACGGAGCCCGGGTGTCGAAGAGATGATTGACGCCCCGCACCAGAGACGGAGCCGATCGCCAGTTCTTCCTGAGAGAGAGGGTGTTCCGGGCGCGCTTCTGTGCTTCCAGGTAGGAGAAGACATCGGCGCCGCGGAACCAGTAGATGGACTGCTTGGGGTCACCGACGATGAAGAGAGCGGGAGGGGTTCCCGGCACCTTCAGCGCCGGGTCGTAGACACGCGTGAAGATCCTGGTCTGCAGCGGATCGGTGTCCTGATACTCGTCGATCAGGGCCACCGGATAGCGTTCGCGCAGGCCGCGGGCCAGAGCCATGCCGTTGCGCCCCTCCAGGGCGCCATGGAGTTCGTTCAGAAGGTCCTGGTAGCCCAGCCGCCGGTTCTCCCGCACCAGCTTCGACCGCAGGCTCTTCACTCCTTCCAGAATGTCGTTCCTGATATGCCGGACGACATCGGCATAGGCGGAGCGAACCCTCTCACCGGCCACTTCGAGACGCTCGAATGCATCGATGAGCGGGTTGTCGGGAAGGGTCTGGTTCTTCAGCAGGGCGGATTCGAGCCTGGGCCTGCCGAACCGGCCGGCGCCACCGGCCTCCCACAGCCTGTCATCGTCAACGTCGCGCAGCGTGTCCTCGATGACCCGCAGCCTCTCGAGGGACTTCTCCTCAGGGTACGATGCCTTGCTGAGAATGTGCTGTTGCCACAGCGCTGACTTCAAGGAATCGCCATGGACCTCCCAAAGCGCGCGGACGTCCGCAAGAGCCGCACTCCAGGCCGCCTCGCTCTCCTTGGCTGACGGCGCAGTCTTCGGGACGCCGTGGACCTCAAGGCCAGGCTGCAGGGGCACGCCCGCCGCCCACTGGGCCAGCGACTCGGGCGACACCTTCTTGTCGTTCATGTGCCGGGCAAGGCCGGGCGTGAACGTTGACGCCCTCTCCTGCCAGACGTCGTGCGTGGCGCGTGTCACGCAGGTATCGAGGCTTCCCGTGATCTCGCAGTGGAATGGCAGACCGCACTCGAAGGAGAATTCGGCGAGCAGGCGCGCGCAGATGCCGTGAATGGTGTGAATGTTGGCCCGGTCGATGTCGTGGATGGCCAGATCGAGGCGGCGCGCGGCCATGGCGACATCGGTGCCCGTGTTGTTCCAGTGTCGGACGAGTTCGCGTGCCTGGTCATCTTCTTCGCAAGGTGACTCCAAGGCGCGCCAGGTCGACCTCAGGGTCCGGCGAATCCGTTCCTTCAGTTCGGCCGTGGCGGCGCGCGTATAGGTCACGATGAGGAGACCGTCGAGTTCAAGGCCACGTTCGACAACCAGGCGCGCCACCAGCGTCGTGATGGCTCTCGTCTTGCCGGATCCGGCGCTTGCCTCGATGAGTGTCAGACCTGCGCAATCGAGGGGGACATCGAGCGGCGTGGACATGCTCACTCCCCGGCCAGGGGCGTCAACAGTTCCACCCAGTCCGCAAAGCCGAGATCCAGGGGATGATGCCTGTCCCAGACAAGGGAAAACTCGGGCCTGCTGCCTTCGCCCGGGCCGGCGAAACCGTCCAGCCAGGCCTTGTCGACGGCGCTCCGGATCGCGTCATCGTCCGGAACTCCGGCCTTCCTGGCATCACTTGCCTTCCTTGCGGCCCACTCGAAGGATGTCTGTGGCGCGAAGGGAAGCGGTGACTTCAACCCCTCCCTGTAGGCGGCAAGCCAGGGATCCAGGCTCTCCCCTTTCGGTGCCGCCAGCACCGTGCTCTCCCACATGCCACGCTCGCGGAAGACTGCGATCGCCGCCGGTGACCGGTGCCCTTCGGCCGCCAGGGCAAGCTGGCGCAGGTGGATTGTGATTCGGTCGACGGCCCGGAGTCTTCCCGGACGCCACCACACGAGGCCTTCCGGACCCGTGTGAGGAACGGATCCGATCACGCGGCATTCCGCGACCCTGACGTCGATGAGGGTGGGGGTGGACCCGATCATCTCCCGAAAGGGAGCCAGGAGGTCCACCAAGGCTTGCGTTTGCTCGACCTCGTCACCGATCAGGACAACCCCGGGTTCGCCGGGCGGCAGCCGGCCGGAGGCGATCATCAATTCCTCGATATCCTCTGAACGCATGCCGGCAAGGCACATGTCGGCGATGCTGGCGCGCAGCTGGTATGACTCCAGGGCGTCGAGGGAAAACCGATCCTCCTCCTCGAGTGCGACGTCGGTGCGGGAAAGGCGGATCCCCAGCCGGTCGCCGAGAAAGGCGCGGGCGGGATTGGCAAAGAACCGCTCCAGTTGAGCGAGACCGACGGTCAAGGGCTCGGCATCGGGGAGAACGATCTGCTTCCTGAAACGGCCCGGGTCCTTGTGCTGATCGCCCGCGTCGGTGAGGGCGCGGGCCACGTCGCGCATGGAGTCCGCATAACTGAAAAGGCTGGTGTCCGCGCGAAAGTAGCGTGAATCGAAGGGCTGCAGGGGATGATCGGTCCTGAAGTCGCCGTCCGGAAAACGTTCGGCCAGATAGTCGGTGAGTTCGTCGATCACGACGCTGGGCGGGATCGGCGCGTCATCCCTGATGCCGCGTCCGGTGTAGGTCACGATGAACCCGGTTCTGGCCGCCAGCAGCGCTTCGATCACGGAGAAGCGGTCCTCGTAGCGGATGTCCCGGTCACCTCTCTGACGCGGGCTGTTGGCCACGAGATCGAAGGTCGAGGGGCGCGGCGTGGCGGGAAAGACATCGCCGTTCATGCCCACCAGGCAGACGATGCGTGACGGCAGGGGTTGTCCTTCGGCGAGCCTGCTCACGGTGACACCGTCACCCAGCCAGGCCGAGCCCGGAGAGGGCCCGTTCGCGATGCTGTCGAGGACGTCGCGGACGACCTCGAAGGCCAGGGGTGCGCTCCCCTGGATCGCCTGGCCCTCGAACTGCCTGACGGTCCTGCGCAGGGCATCGACCTCATCCGCCTCCTCGGTCAAGAGCCTGCCCACCGTCGGAACGAAGAAGCGGTCGATCATGTCGTGAAGGGCGAGAACCCAGTCTGCGGCGCCGCGTTCCGCTCCCAGGCTGCCGCGCAGGCTGAAGACGGCCTCGCAGTAGGAGACGAAGCGGCCCAGGACCTGGTACTCGCTTTCCGTGGCGAACCGAAAGCCCCCGCTCTCCAGCCGGCAGGGTGCGACGCCGTGAAAGGTGTGGCGGACATCCGCCACCGCATACCCCAGAAGAAGGCGGCGCAGGCCCTCGTACCATGTATTGCGGGATTGAGGGTCCTGGCCCTCGTCCCTGCGGTGATCGCCATCGACCCCCCAGCGGATCGCCGCGTCATGCACCCAGCGGCGAATGTCGACCAGGCTTTCCTCGTCGATACCGAAACACCGGCAGACCAGCGGCGCATCGAGAGGCGCCATCATCTCCTCGGCGCCGCATCGCGAGCGAACCAGGTGCAGCAGATCGAAGAAGGCCCGCAGCGAGGCCGCCTCGACGGTTCGCCCGCGCGAGAGCGTCACCAGAATCCGTCCCCGCGATTCGAAGACCGACGAGATCGCGGGTTCGTAGCGTGCGGGATCGGGGGTGAGGACGTGCACGTCCGCCGGCTGAATGTCCGGGTTCTTCTCGAAGAGGTCGAGAAGACAGTCGTGGAGAACCTCGGCCTCGCGCGTGGCGGAGTGGCAGGAGTGGATTTGCAGCGAACCGTCGGCCCGCACATCGTCTGACTTTTCTTCCCGGGCAAGCCTCAGATCGAGAATGTCGCGCTGCAGGTCCGCCAGGCAGTGGCATCCTTCCGGTTCGACGAAGTGGTCGAAAGCCTGTGCATCTTCCATGTCGACGAGGGTATCGAAGGTGTCGCGCCCGATGCGCCCCCAGGCCGCCAGAAGCTCGTTTCCCTCGGTGATGTGAAGCTCTGCGGGATCGTCCTCCCCGGAACGCACCACGGTCTCGAAGCGGGTGAAGATGTCGCCCCAGTACTGCCTGCAGGGATTGATGAGGCAGTAGTGGATCTCCACCCTGGAGGCGATACGGCGGAGCAGGTCGAGGTAGGACGGAGAAAGCGCCGGCACGGCGAAGAACGTGACGCGTGCGGGCCACCGGCCGGGAACGGTGCCGCCATCCATGGCGGCATGGAAGCGATCGAGGGCGCTGACCCAGTGCCCCTTGCCGGCGGCGGCCACCAGGTCCTGCCACAATCGTGCCTGCCAGTGCGGTGACGCGCCGGCTTCCCACTCCCGGATCCACTGCGGCCGGTAGAGCAGGCAACGGTCGAACATCCGGGCGAGCTCGCCAGAGAGATCAAATCGCTTGCATGGATCCCCGTCCTCCAGGTAGCGCCTGACCGGCGCGGCGACGGGCTTTTTCGTGAACCCGGGCAGCATGTCGAACAGGCGCCACCTGAGGTTGTCCGGAGCAAAGGGCTGCGCCTCGGGCAGATCGGGGACCACATCACGCATCATCGACCAGGCAAACTGTGCCGGCAGCTCAATGCGGTAGTTCGCCGCGATTCCGTTGGCGCGGGCCAGCTCCAGGGTGAGCCAGCGCTGCATGGTCGGGTGCGACACCACCACCCTCTCGGCAGCGATGGGATCGGCCGGATACTGCCGAACACGCGCCGCGACATCGCCGGCGAGTGCCTCGAGACTGTTGGAATGGTGAATCTGCACTTGTCGGTTCGCACCCGGAAACATCGCCGCCCGCAGGGGTTATGTGGCGTGGTGGCATGCCGGTCAAGGGCATCCCGGGGCTTGTTGCCGGCTTCCAATGGCACTATGTGATCGCCATGGTCCTCCAGACTTTGCGCAGCAAACCACCCCTGAAGTGGCTTCCCCTTGTCGGCGTGTCCGGCAGGCGCCGGGTGGTCAACGTCCTCAGGCTCGAGGGGACGATCATGGCGGCCTCGCGCTTCAGGCGCGGCCTCAATCTGGCCGGCCTCGAGCCCCTGCTCGACCGTGCCTTCTCGGCCGGCCGGCCGGCCGCCGTCGCCCTTGTCATCAACTCTCCGGGCGGCTCGCCGGTGCAGTCGGCGCTCATTGCGGCAAGGATCCGGACGCTGGCCGACGAGAAGAAGCTCCCTGTCGTCGCCTTCGCCGAGGATGTCGCCGCGTCCGGAGGCTACTGGCTTGCCTGCGCCGCAGACGAGATCTATGTCAACCACAGTTCGATCATCGGCTCGATCGGCGTGATCCATGCCGGGTTCGGCCTGCACGGCTTCCTCGAGAACCATGGCATCGAGCGCCGTCTCCACACCGCCGGCGACCGCAAGGCGATGCTTGACCCCTTCGTTCCGGAATCCGAACAGGACATCAAGCGTCTGTCGTCGCTGCTGAAGGAACTGCACGTCACCTTCAGGAATCACGTGCGCGAACGCCGCGGCGACCGCCTGAAGTCCAGCGCCAGAACGCTGTTCTCGGGCGAGTTCTGGACCGGGGACCGGGCCCTCGCCCTGGGTCTCGTCGACGGTATCGGTGACTGTCGCTCCGTCATGCGTGAACGGTTCGGCGACAACACCCGCTTCAGGACCATCGCCAGGCGCCAGCCCCTGGGCGGTCTCGTCCCGCGCAGCATCGTCATGACCGACGGCCTGGCGGATGAGCTCGTTGGCGCCGTGGAGGAACGGCTCCTCTGGCAACGCTACGGTCTTTGAGGGGTGTCCGTTCCCTTCATTCAGGAACGCGAGGTGGTGAGGGGCACGGCCACCCGCATCTCGCCTCTGGTGCGTCGCGTCGTCGCCGACAATCCCTCGGTCTTCACCTATCACGGCACCGGCACGTTCATCGTCGGCCACGGGGAGGTGGCGGTGATCGACGCCGGTCCGGCACTGGAGCGCCACGTCGAGGCCATTCTCGACGCCACCCGGGGCGAGACCATCACGCACCAGTTCATCACACACACCCACAGCGATCATTCGCCCGCCGCCCGGCTCCTCAAGCACGCCACCGGCGCCGAAATCTGGGCCTGGGGCCCGGCCACCGGAGGCGATGACGGCATGACTCCCGTGGACGAAAGCGAGGACCATGCCTTTGCTCCCGATCACCTGCTCCGACACGGCGATCGAATCGCAGGCGCGGGGTGGACCATCGAGGCCGTGCACACGCCCGGTCACGCCTCCAATCACATGTGCTATGCCCTGCAGGAGGAGGAGACTCTCTTCTCGGGCGATCACGTCATGGGCTGGTCGACAACTGTCGTGTCGCCGCCCGATGGCGACATGGCGGCCTATCTCGACAGCCTCGAACTTGTCCTCGAACGCGGCGATGCCATCCTCAGGCCGACCCACGGCGCCGCCATCACCGATCCGGCGATCTTTGTCCGTGCCCTCATCGATCATCGCAGGATGCGCGACCGGCAGATCATCGCCTGCCTTGATGACGGGATCGGGACCATTCCGTCCATGGTCGAGACACTCTACGCCACCACCGACCGCCGCCTCTTTCCGGCGGCCCGGCGCTCCGTTCTGGCCCACATCATCCGTCTCGTTCACCAGGGACTGATCGAAGCAGACGGCACGCCGGACGAACGGACACGTTACCGCCTCAAGACAGCGTCACAGTAATGCTCCAGGGAGAACTTGAACCATGATACAACGACTTGTTTCCGCTCTCACGGTCGTCGCCGGCCTCGGCGCGGCCGGAGCGGCGGCGGATGACAATCCGCAGGTGTTCTTCGATATCGAGATCAACGACGAGCCGGCCGGGCGAATCGTCATCGAGTTGAGAATGGACGTCGCCCCTAAGACCGCTGAGAACTTCCGCCAGCTTGCCACCGGCGAGGCGGGTTTCGGGTACGAGGGTTCACGGTTTCACCGGGTGATTGCCGACTTCATGATCCAGGGAGGCGACTTCACCCGGGGCAACGGAACCGGGGGCAAGTCGATCTACGGCGCCATGTTCGAGGACGAGAATTTCACCCTGAAGCATACCGGGGCGGGCCTTCTTTCCATGGCGAACCGGGGTCCCGACACCAACTCGTCGCAGTTCTTCATCACCACCGTTCCGACACCGTGGCTTGACGGCAAGCATGTCGTCTTCGGCCATGTCGTCGAGGGCATGGACGTGGTGAGGAAAATCGAGGTTTCCGCAAACAACGCAGCGCGGATTTCCAACTCGGGAGAACTTGATTGATCGGCCGCCTCGCCGCCCTTCTGGTCCTCGTCACCCTGACCGCGGCGGCGGACGACAATGAGGCACTCCTGGAACGGATCGAGGCCTATCTCGATTCGATCACGTCGCTCGATTCACGGTTCGTCCAGACGAACCAGGACATGTCGCATCTCTCCGGGTCGTTCCAGCTCAAGCGACCGCACTTTCTGCGCTTCGCCTACGACGATCCGCCGACCCTGATCGTCGCCAGGGGAGAGCGTCTCGTGTTTCGCGACGGCGAGACCGGAGAGATCACGGAGGGTTCGGTCGACGGCACGCCGGCACAGTTTCTGCTGCGTCCGCAAATCCGGTTCGGCGACGACGTGCGGGTTGCCGACGTGAGGCGGGACGGCGGTTTCGTGGCCGTCACCCTGGAGTCGGCGGACGAACCGGGGACAGGGTCGATCTCGCTCATTCTTGCCGAGGACCCTCTGGCCCTCGAGCAGTGGCTGGTTCGCGATGCCCAGGGCGTGGTCACGCGCATTACGCTCGTCAGTCCCCGCTTCGACGTCGAGCTCGACAACAGCCTGTTCGAGATCGACGGTGGTCCCTGACGCTCAGGCCGCCAGGCGGCGGCTTGCCTCGACGAGATCGAGCCAGCGGCTGGAGACGGCATCACAAAAGGCCAGTGCCCCCGCCTCGTGCCTGGCGAACTCTTCCGGCCATCCGGCGTGGAAGTCGGGGTCGGTCTCGAGGAGCGAATCGCTCATCTGCGGCCACCATTCCTGCCATAGGGCGCTCGAACACTCGAAATGACACTGGAAGCCATAGCTTCCGCCAAGACGGAAGGCCTGGTTGCGGCACCGTTCGCCCGTCATGAGCAGGGTGGCCCCATCGGGAATGTCGAAGGAGTCCTCGTGGTACTCGAGGATCCTGACCGGACCGATTCCCGTCAGCAGCGGATCGCTGTCGGCAGCTCCGGTCGGTTCGAGTTCCTCGAACCCGACCTCCGTCCAGCCCTGCCTCCTCACCCGGGCACCGAGCGCCCGGGCAAGGATCTGGCTGCCGAGACAGACCCCGAGGACCGGTCGCGAGGCGTCGTGAAACGCCGCTGCCAGGCGCGCCGCATCACCGAGGTAGGGATAGCGGACATCTTCTTCGGCATTCTGTGGGCCGCCGAGCATGACCAGGCCGTCCCAGTGTCCCGGCTCCCGCGGCAGCGGCTCGCCTTCTTCCGGGCGCACGTAGACCGTCCTGGCGCCACACCTCTCGAAGGTGTCGGCAATGGTGCCGAGGTGGCTGGACGGCCAGAACTCGATGGCAAGGATGGACACCATGGCATGCTCCTCCATCCCGGAAGCTTGCAGGGAATCCCGGCCGTTTCAAGACGGTTCCAGCCATGCGTTTTTTGCGTATCTCGGTTTCGGGATACGCAATTGAACTTTTGTCTTTCACGTTCCATGTATCGTTCTGCCGGAGGCACCGTTTCCTCCCTCAGATTCGGCTTTGGATCCTCCTCGGCGCGCTTCTGGCGCGTTTGTCCTTGCCGCGATGCCTCCGGCCCCTCATCCCCCTGGTTGACAGGACCCCGCCGGCAAGGGGAAACAGTCGTGTATGGTGACCCTCGACGACCTTGAGCTGGTTACACGGGGCAAGGTGCGTGACCTCTACCGGCTCGACTCCCGCCTGCTGATGGTGGCCAGCGATCGCATCTCCGCCTTTGACGTGGTGATGCCGACGGCCATTCCGGACAAGGGAAGGATCCTCACCCGTCTCTCCCGCTTCTGGTTCGACCATCTGCGGCCCGTCGTCGCCAACCACGTGATCTCCACCAATCTTTCCGGCCTTGACCTCGCGGAGAGCGACCGTGCCTGGCTCGAAGGACGCAGCATGATCGTGCGCGAGGCACGGGTTCTGCCCGTGGAGTGTGTCGTGCGCGGCTATCTCGCCGGCAGCGGCTGGAAGGACTACCAGGCCAACGGCGCCATTGCCGGGCTGCAGCTGCCCAAGGGCCTGCGACAGGGCGACAGGCTTCCCGAACCCGTCTTCACGCCCTCGACCAAGGCGCCCCTCGGGATGCACGACGAAACCATCGCCTTTGCCGGTGTCGTCGACAGGCTGGGACGCGAACGCGCCGGCCGCCTGCGTTCTCTCGCCCTCGAGCTTTACGAAGAAGCGCATGCCGAGGCCGGCAGGCGCGGCATCATTGTCGCCGACACCAAGTTCGAGTTCGGCATCATCGACGACGACATCGTTCTGGTTGACGAGTGCCTGACCAGTGACAGTTCGCGCTTCTGGCCGGCCGACACCTGGCAGCCCGGCACCCTTCCCGTCTCGCTGGACAAGCAGATCCTGCGCGCGTGGCTTGAAACCCGGACCTCCTGGGCACGCACGCCACCGGCGCCCGACCTTCCCCAGGAGATCGTCGAGCGCATCCGTCATGGCTATGTCGAGGCCTGCGAACGGCTGACCGGCCAGCCCTTCACCTGACCCCGCCACATTGCCTTGTCGGGCAAGGCACGGCATGTTGGCCGTGTGATGTCCAGATAGGGAATCGCCAGCCCGTGTCCAGCGCCAATCATCTCGACTGCCGTCGTACCCTGGAGGTCGACGGCACGCGTTACGACTACTTCAGCCTGGCGGAGGCCGACCGGACGCTGGGCGGCATAGTCCGGCTGCCCGTCTCGCTGAAGATCCTGCTGGAGAACCTGCTGCGCCACGAGGATGGCGACACCGTCACCGACGACGACATCGCCGCGCTTGCCGGCTGGACGTCGACACGGTCCGTCTCGCGGGAGATCGCCTTCAGACCGGTGCGGGTCCTCATGCAGGACTTCACCGGCGTGCCGGCGGTGGTCGACCTCGCTGCCATGCGCGATGCCATGTCCTCTCTCGGCGGCGATCCGGACCGCATCAATCCCCTCACTCCCGTCGATCTCGTCATCGATCATTCCGTGCAGGTGGACCGCTTCGCCAGCCCGGATGCCTTCAGGCACAACGTCGATCGGGAAATGGAACGCAACCAGGAGCGCTACCGGTTCCTGCGCTGGGCCCAGACGGCATTCGATAACCTGAGGGTGGTGCCTCCGGGAACCGGCATCTGCCATCAGGTCAATGTCGAGTACCTGGCACAGGTTGTGTGGACGGACGGCGGCGTCGCCTGTCCGGACACCCTGGTCGGAACCGATAGCCACACCACGATGGTGAACGCCCTCGCGGTCCTCGGCTGGGGCGTGGGCGGCATCGAGGCGGAGGCGGCGATGCTGGGCCAGCCGATCTCGATGCTGATTCCCGAGGTCGTCGGATTCCGTCTTGTCGGAGAACCGCGGGAAGGGACGACCGCCACCGACCTTGTTCTCAAGGCCACACAGATGCTGCGCGAAAAGGGGGTCGTCGGCAGATTCGTCGAATTCACTGGCGACGGGCTCAGGCACCTCTCCCTGGCAGACCGCGCCACCGTCTCGAACATGGCGCCCGAGTACGGCGCCACCGCGGGACTCTTTCCAATCGACGGACAGACCGTCGACTACCTTGCCTTCTCCGGGCGTCCGGATGCCCAGGTCCGTCTCGTCGAGGCCTACGCGAAGGAACAGGGCCTGTGGCGCGGCGACGAGGAACCCTTCTTTACCGATGTCCTCGAACTCGATCTCGGTGACGTGGAACCCGGCCTCGCCGGTCCGAAGCGGCCACAGGACCGCATCGTCCTTTCCTGCGCCGGCAGCGCCTTCCGCAAGGTGATGGCCGAGGCCGGCCGCGACGCTGACCACCCGGTCTCGGCGGCCATGACCGATGGCAGCCGGCTAAAGGACGGCGATGTCGTCATCGCCGCCATCACCAGTTGCACCAACACGTCCAACCCCTCCGTGATGATCGCTGCCGGCCTTGTCGCCAGGAAGGCTCTCGAACGCGGCCTCAGGACGAGACCCTGGGTCAAGACGTCCCTGGCGCCGGGGAGCCAGGTGGTGACCGACTATCTGCGGGCAGCCGGACTTCTCGAGGCTCTCGAGGAACAGGGCTTCCACATTGTCGGATACGGCTGCACGACCTGCATCGGAAACTCAGGACCCCTGCCGCAGCCGGTCGAGGAGGCGATCGAGGCAAGCGATCTCGTTGTCGCCTCGGTGCTCTCGGGCAATCGCAATTTCGAGGGCCGGGTCCACGCGCTCACCAGGGCGAACTATCTCGCCTCGCCGCCACTGGTCGTGGCTTACGCCCTGGCAGGCACGATGGCGATCGACATCACCTCCGAACCCCTGGGGACGGCGGATAGCGGCGAACCGGTCTACCTGAAGGACGTCTGGCCCTCGAATGACGAGATCGTGGACGCTATCGGCCGCCACCTCACGCCCGACATGTTCAAGAAGCGCTACGCCGACGTCTTCAGCGGCGATGATGCCTGGAAGGCCGTCGCCATTGCCGAAGGACGCGGTTACGCATGGGATGCGGGAAGCACCTACATTCACCGCCCGCCCTTCTTCGACGACATGCCGCGCCAGCCGGCCGCCGCTCCCGACAACATCATCAATGCCAGGGTCCTCGCCCTGCTCGGTGACAGCATCACGACGGATCACATCTCTCCTGCCGGCGGCATCGCATCGGGCAGTCCCGCCGCCACCTGGCTCAACGAGCGCCAGGTCGGCCAGCGGGACTTCAACAGCTATGGCTCCAGGCGCGGCAACCACGAAGTGATGATGCGGGGAACCTTTGCCAACATTCGCCTGAGGAACCTCATGGTTCCCGGATCCGAGGGCGGCGTCACGCATTACCAGGAGAGCGGCGAGGAGATGTCGATCTTCGGGGCAGCGATGCGCTACCGCGACGACGGCATCCCTCTCGTCATCGTCGCGGGCCGCGAGTACGGCACCGGCTCGTCACGCGACTGGGCCGCCAAGGGCACCGCCCTCCTGGGCGTGAAGGCGGTGATCGCCGAGAGTTTCGAGCGCATTCACCGCTCCAATCTCATCGGCATGGGAGTCCTGCCCCTGCAGTTTCGCGAGGGCGAGAACCGCGAGAGTCTCGCCCTTGACGGCAGCGAAACCTGGAACATCACCGGTCTCGAAGACGGCATCGTGCCCGGCATGGATGTGCCGGCCACCATCCGCAGAGGAGATGGTTCCATCATCGACACGACTCTCACCTGCAGGATCGATACCGGCAACGAGGCCGCCTACTACCTCAATGGCGGCATCCTGCACTACGTGCTGCGCCGCGCCGCCGGCACCATCTGACCGGCTTCGCGACCATGCGGGAATCGCCGGGGCACAGGTCGAGAAGACATCCCGGACCTGCCGCACGCATCCTCGTCGTCGCCCTCGGCATCTTCCTGATGCTGGTGGCGATAGCCGTTCAGCCCCGTGCAGAGATCACCGACCGCGCCGTCACCCGGGCGTTCCTGACCCTCATCGCCGGGGAGGCGGACGACAGGGCGCACGCTCGGGTGCTGATCGAGGCCCAATGGGAGCCGTCGTTCATGCCGATGGCTCTCGAGGTGATGCGCCTGACCCGCAGCGCGGAAGTCTCTGGCGCCCTGGTGGGTATCATGCAGCGCAAGACCGGCGCCGGGCACGGCCACGACATGGACGCCTGGCAGCGCGAGATGTGGAATGCCCCGGAAGCCCGGCACCCGCGCTATGCCGCCTTCAAGAGCGCTCTCTACAGCATCATCGATCCGCGGTTCTCGGCGTACTTCGACACGGACCGCACGACACTGATTCGGCTCGACGAGATCGTCTGGGGCGGCGTGCGGCAGGACGGCATCCCGCCGCTTCGCAGCCCGGCGATGCTGTCCGCGGAAAGCGCCGGCTACCTGGAGGATGGCGACATTGTGTTCGGCCTTTCCGTCAACGGCGATGCCCGCGCATACCCGAAGCGCATCCTCGCCTGGCACGAGATGTTCGTCGACACGGTGGGCGGTGTGCCGGTCGCCGGCGTCTACTGCACCCTGTGCGGTACTGTGATCCTCTACCACACCGAGCACGAGGGCGTGAATCACGCGTTGGGCACGAGCGGTTTTCTCTACCGTTCGAACAAGCTCATGTACGACCAGGCCACCCAGTCACTGTGGAGCACCATGCGGGGCGCGCCGGTCGTCGGCCCGCTTGCCGGACAAGGCATCGTGCTGGAGAGGGGATCCGTGGTGACGACCACCTGGAGCGAGTGGCGTCGGCGGCATCCCGAAACCCTGGTGCTCTCTCTCGATACCGGCCACCTGCGCGACTATGCCGAAGGGGCTGCCTACCGCGACTACTTCGCGACCGACGAGCTGATGTTTCCGGTCCCGGCCCTTGATACGCGATTGAAGAACAAGGACGAGGTCTTCACGGTGCTGCTTGACCGTCACCCCGAGGCGCCGCTTGCCATATCGGCCGAGTTCCTCGCAGCAACCCCCGTCCATCACGATGCGATCGAGGACACGTCACTCGTGGTGCTCACCGATCCCTCGGGCGCGAACCGCGCTTTCGCCAGCGAGGACGCAACGTTCGTGCGCTACGACGGCGACCGGAGCGTCGAGGACAGCTCCGGCATGATCTGGACGATGGACGAGCACGGCCTCGCCGCCGAAGACGGACGCATGCTCCCCCGCATCCCGGCGCAGCGGGCTTTCTGGTTCGGCTGGCACGCCGCGTTCCCGAACACCAGACTGGTGCAGTAGCGGGCAAACACATCCTGCGCCGCCACTTGGAGCGACATTCAATGTGACACTCTGTCTGACACTCTTCTTTCCGGAATATCATTTCTGCATCAAAGAGATACGGGATCCACACGTCATATCTGACGCGTTACTTGGCACATTCCTTGACATCCTGCCTCGCCGCTGGTGCCGGCGAGGGCGTTGCCGTCCGGCGACGTGATGGACGCGTGAGGGATATCCTGCCGGTCTGGTCAGACCGGCCAGTCGACGACATGGTCGGGAAGGTCCTCGTCGTCGACATCGGCCTCCGAGACGACACGGTTCGAGAGCGACACCCCGGCGCGATGAACGCTGTCGGGATCGCCCGACACCAGAGGGTGCCAATCGGGAAGATCGCGACCCTCGTGGAGCAGGCGATAGGCACAGGTGCCGGGCAGCCACGCCAGCAGGGAGGAGATGGTATCCGGCGTGATGCGGATGCACTCCGGAACCCGCTCGAGGCGCCTCGCATAGTCCCGGCAGCGGCAGGTGACGGTGTCGAGAAGGAAGCACGCCACATCGGTGTTGGAGATGGTGCCGTCATCGACGTCCTCGAGCTTCACGAGGCAGCACTTGCCGCAGCCGTCACAGAGCGATTCCCATTCCTGGGTGTCCATCTCCTCCAGGGACTTGGTGCGCCAGAAAGGTTCTTCGGCCATCAGTAGACATCCCCGTAGCGCCGGCAGATCTCCTCCGGCGTCAATCCTGAAACCGCCTCCAGTTCCCCGCGCTTGTGCATGATGTAGGCCTCGAGAAATTCGCCCGGCAGGAGTGTCCCGGCATCGGAGGCGCGCTCGAGGCGGTCGAGGGCCTCACCGAGCGAGACCGGCAGGCGCTCGACTCCGTACCTGCGGCGTTCACTGTCACTCATCGCATCGGGATCCGATGACACCGGTTGCGGCGTCGCCAGGCCCTCGCGGATTCCTTCGAGACCGGCCCGCACGAGGATGCCGAGCTGGAGCCAGGGACTGGCGGCCGCGTCACCGGCGCGGAATTCGACATTGAAGGCCGAGGCGACATCGGCGCCGGGGGTTTCCGGGCCCGGGCAGATGCGGATCGCCGCCTCGCGGTCCCGCCAGCCCAGATTGTTGTAGGCGGAACTCCAGGAATGCGGCTTGAGGCGCTGGTAGGAGGCCGCCGACGGCGCCGTGACAGCAACCATCGCCGGCAGGCGCTTCAGGATTCCGGCGACAAAGCTCCCCATGACGCCGGAGAGGTTCGAGGGTTGCGTCGGATCGTGGCTGACCGGACGGCCTTCGCGGTCCTGGAAGCTCATGTGGATGTGGACGCCGTTGCCGGGACCGGCGGGATCGACCTGGGGCGAGAAGCTGACATCCCGGCCGAGGCGCCGGGCGGCGGCGCGCACCATTTCCCGGGCGATGATGGCGCGATCCGCCGCCACCATGGCCGGCGCCGGCTTGACAGTGAATTCGAACTGGCTCCTGCCGAACTCCGGAAGGAAGGTCTCGGGCTCGGCGCCCGCGGCCTGCAGCGCGTGGAGTACGGCGCCCGGAAAGTCGCCGCCTCGCCTCACCTTGTCGAGGCTGTAGGAATCGCCTTCGCGCTTCTCCAGGCCACCATCGTGGAACTCGTGCTCGAAGGCGGCGATCAGCTGCAGTCCGGTCTCGCTTTCCAGCTCGCGGAGCGCGCTGCGGAGATAGTGGCGCAGGCAGCAGTCCCAGGGCGCGCCGTCCATGCGGAAAAGGTCGCCCAGCATGAAGCGCTCCGCCATGCTGCCATCGCCGAAGTCGACCTCGACGGCGGTGGCCGCATCGGGCATCAGGACAAGATCACCCAGCGGCCCCCAGGGTGTCGCCGGGATCTGGCCCCAGCAGTTGATCATGTGATTGGTGAACGTGTAGCCGACCCCCTTGAGAAGCCGCTCGTCGCGCTCGCTCGCAGGAAATCCCTTGCCCCTCACCTGGCCGGCAAGGTCGCTGGTGACCACCATGATCAACGGTACACGATGCATGACAGCCTCCCCGATCAGGACGCCGCAGGCATGCCAACCGGCGCGGCCGCCCGGCATTCCTCGAGGTAGGCGCGCAGGGTTCGCGGCGCCTGCCCGGTCAGGATCTCGATCCAGCCCGAGACCAGGGTCGCAGGCCGGGCGCGGTATGATTGCCAGTGCACGATCATCGACCGCGCGAAGCCTTCGTCCATGCCGCTTTCGAGAAGCTCGCGCAACGCCTCGGCATCGCTCACCGGACGGCAGGCAACCGGCCTCGCGAAGACCTCCGCGATGAGCGCTGCCAGGGCCGGCTGCGTGAAGGCCTCCGGGCCTGTGAGATCGTAGATTCGGCCATTATGGCCGGTCCCGCCGAGAACGGCGGCGGCCACTTCAGCGACGTCGCGCGTATCGACAAACGGCGTCGTGGCCGCGCCCTGGGGCGAACGCAGCACACCCCGCTCGACGACGGCGCGGGGATCGAGCGATTGGTTGAACGCGGTCGGACGCAGAATCGTCCACGCCAGGCCCGAATTGAAGAGGTGGCGTTCGGCAACGCCGTTCCAGCGTCGAAAATCCGACGCGTTGGCGTCGTGCGCATCGTAGGCCGAGAGCTTGACGACGTGACGGACACCGTTGCGTGCCGCCGCGTCGATTGCCCGCATCTCGAGGTCGGCCTGATCCGGGGTTGGCGCGCAGGCGAGGTACATGCGCTCGACGCCGGCCATAGCGGCGGCGAGACTGGCTGAATCGCGAAAATCGCCGCGGACGCATTCGACGCCACCCTCGAGCGCCGCGCCCCGCACGAGGGCGCGCTGGGCAAGCCCGCGTGACCGCAGCACCGTCACGAGCTCGCGACCGACCTGTCCCGTTGCCGCCGTGACAAGGATCATCGCATCCTCAGGCGAAACCGTAGATGCGCCTGGCGTTGTCGTAGACGATCTTGCGGCGGTCCTCGGCCGCAAGGCCGGCGAAGGTCCGTTCGATCACCTCCTGGCTGTGCGGAAACGTGCCTTCGTCGTGAGGATAATCACTGCCCCAGAGCAGGACATCGGCGCTGGTGAAGTCCAGCAGGCGCAGCGCGACAGGATCGTCGCTGAAGGTCACCGCTCCCTGTCGCCGGAAGAACTCGCTCGGTCTCATCTCCAGCTGGGGACGGATCCACATGTGCTTCTTCTCAACCTGTTCGTCGAGCACATGGAGCAGCCAGGCAAGCCACCCGGCGCCGCACTCGACAACGACGAACTTGAGATCGGGATAACGCTGCAGCGCACCTGACGCGATCAACAGGGCCACCGGACTCTGCCCCCTGGCCATGCTCATGGCCATGTGGGCAAGGGCTCCGCCATGGCCCTCCTCCTCGCCCCAGTCATCGGGATACTGGTCCTCGCTCTCGGTGAAGGCATGCAGCGAGATGACGAGATCATGATCGGCGCAGGCCGACCACAGCCGGTCATAGTCGGGCAGGTTGTAGGGCCTGTCGTCCACGGTCAGGGGAATCTTGATGCTGCGGTACCCTTCCCGCGCCACCCTCGCGACCTCGCGAACGGCTTCGTCGAGATCGATGACGGGAACGATGGCGACGGGAACAAACTGCTCGCGGTGTCCGCCAAAATGCTCGATGCACCAGTCGTTGTAGGCGCGGGCCACGGCGAACTGGTAGCCCGGATCCCTGGAGTTGTAGAGAAAGAGCGAGGTGTTGGGATAGAGGACCTCGGCGCTGATGCCGTCACGGACCTGGTCCGCCAGGCGACGCTCGATATCCCGGCCGCCGCTGGGGTCATTGCGGAACTCGCGATTCTGGTCGTCCTCGTCCGTGCGCTCAGAGGCAAGGTCGACGCGCCGAGGCTTCTTGCCGTCCACCACGAAGTAGGTGGCGCCGTCGCGTTCCTCGAACCGCGGGACGCGGTCCCGGTACTTCCTGTCCAGCCTCTCCCCGTAGAGTTCCGGAGGTTCCTGCACGTGGCTGTCAGCCGAGATCACGCGCTGATCGCTCATCGTTCGCTCCCGTCCCCTCACGTTCAGGCAAGAGTGCACCCGACAGCGGACACGACTCAAGCCCCACGGATCTCTCCACCAAAACGCGCATCCTCGACCGGCACGTGCACGGGAGCGATACGTTCGCGTTCCCGTCGCCGATGGAGCGCACGGCAACCGGGTCCGGCTCCTCACCGGCTCACAAGCCCGCAATTGCCGCATGTGTCGATGTGCTCTCACGTCATCGACACGTTGACGTGACATGTCGACGGGATCGACATGACCTCACCCAAACTGCCGCCGACTTTGGAAATCGAGACACATGTCGTATAATCCTCCTTGGATTGGGCCTGGTACCTCGCATTCCCCGTTCACCGGAAGGAGCGCTGTTGATGTCCGAAGCACGCATCGAACACGTGGCCGCTGGAACATCGATCGACAGCATTGTCGAGATCCTCGATCGGGACGGCTGCGTCATTATCGACAGACTGATCAGCGAGGCGCGATGCGATCAGATTCTCGATGAACTGCATCCCTGGATGAGCAAGGTGCCGACCGGTGCCGGAGAGTGGTTGGGCTTCAGGACGAGACGCACTCACGGCCTGGTCGCCAAGTCACAGGCGGTTCGCGACGAAATCTGCAATCCAGAGTTACTCGCGATCCTTGACCGGATGCTGGGACCTTGGTGCGACAACTATCAGCTGAGCTCAAGCTCGACGACATCGATCGGACCAGGTGAGACGGCACAGGAAGTTCACCGGGATGCCCTGATGTTTCCATTCAGGCATCCAACAGAGCGCGTGGCCTACATGACCGCCTTCTGGGCGCTGGCCGAGTTCACCAGGGAAAATGGTGCAACCCGCGTGGTTCCGGGAAGCCACCGCTGGGACGACGAGCGCGTCGCGCAGGAGGACGAGTTTGCCCAGGCCGTGATGGACAAGGGTTCGTGCCTTGTCTTCACCTACGCCGTTCACCACGGCGGCGGCGCCAACACGACGAAAGATGTCTGGCGCCACGCCCTGTTCCTCTCTTATGTGGTCGGCTGGCTGCGCCAGGAGGAGAACCAGTACCTGGTCAGTCCGGTCGAGGTGGCCCGGCACTACCCCGAACAGCTCCAGCGGCTGATCGGCTATCAGGTTCATCGACCCTTCCTGGGCTGGTACGACCTTCAGGAGCCACTGAAACTGCTGCAGGGCTACGAGGAAACGTCGGAGGCCAACGTCGATCTCTACGCTGCCGGCGAGGAGCACGGGGTCTTGAGCAAGGACGTGCGCAGGCTCTGACCCCTCGGGGTGCGACACACTTGATTGTGGCCGAACCCTGGCCTGTCGTCTCCCCTGTACATGGCCTTCTCACCGTCACCGCCAAAGGGTTTGCCGCAAGTCAGTTGGGTCCGGCGCGTTCATGACGCGCGAGGGACCGGTCATCGGTCCGGCCCATCGGCGCCCGTGGTCTGAAACGATCAGGCAGCATCGAGGTCGACGACCGAAACATTGTCACCCAGGACCTGGCGGGCAAGGCCGACAAGGTGTGCATGGTGCGTGAACACCATGACCTGGCAGCTGCCGGCCAGACGGTGGAGCACTTCCAGGCCAGCGCCCGCCCGATCGTCGTCGAAGTTGACGAAGAGATCGTCGGCGACGAACGGCAGGGCGGCATTTTCTTCCAGCCAGCCGTCAATCGCGGCAAGCCTCAGTGCAAGCCACAACTGATCCACCGTGCCGTCGCTCATGCCCGTGACGTCGACCTCGCTGCCGTCGGGCCGCGTGCCGGCCAGGACCGCCTGATCCTTCTCGTCGCAGACGAGGCCAAGACCGTTGAAGGATCCCAGTGTCAGGGTGGCAAAGAGGCTTGAGGCCCTCGTCAACAGCGGCGCCTGCTGTTCGGCCCGATAACGGTCGACGGCCCACTGGAGGAGTCTCAGCCCGGTCTGTGCACGCACATAGCGCGCCGCGATGTCTTCCAGTTCAGCCAGAATTGCCTGGCGATCCCAGGCAGCCGCAATGGCGGCTTCTCTGCCATCGATGGATTCGAGGGTGTCCGCCGCCTGCCGTTCCGCAAGGGCCGCCCTGTCGATTGGATCATCGAGCTCCTTCAGTCTGTCGGACATGGAGTCAATCTCGGCGCCCAGCCGATCGGGATCCACGTCCCGGGCCTCCTCTTCCAGTTCTCTTTCGGAACGCCCGCCGCCGTTCTTCGCCAGGGATTCGGTGAGTTCCTCGATCTCGCGTCCGAGACGCTTGGCTTCATCCGATCGCGCGATTTCGCGGCGCAAGCCACCGACGGTTTCAACGCCGGCGCGGGCGATGAGATCACGGATCGTGATGTCCGCCTCGCGTCTGGCATGGCGCATCCCGTCAAGCTCCTGTCCACGTTGCGCAATTGATTCCTTCATGCGTTCGAGTCGGTCCCGTTTCGCCATCTCATCCGACAGCCGCCGGGCGAGATCCCTGACAACGGTGTCGACATCGCTCGCCCCCGGTTCCTCGGCCACGACCTCCACAAGTCTGCCGACACGGGTCGCGAAGGCCTCGAGATCACGCTCGATCTTGCCGATCCGCCTTTCCTTCAGTTCTGCCGCGCGGTCCATGTCGCCGCGCATCTCCTCGATGATGCGAAGTCTGTCGCCGGCCTGGTCAGGCGACTCAAGGGCGTCGATTCCTTCGGCGGCGGTGCGCCAGGCCTCACGCAGGGACAGGATGCCCGCTTCCTTCCCGGCAAGGGCCGACGCCTTCTCCCGTTCCTCGCGCCGTGCCTCTTCCAGGTCGCGTGCAAGGTCGGCGCGCTGGCGGTTCCTGTCGTTCAGCGTGTCGCAATGGCTGGCAACGAGGGGCCGGACAACACTGAAGGGCCTTGCGTCCAGACCGTTCGTCTCCATGCCGAGCGCCGTCGCTTCGGCAATGAGAAGGTTGCGTGCCTTGCGCTCTTCCGCGGTGCAAGCCGCGAGGGCCCGCGCAGCCCTCCTCTCCTCTTCGTGTGCCTGCAGCGCGGCCTGGCGATCAATCAGCCACTTCACCATGGCATCGGGATCGAGCGGTTCGCCGGGAAGATCACTCAAGAGATCGTTCCATGTCTCGTGGAGGCCACACACCAGGCGGTCATGCTCGTCGCGCTCCGCACCAAGCGCCGTGCGCCTGGACTGCAGGCGATCCATGGCATCGGCGATTTCCTCGAGGCGGGCCACCGTCCGGGCGGCGGAGAACCGCCTGTCCGCCGCTTCGTCGGCCCGGTGAATCGCCTCCGCGAGATCACCCACGGGATCACCTCCGGCATCCGCTTGTCCGCCGGCGAGGCAGGTGCGCACCGTGTCGAGATGCTGATCGCGGGTCTGCCTCAGTGATGCGATCTCTTCGGCCGTGACAATCTCGCCGGTCACGACAAGGTTCTTGCGCTGCACTTCATGGCTTGCGAGGTCGCGTTCTACGGATGCGAGTTCGTCCCGACATGCATTCCGACGGTCAATGGCCTGCCTGAGGCTGTCCCGCAACTCCTGGACGCGTTCCAGCGGCGGCACCCAGAGTCCGGCCAGGCGATCGACGTCGCCAACCAGCGACAACAAGGGCCGGACCAGCGTCTCGCTGCGCGACGCCAGTTCACGGTGCTCGCGCTCCACCGCCTTGCGGGCCGTTTCCGGATCGGCACTTCCGTCCATTGCCTGCAGGGCAGTCTGCAGCGGTCCGACATCCGCCTGCGGTCCCATCTCCTGAAGACGTTCGTCCAGGATCCGGACGCGGTCCCCTGCGTCCCTCGCTTGTTGGCGCGCCAGGTCGCCGACGTGTCCCAGACGGATCCACTCGTCGCCGAGTTCGCGCAGCCGCGCCACGACATGGGGTGCCGGCATGCACCACGCCTCCAGCTCCTCCACGCCGAGATCCCGGGCCCGGTTTTGCAGGCGCCGCTCCACGTCTGCCAGTTCGTTGCGTCTCTTGGGAAGATCTTCCCTTTCCGGTTCCAACTGGATGCGACGCTGGTCGAGATCCGTGATTTCCCTTGCGTTCTCCAGCAGCGCGCGGTCGATCATGATGGACGCCGCCTCTTCGTTTTCCCGGGAGATCTGCTTCTCGAGTTGCTCGATCTTCGCATCGTGCAGCGACACCGTCCGCTCGGCCCTGTCCAGAACCTCCAGGACATCGTCGGCAAACGGCTGGACATCGCCAAGCCCGGCCAGGGTGGCGAGCACCTCCTTCTTGCGCATGAGGTCCGGATAGACGAGCCGGATGCGGTTCAGACGCGCGTTCGCCTGGAACAGATCGGCACGCTGTCGCCTCAGGTCCTCGAGGAGCGTTCGGGCCTCGTGCGCCTCCTCCCGGGCCCGCTTCCAGTCATCTCCGGTCACCGTGGCCTCACCGAGGGCCGCGGTGGCCTCGTTGAGCCGGTCAACAAGCTGGTAGAATGGCTTCCCCGCCGTTCTCCTTGGCGTGAAGAGTGATCCGGCCTCTTCCTTCATGGCGCGTATGTGGCTGGCGATCTCCTCGGTTCCGGTGGCAGCTCCGAAGATCAAGGCTGCGGTCTCGCTTTGCGGGTCGGAGAGTTCCTGACCGCTCCTCCTCAGGCGTTCGTGGGAGAGGCTGAACATGCGCTCGAGAAAGCTCCGGTCGGCGCCACCCAGAAAGAACCGCAGGGCATCGGGCGCAAGCGCCTGGCCATCGGTGTCGAGAAGCGTGTTCGACTTCCCCTTGCGGCGGCGGAACTCCAGGCGGCGGCCTTCGTGTTCGATGAGGGCTCCCACCATCATGCCGGAATAGCCGTGCCTGAAGCCGAAGGTCGAGCGCTGGTGAATGCCGAAGAGGGCGTCTTCCAGGGCGTTGCGCGACGTCGACTTTCCGGCCTCGTTGGCGCCGACAATGATGTGGAGATCATGGCCGTCTTCGGGGAACTCCAGGGACCGGTTGCTGAAATGCCCGTAGCTGAGGAGGTCGAGGCGGCAAACCCTCATGATCAGCCTCCAAGCAGACGGGACATGACGCCGGCTCGTTCCTGTTCGAGAAGCGTGCCGGCATCCTGTTCCCTCGCCAGCCTGATGAGATCCGTTTCGGGACTGGAGGTGATCTCTCGGGGAAGTCTTGCCAGCAGTTTCGCGATGTCGCTCCTGATCGCCTCCACGAGGTCCGGATCATCGGCCGCCCCCGCCATCAGGTCGGCGATGTCCGCGATACTGCCATCGGCACCGGTCTCTGCCGCCATGCTGGTGGAGACGACAACGCGCTCGATCCAGGCCCGTTCCTCTCCCAGGCCCAGGGCCATGGCGCGTGCCTCGTCGAGAAGCTGGTGTTCCCTGAGGGCGAGTGTTCCGTGAAGTCCGGTCGCGCCCGTAAGTTCAACCCTGCAGGCCATGAGACGGCCGTCGGCATCCTGATCCACCGCGTCCTCGATGGCCCGGGCCATCCGGAGCAGAAGGTCGTCGAGATCGTCAAGGCCGTCAGCGTCCACGGTGACATGGGCCCAGCGGACGACATCGACGGGAACCGGAAGGGTCTCGACACCGTGGTCGGTGACCGTCACGCGCATGTATCCCCGGGGACCGGTTTCGCGGATGTGGCGTCCCTGGATGTTCCCCGGGAACACCACCCAGGGGTCCCGGTGCAGAACCTCCTGGCGATGGACATGACCCAGGGCCCAGTAGTCGTAGCCCCGTGCCACGAGATCGGCGAGTGTGCAGGGGGCGTAGTCGGCATGGCCGCCCATGCCGCCCAGACCGGTATGGAGCACGCCGACGTTGAACGCGTCCGCAACCGGACCGGGATAGGAGGGGACGAGGTTCTCCGTGATATCGGGCGTCGCGTAGCTGCGGCCATGGATCGCCGCTCCCGTCGCCTCGTGGATGAAGGTGCCGGCACCGGAGGCGCCGAATGCATGGACATTGGAGGGAAGGGTCAGCTGTCTGGTAATCCTGCTTTCGGCATCGTGGTTGCCGTAGACCAGGTAGACGTCGATACCCGCCTCGTTGAGCCGCCCCATCTGGCGAATGAAGAAGAAACCGGTGTTGCAGTCCCGCCAGGTGCCGTCATAGAGGTCTCCGGCGATGACGACGAAGGCGACGCCCTCGTCGATCGCGTGATCCACGAGAATCTCGAAAGCCCGGCGGCAGGCAGAGCGAATGAGGCGGGGCGCGTGACCCTCCTGGGCCGCCAGCCCCCTCAGGGGACTGTCAAGATGGATATCGGCGCAGTGAATGAAGGAAAATGATGTCATGCCCGCCGGTGCGGTACCGCAAGCCGCCGGATCTTGTCAAACCCGGTCGCGGAGAAACGTGAGTAACGGCTTCGATCAGTGATCCTGTCCGCGTGCGGCATGGTGGCAGGGTCATGCGTTCGTGCCTAGTCATGATTTCAGCTATCATCCCACGAGAGGGATGCGGACCTTGCCCGTCGTGGACGTACGTCAGACCGAGACCTGTCTATCACGGTTGTTGGCGCACGTGGAGGCTGGCGAGGAGGTTATCATTGCCAGGCGAGGCGAGCCGGTCGCTTGCCTCGTTCCCTACAATCCTGCAGGCCGACCTGTGTTTGGTGCCATGAAGGACAGCATGGTCGTTGACGACAGTTTCCTTGACCCTCTGCTGGAGGAAGAGTTGAAAGCATGGGAAGGCGGCTTGACCGGAGAATGAGCCCCTTGATTGCAGCTGCCCTTGCGCTCGGGCTGTCTGCCGGAGTGGCTGTTGCTTCAGACATGGAAGATGTCGCGATTCCGGTCCTCGTCGTGGGCAACGAAGAGGCTGTCAACCCCCATCTGATTCGGCGCGATTCCCCGTTGTTCCGCGAGACCGCATTTGTGAACCTTGAACAAGCCCTGGCGCAATACGGCTTTCGCGCGATGGGTGAGGAAGCGTTCGAGGGCGCGTTCGACCTCGACAGCGGTGGAGAGGGCCCTTGGGGCCGGTGGCTGGACGAGGATTTTCTCTCCGGAGCGATGCACCTCTCCGCGGACGAGGCCGGCACCTGCATTCCCTTCCTGATCACCGTGAGGGTGTACGTGAGGATATGGCACGACCGGCCGCAATTCCTCAGAGTCGACCCGGATATCAGCATCTACGATGTCCAATCGGGCACGTCTATTGGCGGAACCGCGCCTGTGGTCGAAGTCGCGCTTCCAGCCCAATGCCCGCCGACTGGATGTCTTGAGAGCGTGTTCCGCGCATCGGCTTCCGACATATTCCGCGCCCTCGGTGAAGAAGTCGCGCGGCAGCTGTCGGAGTACCGGACACGCCATGCGCCGGAAACTGCGGAACGCCACTGCATGTAGACAAGTGATTGTCGGCAAGACGGGACGTTCAACCTGGCCGATCGTCATGCGCCATGTTGACGTCTGGTTCGGGCATACCTGGCGGAATCTATACCCCGGGATCGGTCAGTTGGCGCAGGCGGCGTGCCGCCTGGATGGCGAAGGCGAGGGTCTGGGCCTTGCGGCGTGCCGCATTGACCGGTGATTCGACTGCCTGACGCACGATTGCGGCGCCGTAGCGGTCGGCGATGATGAGGCCGTGCTCTTCCGGCAGGATGTCGGCCGGGAAGTCCTCGGGCACGCCGAAATAGTAGAAATCGCAGTAGTCGAGGTAGTCGGGCCACTTGGCATCGGACTGGAAATCGGCGACGGAGGTCTTGACCTCGACGATGGTGAAACGCCCCTTGCCGTCGAGCGCCAGGACATCGGCTCTCCTGCCGTTCCTCGCCGTGAATTCCGTCACGCTCGCCTGGTTCATGGCGGCGAACATGCGGCCAATGCCGCGGGCAAGATCCAGGGCGCGTTGCCGGCCGTCGTTCACGGATCATCCCGTTTGCCGCTGACACCCGCTTCGTCGAAGGTCGCCATGCCGTCGTGGAGCGCGACGGCCGCCCTGACGACGAGGGCAGCGCAGGCAGCACCCGACCCCTCGCCCAGACGCATGCCGAGATCGAGCAGCGGTTTCTTTCCAAGGTGGTCGAGAAACCGTCCTGCCGCGGGCTCGGCGCTGACATGTCCGGCCACGCAGTGATCGAGAGCCCGGGCGTCGAGACAATGGAGCACGCTGGCCGCCGCGCAGTTGACGAAGCCATCGAGAATCACCGGTGTCCTGTTCAGCCGGCAGGCGAGAATGGCCCCCGCCATGGCGGCAATCTCCCGTCCGCCCAGTGACGCAAGTGTTTCGAGGGAGTCCGCCGGCTGCCGGCGATGGCGTTCCAGCGCCCGGTCGATCACGGCGGCCTTGTGATCCACGCCCTCCTGATCCAGACCGGTTCCGGGGCCCGCCCAGTCGGCGCCGTCTCCGCCGAAGAGAGCGGCGCCAAGGGCAGCCGCCACGGTCGTGTTGCCGATCCCCATATCACCGATCAGCGCGATATCCGCCTTCTGAACCGTTTCGAAGCCCTTCCTGAAGGCATCGCAGGTCTCGGCTGCGGTCATCGCCGGCTCCCGCGAGATGTCCCCGGTGGGCCGCTCGAGCGACAACGGCACTACCTCGAGACGGGCGTCGAGCAACCGCGCCAGCTGGTTGATGCCTGCACCCCCGGCGGCGAAGTTGGCGACCATCTGCTCCGTGACATCGGCGGGAAAGGCTGACACGCCCCTTGCCGTCACGCCGTGATTGCCGGCAAACACCATGCAGAAGACGTCGCTTGCCCGCGGTGGATGACGGCCCTGCCAGGACGCCATCCAGACAGCCGTCTCCTCCAGCCTGCCGAGTGATCCGGGCGGTTTCGTCAGCCTGTCATTGCGCGCAGCCGTTGCGGCCGCAGCGTCTGCATCGGGGGACGGGAGGTCCCGCATGAGGTTCCTGATGTCGGCAAGGGACGAGATCATGGTGGATCCGGAGACGGTCGACACGTCCTTCTTACCCTTGACCTCACCTGCCAACAATCGGATAAGCACCACCATGCCGGACCATCTGGAAAGACCGGGGCTTGCCGCCAGCCTGGCGGCTGCCACACAGTTTCTGACCCTGATTCCGGCAGGTGACGGACATGATCGCCCGCTCGCGGGGAGCGTGGTGATGTTCCCCGTGGTGGGGGCGGCCATCGGTCTCGTCGGCGCACTCTTCTACGCCGCCGCCGCCTGGCTCGGCCTCGGCCCGGTCCTGGCGGCGATCGTCTGCGTCGTCGCCATGCTGGTCTTCACCCGCTGCCTCCATGAAGACGGGCTGGCGGACCTTGCGGACGGCCTTGGCGCGCACACGGACCGGGAGGGACGGCTCGCCATCATGCGCGACAGCCGGATCGGCGCTTTCGGCGCCATGGCGCTCATCATCGTCATCGGCGCCCGCGTTGCCGCCGTGGCTGACCTTCAGCACGCCATGGACGTCCTGGCGGCCCTGGTCGTTGCCGCCGCTCTTTCCCGGGCCTTCATGGCGGTGGCGATGCGAACGATGCCGGATGCCAGGGAGGACGGCATGGCGGCGGCAGCGGGCGAACCGGCATTCGATCAGGTCCTGATCGCCCTCATCGTCGGCGCCGTCCTGGCCCTGGTGCTCCTCTTTCCCTGGGCCTGGATCGCGGCGCTGGCCTGCGGCGGCATCGCTGCCTGCATCGTGGGCTGGCTGGCCATGACGGTCCTGGGGGGCAAGACCGGCGACGTTCTGGGCGCCATCCAGCAGGTTTCGGAGATTGGCGTCCTTGCCGGCGTCGTGGCCGTGACATGACCTCGACACGCTGGTGGTGGGTGCGCCATGCGCCGGTCACCGAGACCGGCGGGCGGATCTACGGCGCCACCGATCCCAACGCGGATACCGGCGATCTCGAGAGTTTTCTGGCTCTCGCAGCCCTGCTGCCGCAGGAGGCGCGCTGGGTGACGAGTCATCTGCGGCGGACCCGGCAGACAGCCCGGAGCATCGCCGCGGCGGGCCGGAGAACAATCAGCGCCGAAGTCGAAACCGGTCTCGGTGAACAGGACTTTGGTGACTGGCACGGCAGAAAGTACGACGAACTCACCGCATCGGTGGCTGCCCATCGCTTCTGGCTTGCCCCGGCCACCACGACGCCACCCAACGGCGAGAGCTTTGCCGATCTCTGTGACCGCGTCACCCCGGTGATCCGTCGGCTGACAGCGGAATGGGCTGGTGAGGACATCATTGCCGTCGCCCACGGCGGGACCATTCGCGCAGCCCTGGGCCTCGCCCTGGGACTTGATCCCGAAACATCACTGAAGTTCGCGACCGAGAATCTCTCCGTGACCCGCATCGATCACTACACGACAACGCATCAGCACGAGGCCACGTGGCGTGTCGTCCACATGAATCTGGTGCCCGGACTGGCGTGATGCGGTCTTCAACCGGCGACCACCTTGCCGGCCTGGTAGAGCCATCCCGGCATCATGCGCTCAAGTGCCCAGACGATCTTCATCGGCCGCGATGACTCGTGGCGCCGGCAGCTGGCGTATCCGAGACAATGATAGGCCCGTGTCTCGTTCCGGTCATCGCGCTTGCGCTCACGCACGAAGAGAACAACCTTCCCCGTCCCGCTGATGTACCTCTGTCCGGTGCCGGAGTCGGGTGACGTCGTGTTCTGGGTCTCCCAGTGGAAGAGCTGTGGAGAAATCGGATAGTCGGCATAGCGGACCGAAGGCGCATAGTCCTTCTCCGACTTCTCGAGGGTGATGAACAGCAGGTCCGTCCCTGACGCTTTCTCCCAGAGAACGCCTTCGCGTGGCCTCTTGAGAACACCCCTGGCATCGGTCAGGCCATAGGCGGCGGTGATCTCCACAAGCGAATAGGTGGCATGACTGGCAAGCGGATTCACGTCCCCGCCTTCGAGCGGCTGGGCAAGGGTACGTGAGCGGTCTGCGAGAATGTCGAGGAGGTCGATCAGCTCGTCACGCATGTCGGACCGGGCGCGGACGGCTGCAAAGACCTCATCGACATCGCCGAGAGGCCTGTCGCCGGCCAGCAGACCGAAAAACATCCATGCGAGGCGGCGCTGTCGAGGAGGAAGCTGGCCCACCGTGACGTCGTCCGTCAGGATGGAACGCCAGGCTTCCAGTCGTTCGCCGTCATCCACGTGAAGCATGCGGCCCACCGCCTTCATGAGTGATCTTTCCGTGGATCGGGAGGTGAAACCCGCCCGCTCAAGAAGGTCCGTGAAACAATGGCCGGAGGACGGTCTGCGGTAGATGTCGAGAAGGTCGGCGCCCGAAGCCTTGACGAATGCGCCGGGCCGAGGGGCCAAGGGCGCGAAGGTCCTCCACGAGATGACTGCGCGCTGTCCTCAGGGCATGGCTCAGGTTGTCGAGCACGGCCTTTCTGGCGATGCGGTCCAGTCTGAGCGCGCACCCGGGCGGCAGATAGGGGAAGTTCTCCTCGACGGCCTTCCTGACCTGTTGGCGGGTACCGCCGATGAGAGCCTGGTAGCGCATGTCGAAGCGGTATTCGCGCCGGGCCTGACCGACGAAATCGAGAACGGTCAGCACCTGCTTGCCCTCGGCCCAGCGCAATCCCCTGCCAAGCTGCTGCAGAAAAACGGTGGCGCTCTCGGTCGGACGCAGCATGAGAACGGTATCGACTTCGGGAAGATCGACACCCTCGTTGAAGAGATCGACGGTGAAGATGATGTGGAGATCGCCCGTGCGCAGGCCGGTGAGGGCCCTGTCACGTTCCGGATGCGGTGTCGCCGCATCGAGGGCCGCTGCTTTCAGTCCCTCGCGGGAAAACCGCTCGGCCATGAAGTGCGCATGGCCGACCCCGGCGCAAAATCCCAGGGCACGCATCCTTTGCGGGTCGGGAACATGGTCGACAACGGCCTGAACAATCCGGTGTGCTCGAACATGATCACCGGTAAAGAGAGTATCGAGCTCGCCTGCCACGTAACGTCCCTGCTGGAACCGCACGCCGGAGAGGTCGGTGCCGTCGTTGATCCCGAAGTAGTGGAAGGGGCACAGGAGTCCTTGATCGAGGGCGTCCCAGAGCCTTGATTCGGAGGCGATGCGGCCATCAAACCAGTCGAGGACCGACTTGCCGTCGGTCCGTTCCGGTGTGGCCGTCAGACCAAGGAGAAACCGGGGCCGCAGACGCTCGAGCAGGCGCTCGTAGCTGCTGGCTGCGGCGTGGTGGAACTCATCGATGATGACGACATCGAATCCTGACGGATCGATACCGTCAATGCGGTTCTGCAGGGACTGCACGGAGGCAAAGACGTGCCGTCCCTCCTGCGGGCGCTTGCCGGCAACCAGCTGTTCGCCAAACGAGGAATCACGCAGGACGATCTGGAAAACCTGCTGACTCTGGGAAAGGATTTCCCTGCGGTGAGCAATGAACAGCAGGGATTGAACCTGGTGGTCCTGGCGCAGCCTGCGGAAATCGAAGGCAGCGACCCATGTCTTTCCCGTTCCCGTGGCGGCGACCACGAGGTTGCGGTGATGACCCCGCCTCCGTTCGGCTTCAAGGGCCTCGAGAACGGCTTCCTGGTGGGGTTTGGCAACGGCATCGATGTAGAGCGTGACACCCGGCTTGTCGCCACGCTCCCTTTTGCCCGCTTCATCAACACGCGGGCCATCGCATTCCGGGTCATAGGTCTCGAACTCGGACTCCTGCCAGTACTGCTCGAAGGTTGCCTGGAACCTGTCGATCACCTCCGGATTGCGGGTGGCGCTGACCCGCACGTTCCACTCGAGGCCGTCCACCTGGGCCGTGTGCGTGAGGTTCGAAGACCCGATGTAGGCGGTATGGTGACCGCTCTCCCTTCGGAACAGCCACGCCTTGGCATGGAGACGGGTGCGGGCGACATCAAAGGAGACCTTGACCTTGGCCCCCAGTTCGTGGAGTGCATCGAGAGCCCGCCGTTCCGTCGTCCCCGTGTAGACGGTGGTGATGACGCGTACCGGGACACCGGCCGCAATTCTCTCCCCCAGCTCCCGTTGGAACAGCCGCAGTCCCGAATAGCGGACAAAGGCGCAAAGGAGGTCGATGCCGTCGGCGCTCGGTATCTCGCGAACGATCTCGCCGGAGACCTGCACGTCGCGCCGGCCATTGACGAGAAGACCCGTGTCGCGCAGCGATCGTATCGGCCGCTCCGCTGCCGCCGGCTGATCCTCGAGTCCCTGGCTCCGGAAGACGGAAAGCAGCAATTCTGCCGTCCCGGCGACCTGTTCATCCTCCGGCACCCCGTAGTTGCCAAGCATTCCGAGCAGACGGTTTGCCAGTTCGATCTGGCGCTCTGCGGACATTCCGTCGAGGGCGCGGCGCAGCAGGTCCGCGACGTGGCGGGCCAGAACATCCGCACGCCGGTTCTCTTCGGCCATGCCTGTCTCGACCGACCAGTTGTCCTCGAGCAGGATCCCGATTTCCCGCTTCAGGGACGAGGTCACGAGATCCTCGTAGAGCCCGGGACGCAGGTGTCGCTTCATCATGCTCGTCTTCACCGCCTTTGGCCGGTCTATCACACGCCCCGGAGCGCCTGCCAGGCCCCGGGCCGCAAGAGAGCGCCTGCGTTGACGACCGGCGAATGCTGTGACAGCGTCCTCTGCCACAACATCATCTCCGGGGAGACGTAAGAACAATGCGCATATCAGGAATGATTGCCTCTGCATTGCTGGCCGCCGCGGTGGCAGCCCAACCGCTGGCCGCCGCCGAAGTCAGGGTGCTGAACTGGCAGGGATACGGGACCGACGAGGCCTGGGGTGTCGAGGCCTTCGAGGCGGCGACGGGCCACACGGTGGTGCACGACTACTTCAATTCCGAACAGGAAATGCTGACCAAGCTGCGCACCAGTCCCGGCGCCTACGACGTCGTGCTGATCAACTCCGCCTTCACCATCCAGGCCGCCGAGGAAGGCCTCATCCAGCCCATCGACAGCGCGGCCATCTCCAACTTCGGCGACCTTTCGCCGGGCTTGAGGGATGCTGCGGAGTTCAGGCTCGACGGAGACCTCTACGGCGTCGCCTGGACCTGGGGCCTGACCTCGATTGCCTATGACACCGAGGAAGTCGATCCCGGCAACTCCATCGAGATCCTGTGGGATCCGGCCCATGCCGGCAACGTCGCCGTGCGGGACGATTCCGTCGAGAACGTCTACCTTGCCGCACTCGCCACCGGTCAGAACATGAACGCGCCGGAAGACCTCGATGCGATCCGCCAGAAACTGCGCGATCTCAAGCCGCAGATCCGCACGTTCTGGTCATCGGAGGACGAGTGGAACAAGGAGTTCGCTGCCGACGCCTTCGATGTCGCGGTCTACTGGTCGGGTTCGGCCTCGCGCAGCGCCAAGGCCTTCGGGCTGCCGGTCGGCTATCTCATTCCCAAGGAAGGCGCCATCGCCTGGCTCGACGGCCTCTCCCTTGCCGCCGGCTCGGCCAATCCGGCCGGAGCGCTCCAGTTCATCGACTACATGGTCAGTCCGGACCATTTCGTGCGCTGGGACACCGAGGTCGGAGCACCCGCTTCGGCCAATGGCGTGGCCATGAACCAGTTGCCCGAAGACGCCTTCAACCGTCAGGTGCTCGGCGATCCCGCCGCCACGGCCAATCTCCAGTTCATGGCTCCGCTCTCGGACGAGACGCGGGAGACCTTCCTGGAGATCTGGGAGGAAACGAAGGCCTGGTACGCCGAATAGCTGATCTTTGGGTTTCGCCGGACGGTCCCGCTCTCTCGGCGGGCTGTCCGGCACCCCGGCGGCGCCGCTGACCATGCGTATCGAGACCCGGCGGCGCTGGGCGATCGCATGGTTGACGGGGCCTGCCTATCTCTGGCTTGCGGTGACGATCTTCCTGCCGCTGTCAGCGATGCTCTACTTCAGTTTCCAGAAGAAGGGCCCCTTCGGCAAACACGCCAGCGAATTCTCGCTGAAGCACTACGAGGCCTTCTTCACCAAGGGCTATCTCCAGGACCTCATGTGGCGGTCGCTGGAAATGGGATTCCACGTCACCGGCCTGTGCATCCTCATCGGCTTTCCCGCCGCCTACTGGCTGGCCCGACGCATCCGCGGGCGCTGGCGCGAAGCCCTGTTCCTGCTGATCGTCCTGCCGTTCTGGTCAAATGCCCTTGTCCGCGTCTTTTCCTGGACGATCGTGCTCCGGCCTGACGGTGTCCTTGACCGCGCCGTTCAATCTGTGATCCCCGGGCTGCCCGCCATTGATCTGACAGACTCCTATCCAGCCATCATCATCGGACTCGTTCATTCCTACCTCCCTTACATGATTCTCACATGCTTCCTCTCCCTGCAGGCGATCGACGAGTCGCTTCTCGAGGCGGCCCGCAGCCTTGGCGCGCGATCGTGGACCATCCTGGTGAGAATCATCCTGCCGCTTGCCGTTCCCGGCCTTGCTGCAGGTTCCATCCTGATCTTCGTTCCGGTGATCGGCTCCTTCTTCGAGCCACGCCTGCTGGGCGGACCCAAGGGGACGGTGATCGGCACGGTGATCGAGGAACAGTTTACCGTCGTCTCCAACTGGCCACTGGGCGGCGCCCTCTCGTTCATCCTGCTGGCCATCGTCCTGCTCATCCTCGCCGTGGCGGCGCCGGTTCTGAAGAACCACATGAGAACGACATGAACCAGGCGCGCTTGACGGTGTTGGTGAGCGAGGGCGCGGGGCGACTCTGGCTCTTTCTGGTGCTGGTCTTTCTTTACCTTCCCATACTTGTGCTGGCCGTCATGGGATTGAACGATTCGGTGCACTACACCCTTCCGTTCACGTTCACGACGCGCTGGTACGAGGATCTGGCGAGCAACGAGCGGCTCTTGCAGGCCAGCTTCAACAGCGTTGCGGTGGCGTTGGCCAACACGGTCATCGCCACCATACTGGGAACCATGGCGGCCCTCGCCTTCGCCCGATACCGGTTTCGCGGACGCACGGTCTTGCAGCTGCTGCTGTTTCCCCCCATTACCATTCCCTGGCTCATCATCGGCACCTCGATGCTGGTGCTGTTCTTCTGGACGGGTATCGGCCGGGGACTCCATGCCATGCTCTTAGGGCACGTGGCACTCTCCCTGCCCTATGTCATCATCGTCGTCGGTGCCCGCCTGGCGAGCATCGGACCGGACCTCGAGGAGGCTGCTGCCAGTCTTGGCGCGACGCCATTCCAGTCCCTGGTGCGGGTGCAGATTCCCGTCATGGCGCCAGGCATTGTCGCTGCCGCCCTCTTTGCCTTTGCCGTGTCGTTCGACCAGTTCGTCATCTCCTATTTCCTGGCGCCGCCAGGCGTCTCGGTCCTTCCCGTCGAGATCTTTTCCGCCATCCGCAAGGGATTCACGCCAGAGGTCAACGCCATCTCCACCATCATGATCGTGATCTCCATGACGGCCCTCCTGCTGTTTGCCCGCCTCTCGAAGTTCGGAGGCGAACGATGAGCGCCGTCGACGTGCGCAACGTGTCGAAGCACTACGGCGCCGTGACAGCCCTGGACCGGGTCTCTCTCGCCTTTCCGAACGGATCCTTCTTCGCCCTGCTGGGTCCCTCGGGGAGCGGCAAGACAACCCTGCTGCGGGCCCTTGCCGGATTCGTGGAACCCGACGAAGGCATGATTTTCATCGATGATCAGGATGTGGCGCACATTCCATCGTTCCGCCGCAACATCGGCATGGTCTTCCAGAACTACGCGCTGTTTCCACACATGTCCGTGTTCGACAATGTCGCATTCGGATTGACCGTGCGCCGCCTGCCGCGCGCCGAGGTGCGCCAGCGGGTGACCAAGATTCTCGAGCTGGTACGCCTGGACGGGCTCGATCGCCGCAAGCCGCGCGAGCTTTCAGGCGGACAGCAACAGCGCGTCGCCCTGGCGCGCGCCCTTGTCACCGAACCCCGGGTGCTGCTTCTCGACGAACCCCTGGGCGCGCTCGACAAGAAACTGAGACAGGACATGCAGGGCGAACTGAAACGTATCCAGCGCACGGTGGGAATCACGACGGTCTTCGTCACCCACGATCAGGAAGAGGCCCTGACGCTGTCCGATCACATCGCCATCATAGACGAGGGCCGGCTCATCCAGGTGGGTGAACCAGGCGATGTCTACGACCGTCCACACACCAGGTTCGCGGCAAACTTCCTGGGCGATGCCAACTTTCTTTCAGGGTCAGTACGGGACTCCGGAATCATGGTCGATCGCTTAGGCTACATCGCCACGACGTCTCCGCTGCCGGCCGGCGAGGCGACCATTGCCGTCAGGCCCGAGAGGATTCGCCTCATGGCTCCCGACACAGCCACGCAGGACAACCGCATTGAGGGCCGGGTTGCCGAGCGTGTCTTTTCCGGCGCCAGCCTCACCTACACCGTCGATACCGATGCCGGACCGCTGCGCGTGCTGCGGCAGAATGCCGATGGTGACGTCATCGACATCGGTGACCGGGTCGCCCTCGTCTGGTTGGCCGACCATTCGGTCGTGGTCGAGGACTGATGCAGGACGTCCGCCCGATTGGCCAGGATGCGGTCCATGTCGTCGTCGACATGCAGGATCTCTTCGCTGGCCCAACCGCGTGGCACACGCCGTCCATGCCCGCCATCACCCCCTGTATCCTGCGTCTCGTGGCCCACCGGAGCGACCGCACCATATTCACCCGTTTCATGACGCCCCATACGGCGGATGAGACGAGTGGCGCATGGCGCACCTATTACCGGCGCTGGACGAGCGTCACCACATCGCACATGGAGCCTGCGCTCCTCGATGTCATGAGCGATTTCCGGTCCTTCATTCCGCCGGCCCATGTCATCGACAAGACCACCTATTCGGCCTTCGAGAGCGACGCCTTCGTCAGTCTTCTCGACGCCATGGCCTGCCGGACCCTCGTTGTCAGCGGTGTCGAGACGGACGTGTGCGTCCTTGCCACCGTGATGACGGGCGTGGACCGCGGATATCGCGTGATCATTGCCGAAGACGCCGTTACCAGTTCCGATGAAGAGGCTCACAGGGCGATGCTTGATCTCGTCTACCGTCGATTCGAGGATCAGATCGAGATCGGCACGACCGCGGAGATCGTCGCCTCCTGGCAGGTTTGACCGGAAACGCCGGATATCGTTCCCATCGAGGTTGCGTGCTATGATTCTTCAGTGCTGACAAGGGAGGCCGGATGTCATGGCCGAGGTTCTTCAGGTCGACTTTGCCCGTCCGCTTGGCGCCGATCCCCGCCGTTCCTACACGTTGCCGTCGCGCTACTATACCGATCCCGAGATCTTCGAACTGGAACGCGAGAAGATCTTCTACCGTTCGTGGATGTACCTGTGCCATGCCAGCGAGATTGCCCGTTCTGGCGACTACCTTGCCGGCAGCATCCTCGATCAGGATGTTTTCGTGGTGCGCGATCGTTCGGATCAGTTGCGCGGCTACTACAATGTCTGCCAGCACCGGGCGCATCGCCTCGTCGAGGGCTCGGGCACACTCAAGGCCACCATCACGTGCCCCTATCACGCCTGGGCCTATGGACTCGATGGCCAGCTCCGCACCGCCCGCAACAGTGATGGTGTGGAGGGCTTCGACAAGTCGCAGTTTTCCCTGAAGCCTGTCCGCGTCGAGGTCCTGTGCAACCTTGTCTTCGTCAACCTCGACAACGATGCGATTCCCCTTGCCAGCCAGGCGCCCAACCTCGAGGCCGACATCTGCCGGGAACTTCCCTACTGGAAGGACCTCACCCTCACCGAGTCTTATGACTTTGGCGGCCGGGCCATAGAAGCAGGGTGGAAGGTGGTCATCGACAACTATGTCGAATGCTACCACTGCGAAGTGGCGCATCCGCAGTTCTGCGACATCATCTCGATGCCGACCTACGAGAACACCATCGATGGCATCACGGCGCGTCAGAAAGGCTGGGACGTCTTCCATGACAACACCGCCTACCGCCTTGCTAAGGATGCCCGCATGCCCCATTCGCTCTTCTGGTACGTATGGCCGACCACGACCATCAACGTCATGCCCGGAGAAGGGGATCTCCTGATCACCACCGCGGTACCGGTCAACCACCTCGCCACGCGGTTCATCAATTACCGGTTCTCCCCCGATGGTACGCCTGACAGCAAGGACCGGCGCAACTACCTGGAGAACGTACTCGGAAAGGAGGACCTGCTGCTGTGCGAATCGGTTCAAAGGGGACTGTTCTCGCGCGGTTACGATCAGGGCCGGTTCATCGTCGACAGCGAGGACAGCGGTGTGGGCGAACATGTCGTCCACCACTTCCACAGGATGGTGCGCGATGCCCTGGACGGTCAGGGAAGCGAGCCGAACCGCTCCCTGTAGAACTGAAGAATGGCCGCGGCGGTTTCCTCGATGGAACGCCGTGTGACGTCGATCACCGGCCAGCCCCTTTCCTCGTAAAGCCTGCGGGCCTCGGCCATCTCGCGGCGAACCGCATCCGGCTCGATGTAGTCGCTTTCCTCGTCCTGGTGAAGAAGCTTCATGCGGTTGCGCCGGACCTGGACCAGGCGTTCCATGTTCTGACTGAGGGCAACGATGAGCGGCCTGGTAGCCTGGAGAAGTTCCACCGGAGGTGCCATACCCGGAACGATGGGCACATTGGCTGCCTTGACGCCCCGGTTGGCGAGGTAGAAGCAGGTCGGCGTCTTGGAGGTGCGTGACACACCGACAACGATGACATCGGCTTCGTCGAGATCGTGGGGCGACTGGCCATCGTCATGGCGGACGACGAACTGGATGGCCTCGACCCTGTCGAAATAGTCTGCGTTGAGGGCATGCTGCCCTCCGGGCTGTCCCTTGACCGGCTGGTCGAGAACACCTGACAGGGCGGCAAGAACAGGATCGAGAAGCGGTACCGAAACGATCCCGAGATTCTGGCATCCCTTGACCAACTGGTCGCGGCGTTCCGGATTGACCAGCGTGAAGATGACGATTCCGGGGCTGGATTCGAGAGCCTTGAGAATCCTGTCAATCTGCCGCGACGTCCGGACCAGGGTCCACACATGCTCGACCACATCGACATTCTCGAACTGGGCAACCGCAGCACGACCCACCGCAAGGACTGTCTCGCCTGTCGCGTCGGAGATGAGGTGCACATGAAACCTGGTCATGGATATGGGGAAGAAAGGCTGATCACCCTGTGAACGACCGGCTCCCGAGATAGCCGGCGCAGGGTATCACACTCCTGGACGCCATGTGTGCGACCGTTCTTGCCCGGGGACAAACGGAACCGGGACATGGTGAATATCGTGCACACAAACCGGTGATCCACACTCATCCGTCCACCGTTCCACATGTCACGCAGCAGGCCCACTGGCTCTGCGTCGCGATTCGCTTCCAACAGTGCACAGGCACCCCGGACAATGTCTTCCTGGAGAGCCGGACTGTTGACAGTCACCAGTACAGTCTTGCATCCACATGATGCACAAGACCCATCATTACCACCTACTTTTATGAATGAATCTTTGATGTGGTAATGCGGTGCCAATTCGACGGATCATGCCGGTCATGTCCCTTTCCGCTGCCGAAAAGCCTCTGATTGCCGTCCTTAAGGGGGCTGACTGCAGCCCTCCTCCGGTCTGGTTTCTGCGCCAGGCCGGGCGCTATCTTCCTGAATACAGGGAACTACGCCGGGAAAGTCCCGACTTCCTTGCCCTGTGCAACACCCCGGAACTTGCCGCGAGAATTACGCTTCAGCCGGTTGACCGCTTTGCCGTTGATGCAGCCATCGTCTTCTCGGACATCCTGATCGTTCCCCATGGCATGGGTCGCACGGTTCGCTTTCTCGAAGGCGAGGGTCCCTACCTGACGCCTCTTCGTTGTCAGGCGGACATTGATGCTCTCGATGCGGAGGGCGCCGTCGAGAAGAACCGCTCTCTCATGGAAACCCTGCGCCTGGTGCGCCGCAAACTCGACGGCAGGACTGCCCTCATCGGATTTGCCGGCGGTCCAATCACGATTGCCGCCTACATGATCGACGGATCGGGCGGCGCGTTTCCGGCGACGAAGCGGCTGATCAAGGATGATCCTGGTCTGGTTGATCGCCTGGTCGCTCGCCTCGCTGACGCTGTCACCGGACTGCTGCTGGCCGAGGTCGAGGCCGGCGCCGATGCTGTCCAGATCTTCGACAGCTGGGCCGGTCTTCTCGATGACGACGTCAGTTTTGCCCGGTGGTGCGTCAGTCCGACACGGCGCATCGTCGCACGCGTGAGAGACGTTCATCCCCGGATTCCCGTGATCGGCTTTCCACGAGGAGCGGGCCGGCGCTACGCGGAGTTCGCCCGCGGGACCGGTATCCATGCCCTGCAGGTCGATCAGGACGTGCCCCTTGACATGATGCGGGACCTGCAGTCGATCTGCCCGGTTCAGGGCAATCTCGATCCCGGGATCCTCCTGGCCGGGGGCGAGGCGATGAGACGCCGGGCGCAATCCATCGTGACGGGTCTTTCAGGGGGGAGTCACGTCTTCAATCTCGGACACGGCATCATCAAGGACACACCGCCATCACATGTTGCGGACCTGGTGAATGCCGTGCGTTCCTGAGGGACGTTGAGGTCATGGACAGAACGGCGGTCGTGCTCTTCAACCTGGGTGGTCCCGATTCTCCGGCGGCCATACAGCCCTTTCTCAACAATCTCTTCAATGATCCGGCGATCATCTCCATTCCTTGGCCATTGCGTCCTGTTCTTGCCTCGGTGATATCGCATCGCCGCCAGAGCGAGGCGAAGAAGATCTATGAGGCGATCGGCGGGCATTCGCCACTTCTCGAGAACACGCGTCAGCAGGCCCGGGCACTCGAGGCGGCCCTGGACAATGATGCGATCAGGGTGTTCGTCTCCATGCGCTACTGGCATCCGATGAGCGAGGATACGGCACTCGAGGTGGCCGAGTTCGAGCCGCAAAGGGTGGTGCTGCTGCCTCTCTATCCCCAGTTCTCGACGACGACGACGGCATCGTCGATGAAGCAGTGGGTCCGATCCTGGAGACGTCATGGATACGAGGTGACGACCAGGGCCGTGTGCTGTTGGCCGCGGGCTTGCGGATTTGTCGGCAGCTATGCGGCGGCCGTCAGGAGTGCCCTCGACGACACCGCGGGACAGCCGGCGAGGGTTCTGTTTTCCGCTCACGGATTGCCGGAAAAGATCATTCGAGGCGGCGACCCCTACCAGTGGCAGGTCGAGCAGACGGCTTCAGCCATCGTCGATGACATCGGGCGCAGCGATCTCGACTGGACGGTGTGCTATCAGTCGCGCGTCGGACCGCTGGACTGGATCGGTCCGTCAACGGACGGGGAAATCGACAGGGCCGGCAGGGAAGGGACCGGTGTCGTTGTTGTACCCGTCGCCTTCGTCAGCGAGCACAGCGAGACCCTTGTCGAGCTCGATATCGAGTATCGCCAGCGGGCCCGGGACGCGGGATGTCCCTTCTTCAGGCGCATACCGGCGGTTTCGTGCGACGACACCTTCATCGAAGGCCTGGCGGCGCTCGTCAGGTCCGTTCTGGACGAGGACCGGCCGGAGCTTGCGTCCGGACATGGAGGCAGGATCTGTCCGGCGTCGTTCAAACGGTGCCCCTTGAGGACAGTGTGACGTGGACGGTTTCCTGGGTGCCTGGCATGACGTCATCAAGGCGTTTCACATCCTGGCGGTAATCGCCTGGATGGCCGGCATGCTCTATCTCCCCAGGCTCTTCGTCTATCACGTCGACTGCGAGCCGGCATCACGGCAGTCCGAGACCTTCAAGGTCATGGAACGCCGCCTCCTCAAGGGAATCATCAATCCGGCGATGATTGCCACCTTCGTCTTCGGCATCCTCCTGATGCTCGATGCCGGTTGGGCGCTGTGGAGCGAGGGCTGGTGGCTCGTGAAAGCTGCAGCGTTCCTGGTGATGTCCGCCGTTCACGGGTGGTTCGTGACGTTGTGGCGGGCCTTCGCCGAGGACCGCAACCACCACACCAGCCGCTTCTTTCGGCTGATCAACGAGGTGCCGACCGTGCTGCTGGTCGTCATTGTCATCATGGTCGTCGTCAGGCCATTCTAGCCGGCAATCGCGCGACGCTTCAGAATCGGAATTGACAGGCCCGGATGACCTGCTCTAGGTTCCCCCCTTTCCTGGCCGTTCACCGGTTCTGTCGAATCACCCGGCTTTCCGGGACGCAGTTCGACACCCTGTCGAGACGTCACACCACATTCGTCGTTTCGTTATCTCCCATCGCCATTCAGCAGGTTCATCATGACCTTAACGGGCAATGAAAATGTGCAGACCGGGTTTGCAGCCATAAGTCATGGGGCGCTCAATCTGCAGGAACTCAAAAATCGCAAACCCGAGGAGCTTCTTGCCTATGGCGAGGAACTCGGTATCGAGGGAGCGAGTGTCCTCAGAAAACAGGATCTCATGTTCGCCATTCTCAAGGAGATGGCGGAACAGGACGTGCCGATCAGCGGCCAGGGCGTGCTCGAGGTGTTGCCGGACGGATTCGGCTTCCTGCGCAGCCCCGAGGCCAACTACCTGCCCGGTCCCGATGACATCTATGTCAGTCCCGGACAGATCAGGCGGTTCTCCCTCAAGACCGGCGACACGGTGGAGGGAACGATCCGCAGCCCCCGGGAAAACGAACGCTATTTCGCCCTCGTCAAGCTCAGCCACATCAATTTCCAGGAACCCGAGACGACGCGCCACAGGGTGCCGTTCGACAATCTGACACCGCTTTATCCTGAGGAAAAACTGAGCCTTGAGGTCCAGGATCCCACCCGGAAGGACCTGTCGACCAGGGTCATCGAGCTGATTTCCCCCCTTGGCAAGGGACAGCGGGCCCTGCTGACGTCACCGCCGCGTGCCGGCAAGACCGTTCTCATGCAGAACATCGCCCATGCGATCGAAAGCAACCATCCGGAAGTCTACCTTCTCGTCCTGCTCATCGACGAGCGTCCCGAAGAGGTCACCGACATGCAGCGCCAGGTCAGGGGCGAGGTCATTGCCTCGACCTTCGATGAACCGGCCAGCCGCCATGTTGCCGTCTCCGAGATGGTGATCGAGAAGGCCAAGCGCCTCGTCGAACAGAAACGCGATGTCGTGATCCTGCTGGATTCGATCACCCGCCTGGCACGGGCCTTCAACACGGTCGTGCCGTCCTCGGGCAAAGTGCTCACCGGTGGTGTCGATGCCAATGCCCTGCAGCGTCCCAAGAGATTCTTCGGGGCGGCGCGCAACATCGAGGGCGGCGGCAGCCTGACCATCATTGCCACAGCGCTCATCGAGACCGGCAGCAGGATGGATGAGGTCATCTTCGAGGAGTTCAAGGGCACCGGCAATTCGGAAATCGTCATGGATCGCAAGATTGCCGACAAGCGAATCTTCCCGGCCATCGATATCGGCAAGTCCGGCACCCGCAAGGAGGAACTCCTGGTCGGCCGGGCCGAACTCGCCAAGATGTGGGTCCTGCGGCGTATTCTCATGCCCATGGGTTCCGTGGACGCCATGGAGTTTCTCATCGACAAGCTCAAGAGCACGAAGAACAACAGCGATTTCTTCGACTCCATGAACACCTGATCCAGGTTTCTCCGAGACCCCTGAATGACCATCAGGCGGGCGCTTCTCTCCGTCACCGACAAGACCGGTCTGGTCGACCTTGCCCGGTTTCTCGATTCCCGGGGCGTCGAACTGATATCGACGGGCGGCACCGCCGCGGCACTTGCCGCCGAGGGTCTGCCCGTGACCCCCGTCAGCGAGATCACGGGCTTCCCCGAGATCCTGGATGGCCGGGTGAAGACACTGCATCCAGCCATTCACGGCGGAATCCTGGGATGTCGGGATGCCGCAGATCACATCCGCGAGATGTCCGAACACGGCATCAGGGGTATCGATCTCGTGGTGGTCAATCTCTATGCCTTCGAGGACGTGGTTGCCAGGGGCGCCGACTGGAGCGGAACGATCGAGGCCATCGACATCGGCGGCGTGGCGCTTCTTCGGGCGGCGGCCAAGAACCATGCCTTCGTGACCGTGATGACCGATCCCGAAGACTATCCCCACCTCGTTGACGAGATGGAACAGGGGGATGGCGCCACCTCCGGAGACTTTCGCTTGCGAATGGCCGGCATCGCCTACCAGATGACGGCGGCCTACGATACCGCCGTGGCGACACGATTTCTGGGAGAGTCGAACGAGACCTTTCCTCGGCGACTCACCGTCTCGGGCCGGCTCGACCGCCGTTTGCGCTATGGAGAAAATCCTCATCAGGCTGCCGCGTACTATCATGTCGGGAGCAGGCCGCCGCGCGTGACACCTCTGCGCCAGGATGGCGGCAAGGACCTCTCCTACAACAACCTCAGCGATGCCGACGCCGCCCTGGAGGCCGTCGCGGAATTCGATCCCGACCGTGATGGACCCGCTGTCGTCATCGTCAAGCACACCAATCCCTGCGGCGTGGCGCTCGGGGACTCTCTGATCGATGCCTACCGCAAGGCGCTTGCCTGTGATTCGTTGAGCGCGTTCGGCGGCGTGGTTGCGGCCAACCAGCCGCTCGATCAAGAGACGGCGCAGGCCATCACCGGCATCTTCACGGAAGTGGTCATCGCACCCGGCGCCAGCGATGCGGCGCGGGGCATCCTGGAAGGGAGGAAAAACCCGAGACTGCTTCTGGCCGATGGTCCGCCAACGGATGGAGGCTCCCTGGTGATCCGGTCTGCCGGCTCAGGTCTGCTGGCGCAATCCGCCGACCGGTACCACCTGACAGCCGACGACATGAAGGTCGTGACCAGACGCCGGCCGGACGCCGGTGAACTCGACGACATGCTGTTTGCCTTCCGTGTGGTCAAGCACGTGCGCTCCAATGCCATCGTCTATGCCCGCAACGGCCAGACCCTCGGGATCGGGGCGGGCCAGATGAGCCGTGTCGACAGCGCCATGATCGCCCGCCAGAAGGCCGGCCGGTCCGGTCTTGCGATCACCGGATCGGTGGTCGCGTCGGATGCCTTCTTTCCCTTTGCCGATGGCCTGCTCGAGGCCGCCGAAGGCGGGGCGACGGCCGTCATTCAGCCGGGCGGCAGTGTGCGGGACGAGGAGGTGATCGCCGCCGCGGATGCACACGACATGGCCATGGTGATGACGGGCGTGCGTCACTTCCGCCACTGATCACGCCTGCCAGCGACGGGCCGTTGCGGCGGTCTGGTTGAAGAGAATGTCGCGCTCCTCCTCGGACGGCGGGTCGGAACGCCGGAACTCCTTGCCGAGATCCACGGCGCGCTGCACCGCCGGGCGTTCCTTGATCCGCTGCCGCCAGTCCCGCACGTTGGGAACGTCATCAAGGCTTGCCGTGAGTGGCCTTGCGATCAGGACCCAGGGCCAGCAGATCATGTCGGCGATCGAATAGGACTCCCCGACCAGCCACGTGCGCCCGGCGAGGCGGCGCTCCAGAACTCCCAGACAGCGGTCGTATTCCCGGGCGTAGCGTTCGCGGGCATAAGGCTGCCCGTCCGGCGCGTAGTTGACGAAGTGGGAGAGCTGACCTGCCATGGGTCCCTGGTTGCCCACCTGCCAGAACAGCCATTCAAGGGTTTCCTTTTCGCCAATCGCGTCGTCAGCCAGGAATTGCCGGTGCTTGCGGGCGAGATGAAACATGATGGCGCCCGATTCAAAGACAGGCAGCGGTGCTCCTGGATGATCATGATCAACGATGGCGGGAATGCGGTTGTTCGGGCTTGTCTCGAGGAAGTCGGGCGCGAACTGTTCACCCCGTGAAATGTCGACAGGGACCAGCCTGTAGGGCACACCGAGCTCCTCGAGGAGAATGGCGACCTTCCAGCCGTTGGGTGTCGGCCAGTAGTAGAAGTCGATCATCGTTCAGTTCCCGAAGACCCCGGCGCAGCGCAGTGTGTCGATGGTTCCGGAGTCGTAGCCGGCCTCCTTCAGGATCTCGTCCGTGTTCTCGCCGAGCTGCGCGCCGGGTTCGCGCAACTCGAAATCGGACTTCGAGAACCGCGCGGCGGGACGTGCCTGGCGGACCCTACCAACGAGGGGATGATCGTGTTCGGTCACGATGCCGTTGGCGGCGATCTGCGGGTGACGGATCATCTCGCTGCGGTTGAGGACGGGAGCACAGGGGACATCCTCAGCCTCGAGTCGCTCCAGCCATTCGGCGCTGGTGGCCGTTTTCAGGACCTCCTGGGTCAGCTCGAGCCTTGCGTCGATGTGACGCTGGCGCCCCGCCGGCGTGCGAAAGCGCTCGTCGTCGAGCCACTCGGGCCTCTTGAGGGCGCGCGTGAGCGCTTCCCATTCCTTGTCTTGCTGGACCGCCACCGAAATGTAGCCGTCGCTCGTCTCGTAGATGAGATCGATGAAGCTCTGGGCATGCTGCTGGCGGATACCGTGATCGACCATGGTCTGGGATTCCATGTCCGATCCCCACAGGAAGGCGATGACCGAATCGAGCATTGAGACATGGATCGCCTGGCCCTCTCCGGTTCTTTCCCGGTTGAAGAGTGCCGCCGCGATCGCCTGGGCGGCGACGATGCCGGTGAGCTTGTCAGGGATGATGGTCCGTACCAGGCGCGGCCGCGCCTCGTCCGATCCGGCCTGAACGGTCGTCAGCCCGGAGAGGGCCTGCACGAGGGGATCATAGACCGGCTTTGACGCATAGGGGCCGGTGGCGCCGAAGCCCGAGATCGACACGTGAATGATGTCGGGCGCGTGTTTCCTCACGTCGTCCTCGCCGATGCCGATGCGTTCCGCAACTCCGGGCCGGAAGTTCTGGACCAGAACATCGCTGCCCGCGACAAGGCGCATCAGCACCTCGATGCCGCGGGAATGCTTGAGGTCGATGGCGATGGACCGCTTGTTGCGGTTGTTGTTGAGATAGGACGATGCGAGACCGTGTTCATTGGCCGACACGCCGCGCGTGGTATCTCCGCCGCGGGCTGGGTTCTCGACCTTGACGACATCGGCGCCCTGATCGGCGAGCAGCATGGTGGCGGACGGTCCCGACACCATGCCGGTCAGATCGATGACGCGCACCCCGTGCAATGCACCTGGCATCGTTTCCAGAGCCTCCATCTGACAAGGGGACATGCCATGGAGTGCCTCGACAGGACAAGCCCGGGATTCAGTCTCTGGCGTCTTGCAATTGTTCCTGAGGACCACGACGCTGGTGGCGGACAGTTGAGCGAGGATGAATTTCCATGAGCAGCACAGGCTATCCGGACTGGGAGACCTTCCTGGCGACAAGTTTCGCCGGCAGAAGAGAGTTCCCGCTCGTCGCACCGGAGACGCCCTCGTTCATGTCGCGCCCCGTCGCAACGACGCCGGATGATCTTGAAGGTGCGGATGTGGTCATCATCGGCGCCCCCTATGTCGCTGCCGAGGATGGCAAGTATGCCGGTGTTGCCATGGAGGAATGGATCGAAGCGCCCAAGCGGGTCCGCCAGCAGTCGGCACGCTACCCTGGCGGCTACATCCAGGATTTCGACCTGGAACTCTTCGATCACGTGACCATGGTCGACTACGGCGATGCGGACATTCCGCCGGACGTCATGGAGAACCAGACACCGGAGCGCATCCTTGCCGCGCAGGAGGCCGTGGAGGCGAAGTGCCGGGACGCCTTGCGAGCCGGAGCGGTTCCGGTGGTGATCGGGCAGAACAGCCCCTGCGGCAGCTATGCCATTGCCAAGGCCTGCGCCGAACACACCGAGGGCGCAGTGGGATGTGTCAGTCTCGATACGCACTGGGATGCCCAGCCTCTCGACTACCTGACCGGCGATCCGCGGATTGCGGGCGCAGCTTCCTGGAAGCACAAGATGTACGAGTTTCTCGACAACATGCATCCCCGCAATCTTGTCGAGATCGGCGAACGTGGCATGCTGGAGACAAGCGACATCGTTCGCCGCTATCTCGATGACGGCGCCCGCTTCATCTCCTCGTGGGAGCTGCGCACGAGTCTCGGGATCGAGGGATGCGTGCGGGAACTCGATCGCGCCTGGGACGGCACCCGGGGCGTGTATGCCCACTTCGACATGGATGTCATGGGTGGCGCCGGGCCGGCGCCCGGAGACATCCTCGGCGAACTGGTGGAACCCATCGCCATGACCGACTACGAGGTCATACGCATTGCCCACGAGATCGGCAGGCGCGGCGTGACAGGCTTCAGCTTCATCTGCATTCCGCCAGGTTCGGCCGCCGTCTACCGGGTCATCGTCTACATCATCGTCTACCTGGCTGCAGGACTTGCCCTGCGCAAGCAGGGACGCGGTGCGTGACATGAACGACACCCGAGATACCGGGGTGCGCTTCGAGCCCGAAGACAAACCCCCGCTTCTCCTGACCATCGGTCTTGGAACCCAGTTCGCGATCATCGTGGTCACCGGCATCGTCCTGACGCCAGCAATCGTGGTCAGGGCTGGCGGGGGCAGTGAAGCCTTCCTTGTCTGGGCCGCGTTCGCCGCCCTGGTCGTGAGTGGCCTGACGACCATTCTCCAGGCCCGCAGGATCGGGCCATTCGGCGCCGGCTACATTCTCGTCATGGGAACCTCCGGCGCCTTCATCGCCGTGTGTGTCACGGCTCTCGCCGAAGGCGGACCAGGCATGCTGGCGACACTCGTATTCCTGTCATCCCTGGTCCAGTTCACGCTGGCGAAGCGTCTGTCGATCCTGCGCCGGATCCTGACGCCGGCGGTGACGGGGACCGTCATCATGATGATTCCGGTGACCGTCATGCCCATCGTGTTCGACATGCTGGCGGATGTTCCTGAGCATGTGGAGCCGCTGGCCCCTCCATTGGTGGCAGGCGCGACGCTCGCCGTCATGCTTGCCATTGCCTTTGGCTCACGTTCCAGCCTGCGCCTGTGGGCGCCCATCATCGGTATTGTCACAGGTTGTCTCATCGCTGCATGGTTTGGCCTTTACGACACGGGCCGGGTTGCTGCAGCCGGCTGGATCGGCGTTCCGGATGGCGGCTGGCCGGGGTTCGATCTTGATTTTGGACCGACGTTCTGGATCCTGCTGCCGGCCTTCATCTTTGTCACCTATGTCGGTGCCATCGAGACCATAGGCGATTCCGTCGCCATTCAGACGGTCTCGTGGAAGCGTCGGCGAGCCATCGACTACAAGGTGGTTCAGGGTGCCGTTTCGGCCGACGGAGTAGGCAACTTCCTTTCCGGACTCGCCGGGACGATTCCCAACACGACCTATTCAACGAGCATCGCGGTCGTCGAGCTGACCGGCATCGCCTCGCGCAGGGTCGGGGTCTGCGTTGGCCTGGTTCTCGTGATCGTCGCCTTCGTGCCGAAGTTTGCGGCCCTCGTGCTGGCGATTCCGGCGGCGGTGGCGGCCGCCTACGTGATTGTTCTTCTCGGCCTTCTCTTTGTCGCCGGCATGCGCCTCGTGATCAGCGACGGTATGGATTACCGCAAGAGCCTGATGGTCGGCACGGCCTTCTGGATCGGCACCGGTTTTCAGCACGGCGTCATCTTTCCGGACCTTCTGGGCCCCTGGGTGGGCAGTCTCGTCGGCAACGGCATGACCGCCGGCGGCATCACGGCCGTCGCGCTGACGGTGTGTCTCAACCTGATGTCGCCGAAGAGTGCGGTCCTGAAAACGAGACAGGGAGACGGTGCACCGCAGGAGGTATCCGACTTCCTGAAGAAGGTCGGCTCGACACACGGCTGGAGCGAGACTCAGACCGACCGTCTCATCCTGGTTGGCGACGAGATGGCTGCGAGCCTGATGGATGCCGATGACGACGGTGAAGGGAGGCGGCTTGTGGTCAAGGCGCGTGGGGAAGGTTCGTCCATCGAGCTTGAGTTCGTCACCTCGGGCAGCGACGGCAACATCGAGGACGAGATCATGTTGCTGGGTGAGCAGCCCGACAGGACCATGATCGAAAGAGAGCTCTCCCTGCGACTTCTGCGACACTACGCATCGTCGGTCCACCACCAGAGCTTCACCAATGCCGACGTCCTGACCGCGCGTGTTGAGCGCCCCGAACAGGGGGCATCCAAATCACGGCCGTCCATCGAGTGAAGAGGCAGCGGCAACGAGGGAGATTGCAGGAATGACCATTCCCCTGAAACCGAACGAGGCCCGACAGCTGTTGCCGAAGCAGTGCTACTACTCCAGCGCCTGGTTCGAACGGGAACACCAGGAGTTGTTCAGCCGCTCCTGGACCTTTGCCTGCACGCTTCAGGACGTGCCGCATGCCGGTGACTACAAGGCGGTCCAGATCAACCGCTATCCGATGATTGTCGTGCGCACGAAGGACGGTTCCCTGCGCGCCTATCACAACACCTGCCGACACCGGGGAACGCAGATCTTCGAGGAAGGGAAGGGCAACTGCCGTCATGGCATCGTCTGCCCCTATCATGCGTGGACCTACAACATCGACGACGGCAGTCTGCGCGGACTGCCGAAGAAGGACCTCTGCTTTGCCGGCATGAACCTGGCGGACTGGCCGCTGCATGCCGGCAGTGTCGGAATCATCGGCGATCTCGTGTTCGTCAATCCGATGGCTCGGCCCGACGAGGAGTTCGATACCTGGATCGGATCCATGCAGACGACCCACATGTGGCCACATTCACTGGAAGGATTGTCCGAGAAACGCCCGATCCGCTACGACATTCACTGCAACTGGAAGGTGTTCTGCGAAAACGCGATGGATGGCTATCACCTGAGCTATCTCCACGACAAGACGCTCATGGGTCCCGACGTGGAGGACCAGGACTGGGATGCGGTTCACCGTCACTGGATTTCTATCGCCTTTGGAGAAAATCCGTCCCGGGAGAGATCGCACCATGCCACCATACCCGGAGCTACGATGTCGGGACGGCGTCCCGTCGTGTGGCAGTTCTTTCCCAATTCCGGGGTCCTGGCTACTTCCATCTTCTTTTCGGCCTACGTCATCGTGCCGGTAGGCCCGGAGCGCTGCTACCTCGAACTGCGCACCTGGATGGCGCCCCGGGAGAAGTACGGCAAGACGAAGAAAGAGGGGCACAGGAGCGGAACCAGCGGTCATGGTCACATCATGAAGGATGGCCGGCGCTACATTTCCCTTGATGAGCTGAGCTGTCACGCCATGGAGGCCCTCGACTTTCAGATCGAGGACATGTGGGTCGTCGAACAGCAGCAAAAGGCCCTGCGTTCCCCGATGATGAAGACCGGTGAACTGGCCGACCACGGTGAAACCTCCCTGACCTTCTTCCAGGCTAACATCCTCGACCTGGTGCCGCTCGACCCGACCTGAGGGCATCACGGGTCGCCGGTCTTTCGGCGCAGCGGCCGGGCAAGCAGGCGCGGCCGCCCTTCCGGCACCATCCATCTCGATGCCGGTCGCCCGCGCCTTTGCTGTCGTGGCCCAGAGAGGTCCATGGACGGCTCCGCATCGGATGAAGGCGCGCTCTCTGCGTCGTCGATCGCTCGACGCATCACCTCCTGCCCTGATTCAAGACGCTCGAGGGACGGCGCCGATTCGAGAGCGACCGAGGATGGTGCTGCGAGGGCACCCGGTCCGCCGGACGGTGCGGGTCTGAACACGCCGCTGTCGCGCACGAACCTCTGGAAGTTCCCCGGATCGAGAGGAGTGTTCCAGATCGTCTCGTAGACCCTGCGCAACTCTGCCACCGTGAAGGCGGGTGGACAGAACTGGGCGGCGATGGTCGTCGTCTCGAGTCGTGAGCGGATCCGTTTCACCGCGTCCCCGACAATCCGATCGTGATCGAAGGCGAGACGAAGATCACCGCTTTCGATTCCGTCCACGGGCACGAGATGGGCAGCCGCCGCGTCGCCGCCGCCTCGGGGACGGGGCAGACCGGCGGTGATGGCCCAGAAGGCGACGGTCACCGTCCGCATGCGTGGATCCCGCGCCGGATCGCCATAGGCGGCGAGTTGTTCAAGGTGCCACGAACCTTCGGCGAGACCGGTTTCCTCCTCGAGTTCCCGGGCGGCTGCCGCCTCGAGGTCCTCATCGGGAAGCACGAAGCCACCCGGCAGGGCGAGATCCCCGCGATAGGGATCACCGCCACGCTCGATCAGCAGAATCTTGAAGGTGTCATCCTCGATGGTGAAGAGCGCTATGTCGACGGTGACGGCAAATGGCGGATAATTCACGGTATTTCCTCGCTGGTTCGACCAAGCCACTTTTATTGTTGCAATGACAATATATAGCGTCATATAATTGTCAGTATCACAATAAACCGAATGAGGCCAGCATGACCATACCCAGCCTTGAAATCTCCGCCGTAGGATCTCCAATCACGCGCCTCGGTGTCTCGTTCTTCCCCGTCTATCTGACACACAACCCCCTTCCGGCCATCGACACCGGCGAGTCATCGGGACTGATCGTGAGCGAGTTCGATGTCGCGACAGTGAGAGCCCTCAAGGTCACCAATCCAACCGACAAGCCGATCCTGATCGTCGAGGGTGAGCATTTCACCGGCGGCAACCAGAATCGCACCATCAACGCCACTGTTCTCGTTCCGGCCGGATCCAAGCTCGACATTCCCGTATCATGTCTGGAACAGGGTCGATGGGGACGCCACCGGGCATGGCGCCGTGCGCAGGCCTTTGCGCCCGAGAGCATCCGGAAAAGGAAACGGGCAAGCGTCAACAGGTCCTTCAGTGTCGACCGGAACCGGATGAGCGACCAGCACGCCATCTGGGAGGACATCTCGGCCATGATGCTTCGTGAAGGTGTCGCGTCTCCAACGGGCGCCGCCGCGGACCTGGAAGAATCCTACCGGCGGCATCACTCCCGCTGGAAGACCGTCGAAGCTCTCGTCGAACGTGGTCCGCTTCCCGGACAGTGCGGCGTGGTCGTGGCGCACGGCAGGGATGTCACAGCCATGGATCTCTTCGGTGCGCCGCACCTTCTCCGCAAACACTGGGGAGCGCTGGTCCGGTCGCACTTCATCGAAAACAGACCGTCCCAAGGACGCCCGTCAGCCACACTTGCCCTCAGGAACATCAGGCGGCTGAGCACATCACCGGCCAGGACCGCGCCGGGTGTCGGGCTCGGCTGCGAACACCGGGTCACCGACCGACGTCTGACCGGCCAGGCACTGGTCCTGGATGATGCGCTGATCCATGCCTCGTTCTCGTACGACACCACCGGGAGCGCACACCATGGTTGATGATCGCGCGCGGGGCCTGATGGTCGGACTGGCTGTCGGCAATCTCCTCGGCATCACGACAGAGGGATGGCCAAGATCCTCGATCGCCAGGGCCTTTCACCGGGGTATGGAGAACATCGCTGCACGACCCGGGTATCCCGACGACGACGATCTGGCGCAGGCCATCATCATTGCCGAAGCGGCAACGGGTGGAGACGGTCTCGACATCGACGACCTTGGCCGGCGGTTCTGGCACTGGGCGGAAGTGAACGGTGCGGGAATGGGCAGGCTGACCGGCTCTGTCCTGTCGCTCTATGGCGGCGCCTATCCACAACGGCTCGCCCGCAATCGTCTGACCGGCAAGCCCCGCAAGCCGGACGGCATGCCGATCATCGAGGCGTCGCGGAAGGGGTGGAAAGGTAGCCGCGCCGGGAATGGAGCACTGATACGCACCGCACCCCTTTCGATCCTCTGGCGCGATGCCAGGGACCGGCTGGTATGCGAGAGCGTGGTCTCGGCGGTGCCGACACACTGGGACGTGCGATGCGGCTGGTCGTGCGCGATCGCCAATCTCGTCGCTGCCGCAGCTCTCACTGGCACGACCCTCGGCCCGGACATGCTGATGAGGGAAGCCGAGGCAGGCATGGCGGCATCCCTGCCGCGACTTAAGACCTATGGCTACGACACGCGAGCGCCGCAGAGTGTGGCGGACGCGGTTGACGAGGCGTCGGTCTCAACGCTGGATGACCTGAAGTTCGACGGTCGCGACATGGGGTACACGCTGCTCTCTCTCCAGGCAGCGCTGATTTCCTGTTGGCGGGCGAGGGATTTCGAACAGGGTCTGCGCCAGGTGATCGAGGCAGGCGGCGATACCGATACCAACGGCGCCATTGCCGGTGCCGTGCTTGGCGCCCGCTTCGGCCTCGAGGGCATTCCCGAACGCTGGCGCCGGCGGGAAGCCGAAATCAGGGCCGGGCGCATTCGAATGGTGCGCTGCGCCGACCGGTTGGTGGCCGCCACCCGCGAAAGGGTCTCGCTGTCATCCTGACGGAACAGGTGGTTCAAGGAGATCGTGACCCAACGGTCTGGCTGTGCGCCGATCCCGAACCGATTGTGTCTATCGCTGCCAGGTACACTCCGCCCAGGTGACGTAGACCGTCTCCGTCAGATAGTCGGTGTCGTAGGAGCATGTTCCGGTGATGCCCTCGAACCTGCCGGCACCGCCCAGCAGCTTCAGATCTCCCTCACCGCCTTCTTCTGCGGCGCCATCCACACGTCTCTTGGCAATCGAGAACAGCATGTCGCCCGAAGAATTCGCGCTGGTGCAGGCCCCATCGAGTTCAGTTCCGGCGGCCGAAGTCTTTCCGGACACGATGCACGACGTTTGCATGGATCGTCCCTCGACGAAGGGTTCGCCACTGCTCCTGACAATGGTGCTCGTGCCCTCAGAGGTTCCGCTGAAGATCGTTCCGTCCATGTGTGTGATGCTTGCGTACTGGCTTGTCAGGCTCGAGGTGAGGGCGAAACTGCCGGTTTCTGCAGCGGCCGAGCCCTGGCCAGCCTGCAGAAGCCCGACGGCGACGACCAGTCCCAATGCACGTCTTCTGTCGAATGTCATGGCGTTCTTCCCCGTCCTTTCAAGATGGCAACTGCAGACGCCAAGGTGTCAAGAAAGATCAGGCTGAACAACACGAAACTCGCCGTCTTCATCCGACCAGATCGGTCACGTGCACCCGAGCGCGGAATGCCTGCGTAGCAGACCCTGTATTGCGCCGGACGCAACGGCATCGCCAGGGTTGCGATCCTGGCGCCTGCCGGTCATGCTTTTCTCGCGTCTTGCCGGCTCCGCCTGGCTCAACGGGGATAGGAGGTGTGAGTTTGCCGCCATACAGGAAGCCCGCACAGTGGGAGGATCCGCGCAACAAGCTCTTTCCCCACCAGGTCGTCTTCACCTGCCCGCCCAGGGACTATTGCGGGGGGCCGACGGACTTCGTGCGCATGGCGCCGGATACAGTTGGAATCCATGGCCGCATGCTGCACATACCCGACTACGAACACCGTCTCGACCAGCGCCTGCAGAACTTCGCGCTGCTCGAGGAGGTGGTCGAGTGTGCGGCGAACGCCGGCGCTGATGTCTGCGCCCAGGTTGGCTCGAACTGGGTTCATGCCTCGAATCTGGGGGTCGAGGGCATCCGCCGCTACATCGAGCGGTTGAGCGAGACCTATGCGACCGCGTTCCACATGGCGGGCTACGCCATGGTCGAAGCGCTGCATGCGGCCAACGTCGAGAAGGTGGCGCTCAATGCCGTCTACCACTGGCCCGACTGGTGGCAGGGTACCGCGGGCTTTCTGCGCGAGGCAGGCTTCGATGTCGTGTGGGCCGGCAACTTCGTCGACCAGGGCTGGTTCGCCAGCCAGGAGGAGCTCAACGCCCAGACATTCTGTTTCGACGAGGAACTGGCGGAAAAGTCCATGGCCTGGGTTGCCGACAAGGCGCCCCATGTCGACGCCTACCTCGCCAACGGCACGGCCCATTTCCGGCGCGCATCCGACGGCGTGACCCGGCGATTCTGCGGTCTGGCGCCCGAACTCGAGGTCATGCTCGGAAAACCCGTGATCACGCACGACATCGCACTCTACTGGCGCATCTTCAAATCGCTCGGTGTGGCTCCGGTGACGAGGCAGGGTAGCTTGCTCGCCTCCCTGCAGTAATCGACGCCATCAGGCCACGCTTCGCCGAAGATGTCCGGACCCGGACTCGTCTTGAGGTCGCTGGCGAACTCAAACGACCCAGCATCGACGGTTCATCATCCCGCTATGCCTCGGTCCACCTCTATTCGGCTTGCTGTCCCCGGCCCGGCGGTGACGAGATGGGACACATCCTGTTCAGGACGACGCCTTGCGAATCATCGGGCAAGCCCATCCCGCGCCGACAGAACGGTCATGTTGAAAGGCAACCTGCGGCAGCACGGCTCGGTACGTGATTTCCCTGAACTTCCACAACACTGCTGTCGTACAACGATGTCGTTGCACGTTCTTTCGCTGATTGCGACGTCGGCCTGCAGCACTTCCTTTCAGAAGTTGCCGATGTCGTGATCGGGACTCTCGGAGAACAGACGGGCAAGCCGCGTCGGTTCCTCCGCCTCGGGTGTCCTTCCTTCGGTGGGCGTCACAGGGACATGGCGAGGGTGCGGGCCTCGAAGATGGCCATGGAGGCGGTGCGTGCGGCGACGGCATCGCCGAGGTTGTGAATCCGGAGATCGTCATCGGCGAGCTCGCGGCGCAGGCTGTCTTCCACCGTGTTCGTGGTGGCGAGAACGAGGCTGTCGAAGTCGCGTTCCTCGGTATCCCCGGTGTAGAGGTTCATGAGCGTGGCGGTGTTGCCTTTCCATGCGCTCAAGGCATGACCGCAGATGACCTCGACCCCGAGCTTCCAGAACCGCTCGCGGGTGGTATCGCCGGTCCGCGAGAAATCGAGCTGTTCGGCGGCTTTCTCGGATGCCGTCACCACGGTCACCATGTGACGCTCCAGGGCGAGGTGCAGTGCCGTTCCGGAAGCGGGCCACCAGCCGTTGATGTCGTCGAGGAGGAGAACATTGGTGCCTGGAACCGCCTTGCCCTCAAGAATGTCGTGGACCGTCATGACGTTGTCTTGCTCGACCCCTTCCAGGCGTTCGACATGTGGAAAGGCGCGCTGGAACCCTGTCCGCGTCGGCACCGACCCTGTCGCAAGGATCACGTCATCCGCCCCGAAGCCTCGGATGTCGTCGGCCGACATGTCGGTGTTGAGAATGACGCGCACCTGGAGTTTCTCCAGCTGGCGGCTGCACCAGGTCAGGAACTCGCCGACCTCTCCCCTTTCCGGCTGACCGGCCGCAAGGCGGAACTGGCCGCCGAGCTCGGCATCCTTCTCGACAAGTGTGACGCGATGACCGCGCATGGCCGCCACGCGCGCCGTCTCGAGGCCGGCCGGACCACCCCCGACGACGAGGATGTGGCGGGGACTGTCGACCTGCGGTGCGCTGTCGCCATCCCACAGTGTTTCCCGTCCCACCGACGGGTTGACGAGGCAGGAAATCCAGTAGTCGCGCAGCCGCCGGCCGATGCACAGCTGGTTGCACGATATGCACGGACGGATGTCCTCTTCCCGTCCGCTGGCCGCCTTGTTGGCGAGGTGGGGATCGGCAATCTGGCCGCGAACGATCGAGACCAGGTCGCACTTGCCGGCGGCAAGCGTCTCCTCGGCGCGCTGTGGAGTCTTCACGCGCGCCTCGGCGGTGACCAGGGCGTGTGTGACCACGTCCTTGATCTCTCCCGCCTCGTCCGGGCCAAGGGGTGTTGGGAAATGAAAGCTCGGGACGATCTTCGAGAACTGGTTGAGATAGCTTCCTGCGCCGCAGGACAGGTAGTCGCACAGGCCGCGCTCGTCGAGCCATGCGAAGATCTCCTGCTTGTCGGTCATGGTCAGCCCGCCCGGATAGGGCTCGCCACCCGAAACGGTCATGCCGACGATGAAGTTCTGGCCGCAGGTCTTTCGGATGCCCTCGACGATTCGTGTCACGAAACGCAGGCGGTTCTCGAGGCTGCCGCCCCAGCGGTCGTCGCGGCGGTTGGTCAGAGGCGACCAGAACTGATCGATCAGGCAGGAATAGCCGGCGAAGAGGTCGACACCGTCGAAACCGCAGGCCTGATCGCGTTCAGCCTGCCGGATGAAGGCGTCGACGAGTTCCTCGATCTCCCGGTCCGTCATCACGTGGCTGCCCCAGGGGTCGTGGTGACTCACCTGGCCCGAGGGAGACCAGTAGGCGGTCCAGGAATTGTCCTGATCGCCGTGGGCGCCGACATGGTAAATTTGGTGGCACATGACGGTGCCGTGTTCGTGGCAGGCTTCGGTCACCTTGCGGAAATGCGGAATGACCACGTCATCAGCAAGAAAGTTGCCCCGGGTGAGGATGGCCGTCGGGTGCGGCGGCGACGGTTCTACGACGATCATCGCCGCCCCGCCGCGGGCGCGTTCCCGGTAGTATCCGAAGTGCCTGTCGAGCGGCAGGCCGCCTTCGGACATGTTGGCGGTGTGGGCTCCGAAAACGATGCGGTTTTTCAGCTCATGCCCGCGCAGCTTTACCGGGCGGAAGACATGGGGAAAGGGTGTCTCTGTCATGAAAAGTTCCTGATTACAATAGATTGCATCATGGCTGATGAAGCAGTTGCGCGAGGCTTTCGACGTCCGTCACCGGCAGCGAGCAGGTCTGGCCACGGCAGACATAGGCCGTTGGCCGGCCATCGACCGCGCCCTTGCCGGCGGCCGGGTGCGTCGCGGGCAGGGACTCTCCCGGCGTGATGACTCGAAGCACCAGGTGCATGTGTGCAGACTTCCACACCTCGGCAATGAGGGAGTCCGTCGCCTTCTCGCCTCTTGTTCCGATGATGGTGACGTCGAGCGCCCTCAAGAAGAGATCGATGTTGAGAATCATGACCGCATGGCCGGCGGGGTTTCTCGCGATGTCCCCGGCGAAGGCGGCCACGATCTCTTCGGCCCTTTCCCGGTACCCTGTCTCCCCGGTCAGGTGCCACAGCCGGGCCAGAACGCCGACCATGGTGCCGTTGCCCGACGGCGTGGCATTGTCGATGGCCGTCTTGGTACGCACGATGAGCGCATCCGCATCGTCGGCCGTGAAGAAGTAGCCGCCGCCATCGCTGTCGCGGTAGAACTGGTCTGCTACGCGGACCCAGGCACGGGCCCGTTCAAGAAGGGCTCCGTCGCCGGTCACGTCATGGAGGATGAGCGCCGCGTCGGTCATGTGGCTGTAGTCGTCGATCATCGCGACATCGAGAGTGGTGCCGGCCCTCGCGCTGTGTCCCAGACGGTCCCCTGACGCCATGGCGCCCGAGACATGATCGAAGGCGCGCCGCGCCATGGCGATCCACTCTCTTCGCCCGAAGGCAGCGCCGGCGCGGGCCAGGGCCCGGATCATCAGACCGTTCCAGTCTGCCAGCACCTTGTCGTCGAGGCCTGGCCGGGGACGCTCCGCGCGATGTTCGAGCAGACGCCGGCGCAGCGGCGCAAGGCGGATCTCGCCGGCCGCATCGGGCTCCCGGACAAGGCTGTTCAGGATTGTCTTTCCCTCCCAGTTTCCGTGTGGCCTTACGTCATGGAACTCCTTGAAAAACGCGGAGTCTTCTCCGAGAATCGCGTCGACTTCCGACTCTGTCCAGACATAGAAAGCGCCCTCCTCCCCGTGTCCCTCGGTGTTCAGGGAGTCGGCATCGAGGCTGGAACAGAAAGCGCCCTCCCCGGTGGTCATCTCGGCCTGCAGCCAGGCGACGGTTTCCTCCACCCGGCGGCGGTAGAGATCCTTTCCGGTGACGAGCCACAACCGCGTGTAGAAGTCAACCAGAAGGGCATTGTCGTAGAGCATCTTCTCGAAATGCGGAACAAGCCAGTAGCGGTCAACGGAGTAGCGTGCCCAGCCCCCCCGGAGATGGTCGTAGATGCCGCCTCGGGCCATGGCGTCGGCCGACACCTCGACAGCCTGCATGAACGCCCCTTCTCCCTCCCGCCGCCAGGCGCGCAGCAACAGGTCGAGATCGGGGACATGGGGAAACTTCGGCGCTTCTCCAAGACCGCCGAACCGCATGTCGACGATGTCGAGCAGACGCCGTGCCGTGGTGTCCGCAATGTCGTGAGGGATGTCGCCGTCTCCCCGTCCCGCCGAAAGCTTCGCCAGCGCTTCGGCGAGGGCCGCACGATTGTGTTCAACCCTGTCGGGCTGACTGCGGTAAGTCGTTTCCACCACGTTCAGCACTTCGTTGAATCCCGGTCGACCGAACTTCGGTGCCGACGGAAAGTAGGTGCCGCCCCAGAAGGGTTCCCCGTCGGGCGTCAGGAACATGGTGAGCGGCCATCCCCCCTGCTGGCCGAGCAGCTGCAGGGCCGACTGGTAGATGGCGTCGATGTCCGGCCGTTCCTCCCGGTCGACCTTGATGTTGACGAAGAGGTCATTCATCACGCCGGCAATCTCGTCGTTCTCGAAGCTCTCATGGGCCATGACGTGGCACCAGTGACAGGCGGCGTAGCCGACCGAAAGCAGGATCGGCCTGTCGTGTTCCCGGGCATACTGCAAGACCTCCTGGCGCCACGGCTGCCAGTGGACGGGATTGTCCCGGTGCTGATGGAGATAGGGACTGGTTTCCCCGTCGAGGTTGTTGCGCCGGAAATCCAGGACCATGTTGCGTTCACCGGTTCAGGAACCCTACCCTGACCGCTGCATTCGACATTCTCAACCGGTATTCGCCATGAAAGTGACAATCAAGATCGACTGTAAGCCTGAAGAAGCCCGTGCATTTCTGGGCATGCCGGACATCCGTCCCCTGCAGGAGGAGTTCATGGCCGGACTGAAGGAACGCATGAACGAAGCACTGTCCCGGTTCGACCCCGAAGCCATGCTGAAGGAATGGACGGGGGCGTCTGGTGACGGCATGAACCAGATGATGGACATGTGGCGCCACATGCTGAACCCGGCAAAGCGCGACTGACAGCCCTGTTTCACGTGAAACAGTGACCATCTTCGCGTTGGCCACGGCCCCCGGCCGGGCCGCCATCGCCGTGATCCGGGTGTCGGGCCCGGCTGCCGGAGAGACCGTGAGGCTCCTCAGCGGCAGGGATCTGCCTGCCGCCCGGCAGGCCGTCCTGCGCCACCTTCAGGACAGTCGATCGGGAGACGTGATCGATCAATCCCTGGTTCTATGGTTTCCGGCGCCGGCCACCGTCACGGGAGAGGATGTGGCGGAATTCCACGTCCACGGCGGACGCGCGGTGGTGTACGGCGTTCTCGATGCCCTTGCATCGGTGCCTGGCGTGCGGCCCGCCGAACCGGGGGAATTCACCAGGCGGGCGGTGCTGAATGGCAGAATCGACCTCGTGGAGGCGGAGGCGGTGGCGGACCTTGTCGCCGCGGACACGTCACGCCAGCGCAGTCAGGCTCTCGATCAGCTCCAGGGGTTGCATTCGGCTCTCTATGACGAGTGGCGTCAGCGCCTTGTCGACGCCATGGCGCGTCTCGAGGCCGTGATCGACTTTCCCGACGAGGAATTGCCGGCGGGACTCCTCGACGACAACCGGGCAGCGGTGACCGTTCTCGAAGAGGAGGTTCGCGCCCACCTCGATGACGGACGCCGTGGCGAACGGCTGCGCGAGGGTCTCAGCGTCGTCATTCTCGGCGCGCCCAATGTCGGCAAGTCGAGTCTTCTCAACGCCCTCGCCGGACATGACGCGGCCATTGTCTCTGCGGAGGAGGGGACAACACGGGACACGGTCGAGGTGACCATGGACATCGCCGGCTTTGCCGTATCCCTTGTCGACACCGCAGGGTTGCGGGAGGTGCCGCAAGGCGTCGAGGGAGAAGGGATCAGGCGGGCGCTGAAGAGAGCGGAGACGGCTGACCTGACGCTGCTCGTTGCCGATGCCAGCCGATGGGAGGAGACCTGGCCCGCCATCGAGTCCCGTTGCGATGAGGATGCGCTTGTCGTGGCCGGAAAGGCTGACCTCGCCCGTCCTCCCCCGGGCATCCCGGGCCTTTCGGCGAAGACCGGGGAGGGGATCGATCATCTCGTCGAGGTCATGGCGCAACGCTTCCGGCTGGCCTGGCAGGGAGCGGGGCTGTCGCCGTCGCGGACCCGGCACAGGGCTGCGCTTGTCCAGGTCGCGGACGCCTTGGTGCGCTATCGGGGTCCGGATGCAGGCGACGTGACGCTGGCAGCCGAGGACCTGCGTGTGGCAGCCACGGCACTGGGACGACTCACCGGCAGGGTGGATGTGGAGGACCTTCTCGACGTGATCTTCTCGGAGTTCTGCATCGGAAAGTGACAGTTTCACGTGAAACAACGCTTTGACCCACCGGAGCGCCATCACTACATTCCAGGCATGACGCACACCTTCGTTCACGATGTCATAGTCATTGGCGGCGGGCATGCCGGCACCGAGGCGGCGGCAGCGGCGGCGCGATGTGGCGCCGCGACGCTTCTTGTGACCCTGCGCCGTTCGACCATCGGCGCGATGTCGTGCAATCCCGCCATCGGTGGGCTAGGCAAGGGGCACCTAGTGCGCGAGATCGATGCCCTGGACGGCATCATGGGGCTGGCCATCGATCGCTCGGGCATCCAGTTCCGTCTTCTCAACGCCAGCAAGGGACCGGCGGTTCGAGGCCCCAGGGCCCAGGCCGACCGGTCGCTCTATGCGCAGACGGTCCAGGAACTCCTTGAAAATCAACAGGAACTTGACATCCTCGAAGGCGAAGCCTCCGACCTGGCTATCAACCATGCCGGAGAGATTGCCGGTGTCAGGCTTGCCGACGGCAGGCTCTGTCGTGGTCGCGCGGTCATTCTCACCACCGGAACATTTTTGCGCGGGATGATTCACATCGGCGACGAGCGCTGGCCGGCGGGACGGATCGATGATGACGCCGCCGTGGCCCTAGCCGCAACGCTCGAAAGGCACCGTTTTTCCCTTGGAAGGCTGAAGACGGGGACGCCGCCGCGGATCGATGGACGGACCATCGACCATGCCGCCCTCGAGGTTCAGCCCGGAGATGATCCTCCGCAACCGTTCTCGTGGCTGACCGGCGCCATCACCGTGCCGCAGGTTCCCTGTCATGTGACGGCCACCACGAAGGCCACGCACGACGTCATTCGCGCCAACCTTGACCGGGCGCCCGTCTACTCCGGCCGCATCGACGGAACCGGTCCCCGATACTGCCCGTCCATCGAGGACAAGGTGGTGCGGTTTGGCGACCGGGAGAGCCACCGGATCTTTCTGGAGCCCGAGGGGCTCCGGACTGCCACGGTCTACCCGAACGGCATCTCGACGTCGTTGCCACGCGATGTACAGGAGAAATTTATCGCCACGATTCCGGGACTTGCCAAGGCGCACATCCTGCGTCACGGCTATGCCATCGAGTATGACTACGTCGATCCGCGCCAGCTCGATCACACGCTGCAGGCAAGGCGGATACCAGGTTTGTTCCTGGCCGGCCAGATCAACGGCACCACGGGATACGAGGAGGCGGCGGGTCAGGGGCTGGTCGCCGGAATCAACGCGGCGCGCTGCGCGGGAGGTCTTCCAGGCGTGCGATTTGACCGGGCAGAAGCCTATCTGGGCGTCATGATCGACGATCTCGTCACGAGGGGGACGTGTGAACCCTACCGCATGTTCACGAGCCGGGCGGAGTACCGTCTCATCCTGAGGGCCGACAATGCCGACCTGCGTCTTACCGCAAAGGGCCGCGAGGCCGGGTGTGTCGGGGAGACCCGATGGCGCGCATTCTCCCGACGCCGACAGGAGGTCGAGACGGCCATGACACGGGCTTGCGCGTTACAGGTCAGTCCCGACGAAGCGCGCGCCGCGGGGTTCGATGTCAATCGGGATGGCCGTCGGCGAAACCTGTTCGACCTCGCGGCTTCGGCCTCAGGGGACGATCGACGACTGCTGGCCCTGTGGCCGGAGATCGCGTCGTGGCCCGAACACGCCATGGAACAGGTGAGAATTGCCGGCCGCTACCGGGGTTACCTGGGCCGCATGGAGGCGGACATCGCAGCGTTCCGCCGGGACGAGGCCCTCGATCTTCCTCCCGGTCTCGACTACGCCCGCATTGGCGGACTGTCTGCGGAAATGCGCGAAACGATGTCAGCCGCCCGCCCGGCCACGCTTGGACAGGCAGCACGGCTTCCCGGAGTGACACCTGCCGCCCTGCAGGCCCTGCTCCGCCACGTCAGGCGGGATGCGGCGTGACCCGCGACGAGGTGTGCCGGCTGCTTGGCGCGTCGCCGGAGACATCCGAGCGCCTCGCCGCCTATGTTGCCGTACTCGGTGAATGGCAATCGCGCCTCAAGCTGATCGGCCCCGGAACTGTTGACGAGATATGGTCGCGGCACGTTCTCGATTGCGGGCAGATTGCCCGCTATGTGCCGCCGACGTGCCGGCGGCTCGTCGATCTCGGTTCCGGTGCCGGTCTGCCCGGCCTGATTCTTGCGATCATGGGGGTTGCCGGCGTCGAGATGGTGGAGCGGGACGAGAGCAAGGCGGCGTTTCTTCATGCCGCAGCCCATGTCTGCGATGTCGATGTCGGCATTCACCGCATGCGCGTGGAGGATCTGCCTCGCGCATCGGCCGATGTCGTGACGGCCCGTGCCCTGGCTCCCCTCGATGTTCTCCTGCCCGTCACGGCTCCCTTTCTGGGCGAGGGCTCCGTTGCCATTTTCCCCAAGGGAAGGTCGGTGGAGGAGGAACTGAAGTCCGCCGCCCGTCACTGGCACATGTGGTTCTCGCGACACCCCAGTCTTTCGGATGAGCAATCCAGCGTTCTGGTCATCAACAGGATACACCATGACTCTCGACCGTGATCGCCTTGCGCGGCCCCTGGTGGTGGCCGTGGCCAACCAGAAGGGCGGGGTGGGCAAGACGACCACCGTCATCAACCTTGCAACCGCCTTTGCCGCCACGGGACACAAGGTTCTCGTCGTCGATGCGGACGCCCAGGGAAATGCCAGCACGGGTCTGGGTTTCGAGCCTTCGGCCAGAACCGCGACGACATACGACCTGCTGAACGGGGAAAAGGTGACGCCGGCGCCCACCATGATACCGGGATTGTCCCTCATTCCGGCGACCGCCGATCTTTCCGGCGCCGATGTCGAACTGGTTGACGTTTCCGAACGCCAGAGCGTTCTCGCAACGGCGCTTTCCGAGGTGATGGCGGGGCATGAGTTCGTGCTAGTCGACTGTCCGCCGTCACTCAGCCTGTTGACGCTCAACGCCCTGGTGGCCGCCGACGAGGTCCTGGTGCCCATGCAGTGCGAGTTCTTCGCCCTGGAAGGTCTCTCGCTCCTGCTCGACACCATCGAGAGGATTGCCGGCACCCACAATCCGGGACTGCATATCGGCGGGATCGTGCTCACGATGTTCGATCGCCGGAACCGCCTGTCCCGCGAGGTGGAACGGGATGTGCGCCGCGTCATGGGCGATCTCGTCTATCGTACGCTCATTCCGCGCAACGTCAGGGTGAGCGAGGCGCCGTCACACGGTAAGCCGGTGCTTTTATACGATATTGAGTGTGCGGGAACGCGGGCCTACGTGCGCCTGGCAGGTGAATTCCTGCGCCGCCATGCCACGCAGTCGAAGAGTGCCGCATGACGAGACCTAGAAGTCTTGGACGCGGCCTCGACGCGCTCATCGGAACGCCGGCAAGGACATCCGCCTCCGGCATGCGGACTGTCTCAATCTCGGAACTCAAGCCCGGTCGCTTTCAGCCCCGCACCCGATTCAACGATGAGGACATCGACGGCCTCGCCCGGTCCCTTACGGACAGCGGCATGATGCAGCCCATCATCGTCAGGCCCGCTGCCGACGGCATGATGGAGATCGTAGCCGGTGAGAGGCGCTGGCGGGCGGCGCAGCGGGCCCGACTCCACGATGTTCCGGTTATCGTCAAGGACATGAGTGACCGCGAGGCCCTGGAGCACGGACTGGTCGAGAACCTGCAGCGCGAGGACCTCGGCCCTGTCGAGGAGGCGGCAGGCTACCGCCGTCTCAACGAGGAGTTCGCCCTGACCCAGGAAGACATGGCGGTCCTTGTCGGCAAGAGCAGGGTCCATGTCGCCAACACGCTGCGCCTCCTCCAGCTTCCCGAGCCTGTGCGCAAGCTGATCAACGAGGGTGAGCTCAGTGCAGGCCACGGCCGAGCCTTGCTGGGGACCCGCCAACCCGAGGCACTTGCCGCGCGCATCCTGAAGGAAGGACTGTCGGTGCGCGAGACCGAGGCACTGGTGCGCAATCACCGTCAACGCGGGAGTGGCAGCAGGTCGACAAGGTCCGTCGATCCCGACGTCCGGGCGCTCGAAAGGCGGCTTGGCGAGGCAACCGGCCTGAAGGTTGCGATCACTTCGAAGGGCGAAAGAGGGAAGCTGACACTGACCTACCGGACACTTCAGCAGCTCGACGACATCATTGCCCGTCTCGAACGAGGCGCCATACTTGCAGACAACAGGCAAACCGAGGAGGCATCATGACATTCAAGAGCGTTTCACGACTTGTGGGGCCGATTCTGCTGGCGGCCCTTGTCGCCGGCATTCACGGCATCGCGCCGCAACCGGCCCGGGCGGCCGAGCAGGTGGACATCGCGATCATATCGTTTTCGCCCTATGCACCCTGGTACATCGTCCAGGAACGGGGTCTTGCCCGCGATATCGATCTCAACATACGGATTATCGAGGACATCACCGCAAAGAATGCGGCGCTGACGACCGGAACGGTCCAGTGCATGCTCAATACCCTCGATTCGGTTGTCGTGGCCCGCGCCTCGGGCGTTCCCGTCAAGGTCATCGCCATACCGGCGATGTCGTACGGGCTCGACGAGATGATCGTCGATGAGTCCATTGAATCCGTCGACGACTTTCCGGGAAAGAGCTACGGCGCCGACTTCGCCTTCCTCAATCACATGTGGATGCTGCTCACGCTGAAGAAGGCGGGCATCGCGTTCGACGCCCTCGATCACAAGATCATGCTTCCCCAGGACAGCGCCGCCGCATTCACCAGCGGTCAGCTCGACATCGATGTCAACTACAAGCCATTTTCATCCCAGTCGGCCGACCGCGCCGGTTCCCGTATTCTCAAGACCAGCCTGACGGACCGGACCTGGGAACGCGGTCTCATCTCCGAGTCCATCGCCTGCAACGAGAACTGGCTGGCGGACAAGCCCGATGTCGCCACGGAACTCCTGAGGGCGTGGTTTGAAGCTGTGGACTGGTGGAAGGCCAATCCCGAAGAAGGGAACGATCTGGTGGCCCAGGGTCTCGACTGGCCTGTCGCGGATGTACGCGAAACGCAGTACGGCGCGATCATGCTGAATCTTGACCAGAATCTCGGCGCATTCGGTGTAGGCGACGGCAAGCCTGTCTGCCAGAGTCTGCCGGAAGGAGCACCGGAGCCGCCGGCGGAGCCAAGCGGCTGGGGTGACATGCTGTTCGGCGGCGAGCCTGACTGTGCGGCCGGCTATCTTGCGGCCACCTGGGATCTCTTTGGCGAGGTCTACATGGAGGCCGGTGTCATCGACTCGTTCGCCTCTTCCGAGGACGGCGTCGACCTGTCGATCCTCGAGGCGCTCGACAGCGCAGGCGCCTCGCAGACCTGGTCTTCAAATGCATGGATCGGAAGAGTGGGTCTGTAGCACTTCCTCAACGTCATCCCTTGCGGGAACGGTCCTGCAAGGGATGACGGTCAGGCCTGGCCTGCGTCAATGATGCCGCGGCGGATATCCCGGCTTCTGCGGAAAAGATCCTCGAGTTCCTCGCCCTCGCCCCAGCGAATGGCGCGTTGGAGTCTGGAGAGATCCTCGCTGAATCGCTGGAGCATTTCGAGGACGGCTTCGCGATTGTTGAGGTAGACATCGCGCCACATCACGGGATCCTGGGCGGCGATTCTTGTGAAGTCCCTGAATCCGCTCGCCGAATACTTGATGACCTCCTGCCTGGTGTGGTTCTCCATGTCGGCGACGGTCCCGACGATGTTGAAGGCGATCAGAGTCGGCAGATGGGAGGTCAGCGCCATCACCCAGTCGTGGTGTTCGGCATCGATGATATCGATCATGGATCCGGCACGGCGCCACAGTTCGGAGACCCTTTCGATGGCTTCGGGAGCGGTGCCGTCAAGGGGCGTCAGCACGCACCAGCGACCCTCGAACAGGGTGTCGAAGCCGCTTTCCGGACCCGACTCCTCCGTGCCGGCAAGAGGATGGCCGGGAACAAAGTGAACGCCCTCCGGAATGACGGGCGCCACGTCGCGGATGACGGCCTGCTTCACGGACCCCACATCGGTGACGATCTGACCCGGTTCCAGGACAGGCGCGATGGTTCGGGCGATCGTGCCGTTGGTGCCGATTGGCGTGGAGATGACCACCAGGTCGGCGCCGCGGGCGGCCTCGGCGTGGTCTTTCGTCACCCTGTCGGCCAGACCCAGTCTGGTGACCGTGTCGAGAGTTGAGTCCCGCCGCGCACAGGCGACGATGCGGCGCGCGAGGCCCTTGCGGCGCATGACCCGTGCGAGCGAGGAGCCGATCAGGCCGATGCCGATCAGACAGACCGTATCGAACAGCGGCTCGCGGGTCATGTCCTGCCCATGAAGCGGGTGAGGCTGGCGATGAGCGCTTCCATCTCGTCGTCGAGACCGATGTTGATCCGCAGGCCGTCGGGGATTCCGTAGGCGCCAAGGTCGCGGACAAGAATGGCCTGCGACGCCAGGAACCGCTCCGCGGCCGAGGCCTGGGAAGGGCCGTCCGGGAAGCGCACCAGGACGAAATTGACGACGCTTTCGGGAACATCCAGTCCGATCGCCTTCAGGCGTCGGGTGAGCTCGGGCAGCCAGCGTCCGTTGTGATCGATGGCGCGCTGCAGGTGGTCCGGATCGTCAAGCGCCGCGGTCGCCGCAGCCTGGCCGACGGCATTGACGTTGAAGGGGCCGCGGACCCTGTGAAGCGCATCGACGACAGCCGGCGGGCCGTACATCCAGCCGACTCTGAGGCCGGCCAGGGAGTAGACCTTGGAGAATGTCCGGGTCATGATCGTGTTGGCGCTGTCGTGCACGAGTTCGGCTCCGGCACTGTAGTCATCGCGGGTGACGAACTCGGCGTAGGCTGAATCGATCACGAGAAGCACGTGATCCGGCAGGCCGGCCCGCAGCCTGGCGACATCGCCGGCCGGGATGACGCTGCCGGTCGGATTGTTGGGATTGGCAAGGAAGACCAGCTTCGTCCTTTCGGTGACCGCCGCCAGCATGGCCTCGACATCCACCCGGAAGGTCCGCTCCGGAGCAGTGACAGGCGTTGCCCCCGCCGCCAGGGCCGCGATCGGATAGATGGCAAAGCCGTACTGGCTGTAAAGGACCTCGTCGCCTGGACCGGCGTAGATGTGCGGCAACAGCTGGAGAAGCTCATCTGATCCGTTGCTGCATACGATTCTGTCAGCGTCGAGGCCCCAGCGCCGGGCAATGGCCTCGCGAAGGTCATGGGCGCTGCCATCGGGGTAACGGACCACGCCGGCCGCAGCCCTCTGTGCCGCCTCGACGGCACGCGGACTGGGTCCGAGAGCCGACTCGTTCGAAGACAGCTTGATCACGCGGCGGCCCTCAGAGTCGGTGAGGGAACTTCTTCCGGGCACGTAGGCCTTGATGTCGAGAATGCCGGCCCGGGGTTCGGGTGCGTTCATGGTTCTCCCGGAATCACTGCTGAAACGGTGCGGGATAGGACCCCAGGACCATGCCAGTCAAGGAATCCATGGCGATGCGGCGCTCTTCGTCTCCCTGGTGCCAGCCGTCGAGAGTGGTGATCGGGGCTTGCGAAACGGCATCAGCGGAATCGTCGAAGACGGCGATGACGGTCCGGTCGTCTCCCGAGGGTTCAGGAGCGGTCGCCGACAGCACGAACGCCTCGCAGCGTGACCCGGAACCAGGTGCTGGAGGGACAAAGGGGAGCAGGGCCACGATATGGAGCGCGGCACGTCCCTGGCTGGCAAGCAGCCGCAGGGCGTCATGGTCCCCGGCCGGAATAACGGCCAGCCGGTCACGGCCTTCCGCCACCCGGTGCATGGCCGCAATGGCGTCTTCGGTTTCAGGCATCAGCGTGCTCGAACCATAGAAATCGCGTGCAGTGTCGCGCAGGCCGGCTTCTGATCCACCCACCACAACCGAGAAGGTGCCCTGGAGCGGCAGCAAGGCACACAGCATTTCACGCCATATGCGCACCAGTGCTGCCGGCGGAAAGATGCCGCGGTTGCGGGCAAGGAGACGGCGCAGGATGATCGCTTCGCGGCCCGGCCTGAGGAAGCGATGGAGCGTGCCCGCTTCCGCCTTGGCCGCAGTGATCTCGTCGACGAGTTCGACGCGGCGCAAGATGAGATCGAGAATGCCGTCGTCGACCGTGTCGATCTCCCGGCGCAGGCGGGCGAGGGTGTGTTCGGGCGATGTCAGCGTGATGCCCCGGATGATGTGCTGGACCAGGGATGCTGTTTAGGTGACATCGGCGCCAAAGGCAAAACCGGATGGAATCAGCGAGGCCTGCCGAAGCGACCGAAGGTGCGCCGGTAGGCAGTCGGTGTGGTTCCCAACAGGCGCCGAAAGTGATGCCGCAGTGTTTCGGCCGCGCCAAGGCCCGAGCGCGCCGCGATCTCCTCGATGGTCAACGAGGTGGTTTCCGCCAGGTGCCGCGCCCGGTCAACGCGCAGGCGGATCAGCCATTCGCCGGGTGGCGAACCCGTGGCTTCCCGGAAGCGTCGCTGGAAACTGCGTACGCTCATGCCGGCCTGCCGCGCGAGGTCGGCGATGCGGAGATCCTCGTCGAGGTGGGCGGGCAGCCACTCGAGCAACCTGTTGAATCTCGCGGTCTTCGCTTCGGTGGCGACCGGCCTTTCGACGAACTGAGCCTGGCCCCCTTCGCGGTGCGGCGCCAGGACCAGTCGCCGTGCGACGTTGTTGGCGACGGCCGTGCCGTGATCGCAACGCACCATATGGAGACAGAGGTCGAGCCCCGCCGCACTTCCGGCCGAGGTCAAAACGGGTCCTTCGTCGACGTAGAGCACGTTGGGGTCGACATCTGTTCGTGGAAAGCGGCGCGCCAGCGCATCCGCGTAACGCCAGTGGGTGGTGGCGCGCCGGCCGTCCAGCACGCCGGCGGCGGCAAGGAGGAACGCGCCCGAACAGATCGAGGCCAACCGGCCGCCACGCTCGACGACCCTCCTGAGCGCGGCCAGCAGCAACGGCGAGGCTGAAGCGTCGGGATTCTTCCAGCCCGGTACGATGACCGTGTCGGCCTCGTCGATCAGGTGCAGGTTGCAGGGCGCCTGGATGGTGAATCCGCCCGCCGCTCTCAACGGCCCGGGCTCGACCGCGCAGACCTCGAACCGGTACCAGGGCCGGTCCAGTTCCGGACGAGGCAGGCCGAAGATCTCGTAGGCGCAGCCGAATTCGAATGTGCACAGGCCATCGTAAACCAGCGCGACGACGGTGGAATGCAGGTGCGTGTCGGCCATGTTGGCAGGATCTTAACGAAATCGGGCGTTTACGCCACTCGTCAATCGTGGGCGGTATCCGGAGACTGGTCGTTTCAGTTTCCAGTTGGGGATCGCCGATGCTTCGACTTTACGACAACCACCTGTCCGGCAATGGCTACAAGCCGAGGTTGCTGCTCGCCCACCTGGACAGGGCCTACGAGCCGGTCGAGATCGACATCCTGAAGGGCGAGAGCCGGACTCCGGCATTCCTCGCCCGCAATCCCAACGGACGGATCCCCGTCCTTGAACTCGATGACGGTACCTGCATCGCCGAATCCAATGCCATTCTTCACTTTCTCGCGGAGGGTTCGAGGTTCCTTCCGCTGGACCCGCTGGCCCGTGCGCTCACCCTGCAGTGGATGTTCTTTGAGCAGTACAGCCACGAGCCGTTCATTGCGGTTGCCCGCCACTGGGTCCAGCACACGGGAATGTCCGAGGCACAGCGTGGCCAGCTTCCCGACAAGCGCGAGGGAGGAAACGCCGCCCTCGCGGTCATGGAGGGGCACCTTTCCCGCTCCGACTGGTTCGTCGGCACCGGAATGACCATCGCCGACATCGCTCTCTATGCCTACACCCACGTCGCGGAAGAAGGCGGATTCGATCTCGCCGGGTACCCGGCCGTTCGCGACTGGCTCGTCCGGGTCCGCGAGCAGCCGGGTCACGTCCCCATGTGAAGTGTCCGCCGTCCGGCATCGCGAGTGCCGGACTGCGCCCAGTGGCACATGGCCGCCTGTCTCTCGACCTCGTCGAGCCGGAAGGTCCGGTCCATGAGAGCGCGCGGGACCATCGCAGCGGCGCTTTCCTGTCCCTCCGCCGCATGCCGGCACGATTGCCGGCAACGGAAGACCGAGTGCGCAGGTCGAAGGCTTGACAGGCCGGTGTCCGATCTCCATACAGCCCTCCACGCTCCGCTGACTACAATCTCAGGTTCATGGCGCCTGACCACACGGCGGATTGAGTTCGACATGACTGAGGCTCCCAGGGCCGTCCACGAAATCCAGGATGATCTTCCCGGACCACGCGCCGAACTGGCCGGAGGCGCAGCCGTCAGGCTTGAGTCCGGCGAGAGGCTGGGACCGGTGCGTGTCGCCTACCAGACCTGGGGAACCCTGAACGACGCCAGGAACAACACCGTACTGATCTGTCACGCCCTGACGGGCGATCAGTATGCCTTCGGCACCCATCCCGTCACCGGAAAGAAGGGATGGTGGGAATCGATGGTGGGCCCCGGCAAGCCGATCGACACGGACCGTTTCCACGTCGTCTGTCCGAACTGTCTTGGTGGTTGCATGGGAACGACAGGACCGGCAGCCGTCGATCCTGCCACGGGCGAACTCTACGGCACGTCGTTTCCGATCATCACCATTGGCGACATGGTCAATGTGCAGGCGATGCTTCTCGATCACCTCGGCATCGAGAAGGTCATGTGCGTGATCGGCGGTTCGATGGGCGCCATGCAGGTTCTCGACTGGGCGGCCCGCTACCCCGACCGGGTGGTCAGCGCCGTGCCGATTGCCGGTGCTGCCCGTCATTCGGCGCAGAACATCGCATTCCACGAAGTCGGCCGTCAGGCCATCATGGCCGATCCCAACTGGTGCGGCGGATTCTACTATCGCGAGGGAAAGCGCCCGGAGAAGGGCCTCTCCGTTGCCAGGATGGCGGCTCACATCACCTATCTTTCGGAGCCGGCGCTGTGGCGCAAGTTCGGCCGGGAACTGCAGAACCGCTACATGAAGTCCTATGAGGGATTCGGTGCCGACTTCCAGGTCGAGAGCTATCTGCGCCACCAGGGAGCCAGCTTTGTCGAGCGTTTCGATGCCAACGCCTACCTCTACATCACCCGCGCCATGGACTACTTCGATCTCGAGGCCGACCACGGCGGGGACCTCGCGAAGGCCTGGCAGGGGACAAAGGCGCGTTTCCTGCTGACGAGCTTCACCAGTGACTGGCTGTTTCCGACCTCCGAGAGCAAGGAGGTCGTGCACTCCCTCATCCGCGCCGGCGTCAACGTGAGCTTCGTGGAGATCGAGAGCGACAAGGGCCACGATGCCTTCCTGCTCGACGAACCGGACCTGTTCGAGACCACGTCAGGCTTTCTCGACAGTGTCGCGCGCGACCTCGGCTTCTAGTCTTCTGACCGGAAAGGCTGGCAAAGCATGACCATCGACCTTGCTGGAGGAGAAGGCGGCAGCAGCGGCACCGTGGCGTCGCCGCGACCGAGTGCCTCCGCCTGCGAGCTCCCGCGACCGCAGAACGCAGGATGCCCGTCGCGGGGGCGTCGCAACCGGGCCATTGGGCCATGAGTCTCCTCGCCGGCGCGAGGGACCGCTTCATCCTCGGAGAGAACCGCTTCGGCCTGAGACCGGATCTCGGGCTGGTAGCCAGCATGATCGAGCCGGAGTCGCGCCTTCTCGATGTCGGATGCGACGACGGCGCCCTGCTCGACTATCTCGTCAGGGAGCTCGGCTGCGACGGTCGCGGCATGGAGATCTCCCAGGCCGGGGTCAATGCCTGCGTGGCGCGCGGGCTGCCCGTCATCCAGGGGGATGCGGACCGCCACCTTGTGGATTATCCCGATGACAGTTTCGACTACGTCATCCTGAGCCACACGCTGCAGGCCGTGCACCGGCCAGGCGAGGTCCTGCGCCAGATGATGCGCATTGCCGACGTTGCCATCGTTTCCATTCTCAACTTCGGGCACTGGAGGGCGAGACTCTCGCTGGTGACCCGCGGGCGCATGCCCCACACCCGCTTCATCCCGGAGCCCTGGTTCATGACCAGCACCATTCGTCCATGCACGGTGCGTGATTTCCTCGACCTCGTGCGTCTCGAGGGTCTGTTGACGGGCGACTGCTACGGCATCGCGAAAGAGCGGGAAGTCACGGTGATCCGCAGCGGTTTCGAGGGACAGGCGAACCTCTTCGCCGAGCAGGCGGTCTTCGAAGTGCTGCCGGCCAAGAAGCGGAAACCGGGCCGCCGGTCCTGACCGGACCCTCCGCACCCTGTCAGGAGGTGATCGACAGGGTCCCGTTGCCGCGACCCGAGCGGACCGGTTGGATCCGGTCCGGTCGGGCGACAAGCCGTTGGAGCCGGAACCGCCTCGCGACGGGGATGGCGCCATGGATCTCCTTGATGGCCTCCACGAGGAGGACACCGGGCCACGGCAGTCCCCACTTTCGTCCAACACGTTCCCATGCCGGCGCCGACCAGAGCGAAAGACCCCTGTGACTGGGAGGAACGTAGATGGCGCGCTCGGCCGCCCGCGGGGTGAACATGGATTCCTTCAGGAGACGGTTGATCTGGCGCTCGGTGAAGGGATAGCCATGGCCGAATGGCGTGTGATCGGCCCTGGCCCAGATACCGCCGCGATAGGCAACGATGACGACGAGGCGCCCCGACGGTGTCAGGACACGCCAGAGTTCGCGCATCGCGGCCGTGCGCGGCTCGCAGTGTTCCAGGGCATGGACCAGAAGAATGCGATCCACGGACTGGTCGGGAAGGGGAAGCGCATCCTCGGCGATGAGACAGGTCTGGCTCAGCCCCTCTGCCGGCCAGCGGATTGCGCCCTGCATGGCCGGCGACAGGGCGAGAACCCGTTCAGCCTCGTTGCGGAAAACGGCGAGGAAGGGCGAGGTGTATCCCAAGCCTGCAATCCGCAAGCCGGTGACGTCGGGCCACATGGCGCGAATGCGGGCCAGCACCAGCCTGCGGGTGATTCCTCCAAGGCGACTGGAATAGAACGAGTCGAGTTCGGAAGCGTCCTGATACATTCCTTCACCGGGTGCAACCCGCCAATCGAGCATAACCGAATTCGATGAAGAGAACCGTTGTCGCCCCCGCAGGCGACTGTGGCACTCGAAGGGCCGTCCTCCTATTCTCGATGAACGATCAAAATTCGCCATGCGGAGAATCCATGAAGCTCTATTTCAGCGCGACGTCGCCGTTCGTGAGGAAGGTGATGGTGGCCGCCCACGAAAGGGGGGTGGCTCATCGCATCGAACTGACAGGTCCACAGGCGGCGGCGCCCGGCAGCCTTCGCTCGGACAACCCCCTGGAAAAGGTTCCCACGCTGGTTCTGGACGACGGCCGCAGACTCTTCGACAGCTTCGTCATCGTCGAATGGCTCAACTCCTGCGGCAGCGGACCGAACCTGATTCCGGCCGACGCCCGCGAACGATCGGATGTCCTGCGCAGGCATGCGCTCGCTGACGGAATCATGGAGGCAGCCGTTTCGAGCGTCATGGAACGCCGCCGCCCGGAGGAGAGGCAGTGGGACGGTTTCCTCGCTCACCAGCGTGGCAAGATCGAGCGGGCCATCGCGGATCTCGACCGCGAGGCGGACGCCTTCGCCGGAACGGTCGATCTTTCGACGATCTCCGTCGGTGCGGCGCTCGGCTATGTGACCTTCCGCCTTGCCGACCTCGACTGGAGAACCGGCCACGGGGCTCTCGTGCGATGGTTTGCGGAGTTTTCGCAGAGGCCGTCCATGACCTCGACCGAGCCCAGCGATCCGTGACCTACGATGCCATCTGCCAGGCGCTTGAGCCGTACGGGCTGATCGCGAGGGGTGGATTCGCACCGGACGCAGGTGACGGCCTCGGCAGCGACGCCGCCTGTGTCGTGATGGTCGGCAATGCCGGTCCGGCCATGTGGCGGAGCTTCGCTGCAGTCCCGCAAACCTGCAAGGACCCGATGAACCTCTGGACCCGCAAGGTTCTCGGCGCCATCGCGCGCACCTTCGGATGCGAGGTCGTCTTCCCCTTCGAGGGCCCGCCGTGGCGACCCTTCCAGCGCTGGGCGATGCGCGCCGAAGCCGTGTCCGTTTCTCCCGTCGGCATCCTGATCCATCCGAAGTACGGTCTCTGGCATGCCTATCGCGGCGCGTTTGTCTTCCGCGAACCGATCGCGGATCTTCCGCCGCGGGACGACACCCCAAGCCCCTGCGAGACCTGTGACGAACGGCCCTGTCTTTCGACCTGTCCGGTTCATGCCTTCGAAGCCGGTTCCTACGACGTTCCCGCCTGCCGGAGTCATCTGCAGTCATCCGAAGGTTCGGACTGCATGAATCTTGGGTGCCGGGCCCGGCGCGCCTGTCCCGTCGGCCGTTCCTATCACTACCACGCCGGACAGGCACGGTTTCACATGGAGGCATTCCTCTCCTCCGCTCCACGGCCATGACCCTGTCCTGAAGCCCGCGAGGTCTGCTATGCTGCATCCGCCCGGGAGGACCGGCAATCTGCGGGAGTAAGGGCGGAACGATTCATGACATCACCACCGTTCAGCATGCACCGCACCCATGGGACCGGTGTACCTTCTTCGGCACTTGCCAGCGTGGTCATGTTGGTTCTCTGCCTGGTCACGGCCCCGGGCGCCGGGGCCCGAACCATCGAAGATGCGAAATTGGCCCTGGCTGAAGGACGATTCGAGGAAGCGGTTCGAATAGCCGAAACGCTCGATACGTCCGAAGGGCAGGCGCTCGCAGCGAGGTCGCTTGCGATCCACGCCTACTACATCCTGGAGGAGGAAGACGACACCAGGGAACCACTCCTGCTGCGCGCGATCGAGCTCGCGAGGAAGGCAATCGAACTCGATCCGGGCAATGCCGATGCGCACGTGATGCTGGCGGCCACGCTCGGCCGTCATGCGCAGGTGATCAGTTCCCTGGAGGCTTCGAACAAGGGGTACGCCGAGAAGATCGAGGAGGCCGCGGAAACAGCCCTGGGCATCGATCCCGATCTGGTCGCGGCCCACCTCACGCTGGGCCGGTTGCATTCGGAGCTGATCGGCGTGATGGGCTCGTTCCTGGCACGCACACTCTACGGAGCCCGGGAGGAAGAGGCCCTGGCGCACCTCGAGAGGGCCTTCGAGCTAGCACCGGATGCCAAGGAGGTTGCCCTGGAGTATGCGCTGGGTCTTCTGATGCTGGATGATGACGAGTACCGGACGAGGGCGCACGAACTCGTGGTCCTTGCCATCGAGATCCCGACCGTAGACGCGTACCGGGCCATCGTCCACGGCGAGGCGGTCAAGCTCCTCGAAAGCTTTGAAGGCGGCGGGGGCTGACGGCGCCGCCGCCTCGCGTGCGTCACGATTGAGGCCGCCGGCACGCCCCTGGCTTCATGGCGGGAAGCAGCCGGAGTCCTCCCTTCCCGGTCCCTCCCTGATGTTGTCCTGCGATGTCCTGACGCGATCGAGCGTCGGCGCGAGAAAGAAGCACGCGGTCGCATGCGTGCTCACCACGCGCAGGACCACGAACACCCAACGCACTGGCGGCGTCTTCGCCGTCAGACGCTGCAGAGACCTTCGACATCCTCGACCGGCCATGTCGCGGAGGATCTCGACAGAGCCGGCTGGAACGGCACTCCATCAACGTCCTGACCCGCCGAAGGGACTCCCATCGACGCAGACCCTGATCACGAAAGGACCTGCCGGCAGCGTGCGGGTCTCTGCATGTGGTCTGGAAGTTGGCGGTTCGGGTCGGTGGTAGGCTGCGAAGCAGCGGAATCGGCAGGGAAGGCCGTAATGCGGCAACGAATTGCCATCGTGGGCGGCGGGGTTTCAGGTCTGGGCGCCGCGTGGGCCCTGCATCATCGCCCGGATCGTTTCGACTTCCGGCTATACGAGGCCCAGGAAGAGATCGGCGGGAACGCCGTTACGGTCGACATGCCTCAGGACGACGGGAGTTCAGTCCCCTTTGACATTTCGGTCACCGCCATGATCCCGTCGGTGTACAGGCATGTCCTGCTGCTGATGGAGCAGTTTGGCATCGAGCTGGTCGATACCAGGTTCAACTACAGCGTGGGGTACGGCGGCCAGGCCTATGCCCATGATTTCGACTCCGCGATCAGGGAAGAGTTGCGATCCGAGATCGTCAGGTTCCAGCGACTCCTGCGGCGCCTGCACTGGATCGGCTGGCTCAGCCGTTGCCAGTCCAGGTTTCTGAACGTCCTCAACCCGTTCAACTACGTCAGCATGCGGACGGTCCTGAACCTGGGCGGCTTCTCCGAGGACTTCAGGTACAAGATCCTGAAGCCGATGTTCATCAACTTCGTGCTGGCGACGAATGTGTACGACCTGCCTGCAGCACTCTTCTCGAGGTATCTTGAGTTCTTTGACATCCAGACAGCAACGCCCATGTGGACATGGGACCAGGGAACGCGACGCATCTACGAGAACCTGTCCGCCGGCTTTCAGGACAAGATCTATCGCAACCGGCGCGTCTCGAGGGTCTATCGGGAAGCGGCAGGCGTCGTGATCGAAGACGCTGAGGGCGTGAAGGAGACGTTCGACGAAGTGATCTTCGCGTGCGGCGCGGATCAAACCCTGAAAATCCTCGATCGCCCGACCCGCCTTGAACGCTACATCCTGTCGTCAATCCGCTATGACAGCGCCATCCACGGAGAGGCGGTCGTCCACTGGGACTCCTCGGTCCTTCCGGACGACAAGGTGAAGGCCTTGACGACCCGGACAAATCATATCGAACAGTACGGAACGGAACCGGACAATTACGAAATCACGTACATCATCCACAACCAGCAGTTATGGGCCAGACGATCGGACAAGCCCTGCCTGGTGACCTACAACCCGGTCCACCCCATCGACGATGACAAGATCATCAAGCGGTACAAGTTCCAACACGTCGTCCACGACGTGCGCCAGGTCGCGCTGCTCGTCTACCTGTTCCGCTTCATCCAGGGCAGACGACGCACGTGGCACTGCGGCGCACACACGCTGGTCAACAGCCAGGAAACCTGCTTCGTCACCGGTCTGGCCGCCGCCCGACAGCTGGGCGCTGACTACCCCTTCAGCGACCCGGCAGCGAGACGTACGTTCAACTACTATGGGAGCATCCTGCACGGATCGCGCTTTCGGCGAGCGTAGTCGCACCGACCGTGTGGTCAGGGAGCGGTCCGCCCCACCCTGGCGCCGCGCGCTGCCGCCGAGCGGAGGTGAATGGCGCGAGGCGACCCGCACAGGCGCATCCCGGCGAGCATGTGCGCCGCTAGTCATCCCCGCCGACGTGCTCATTGTGGATAGAACTGCCTGCAATAGCGCCGGTACTTGCCGATGTCGCCGTCGGAGCGACTCAACCGGGGATGAGGCCGGTACCGACGTCGTTGCCAGATCACGACATCCTGCTGCACATCCTTCATTTGCGCGGAAATCACCAGTTTGTTCATGATCCTCGTGCGAAATCCCGGTGGCAGGAAGCCGAGGCCGACGATCAGCCGCTTGGGCCTTCGTATCTCCCGGATCTGACTGGCCAGCGACAGATCAACCAACGTACCGTCGACGGGCGTGGCCAAGACCCACAGGCGGAGATCCATGCCAATGGAATGCTCCCGGATATCGACGAACGAGTATCCCAAACCATGGACGTGGGCGGCGGCTGACACACGATAGGCGCTGTCAACAAACCCCGCGATGGGGCGGTTGCGGATGAAATCGAAACGGACAAAGAGGTGCGATCCGTCAACCGTTGTCGATCCTACAGGCTGCACGTTGCCGTAGCCATGCACATACCGCAGGTGGGCGAGGTCCACGGAGTTCTCCGCGATTTCCTGCACATGGCCGGCAAACCGGACGGTCCGGACTTCCAGATCGCACCAGTCGTGTTCGACCGGTGGTGCTTCCGGCAGGTGCCATTGCGGCGGTCGGCCTGTGGCGCTCCACCAGGCAAAGACGAGGTCCTGAATGGTCCGCGTGGCATAGGTGTTGAGCGCCAGGAACTTCGGCGGCGGTGCGTACGGGGTCGCGACACAGTTGCCGGCAATATCGTAGGTGAAACCGTGAAAGGGACAGACGAGGCAGCCATCACGCAGGCGGCCGCCGACGGTCGGGCCCAGAGCGGAACCCATGTGCGGACATGTGGACTGTGCCACGCAGACGCTTCCGTTGTCGTCGCTCCATGCAACGATGTCCTGCCCAAGCCACTGCCTTTCAAGCAGCTTACCCCTGGTCAGGGAGTGCAGGCTTGCGACGAAGTACCAACCCTCGGGAAACGGGAAGAGAGCGTCGGCCCGGTCGGCCACGCCGCAATCGCCGTTCTTGTCTTGACTTGTTCGTGGCAAGGTTGACGCCGCCATGACAAGGGACTGGAAAGACCGAAGCACGTGGTCACCCCACGCCCGGGATATGTCGACACTCCATCCCCGCCGTATCGAACGAGGTTGAACGCAAACTGCGCCGGCTGCGAGTCCGGCTTCCGGCCCACGACTCTAAACGGCACCGATATGGCATGACAACAAGCCGCGGCGTGGTCCCCAAGCGGCGACAGGAGCCATCGGCCGGCTGTTCGTTCGGCACCTTGAGATGGCGGGTTTCGCGCCGTGTCGCCGCGCCAATGGGTTCGGCCAAGGCCTCGGCGGCCTCGCAAAGCCTTGAATGCCAGCGGGCCCGCTCCTCGTCCAGCCCCGCATCGAGGGTCTCGCCAAGGGTGCTCACCGCGGTGGCCTCGGCCGGTCCCCTCAGCGTGGTCAGCTTCGAGGCGGGCGCAAGAGTCCTCGTCACCATCATAGCCAGCACCCGGTTGCAGCCTGGCACCGTGGCGCCTCCCTTGGGCAGGAAGCGGCTTCCTTCGACGCGAGCCGAGGGCCCCTTGGTGAGTTGGTGTGCCGAGCGATCATTCCCTCTTGGCGTCGCAGAGCAGGATGGCCGGCGGTGAGGAACGGATGGAGACGGCGTCGATGTACATGATGACTCAGAAGAGGAAACAACCCAGCCATGTTACTCAACGGCCCCCCTGTTCATGGGGATACTCCATCGATCGGGGACGGCCAGACGAACTAGGCCAAATCAACGGGTTGACTTGAATGCCAGCCGAAAACAGGGGGAATGATCGGGTTCAGGCAGCAGGGGATTACCCATGGCAGGGCTGTGGGCAAGGTGCTATACGTGAATCTCGCGTCCGGGCCAGCACCTCGTCATGACACTCGATTCCTGCATTGCGCTCGTCGTCGGTCGCCGGTGGCTGACCATCGTGTTCTCGTTGGTTGGGATGCTGGCCCTTGCTGCAGGCGCCCAGTACATCACAGTCGTTGATGTCGACGTGCGGAATCACTTTGGCCAGGATGACCCGCACATCGTCGCACTTGCGGAGCTGGAGGATGCCTACTCCCTCTCCGACGCTGCGCTGGTGGTCGTGGCGCCGCAGAGCGGTAGCGTTTTCACCCCGGAAACCCTCGTCGCCATCGAAGAGCTGACCGATCAGCTATGGCGAACGCCGTACGTCACGCGCGTTGATTCGATCACAAACTATACGCACAGCGAGGGCCTCGAGGACGAGCTGATTGTCGCACCTCTGATCGACGACAGCAGTTCCCTGAGCGACAGCGATATCGAACGAATTCGGACAATTGCGCTCGGTACCGAAGAAGTCGCAGGGCGTTTCGTTTCCAGGGATGGCCGCGTCGCCGGACTGGTCGTCAGCGTTGTGCTCCCCGAGGACCGGCAGCAAGGAAGGTTTGCGGTTACCGACTTCCTCCACGCGACTGCCGCCGAAGCGAGAGAGCGGTACCCGACCATCGATTACCACCTGACCGGCGAACTCATTCTCAACCGCGCCATGAAGCAGGCGATTGACGATGACATGGGCGTCCTCGCGCCCATCGCGCTCGGGACCATGCTGCTCGTCGCCCTCGTTCTGCTGCGCTCGCTTTGGGGAATGGTGGCGGTTCTCGTGATGCTGATCGCGGTCATGCTATCCGCATTGGGCTTCACCGGCTGGGTCGGACTGAAGCTGTTCGGCGAGAGCGGCGCGGCGTTGTTTGTCCTGATGGCGGTCACCGTCGCGCATTCGGTGCACATTATCGAAGGAGTGCGAGCGGGGCTGCGAAAAGGCATGGACCGTCAACAGGCAGCGGTTCACTCCCTGCAGGCCAACGTGTGGCCGGTTCTCCTGACATCGGTGACGACCGCAATCGGCTTTCTCAGCCTGAATTTCGCGGAGATGCCACCATTTCAGGTGATGGGCAACATGGTGGCATTCGGCGCCATGGCTGCCTTTGTCTTTTCGGTCACGTTGCTGCCCGCGTTCCTGACGATTGTGCCGATGCGCAGCGGGCCTGCGCACTCGCGGGAGGCAGTTCTCTTCGACCGCCTGGCGCGATTCGTCATTTCCTACCGTACGGCCCTGCTGTGGTCCGTCGCCGCCGTGATGGTCGTACTCATCGCCGGAATCTCGCGAATTGAGCTTCACGAGAACTGGCTTGAGCTGCTTGATGAGAGTTACGAGTTCCGGCGATCCACGGATTTCGTGAGCGAGAACTTCACCGGCGTCGAAACGTACGAGTACTCACTCAACTCCGGCCGGGAGGGCGGGGTCACGGATGTCGATTTTCTGCGCCACGTGGATGCCTTTGCGGAGTGGAGTCGAGCGCAGCCGGAAGTTGCCCACGTCTTCGCCATCTCCGACATCATGAAGCGCCTGAACATGAACCTGCACGGCGACGATCCCGACTACTACGTGATCCCGGATGATTCCGACCTCGCTGCGCAGTACCTGCTGCTCTACGAGTTCTCCCTGCCGGTCGGCCGCGACCTGAACAACCTCATCAACGTGGAACGGTCTTCGACGCGTGCGACGGTCATGCTGAAGAGCCTCACGACCAGCGAGAAGGTGGACCTCGACAACCGCACGCAAGCCTGGTTCCAGGAGAACGCACCGGATCTGGAAACCCAGGCGACGGGCGTTTCCGTCGTCGGGGCCCATTCCATTCAACGAAACATCGAGGGCATGCTGCAGGGCACGATCGTGGCTATGGCCATCGTCTCCCTGCTCCTGCTCTTCGTTTTCAGAAGCGTGCGCCTCGGCCTGATCAGCCTGGTCCCGAATTTCGTGCCAGCCGCCATGGCGATGGGCATTTGGGGATACTTGGTAGGTGAGGTCGGTGTCGCAGCGTCGGTCGTCACCGCCATTGCGTTCGGCATCATCGTGGACGACACGATCCACTTCATGACCAAGTATGTCGACGCCAGGAAACGCGGACAGTTGCCGTCGGAATCCGTCCAGTCCGCCTTCGGCGCGGTCGGCAAGGCGCTGGCCGCGACGACGATCGTGTTCGCGCTGGGATTCATGGTGTTCGGAGCGTCGGGAATGGTGACCAACCAGGCGCTCGGCCTGCTGGTCGGGATCACGGTCATCATTGCCCTGTTGGCGGATTTCCTGTTCCTTCCGCCGTTGCTGATGGCGCTTGACACGACGAAGGAAACGACGGCGCAAATCAGGGAACGACTGAAGCGGTCGATCGACTAGGCACGGACGCGGCGTTGTCCCGGTTGAATGCCCGAGAGGACGCCACGTTCACACGCAGGATCAGGCGCGAACCGCAGCCATGGGCTGGTGTTCAGACTTGCCGCGCCACCGCCCCAGTCAGGTCGTGCGGCAGGCACAGCCCTGATTGACGAGAATGATGCTCCGGAGTCCGGCTGCCAAACCCCTGACCGGCGGCACCTTGTCGCTGTTCGGCACAATACCTATAGTTGTGGTACGGCTTACAGGGCGGACCGGAGACGAGTCGGCCATGCTTCTTCATGCTGCGGATACGTGCCTGCCGCCTGCGTGCCTGGACATGAGACAGCGATGACTTGCACAAAGTACTCCCGAATGCCGGCCATGTTCCTGGCGGGCATGATGTGTCTGGCGACCGGCACGCCTGCCGTTGCCGAGGATGCGAACGCCCAGGAGCGCGGTCTCCAGATTGCCCTCGAAGCGCGTGAACGCAGTGAGGGCTTCGGCAACTTCTCGGCCAGTCTGACGATGGTGCTGCGCACCAAACAGGGTCAGGAAACCGAGCGTCATCTCAGGATCAAGATCCTGGAAGTCATCGATGGAGGCGACAAGACGGTCTTCATCTTCGACGAGCCGCGCGACGTCAGGGGAACGGCGTTTCTCATTCACACGAACCGTGACAAGTCAGACGATATCTGGCTGTTCCTTCCGGCCCTCGAACGAGTCAAGCGGATCAGTTCTTCCAACCGCTCGGGTTCCTTCATGGGCAGCGAATTCGCCTACGAGGACATCACCGACCAGGTCGTCGAGAAATTCACCTACCGCTACCTCGGCGACGAGCCCTGCGGCGACCTCGTCTGCACGGTGATCGAACGGGTGCCCCTGGAAGAGGATTCAGGCTACACCCGGCAGCTGATCTGGCACGACACGGAGGAGTACAGGTCCTGGAAGGTCGAGTTCTACGATCGCAGAAACGAACTTCTGAAGACGCTGACGGCCGCCGACTACGAACTCCACCTCGAACGATTCTGGTATGCCGGACAGCAGACGATGGTCAACCATCGCACCGGCAAGAGCACGGTCATGTCCTGGGTGGACCTGCAGCTGGGAGTCGAACTCGATGAGCGCGACTTCACGCGGACCGGTTTGAAGCGCCTCCGCTGATGCCCCTCGGTTCCGTCCTCCGCCGCTGCCTTTCCGGTCTCGTCGTTGTTGCGATTGCGTGCCCGGCCATGGGCCGGGCCGACGATTCTCTCATCGATTACCACGAGTTCTACGGCACCTTCAGCATGGAGAACCGATGGTTCCCGGAATCCCCCGCCCATGACGGCCAGAGCGATGCCGATACAACCTTCGTTGCCGAACCGTCGCTCTACCTGGAGACCGCCGACGGCACGAGCTTCACTCTCGAGACGTTCTTTCGCTACGACAGCGCGGACTCCGAACGCCACCTTGCGGACGTGCGCGAAGCCTATTTGCTGTTTCTGGGCCCGCTCGGAGACGACGAGTGGGAACTGCGACTGGGCTTCGACCACGTCTTCTGGGGGGTCGCCGAGTCCCGTCATCTCGTCGACATCATCAACCAGACGGATCTCGTCGCCAATCCGAACGAGGAGGTCAAGCTCGGCCAACCCATGGCCCATCTGACAGTGTCCGGCGACTGGGGAGTGGCGGAACTTTTCGCGCTTCCCTGGCACCGGCCCCGAACCTATCCGGGCCGCGACGGCCGCCTGCGCGGCGAGTTCGTCGTCGACAACGACCGGCTGAAGTACGAGAGCGCTGCCGGTGAACGGCATCTCGACCTCGCGGCACGCTACAGCCACAGCATCGGGCTCTTCGATATCGGATTGAGTGTTTTCGACGGCACGAGCCGGGAGCCCTATCTCGATCCGGTGCTCGAGTGCGGCCCGGTGCCCGATCCGGCCCAGTGCCGCGTGACCCTGGTGCCCCTCTATGAGCAGATCCGGCAGTTCGGGCTGGATGCGCAGATGACGACCGGGGGCTGGCTGCTGAAGCTCGAGGCCATCCGGCGTACCGGTGCGAGCGATCTCTTCGGCCGGAAGGAGGACTTCACGGCCTTCGTCGCCGGCGGCGAATACACCCTCTACTCCGTGTTCGAGTCCGATATCGACCTTGGGCTGCTGGCCGAATGGAATCGCGACAGCCGGCGCCTGCGGGCAAGCAACGTATTCCAGAACGACGTGTTCCTGGGCTCCAGACTCGCGTTCAACGACGTCGAGGGCACCGACCTCATCTTCGGCGTCCTCGCCGATCTCGATACCGGCTCGCGCTCGTTCAACGTTCAGATGAACAGGCGCCTCGACGACGATATCTCGCTGAACATCGAGGGATCCCTCTTCGACAACGTCGGCGAGGACGACCCGATCTACGCGTCCCGCCGGGACAGTTTCATCGCCGTGAATCTGAAGTACGGTTTCTGAATCTCCTGCGAGCTCGACGCCAAGGGTCGGCCAATCGACGTTCGCACTGGCCGGCGCGGTCCACACCACACGGAACGCTTCATTCCAGTCGATCTGGTTCGACGGCACTGGTAGCCATGCTCGGGCGGGTCCGAGGATCGCTCGACAGCACTGCAAGGGATTGAGTGTAGAGGGGTGTTGGGCGAGACCGTCCTCGGTCTTGTGTTCATCGAACTTCATTCGGTCGACAAGGCCGGGCCTCAAGACCGACATCTCGCGCAAGCGCGCGCGGTGTCCTCTTTGCGTGCCGGATCTCCCGGACGAGAATTGCGAGAAAGAGCGCGCTCAGGAATGCGGCGAGCAGGGGCATGCCGTCCGGTCCCACCAACTCCATGGCGCCGCCGCTCAAGGCTGGCGCGATAAAACTCCCGGAAGCCCACAGGAACATGAAACACGTGGTGATGCCGACAAGTTCGCCGCCCTTGAATCGCTGGCCCATCATTGCGAGCGCGACCGTGTAGGTGCTGCCGACGGTGGCACCCATGAGGCCCAGCACGACAACGCTCAGGACAGGATTGCCGGTCACGAAGGGCAACACGAGAAGCATCGCGAGCGCGATGGCAATGCAGCCGGCAATGACCTTCGTGCGATCGATGCGATCGGCCAGCCAGCCGACGGGAAACTGGCCTAGCACAGCTCCTCCGATGAAGCTTGCGAGCAGAAGTCCGGCGGCCGCTTCGTCGAGGCCCTTGCGCATGCCATAGACCACCAGCAGTGCCAGAACTGATTCATCGATCAGGCCGAACATGAACGCAGCCACCATCAGGACCGGCGCAATGCGGATGAAGTGCACCAGGCGCGCCCGGTGCTCACCGGTGATGGCGAGCGTGGTGCCGCGCCCGAACACCAGGATCGAGAGACCAGCGGCGATCACCACGAGACCGACGTGAAGCGCAAGCCAGCTGTCGGTGCCCAGAAAGCCGATCGCGAGAGGCCCGACTGCAAAGCCGCCGTGCTGGAAAACGGCCGCAATGGCGAGCGTCCTGCCGCGGCGCTTCTCCTCGGCGATCTGATTGAGCCAGATATCACCCGCCGTGAAGACCATCTCGGAAAAGAAACCCAGAAGGAAGCGCAGGGGAAACCAGATCCAGACGTTGGGAAACACGGGAAGCAGGGCGATGGTGATCAGCATTCCTGCTCCGCCGACCGCGATGACACGCAGCAGGCCAAATCGCTTGATGAGTCCTGGTGCCACGGGAACCAGAAACAGGATGGCCATCATCTGCACGGCGGCGTTCAGGCCGTTGAGCCAGACGGGGACGCCCTGGTTCTCGAGCCAGATGCCTAGAAACGGCATGGTGAGGCCCATTGTCGCGGTCACCGTGATGGTCGCCGCGATGCATGCGATCAGGCCACGTCTGCGCTGTCCGGGTGTCATGCGCCCTCCTTGTCCTGTCCCTAGAGCGTGTGGTCTTGCAGGACAAGGCAAAGCGTCCGGGCAAGAAAGAGGTTGCCCCGAAAGCGGTTCGCAGGCGACAGGCGAGGGCCATGAAGTCAGACGGCGCACAAAGGCTCGTCATCCCGCCCGAGACAGTTGAGAACGCCATCTGTCCGCGGCAGACTTCGCCCTCTGCGACCCGGGCGCCGAGACGTGATGCAACACGGGGTGTCTCAACGATGAGCGAGCACCGCATGCAATGGAACGATTCCGTGCTGATCGACCAGATCATCGCGGGCGTGAAGACGGCAACCGTACGACCGCTGGAATGGAGCGAGGGTCTCGACTCCTACAACACGTCCATCCATTGCGGTGCAGTCTACACGGTCTACGACGCCGAAAGGACCCCTCGCTGCCGGATCAGGATCACCGGAGTCGAACTCTGCACCTGGGGAGCGATCCCTGACAGTCTGTGGCAGCGCGATCCGGCGGCCGACGGCCGTGTGAGCCTGGAAGCCTTTCGGGCCGATCATGACGACTACTTCGGTCGGCCCTCGGACGACCACGAGTTTCTCGCGATCTACTTCCAGCCTGTCTCCTGATGAAATCGACCGGTCCCCTCGCAGCGCAGCCTGCCGGCACCGCACTATGTGAGCCTCCTGCCCCTGATCGTGTCGGGCACGGAAAATCGGCGGCATGACCCTTGCCATCGACTTCTATCTCGACTGGAGCGTCAACTGTCAGTTCGCCGGCCTGATCTGGGCCCGCGAAGAGTGCCTCTTTGCCGCGGAAGGCCTCGACGTGCGCCTGGTGCCGCCGGAGGAGAACCCCGACACCATCACTCTCGATCTCGTGCTCGCCGATGAATGCAGCGTGGGGTGCATGGAGGACAATCTCATTGTTCGTGCCGTGATGGCCGGAAAGGGCGTCAAGGCCATCGGTGCGACGATGCAGGATTCGCCGATCCACCTCGTCACGCTGCCCGACAGCGGGATGGCGTGCCTTGCGGATGTCGCAGGGCGCCGGATTGCCATGCACCGCGACGGCATCCATCTCCTGGAAACGGTCCTGGAACTCCATGGCATCGAACCCGGCTCCATGGAGACGACGGTCTCGGGCTGGACGCTCGAGCAACTCCTCGACGGCACCTTTGACGCCGTGCAGGGCTATGCCACGACGGAACCCCACCATCTCCGGCGCCTTGGCCATGCCACGCGCCTCATCCCCATACGCCATCATCATCTGCGGCCCTGGGCGCAGATGATGTTCACGACCGACGCCATGATTGCCGCGCATGGCCCGGCGCTCCATCGCTTCCTCGCCGCCTGCAGGGAGGGTTGGCAACAGGCTATGAACAACCTTGACGCGTGCGCCCGTCTGGTTGCCGCCCATTCGGCCGAGCACGGGGACATCGCCGAAAACCTCCGGATCCTCGAGATGATGCTCCCGCTTGTCGCCGGAGACGAGGGACTGGATCACGCCGTCAGCACCGATCCGGAGCGCTGGAAGCGCAATCTCGCGACCTATGCCCGCTCCGGCATGATCGATCGCGCTCCTGCCTACCACGAAGTCGTCTGCGAGCTTTTGACGTGACGGCCGCAATTCGTCCAATCGCTGAGCGCCGCCTCGATCGACGGTCATTTGGGGGTTCGTTGCGATCTCCGGTCTGCAGTGGCATTCGGGGACTTGCCTTGCTGACGTTACGCGATTCGTTGCACTGAATGTTCAACACGCCGCACCCCCGATAAACTCGGGCCATTCGCGCTGACGGAGCAGTCTCGACATGACCGATCCATCGAACGATCTGCTCGTCTCGCGCAGTGGCCATGTCGGGTTGATTGAGCTCAACCGGCCCCCACACAACTTCTTCGATCACGATCTGATTCGCCGGTTGGTCGACGCCGCCGGCGACTTCGACGCAGATGGCGAGACGAGGGCCATTGTCATCGCGGCGAACGGCACCGCCTTCTGTGCCGGTGCCAGGCTCGGGACGGCCGCGGGATCGGCCCAGGCGACGAAGCCGGGCGCTCTCTACCATGAGGCCGTACGCCTGTTCCGCATCGGCCTCCCGATCGTCGGCGCGGTCCACGGGTCGGCGACTGGCGGCGGGCTCGGCCTCGCTCTTGCCTGTGACCTCAGGGTCTCCTGCCCGGAAGCCCGGTTCTGGGCCAACTTCACCGCACTCGGCTTTCATCCCGGATTCGGTCTTTCGATCACCCTGCCGGAACTCATTGGGCGCCAGAATGCGGCGCTGATGCTGTACGCCAGCCGCCGGCTCGGCGGCGAGGAGGCCTGCCGCGTTGGCCTTGTCGACGTGCTTGTCCCGCGCGCGGAGGTACGGGATGCGGCGCTCGCGCTCGCCGCCGAGATCGCCGCCTGCGCGCCGCTCGCGGTGCGCGAAACCCGGGCGACGCTGCGCGCAGGTCTCGCCGATCGTGTCGAAGCAATTCTGGAGCACGAGAAGGAGGTGCAGAGCCGCCTGCGCGCGACCGACGATTTCCGCGAGGGTGTCGCCGCCATCAACGAACGCCGCCCGGCACGATTCCGGGGGCGTTGATGGTTGCCGACAGGCTGATCGCCGATACCACGGCGCGCATCTTCGCCGATCTCGCCGAGCCCCGCACGGTCAATGCGGCCCACGACGACGCCTGGAAGGTTGAGGTTTGGCGGGCTCTCGTCGATGCCGGACTGCCACTGCTCTGGGTGCCCGAAGAGGCGGGCGGCATCGGCGCGAGCTTTGTCGAGGGACTGGCGGCTCTTGAAGCCGCTGGCGCAAAGGCCTGTGCCGTGCCGCTCGCCGAAACCATGGCCGGCGCCTGGCTGCTGGCCCGGGCGGGACTGAATGTGCCAACGAAACGCCTGGCGCTGCTGCTCCCGGGCCTCCGGTTGAATGCGGCTGGCCGGCTGTGGGGCCAGGCCGCCGCCGCACCGTTCGCCTCCAGCGCGGAATGTCTGGTCGGCATTGTCGAGGATGCAGACGGTGTGGCCCATGTCGTGCTGGTCGAACGTCCATCGCAGATGGAATGCAGCGAGGACCTGGCAGGAGATGAACGCGGTTCGGCACGGTTCGACGGCACGCTGCCGGTTGTCGGCGCCACGCTGTCCCGCGAGGTTGGTCGTCGCGACCTGCTGCTGCTCTCCGCGGCAGCTCGGGCGGCGCTGATGGCGGGAGCGCTGGACGCGCTCGTCGAGATGTCCGTCGGCTACGCCCAGGAGCGCCAGGCATTCGGTCGCACGATCTCGAAGTTTCAGGCGGTCCAGCACTTGTTGGCCCGCCTCGCCGGCGAGGCGGCCGCCGCTTCGGTGGCGGCACAGGCAGCCGGTTGGGCGCTTGACCGGGCGGAAGGCCCGCTTGCGTACGCGCTCTTCGACGTGGCGGCGGCCAAGGTGCGGGTCGGCGAGGCCGCCGGGGTCGGCGCGGCGATTGCTCACCAGGTTCACGGCGCCATCGGCTTTACAGCCGAACACGTGCTGCACCGTTTCACGCACCGCCTCTGGTCCTGGCGTGATGACTACGGAAGCGAGACGTTCTGGGCCGAGGAACTTGGACGCCACGTCGCAGCGGCCGGTGTTGATGGCTTTTGGGGTCGGCTGACCGGGAATCCTGAACCGGCCTCGAGGTCCGTCGGACTCGAGATCTGAACCATGGTCCAGGGGATATCCTTCGCGTACGCGCCGCTGCCGCCAGAAGTCGAGTCGCTACGCTCCGACGTGCGCCGTTTTCTCCACGAAGCGAGCAAGGACGGTCTGCTTGCACCGTCGGCCGAGGGCGGGGCCGTGAGGTTCAATCGCGATTTCAGCCGTCGACTCGCTGCCAAGGGCTGGATCGGCATGACTTGGCCCCGGATCTATGGCGGACACGAGCGGAGCCATCTTGAGCGTTTCATCGTCAACGAGGAGCTTTTGTTCGCCGGCGCTCCGCTGACAGCCCACTTCACCGCCGACCGGCAAAGCGGTCCGATGCTGCTCAAGTACGCGTCCGAAGACATCAAGCGGGACATCCTGCCGCGGATATGCGCCGGCGAATGCACGTTTTCCATCGGCATGAGCGAGCCGGGTTCGGGCAGCGATCTCTTCGCCGCGTCCTCGAAGGCCGTCCCGGACGGCAACGGTTGGCGCCTCTCGGGCCGCAAGGTGTGGACCAGCACGGCCCACCTCGCCGACTACATGATCGGCATCTTTCGCACCGCCCCCGCCACCAGGGAGAACCGGCGCCACGGTCTCTCCCAGTTCCTGGTCGACCTCTCTGCGGAGGGCATATCGGTCAATCCCATTCGTTATCCAAGTGGCGACCATCACTTCAACGAGGTCGTGCTGGACGATGCCTTCGTGCCTGGCGACCATTTGCTTGGGGAGCGCGACATGGCGTGGCGGCAGGCCACCAGTGAGCTCGCGTACGAACGGAGCGGTCCCGAACGCTTCCTGGAGACGATCGCAGTGCTGGTCGAACTCGTCCGCATTCTGGGCGAGACACCCGATCGCTACGCCGCGATCGGGCTTGGTCGCCTGATCGCCGGGCTGCAGACCCTGCGCCACATGTCGGTGGCGGTCGCCGGCATGCTCGCGCGCGGCCTGGAGCCGGCAACGGAGGCTTCGGTGGTAAAGGATCTGGGCACAGCGTGGGAGCAGGCGCTGCCCGCGATAGCGCGCGATCTCGCCGAGGGTGTCGGCGAGCCCGAGGCGCGCTTGCGGTTCGAGCATGCCCTGGCCCGGGCAATCCTGATCGCGCCCAAGCTCACCATCCAGGGCGGCACGACCGAGATCCTGCGCGGCATCATTGCCCGGGGCCTGGGTCTGCGTTGAGCTGGTGAACCTTGCCCCGCCTTTCGTGCCAGCGCCCGCGATGACGGGCATCTGGTGAGAAAGTGGATCGCAGGGAGAGGGCTGCACACAACACCTTGTGTCGCCCGACACTTCCGGTCAATCAGGGGGTTCCGGGTCGATGCGCGTGTCTGGGAGCGAGATACTGGCGGAGAGGAAGGGATTCGAACCCTCGATGGGATTTTGGCCCATACTCCCTTAGCAGGGGAGCGCCTTCGACCGCTCGGCCACCTCTCCGTTGGTGGTTCTAGTGGCTTCCATGGAGAGCGTCAATGCGGCGCCTGGCGAGGCCGTCGTCGATGGTCTGATCGACAATCCAGTTGTTCAGGCGATGGACTGCCTGTTCACGCACCGAGAGGCGGCCTGGACGATGAAAGGGAGACGAGATCCCTGCTTGCTGGGCCTCGCAGATGGCATTGTCCTCGTCGATGCCGGTGTCCCAGCGATGGAAGTAGGCCTTCGAGCCTTCGGCGAAGTCATCCCGGCGTGTGGTGGAGTCCGGGAAGCACTGGCCGACCTCGATACGGGTCAGGCCGGGTGAGAGCGGACGGTAGTGAAGCCACCACATGCTGTCCTGGGCGCAGGCGAACTGGGTGTTCGGGTGAAGTGTCGTGAAGAACGTGCCAGCCCGCGCCTCCGGTGACAGGGACTTGACCGGAGGAAACGGAGCCGGTTGACCGGGCAGCACGGCGACCGAGGCTTCGCCGAGGACCTGGAGGGCGTCCCAGTGACCTCGGGTGACGAGATCCCGCGACGCCTGGGCTCCCAGCGAGTCACCGTGAACGGTCCCGGTGTGATAGGCCTCCATGGCGTTTTCGGCGATGAGTTTCCAGTTGGCCCGGACCGTGTAGTGACGCCGGCGCGCCACGCGGAACTCAGCCAGGTCATGGCTTGCGAGGCGTTGTGTCATGTCACCGAACCAGGACGCAAGGCCGGCTGTCCGGCGCGAGAAGCAGACAAAGACAAACCCGGCCCAGACATCGGCGCGGATCCCGCGGAGTGCGTAGCGACCGTGATCAATCGACGTCCCCGGCGCCGACTCCAGCGAACCGTCGAGACGGTAGCGCCAGCCGTGCAGCGGACAGACTATTCGCGATGCCATGCCACAACCCGACACCAGGGGCGTGCCACGATGCCGGCAGGTGTTGGCGAAAGCGCGAAGAGAGCCGTCGTTGACCAGCAGGATCGGCCCGCCTGTCGTGTCGACCGAGCGGTAGCCTCCCCGGGGGATTTCCTCGAGACGCCCTGCGAACTGCCAGGCGCGCGAGAAGATGCGTTCACGTTCGCGCCGCAGGAAGGCGTCCGACACATAACACCAGCCGGGAAGGGTCGAGGCCTCTCCCGGCGGGCGGCGCACATCCCTGTAGTGACGCGGATGGAAGGGATCGTCGTGCATCCAGTTCATCATGAAGCAGTCTGGTTGCTTTATCACGGGTCGGTGTGAGGCTACGCTTCATGGTTCAAGGGGAAGAAGCGGCGCATTCCATGGCGGATCAGGTCAAGGTCAGTGACATCGATGCCCTCAAGTTCCACGCCGAGGGGCGTCCCGGCAAGCTGGCGGTTACACCGACAAAGCCTCTCAACACGGCCCGGGACCTCTCGCTCGCCTACTCTCCGGGGGTCGCCGCGCCCTGCCTCGAGATCCACCGGGAACCGGCAACCGTCTTCGACTACACCTCGAAGGGCAATGTCGTTGCCATCATCTCCAACGGTTCGGCGGTCCTGGGACTGGGCAATCTCGGTGCTCTCGGCGCCAAACCGGTCATGGAAGGAAAGGCCGTCCTCTTCAAGCGTTTCGCCGATGTCGACGGCATCGACATCGAAATCGACAGCGAGGATGTCGACGAGATCGTGCAGACGGTGCAACTCATCAGCCCGACCTTCGGCGGCGTCAATCTCGAGGACATCAAGGCGCCGGAATGCTTCATCATCGAGCAGCGCCTGAGGGAGCTCGTCGACATCCCGATCTTTCACGATGACCAGCACGGCACGGCCATCATCTGCCTTGCCGGCGTCATCAACGCCCTGGAGATCGCCGACAAGAAACTGGCCGACTGCAAGGTGGTGGTGAACGGCGCGGGCGCCGCCGGAATTGCCTGCCTTGAACTGGTGAAGGCGCGGGGGCTACCCCATGACAATGCCATCCTGTGCGACTCGCAGGGCGTGGTGTACCAGGGACGCGAAAAGGGCATCAACCAGTGGAAGTCTGCCCATGCCGTCGAGACGTCGGCGAGAACACTCGAGGACGCCATGGAGGGGGCGGACATCTTCCTCGGGGTTTCGGTCAAGGATGCCGTGACCGGGGACATGGTCGCGTCGATGGCCGCCCGGCCGATCATCTTCGCCATGGCGAACCCGGATCCGGAGATCCTGCCTGAGGATGTCCAGAACGTGCGCGAGGATGCCATCGTGGCGACCGGCCGTTCCGACTATCCAAACCAGATCAACAATGTCCTGGGGTTTCCCTACATCTTCCGGGGCGCGCTTGATGTGCGGGCAACGACGATCAACGACGCCATGAAGATTGCCGCCGCCGAGGCGATTGCCTCCCTGGCGCGGGAAGACGTGCCGGACGAGGTGGCGTCAGCCTATGCCGGTGGCTACCTGCGCTTCGGGCCGGACTACATCATTCCCAAGCCGTTCGATCCCCGCCTCATTTCGCGGGTGCCGTCGCGTGTGGCGCGGGCGGCCATGGAGACAGGCGTGGCACGGCGGCCAATCATCGATACCGAGGCCTACCAGGCCCGTCTCTCCGGCCTCCTCTCTCCGGTCGCCGGGCGCATGCACGAGGTCTTCGAGACCGTGCGCCTGCGTCAGGCGCGGGTCGTGTTTGCCGAAGGCGAAGAGGAAAAGACGATCCGGGCGGCGGCCCTGTGGCGTGATCAGGGATTGGGCAGCGCCATCCTTGTCGGAAGGGCGGGGAACATCCAGGCGAAGATGGAGACGCTCGGCGTCAGTCCGGGCGGCATCGAAATTGCCAACGCGGATGCCGTGGATACCGAGCAGTACGTCAATCATGTCTACGCTCACATGCAGCGTCGCGGCGCGCTGTTGCGCGACTGCCAGCGCTGGATCCACCTGGATCGCGATGTCTTCGCCGCGGCCATGCTGGCGACGGGCGATGCCGATGCCATGGTCACCGGTCTGACCCGGTCCTATCCCGGCGCTCTCTCCCATGTGCAGAGGGCGCTGAAGGCCGGGGACGGCCAGATTGTCTTCGGCATGACCATCCTCGTCTCCTCCCAGCACACCCTGCTGTTGGCCGACACCACCATCAACGAGCAACCGTCAGCCCGGGATCTCGCGGACATCACGGTCCAGGCAGCCGCCAAGGCACGCGCCCTGGGCGTCGAACCGCGGGTCGCCCTGCTGTCGTTTTCCAATTTCGGCAGCCGCGGCGAACGGCACACGGGCCATCTGCGCGAAGCCGTGCGCATCCTCAAGGAACGCGAGGTCGACTTCGAAGTGGACGGCGAGATGGCGGGCGACACCGCGCTCGACCAGAACGTGCTGGACTACTACCCCTTCATCGAACTGAGCGGTCCGGCAAATGTTCTCATCATGCCCGACCTGCACGCCGCCAACATTTCCTACAGGCTGGTGGAGGCGATGGATGGCGCGCGCGTGATCGGACCGATTCTTCTCGGCCTGGAGAAGCCGGTCCAGATCGTCCGCCTGGGGGCGACGGTCAACGACCTCCTCAACATGGCGGCCATGGCGGCCATCGACATCGAAGACTGATGATCTCCGGCGCCGAGCGGATTCCATGATCATGGCGGCCAGTGGCCCGCCATGGGTCTGATCCTGCTGCTGGTCCTTGTCGAGGCGGGGATCTTTCTTGTCCTGGTGCTGACCGGAGAACTCGCGGTGGCAGCGGCCGTCGCCGGATTTGCCGCCCTGGCGGTGATGAGCGCGGTTCTGGTGTGGCCTCTCGTTTCGGGCGCAGATCGCATCAGGTCGTGGGTTGTCCGGCGGAACGACTTGCCAGATCTGGAGCCACCGGGGCTGCGCGGTGGACCACTTGTTGCGCAGTTGCAGTCCGTCCTGCACGCCGTAACTCACACTCTCGATGAGCGCGACACGCACATTGTCCGCCTGGCAAGGGACAACGATCACCTGCTTGATGCCCTGCGGGCTCCTGTTCTGCTGGTCTCGGGGGACAGCACGCTGGTGCGTTTCAACGGTGCGGCGGGCCGGGCCTTCGGCGATCTCAGGACCGGACAGCACGTTTCCAGGATCCTGCGGGATCCCGGTTTCGACAGCGCTGTCGCGGCAGGACTTGGCGACGGGCTCTCCAGTGCCGTGGAAGTCGTCGTGACCCGGGACCACGTCGACAGCCACTATGTCCTTGATGTCGCACCGCTGCCCGCCGGAATGGGCGATGCGGCGCTGATGGTGGTTTGCCACGACGTCACCGGGGCCCGCATGACCGAGAAGATGCGCGTGGATTTCGTGGCCAATGCCAGCCACGAAATCCGTTCGCCGCTCACCACGCTCGTCGGCTGCATCGAGACGCTGCAGGGCCCGGCAAGGGACGATGCCGACTCGCGGGCCAGGTTCCTGGCGATGATGGAAGCTCAAGGCAGGCGCATGGCGAACCTGGTCGAGGACCTGCTGTCACTGTCACGCATCGAGATCCGGGAACACACCCAGCCCGACGGGGAGGTCGCCATCGGGTCGCTGCTCGCCCGCCTCGCGTCCACGCTTCACTTCGAAGCGGACAGACGGTCGATGACCATCGATCTCGACATCCCCGACTCCATGCCGGCGGTGCGTGGTGACGAGGACGAGATCGAACAGGCCCTCTACAATCTCGTCGCCAACGCTATCGGGTATGGCAGGCAGGGTACCGCGGTCAGCCTCGCTGCCGGCGTCGCGGACAGGCCGCCCGATTACCTGCGGGTTGCGCGCGGCCGGCTGGCATGGATTTCCGTCACCGATCAGGGTGACGGAATCGAGGCTCACCACCTGCCGCGGCTGACCGAACGGTTCTACCGTGTCGACAAGGCGCGCAGCCGCGAACGCGGTGGAACCGGGCTCGGTCTGGCCATCGTCAAGCACATTCTCTCGCGCCACCGCGGCGAACTGCACGTGGCGAGCACTCCCGGCAAGGGATCCGTCTTCACGGTGTGGCTGCCGGTCGTATTTCACGAAAGTGTCATGAAATCTTCGTAGGGTGGGCGCCAATTCACCTTAGACCGCCCACCCACGGGGGACCATGGCATGAAGTCCAGAACGTTGAATGTCGTCCTCGCCGCATGCGTCGTTGCCCTGACGGCCGTTGCAGCGGCCGCGCAGGACGCACGGGACACGATCAGGATCGTCGGTTCATCAACCGTGTTTCCGTTCTCGACCGCCGTCGCCGAACACTTCGGCCAGAGCAGCGATTTTCCGACACCCGTCGTCGAGTCCACCGGTTCGGGCGGCGGACTGAAGCTCTTCTGTGCGGGCGTCGGTTTCGAGCACCCGGACGTCACCAACGCCTCGCGCCGCATCAAGCCGAGCGAAGTCGAGCGTTGCGCTGAAAACGGTATCACGGAGATCACCGAGGTCATGTTCGGCTTCGACGGGATCGTGCTCGGCAACTCGCGCGGTGCGCGCCAGCTCTCCATCGACATTCCGGACCTGTGGCTTGCCCTTGCGGCCGAGGTTCCCGATGCCAACGGCAACATCGTCGCCAACCCCTACACGATGTGGAGCGAGATCAACCACTCGCTGCCCGCCGCCGCCATCAGGGTCATGGGTCCGCCGCCGACATCCGGCACCCGCGATGCCTTCGTCGAACTCGTGATGGAACAAGGATGCGAGCACTTCGAAGCCGTGGCCGTGATCGAGGAGTCGGATGAAGACCGCTTCGAGAGCATCTGTGCCTCGGTCCGCGAGGATGGCGCCTTCATCGAGGCCGGGGAAAACGACAATCTGATCGTCCAGAAGCTTGAGGCCGATCCGGATGCCTTCGGCATATTCGGGTTTTCCTTCCTCGATCAGAACATCAACAAGATCCAGGGCGCCGTGATGAACGGTGTCGAACCGACGTTCGACAACATTGCCTTCGGCGATTATCCGGTATCGCGTTCGCTCTACTTCTACGTCAAGAATGCCCACCTCGACCTCGTTCCGGGCATCGCCGAGTTCGTCGCCGAGTTCACCAGCGACGACGCCTGGGGGCCCTTCGGTTACCTTGCGGACAAGGGCCTGATTCCGCTTCCCGATCACGACCGGGCGACCATGGCGGAAACGGCGAATTCCGCCACGCCTCTCAGCTTGTGATACGTTGCGTGATCCTCGTGTTGGCGGGGACCCGCAACAGGTCCCCGGCCTTTTCCCTCAGTCCAGATGATTCCATCACACGCCGGAGCGTGACCGGACCGTGACCCAGATGATCCTCACCCTGGTGCTGGTCTGCCTTGCGGTGGCAGTCTTCCTGGCCGGACGAAGGAAGGCTGTCAGCCTCACCGGAGGCCGCACGTCCGTCCTTCACTCGCGCCCGGTGTATCACGGCTTCTACGTCGCACTGGCCTGCGGCCTGCCGGCGATGTCTCTCTGGTTCCTTGTTCTTCTGGCCGGGGACTGGATGATCGACAGGACCGTTGTCGCCGCGCTGCCAGGCGAGCTTCGGGAGGCTTCCGGCCCGGTATTGCAGCGATTCCTGAACGATGCCGAGACACTCGCTGGCGGCGGCGTGCCGACGATCGGGATCACTCCGGAACTCGAGGCTGCGGCCGCTTCCTTCAGTCACCTCACCCTTCTCAAGCACTGGATCGGATTTGGCGCCGCACTGGGCCTTGGGCTCATCGCGGCCGGGCTCGCGATGCGTCGGATCGACATTTCCCGGCGGACCCGCCAGCCGGTTGAGCGCGTGCTTCTCGTCGTGCTTCTAGCCCTGGCGGCGATTTCCGTCCTGACGACGGCAGGCATTGTCTTTTCGGTGCTCTTCGAGGCCATCCGCTTCTTTGACGAGGTGCCGTTCCTCGACTTCCTGTTCGGCGTGAAGTGGAGTCCGCAGATCGCGCTGAGAGAGGACCAGGTGGGTTCTTCCGGGGCCTTCGGCGCGGTTCCTCTCTTCACCGGCACGCTTCTCATCACGCTCATCGCCATGCTGGTGGCCGGTCCCGTCGGGCTCCTCTCGGCGGTCTATCTGACCGAGTATGCCGACCCCCGCCTGCGGGCGACGGCCAAGCCGATACTCGAGATCCTCGCCGGCATCCCCACGGTGGTCTACGGCTTCTTCGCCGCGCTCGTCGTTGCCCCGGCATTGCGCGAGGCGGGAGCCGGCATCGGACTCGACGTGGCATCGGAAAGCGCCCTGGCGGCGGGGCTGGTCATGGGAATGATGATCATCCCCTTCGTCTCCTCACTCACCGACGATGCCCTCGCCGCGGTGCCCGCTGACCTCAGAGACGCTTCCCTTGGGCTTGGCGCAACGCAACAGGAGACGGTGACACGCGTGATCATTCCCGCTGCCCTTCCCGGAATCGTTGCCGGGTTCCTGCTGGCGGTGAGCCGGGCCATCGGAGAAACCATGATTGTGGTCATGGCGGCCGGCCTTGCCGCCAATCTCACGGCGAACCCCTTAGAGGCCGTCACGACCGTGACCGTGCAGATCGTGACTCTCCTCGTCGGTGACCAGGAATTCGACAGCGCCAAGACCCTTGCGGCCTTCGCCCTTGGCCTGACCCTTTTCCTGGTCACGCTGGGACTCAACATTGTCGCACTGAGAATGGTGCAGAAATACCAGGAACAGTATGACTGACACGGCACGGCCAATGACGTCGGTTCACCTGAGCGACTCCTCGCGCGGTCGCCTGCGCAGGCGCTATGCCCGGGAGCGCAACTTCAAGATCGTGTCCGTCTCGGCCCTGGTGCTCACCGCCGTCTTCCTCGTGATCCTTCTGGGATCCGTTGTTCTCAACGGCTGGTCGGGATTCCTCACCACCAAACTGCGGCTCGAGGTGACGTACTCCGCCGAGCACGTCGATGTGGACAATCCGGCGAACGGCAACTTCCGCATGATCGTCCTTGATGGCCTGCGCGAGAGATTTCCCGACGTGACGGAACGCAGGGCACTGCGGGCACTGCTCGGCATCGTGTCGAACCAGGGCGCCTGGGACGTGCGGGACGCCCTCCTCGACAACCCGTCACTCGCCGGCACGTCACGGGAGCTGTGGCTGCCGGCAGCCACAGAGGTTGACATGCTCAACAAGGGATATGTCGACCGCTCCGCGCCGGAGGAACTGCGGCTGATTGACGACCGGACGATTGCCTGGGTTGATGCCCTGGAACAGGACGGCGACCTGGCGACTGTCTTCAACTGGACCTTTCTTGCGAGCGGGGATTCCCGCGAACCGGAACTCGCCGGAGTCGGCGGCGCTGTCCTGGGGTCGTTCTGGATCCTTCTCGTCACCTTTGTCGTGTCGTTCCCGACCGGGGTGGGAGCGGCGGTCTTCCTCGAGGAGTTTGCACCGAAGCGCCGGTGGGTCGACATCATCGAGGTCAACATCAACAACCTTGCCGCCGTTCCCTCGATCGTCTTCGGCCTGCTGGGGCTGGCCGTTTTCCTGAATGTCATGCACCTGCCGCGTTCGGCGCCGGTCGTTGGCGGCCTGACCCTCGCCCTGATGACCCTGCCGACGATCATCATCACCACGCGGGCGGCGCTCAAGGGAATACCGCCCTCGATCAGGGATGCGGCTCTCGCCGTTGGCGCCTCCGAGGTGCAGGTGGTCTCGCATTTCCTGTTGCCGCTGGCGATGCCGCGGATCCTCACCGGCGCGATCATCGGCATGGCGCGTGCGCTGGGAGAGTCGGCGCCATTGCTCATGGTCGGCATGGTGGCCTTCGTTGTCGATCTGCCATCCGGACCGACCGATCCGGCAACGGCGCTTCCGGTGCAGGTCTTCCTGTGGGCGGACAGTCCCGAACGCGGCTTTGTCGAGAAGACATCAGCCGCGATCATGGTATTGCTCGTGTTTCTGATCGCCATGAATGGCCTGGCGGTCTACCTGAGGCAAAGGTTCGAGATCAGATGGTAGAAGCGGCGGCAACCCGTGATGCGCCGCGTGTGAAGATGAGGACGCGCGGTCTCAAGCTGTGGTACGGCGACAAGCAGGCGCTGGCCGGCATCGACCTCGACGTGGCCGAACACCAGGTCACCGCCCTCATTGGTCCCTCGGGATGCGGCAAGACCACCTTCCTCAAGTGCCTCAACCGCATGACCGACACCATCAATGACGTGACAACTGAAGGCAGCGTCACTCTCGACGACGTCGATATCCGGGACCGTTCGGTCGATGTCGTGCAGCTGCGTGCGCGCGTCGGCATGGTCTTCCAGAAACCCAATCCCTTCCCGAAGACGGTCTACGACAACATCGCCTATGGTCCGCGCATTCACGGCCTTGCCGCCAACCGCCGCGAACTTGACGACATCGTTGAATCGAGTCTGCGCCGCGCCGGGCTGTGGGAGGAGGTCCAGGGCCGTCTCGGCGACCTTGCGACCGGCATGTCCGGTGGCCAGCAGCAGCGCCTGTGCATTGCCCGCTCGATCGCCGTGGCGCCCGAAGTGATCCTGATGGACGAACCCTGCTCGGCGCTTGATCCGATCTCGACCGCGCGTATCGAGGAACTGATCGACGATCTGCGGACGAAGTACACGATCGTCATTGTCACCCACAACCTGCAGCAGGCGGCGCGGGTCTCGCAGATGACCGCCTTCTTTCACCTTGGCCGGCTGATCGAGGTCAACGGCACGGCCGAACTCTTCCAGAGCCCGGCCGAATCCATGACCGAGGACTACATCACCGGCAGGTTCGGATGAGCACACTTGGCTGAGGATTCCCCATGACTGTCCAGCACACTGTCCGTTCCTTCGACTCCGAGCTCGAGGAGGTCACGAACCGTGTTCTCTCCATGGGCGGAATCGTGGAAGACCAGATTCGCAACGCCATGCAGGCCCTGGCGGACGGCAACCGCACCCTGGCCCAGAGCGTCATCGACAGCGACCAGAGGGTCGACGCGCATGAGCGCGAGGTGGAGGAACTGGTCACGCGCATCGTGGCGCTGCGCCAGCCCATGGCCGAGGATCTGCGGCGCATCATGACGGCGCTGAAATCGGCCAGCAACCTGGAGCGCATGGGCGATCTTGCGGCCAACGTCTCCAAGCGCATCCTCATCATCGAGGACACGGCGGGAATGCCGCAGCGCGAGGCCCTGAGGCGGCTGGGCGCCGCCGTCTACAACCTGACGACCGATGTCATGAACGCGTTCCGCGATGGCGATGCCGATCTGGCCGAGCGGGTGTGGCGCCAGGACGAGTTCATCGACGAGATGTACAGTACCGTCTTTGTCGCCATCCTCGCCGACATGATCGCCGATCCGAGACTGATCGCATCGGGAACCCAGGTCCACTTCATGGCCAAGAACATCGAACGCATCGGCGACCACGCCACCAACATCGCCGAGATGGTGACCTACATGATTCTGGGCCGGATGCCGGACCGCGACCGGCCCAAGGCAGATTCCGTGATCGGAGTGGATGGTGAGACGGTCGAGAACGGCAACTGAAAGAAGTGAAGCCACCGCCCTCGTCGTTGATGACGAGGAACCGATCCTCGAACTGGTGCGCTACAACATGGAGGCCGACGGGTTCCGGGTCCTGACCTGCGGCGACGGCCGCGAGGCGCTCATCCTCGCCGAAGAGGAAAACCCGGACATCGTCATACTCGACTGGATGCTGCCTGGCTTAAGCGGACTCGAAGTCTGCCGGCGTATCCGCCGCGACCGCAACCTGTCGCACCTGCCGATCATCATGCTGACGGCACGGGCCGACGGAGCGGACCGTGTCAGGGGTCTCGATGTCGGTGCCGACGACTACGTGCCCAAGCCCTTCGCGCCTTCCGAGCTGCTGGCGCGCGTACGCGCCGTGCTGCGCCGCATCCGACCCGCTCTGGCAAGCGATTCGCTGGCCTGTTCGGACCTTGTCATGGACCTTGCCGGGCGGCGTGTCGTGCGTGCCGGCCAGCGCATTCATCTCGGGCCGAAGGAATTCGCCATCCTCAGGCTCCTCATGGAGAACCCGGGCCGGGTGTTCGGCCGTGAACAGATTCTCGACAGGGTCTGGGGGATCGACTCGTTCATTGGTGACAGGACTGTCGACGTGCACATCGGCCGGTTGAGAAAGGCGCTCAGCGTCACCGGGGGCGGCGACCTCATCCGCACCGTCCGCACGGCGGGATACGCCCTTGATACGGACTGAGGTTTCTGCTTGATAGCTGACGGATCCGGTAGGGGAGGATGTCCATGGCGATCGATTTCGACACGTATGACGACGATAACGTCTTCGCGAAGATCCTGCGCGGCGAGCTTCCCTGTACCATGGTACGCGACGAGGAACATGTGCTGGCCTTCAGGGACATCGCGCCCCAGGCTCCCGAGCACGTGCTTGTCATCCCCAGGGGGCGCTACATTGCCCACGACGACTTCCACCGCAACGCCAGCGACGGGGAGATCGTCGCCTTCTGGAGGGTCGTGGGGGAAATCTGCGACGCGCTCGGAGTCCATGACCGCGGTCACAGGCTGATCGCCAACCAGGGGCGGGACGGCCACCAGGTCGTTCCCCACTTCCACGTCCATATCCTTGCCGGAGAGGATCTCGGTCCCATGTTGCCGGGAGCATCGGGCTGAACCATTTCGACGGCATGGACAGGACCCGGCCTCTGGTTTACACCTCCGCCTTCCCGCGAGGAGCGAATCCTCCATGCCATTCGCCCTGCTCAAACACGGTCTCACCCGGCATCGCAGCGTCCCGGACGTCTTTCCCGAACCCGGAGAACTGAAGGACTCTTACGATATCGTCATCGTCGGCGGCGGCGGTCACGGCCTGGCAACGGCCTACTATCTTGCGGTTGATCATGGGATCACCGATGTCGCGGTCCTTGAACGCGGGTACATCGGCGGCGGCAACACCGGCCGCAACACGGCCATCATCCGTTCCAACTACCTGACGCCGGAAGGCGTGAAGTTCTATGACGAGTCGATAAGGCTTTACAAGGACCTCTCCAACGACTTCGACATGAACATTCTCTATTCGGAGCGCGGCCACTACACCCTGGCGCATACGGACAGCGCCATCAGGACCATGCGGTGGAGAGCCGAGGTCAACAAGCACTTCGGCATCGAATCGGAACTCGTGATGCGGGACGATCTCATGAAGATGGTGCCGCAACTCGATTACTCCGAGGATGTCCGCTATCCCATCCTCGGCGCGCTCTACCATGCGCCCGGAGCCATCGCCCGTCACGACGCGGTGGCATGGGGCTACGGTGCCGGCGCGGCGCGCCGCGGCGTCCACATCCACCAGAACACGGAGGTCACCGGCTTCGAGATCACCGGAGCCAACGGCCACGCGGGACGTGTCACCGCGGTGAAGACCAGCCGCGGAACCATCCGCGCGGGCAAGGTGCTGCAGGCGGTGGCTGGCATGTCCGGTCACGTGGCGGCGATGGCGGGCTTCAGGTTGCCGCTGAAGACGGTCCCGCTCCAGGCCTGCGTCAGCCAGCCCCTGAAGCCCTTTCTCGACGCCATCGTCGTCTCGGGAAGCCTGCACGTCTACGTCAGCCAGTCGTCCCGCGGCGAGCTCGTCATGGGCGGTTCCACGGACCCCTACGGGGTCTACATGACGCGCTCGACACTCGACTTCAAGGAAGGCCTGATGATGCACCTGCTGGAGATGCTCCCCTTCATTTCCGAAGTGAAGCTGCTGCGGCAGTGGGCCGGCATGACCGACATGACACCGGATTTCGCGCCGATCATGGGAGAGACACCCGTCGACAACTACTACATCGATGCCGGCTGGGGGACGTGGGGGTTCAAGGCCACGCCGGTGTGCGGCAAGGAGAATGCACGCATGCTGGCGACCGGCGAGGTCGGGGACCTCATTCAGCCGTTCGCCCTCCAGCGCTACCACGACTTCAACCTGGTCGGGGAAAAGGGCGCGGCCAGCGTGGGCCACTAGAGGAGGCCGTCGGACGATGAAGATCATGCCCTGCCCGCTCAACGGTCCGCGCAACATCTCGGAGTTCGCCTGCGGCGGCGAGGTGGAGCACCTGCCGCCGCCCGACTGCGATCACGCCGCGTGGATCGACTACGTCTACCTCGAGAACAACACCGCGGGCGTCGTCCGCGAGTGGTGGTATCACACACCCACCGCCTACTGGTTCGTCGCCGAACGAGACACCCGCACCGACGAGATTCTCCGGACCTGGCCGGCCGGCGAATTCCTTGCTGAATTCGGAGAAGGACGATGATTCCCGGACGCCTTCCGACGTTGCCGGGCCAGCTGATCGACAGGTCGAGGCCACTCTCCTTCACCTTTGACGGGCACCGTCGCGAAGGATACGCCGGGGATACCGTCACCAGCGCCTTGCTTGCTGCCGGCGTCAGAGTGCTATCGCGTTCCTTCAAGTACCACCGCCCGCGGGGAACGCTGTCGGCCGCCGGTCATGACGCCAACAGCTTTGTGCAGATTGGCGATGAGCCCAATGTGGTGGCCGATACCAGGCTGGTCGAGGACGGCATGGTGGTCGAGGCGCAGAATGTCTTCGGCAGCCTCGACAACGACAGGGCGCGCCTTCTCGATCACTTCGGGCGGTTCCTGCCGGTCGGTTTCTACTACAAGACCTTCTACCGCCCGAAGGGCGCGTGGAAGGTGTGGGAGCCGGTGGTCCGCCGCCTTGCGGGTCTCGGCACGGTCAACCCCTCGACGCCGCACGGCTACTACGACAAGCAGTACCTGTGGGCCGATGTGGTTGTGGTCGGCGGCGGTCCTGCGGGCATGGCGGCCGCCCTCGAGGCGGCGGCGGTCGACCGGGCGGTCGAGGTGCTGCTCGTCGAGGAGAACCCTCAGCTCGGCGGCTCGCTGACCTATGCGCGTTTCGATACCGAGGGAGAGCGGGCCGCACGCGAGCGGAAGACGCTCGTGGCCGCGGTCGAGGGGTGCGACAACATCCGTGTCCTCGCCGGCGCCGTGGCCAACGGCTGGTTCACGGACCATTTCATTCCCGTCATCCAGGGCAACCGCATGTTCAAGGTGCGGGCCGGGTCCGTGGTCGTGGCCAGCGGATCCTGGGAACAGCCCCTGGTGTTCCGCAACAACGATCTCCCCGGGGTGATGTATGGATCGGCGGCCCAGCGTCTGATCAACCGGTATGGTGTCAGGCCCGGTGGCCGGGCGGTCATCGCCACCGCCAACGCCGATGGCTATGCCGCCGCACTCGATCTGATCGGCGCAGGGGTCGACATTGCCGCGGTGGCTGAACTCGGGCCCAACGTTCCACGGCACGACCTGGCGGCTGCGGTGTCGGATCACGGGGTGCCGATCATGCCGCGATCGACCGTGGTCGAGGCGGAGCCCGGCCCGTGGAAGGACACTATCGAGGCGGCGCGCATTGCGGAGATCACCGGACCCGGCACGACGGCCGCCCGGCATGATGTCCATGACTGCGACACCATCGTGACATCTGTCGGCTGGCAACCCGCCGCCAACCTCGTCTGGCACGCCGGTGGCCGGACTCCCTACAACGAGACGACGTCCATGCTCGAGATCGGCAAACTGCCCGAGGGCATGCATGCGGCGGGATCGGTGGCCGGGTGTTTTCGCATCGACACGGTGATCGAGGAAGGCCGGCGCGCCGGCTGGCTGGCTGCCCGCGACGCCGGTTTCAACGGCACCGCGATGCCGGCGGTGCGCAACGATCGCGGTGAAACGGGGCAGAATCATCCCTGGCCCATGTTCGAGCACCCGAAGGGCCGCGATTTCGTCGATTTCGACGAGGATCTGCAGATCCACGACCTGAAGGACGCGGTCTCGGAGGGCTACACCCACATCGAACTGATGAAGCGCTTCTCCACCTGCGGCATGGGTCCCAGCCAGGGCCGCCACTCCTGGCTCAACGCGATACGCCTCAACGCCCGGGAGAACGGCATCAGTGTCAACGAGGCCGGCATGACGACGCAGAGGCCCCCCTACACGGCCGAGAAACTGGGCGTCCTGGCAGGCCGCAGTTTCGAGCCCGAGCGCCTCACCGCCATGCACTGGCGCCATGTCGAGGCGGGCGCCCGCATGATGCAGGCCGGCGCCTGGTACCGTCCGGAACACTATGGCGGCGATGACCGGGACGCCGTGATCGAGGCCGAATCGCGTCATGTCCGGGAGAAGGTCGGTCTGATCGACGTGTCGACCCTGGGAGGACTCGAAATCCGTGGCCCCGACGCCGCGGACATGATGGAACGCATGTACACCTGGGCCTACAGAAAACAGCTGGTGGGCCGCGCCCGCTACACGCTGATGACCGACATGACCGGCGTCATCACCGATGATGGAGTGGCCTGCAGGCTGCATGAGAACCATTACTACGTCACGGCCACCACCTCCGGCGTCGATGGCGTCTACCAGGAGATGCTGTTCTGGAACGCGCAGTGGCGTCTCAGGGTCGACATCACCAACGTCACGGGCGCCTGGTGCGGCGTCAACATTGCCGGACCAAGGTCGCGCGCCGTGCTCACCCGCCTTACCGACGAGAAACTCGATGCCGAATCCTTCCCCTACATGGCCGTCAGGCAGGCGAACGTCGCCGGCATTCCCTGCCGCCTGCTGAGGGTCGGATTCGTCGGCGAGCTCGGATACGAGCTCCATTGCCCGGCGCACTCGGGCGAGGCCCTGTGGGATGCCCTGATGGAAGCCGGCAGGGATCACAATATCAGGCCCTTCGGCGTGGAATGCCAGAGACTGCTGCGTCTCGAGAAGGGCCACATCATCGTCAGCCAGGATACCGACGGTCTCACCAATCCCCTGGAGGCGGACATGGACTGGGCCCTGGCCAAGAAGCGCCCCTTCTTCATCGGCAAGCGGTCGATCGACATCCAGCGCGACAACGTCGAGCGCAAACTGGTGGGATTCGAGATCGAATCCCGCGATCGTGACGGCAGCATTCCCAGGGAATGCCACCTGGTGATCCGCGACGGGGACATCACCGGCAGGGTGACGTCCTGCAGCTACTCGCCGACTCTCGACAAGGTCATCGGGCTCGCCTACGTGGCGCCCGACCAGGCAGAGCCGGGAAGCACCTTCCAGGTCAGGATCAAGTCCGGGCGCGTTGACGGCCGCCGGGTGAGAATTACGCCCGATACGTACGTTGCCTGCCGGGTCGTGCCGCTGCCCTTCTACGATCCGGAGAACGCCCGTCAGGAACCAGGGAACGCAGGACCATGAGCGCCGCCGGTTGCTCACCGCGGGAAGAGCCGATGACACGGCCCGAAAAGTTCCAGCGTCGGTCCCATCTCTACCGGGTCTGTCGCGAGGCCGGCGCCCACTGGCGCGCCATGAACGACTTTGGCGTGCCGGCGCACTATGGCGATGTCGACGGCGAGACCGCCGCCGCGGCGCATCTCGCCATTGCCGACCTGACGGCATTGCCGCGGGCGGGATACAAGGGCTGGGGGATGGCGGACTGGATTCAGGGCCAGGGGGTGTCCCTGCCCGAGCCCAACCGGGCCCTCCGCCAGGAGGACGGTACCCTGGCCTGCCGGCTTTCCTCCGGGGAACTCCTGCTGCTCGCCGATGACGACCAGGCGTCACTGATCGATCGTCTCAGTGAGACCTGGTCCATGGACGATGCCGTCTGCTTTCCTGTCCCGCGCGCCGATGCCAGCGCGCGCCTTGCCGTGACCGGTGACGAGAGCGCGGCGATGATGGCGAAGATGTGCGGTGTCGATCTGCGAGGCCACCGTTTCGCCGACCACGCCATCGCGCAGACAAGCGTGGCCCGCATGAACGTCATCGTCCTGCGCAACGACCGGGGCGCCTCACCCGCCTATGACCTGATCTTCGACAGCGCCTCGGCGGTCTACCTTTGGGGATGTCTTGTCGACGCCATGGCGGAGTTCAGCGGACGCATCGTCGGCATCGATGCCCTCGACGCGCTGCGCGGCTGACCCCGGATCAGGGACGCTCCGAGCAACGTTTCTCGATCGCTTCCCACACACTGGACTCCAGTCTGCTGCCGTCGAAACGGTTGATTTCCTGGATTCCGGTTGGTGAGGTGACATTGATTTCCGTCAGCCAGTCGCCGATGACATCGATGCCGACGAGAACCATGCCGCGGCGCACCAGTTCCGGTCCGATGATGCGGCAGATCTCGAGGTCGCGGGGAGTCATGGCCGCGCGCTCGGGTCGGCCTCCGACATGCATGTTGGAGCGTGCCTCGCCCCTGGGCGGCACGCGATTGATGACGCCGGCCGGTTCGCCATCGATGAGAATGATCCGCCTGTCCCCCTGCCGGACTTCCGGCAGGTAGGCCTGGACCATCAAGGGCTCCCGCGAGACGCTGGTGAACATCTCGTGGAGGGAGGCAAGGTTTTCGTCTCCGGGGGGAATGTGGAAGACGCCGGCGCCACCGTTGCCGTAGAGCGGCTTGACGATGATGTCGCGGTGGTCGTCACGAAACGCCTTTATCGCCTCCAGGGAACGGGTGATCAGGGTCGGCGGCATGATGCCCGGAAACTCCGTCGCGAAGAGTTTTTCCGGCGCGTTCCTCACGCCGGCCGGGTCGTTGACGACCAGGGTGGCGGGAAGGAGTTTCTCGAGAAGGTGGGTGGCGGTGATGTAGGCCATGTCGAACGGCGGATCCTGGCGCATGAGCACCACGTCAACCGTCGCCAGATCCAGCCAGCGAGCCTCGTCGAGACTGACATGGTCTCCCTTCCTGCGCCTCAGGGCCATCGGCCGGCAATGGGCTAGGACGGCGCCGTCGCGGAACACCAGATCGTCAGGCTGGTAGAACCATAACCTGTGACCGCGTTCCTGGGCCTCGAGAGCGAGAACGAAAGTGGTGTCCGCATCGATGTCGATGGATTCCACCGGATCCATCTGGAAGGCAACGTCAAGCGTCATGGCACCGAGGCTCAGCCGTCCAGGATGCGAACGTAGCTCACCACCTCTTCGACACCGGATATCGTGCGCGCATGATTGAGAACGCGTTCCAGCTCCGCGTCATCCTTGGCGATTCCGGTGATGTAGACCACGCGATCGACGGTCTCCACGTTGAAGTTGATCTTGGAGACGTCGGAATCGAACAGCAGCAGGGCGCGCAACTCGTTGGAGATGGCGATATCCGCGAGAGACGTGCTTCCGGCATTGGCCGCGTCGACATCGATCTCGTTCCTTACCTCGGCAACCCCCTCGGCCTGCCAGGCAAGCCGCACGGCCTCCATGCGCAGGCGTGCTTCGGCGACGTTCCCGGTTAGCAGGACACGTCCTTCGGTCACATCGAGGGAGACACCTGAAAGCGCGCCATCGTTGGTCTCGTTGAACTGTGTGAAACGCTGGGAAATATCGAAAGTGAGCGCCAGGTCATCGACCTGCTCGCCAAGACTGCGTTCCTCGGCAATCGATACGCCGCTCGTGGCGACCGCCCCCACGGCGAGGCCGACGCACCCCCCAAGCAGTGGAGCGACGACAAGGAGAAGGAGTAGGGCGGGCATGGCGCCTCTGATGGATGGACGGGTTTCATAATGCGCTCATCACGCTGCTCGGTTCAAGGTCGCCTGGACCTTGCCGGCGCCACGGCGCATGATCGCCGGTGATGACGCGAACGTTCTTCATCATCGTCGCCGTGGCTCTGGCAGCGTGCAAGACCGTGCCGGAGAATACGGCCGTTGTCAGTGAACCGGAATCCGTCGTCGAGGAGACGGGTCCGGTCGCCGAACCGGATGAGGCCGCCACCGCCACCGCATTGGCGAACGGCTACAAGGTCGGATTCCTGGTTCCGCTGTCCGGGGAGCACGGCGGGCTGGGCCGCAGCGTTCTCGATGCCGCCACCCTGGCGCTCTTCGACGTCGGTCGCGACGACATCGAACTCGTCGTCGCGGATACCGCCCACGGTGGGGCGGCGGCGGCCCGGCAGGTCGTCACCGCCGGTGTCGATGCGGTGATCGGACCGTTGCTGGCCCGCTCCATCGACGAGGCTGCCGGGATACTCGCCGGTCCGGAAAGGCATGTCTTCGCCCTCACATCCGGTCCTGCCGCCGCCGGTGCCGACATTCTTGTGATGGGTCACACCCCGGACCAACAGGTGAGACGCCTTGTCCACCATGCCGTGGCGTCCGGCAACGTGCGCTTTGCCCTGCTGGCGCCGCGGTCTGCCTTCGGCCAACGCATGGCCGGACTCCTGCGCGGGGCCGTTGCCGAGGCGGGCGGGTTCGTGACCGCCGAGGTGTTTCATGACCCTGCGGGAAACGATATCGATGCCGCGGTGGAAACCCTGGCCGCCACCCCCGTCCATCCTGGTGACACGGCCCGCGCCGTCGCCTGGTTGCGGGACCAGGAGGGGCTCGCCGCGGAGGTTGCGATCGAGAGGCTGCTTGGCCCCGGAAACCAGCGCGCCTTCGATGCCGTGTTCCTCCCCGGTTCCAGTCTTCTCTTGCAGAGAATCGCCGCCTGGATGGGTCATCACGACTTTCTCGCCGGCGAGGTCCAGTTGTTCGGCCTCCAAACCCTCGACGATGCGGCGCTGTTCCGCGAACCGCTCATGAACGGCGCGTGGTTCGCCGTGCCCCCCGATGCCGGCCGCAGCACCATGCTCGGCCGCTTCCGCGACACCTTCGGTTACGACCCGGACGATGCGGTGACACCCGCCTACGACGCGATGGCGCTGGTTTCCGCCGTCATCTCGGGTCCGCGGCAACGCCAGATCGGCGACTGGCGGGGCTTCGGCGGGATTGATGGACTCTTCCGCTTCCTTGCGGACGGTCGCACCGAAAGACAACTTACCGTCATGCGCATCACCCCGACGGGCCCCGTCGTCGAAGACGCCGCGCCGGCTGCCTTCGCCCCGCCGGCGGATCCTGGGGCCTGAGGCGCTCCGCTTCTACAGCAGCCTTTCCAGGACGGCGTTGAGGACATCGTGACCGCGGGGTGTCGCGGCGAGACCGCCGTTGCGGCGGCAGAGGAAGCCGGCGTCGATCAGGGTGTCAAGCGCCGCCGCGTCCAGGCGGTGGGACCAGTCAGGACCGGCCGCGCGGACGAGGTCGTCCCCATCGAGGCCCGCTGTGAGGCGCAACCCCATCATGAGCACTTCCCGCAAGCGCTCCGTCCCCTTCACCGTTTCCTTCTCGCGGGTCGCGTGACCGTGTTCGTGGACGCGCGCCAGCCAGGTCTCCGGACGCCGTTCCTGGCGCCGCTCGATGCTGACCCCGGGTGCGGAGTCGAGGCGGCCGCAGGCGCCGGGACCGACACCGATCCATTCGCCGGAGCGCCAGTAGACGAGATTGTGGCGACACTCCTCTCCCGGCCGCGCGTGATTGGAAATCTCGTAGGCCGGCAAACCTGCCTGCGAGGCAAGATCCTGAGTGACGTCGCGCATGTCGGCCCGCGCATCGGCAGGCGGAAGGACGAGGTCGCCGCGCGCTGCCAGCGTTGCAAACCGGGTGCCGGCCTCAATGGTGAGCTGGTAGAGCGACAGGTGGTCGGCGCCCAGGGCGAGCGCTCCGGCCAGTTCGTCGCGCCAGCCGGGGACGGTCTGGCCGCTGCGGCCATAGATGAGATCGAACGAGAGGCGATCGAAGGTGCGTCGTCCGGCCGCGATGGCAGCGCGGGCATCGGCAACGTCATGGAGTCGCCCGAGTGCCCGCAGCGCAACGTCGTCGAGAGCCTGAACGCCGATCGAGATACGGTTGATGCCGGCGTTGCGGTAGCAGGCAAAGCGGCTGGCGTCCGATGAGCCCGGGTTCGCCTCCAGGGTTACCTCAACGTCTGGCCCGGTGGTCCAGTGACCGGCGATCGCCGAGAGGACCGCCTCGACCGTCGCCGGCGCCATGAGTGACGGTGTTCCGCCGCCGAAGAAGACGCTCGTTACCTCACGCCCCTGCGCCAGGGAGGCCATGAAGGCGATTTCACGCGTCAGCGCACGGCTCCATGACGCCTCGTCGATGGTGGTTCGCACATGGCTGTTGAAATCGCAGTAGGGACACTTCGACTGACAGAAGGGCCAGTGAACATAGACCCCGAATCCCGGGGCAGCGGTCATGCCAACGCTGCCAAGAGCGCGCGGAAGGCACGGGCGCGATGGTTGGTGGCCATCTTTCCGGTCATCGACATCTCGCCATAGGTCAGGACATCCCCGGCGGGCACGAAGACGGGATCATAGCCGAACCCGTTCGTTCCCCTCGGCGGAAAGGTGAGCGCTCCCTCGACCACGCCGGAGAATGTGCAGCTTGTTCCGTCCGGCCAGGCAAGGGCCAGAACACAGTGGAAGGCGGCATCGGGCGTCGGCACTCCGGCGAGGAGACGCTCGAGCCGGACGATGGCGGCGGCAAAGTCGCGGGTCTCCCCCGCCCAACGGGCGGAGTGGATCCCCGGTGCACCGTCGAGCGCGGCGACAGCAAGGCCGGAATCGTCGGCCAGCGCCGGCAGGCCCGTTGCCTGCGTGGCGCTTTTGGCCTTCAGCAGCGCGTTGGCTGCAAAGGTCTCCCCGGTCTCCTCCGGGACGGCAAGGCCCAGTTCGCCGGCACCCGTCACGCGGACATCGAGACCGTGCAGGAGATCGGCAATCTCCGCCACCTTGCCGGCATTGTGGCTGGCAATGACGAGGTGTGGCGGAAGCGCCATCAACCCGTTCCCAGTGCCGATCGCTGCAGTCCGACGATGTGGTCGATACCATCCCTGGCGAGATCGAACAGCTGGTCGAACTGGTCGCGGGTGAAGGCCTTTCTCTCGGCGGTCGTCTGGATCTCGATGATGGTGCCCGTGTCCGTCATCACGAAGTTGGCGTCGGCCTCGGCCGAAGAATCCTCCTCGTAGTCGAGATCGAGAACCGCGACACCGCCAACGATTCCGCAGGATACGGCCGCCACCATGCCGATCACCGGCCGGGCATCCTGCCCGTGACCGGGAAGGACGACATCGATGGCCTGGCGGAGCGCCACATACGCTCCCGTGATGGCCGCCGTGCGGGTGCCGCCGTCGGCCTCGATGACGTCGCAGTCGACGATGAACTGGCGTTCGCCCAGCTTTGCAGGATCGATCACAGCCCTCAGACTGCGGCCGATGAGGCGCTGAATCTCGAGAGTCCGGCCGGACTGCCTGCCGCGCGACGCCTCGCGCACGGTGCGAGAGTGGGTGGAGCGCGGCAGCATGCCGTACTCCGCGGTGACCCAGCCGCGACCCTGACCCCTCATCCACACCGGAACGCGGCCTTCGAGAGAGGCGGTGCACAGCACCCGGGTATGACCGAAACGCACCATGCAGGAGCCCTCCGCGTGTCGCGCGGCACCGGTGTGGAGTTCAATCGTGCGCAGCTCATCGGCAGCGCGGCCGGAAGGTCGGGTCATGGCATGGCAAGAGAATGCTGTGGACCCGCAAACTAGACCTTGGCGTCGATCTTGGGAAGTGTGTCCGGGGCCCCCGGAACACATTGAATTCAGGGACATCAGTTCCTACATGGACAGCGGCGGAATGTCCTCCGCCTCAGCTGTCGATTGCGGCAGCGGCACTCTTCGCTCACGGCGGGCCTTGTGATTCAGGAACTCGACAGCCGGTCACGCAAGATCCTCAGTATCCTGGTGGACGAGTTTGTCCGCACGGGGGAGCCCGTCGGCTCGCGTTCGATCGCACGCAAGTTCCCGAGCACGCTGTCGGCCACGTCGGTGCGCAACATCATGTCGGACCTCGAGGATGCCGGCCTCATCGCCGCCCCTCACACAAGCGCCGGTCGCCAGCCCACCGATCTCGGGCTACGACTCTTTGTCGAGGCCCTCCTGGAGGTCGGGGACCCTTCCGGCGAGGACCGCGCGGCGATCGTTGCGGCTTGTCAGGAAGCGGGCCGCAACTACGAGGAGGTCCTTGAGGCAGCGACCAATCTTCTTTCGGACCTCACGCGCCATGCCGGTGTTGTCGTGGCTCCGAAGATGGACACGCCCTACCGCCACATCGAGTTCGTGTCCCTGACCGCCGACCGGGCCCTCGTCATCGTCGTCCACGAGAACGGCATGGTGGAGAATCGCATCATCCAGCTTCCCTCCGGGGTGACGCCGTCGACCCTGGTGCGCGCTGGCAACTATCTTTCGGCTCGGCTCGCGGGAAGGACGTTTGCCGAGGCGGTTGACGAGATCACCCGAGAACTCGATCTCCATGAAGCGGAGCTCGACACCCTGTCAAGGCGGGTCGTGGAGGCCGGTATCGCGACCTGGACGGGAGACCGTGCCGACGATGACGGCGCCATGCTGATCGTCCGGGGACAGGCCAACCTGCTCGACGACATCAAGGCCATGGACGATCTCGAGCGCATTCGCGACCTGCTCGACAAGCTCGACCAGGCGCGGCACATGATGCAGCTCATCGACCTCACCCAGGACGCAGACGGTGTCAGCATCTTCATTGGCGCCGACAACGATCTTTTCCGCCTGTCGGGTTGCGCCACCATCGTGGCACCGGTCACCGATGCATCGCGACGCTTCATCGGCACCCTGGGCGTCATCGGCCCGACCCGCATGAACTACGCCCGGATCATTCCCATGGTGGACTACACGGCGCGGGTTGTCGGCCGCCTGCTGGGTTGATGACCGCACCTGGAGGCAAACAGGAAGGAAAGATGACAAGCACACCCGAAACAAAAGCCGACGAGGCCGCAGAGTGCTGCGACGAAGTCGAGGCGGCGGAAGCGGAAGAAGCCGCCGCCGACGCGGAGATCGACGATCAGGAAGCCCGGATCGCCGAACTTGAGGAGGAGGTGTCGGATCTGAAGGATCGCCTGCTGCGGGCGGCGGCCGAGACGGAGAACATCAGGAAGCGCTCCCTCAAGGATGTCGATGATGCGAGAAAGTTCGCCACGCGGCAGTTTTCCGGAGATGTGCTGGCGGTCGCCGACAACCTGGCGCGGGCCCTGGAGTACGTCACTGACGAGGCGCGCAAGGATGATGGGAGCAAGGGACTCATCGAAGGTGTCGAGATGACACTCAAGGAGTTCGCAAGCATTCTCGAACGGCACGGGATCCGTCCCGTCGAAGCCATGGGTGCGCCCTTCGATCCCAATCTTCACCAGGCGATGTTCGAGTTGGAGAGCGCCGATGTCGCGGCCGGGCACGTCATGCAGGTCATGCGTGTCGGCTACACGATACACGATCGTCTGCTTCGGCCGGCAATGGTAGGCGTGGCGAAGGCGCCGGCGGACGATCAGACGTGAAGACCCGGCCCTCTGCCCTGAGGAAGGGCCCAGCGTCTTGCGGGCGGGCCGGCGAGACCTATATCTCAACCATCACAACGACATGAGGACCAGGGGATCATTGCGGAGCGCCGGGAGCCGGGCTTCGACACCGACCCGCCGGACCTTTGGGGAATTGACGTCATGAGCAAAGTCATCGGTATCGATCTTGGAACCACCAATTCGTGTGTGGCCGTCATGGACGGGTCCAATGCACGCGTGATCGAGAATGCAGAGGGCGTGCGCACCACGCCGTCGATGGTCGCGTTCAGCGACAGTGGCGAGCGCCTGATCGGACAGTCGGCCAAGCGTCAGGCCGTGACCAATCCCGAAGCCACGCTGTTTGCCATCAAGCGCCTCATTGGCCGGCGCATTGATGACCCGATGACCCGCAAGGACATGGAGCTCGTCCCCTACAAGATCGTCAAGGCGGACAACGGCGATGCCTGGGTTGCCGCGAGGGGAGAGAACTACAGTCCCAGCCAGATCAGCGCCTTCATCCTGCAGAAGATGAAGGAGACCGCCGAGGCCCATCTCGGACAGCCCGTAACGCAGGCGATCATCACCGTTCCCGCCTACTTCAACGACAGCCAGCGCCAGGCCACCAAGGATGCCGGCAAGATCGCCGGGCTGGAGGTTCTGCGCATCATCAACGAACCGACCGCGGCGGCCCTGGCCTATGGCCTCGACAAGAAGGATTCCGGCACCATCGTCGTCTACGACCTCGGCGGCGGCACCTTCGATGTGTCGGTGCTCGAGATTGGCGACGGCGTCTTCGAGGTCAAGTCGACCAACGGCAACACCTTCCTCGGCGGCGAGGACTTCGACAAGCGGGTTCTCGACTACCTTGCCGAGGAGTTCCAGAAGGAAAACGGCATCGACCTGAGGGCCGACAAGCTGGCCCTGCAGCGCCTCAAGGAGGCGGCCGAGAAGGCCAAGATCGAGCTGTCGAGCGCCGTGCAGACAGAGATCAACCTCCCCTTCATCACGGCTGACCAGTCGGGGCCGAAGCACCTGACGATCAAGCTGACCCGGGCCAAGCTCGAGGCGCTGGTCGACGATCTCATCGAGAGCACGCTGGTTCCCTGCAGAAAGGCGCTCAAGGATGCCGGATATTCGGCAGGCGAGGTCGACGAGGTGGTGCTCGTGGGCGGCATGACGCGCATGCCCAAGGTGCAGCAGAAAGTGCAGCAGTTCTTCGGCAGGGAACCGCACAAGGGGGTCAATCCCGACGAGGTGGTGGCCATCGGGGCGGCCATCCAGGGCGGCATCCTGCAGGGCGACGTCAAGGACGTCCTGCTGCTCGACGTCACGCCGCTTTCCCTCGGGATCGAGACGCTCGGCGGCGTCTTCACCCGCCTGATCGACCGCAACACGACCATACCGACGCGCAAGAGCCAGGTCTTTTCGACGGCGGACGACAACCAGACGGCGGTCACGATCAGGGTGTCCCAGGGCGAACGGGAGATGGCGGCCGACAACAAGCTGCTCGGGCAGTTCGATCTCGTCGGCATCGCCCCGGCGCCACGCGGCATTCCGCAGATCGAGGTCACGTTTGACATCGACGCCAACGGTATCGTCAACGTGTCGGCCAAGGACAAGGCGACCGGCAAGGAACAGCAGATCCGCATCCAGGCTTCCGGCGGGCTGAGCGACGACGAGATCGAGTCGATGGTCAAGGATGCGGAGAGCCATGCTGAGGAGGACACCAGGAAGCGTGCCCTCGTCGAGGCAAGGAACGCCGCCGATGCGCTCATCCATGCCACCGAACAGCAGCTCGGCGAACATGGCGACAAGGTGGAGGCCGATGTCAGGACATCCATCGAGACGGCCATGTCGGACCTCCGCGAGGCGCGTGAAGGTGAGGATGTCGACGCCATCCAGTCGGCCACCCAGGCCCTGACCCAGGCGGCCATGAAGCTTGGTGAGGCGATCTACCGCAACCAGCAGGAAACCTCCGCCGGCGACGGGGATGGCGATGACGGTGTCGTGGACGCTGACTTCGAGGAAGTTGACGACGACAGGAAGAGCGGCACCGCCTGACCGCCACGACACGAGCCAGGGTCATGGCGGAACAGGATTTCTACGATGTGCTCGGTGTCGCTCGGGATGCCGACGAGAGCACCATCAAGAAGGCGTATCGCAAGCTTGCGATGAAGTACCATCCTGACCGCAATGCCGGTGATGCCGCTGCGGAGGTCAGGTTCAGGGAGGTCAACGAAGCCTACGAGGTTCTCAAGGACACGCAGAAGCGTGCGGCCTACGACAGGTTCGGGCATGCGGCGTTTGACGGCTCCATGGGAGTGGGCCAGGGTCATGACTTCGCCAGCAGCTTCGCCGATGTCTTCGACGACCTCTTCGGCAATTTCGGCGGCGGTGGCCGCCGCCGCCGTGGCGGCGGCATGCAGGGCGCGGATCTCCGCCACGACATGGAGATCACGCTCGAGGAGGCATTCTCCGGCAAGCAGGCGGATGTTCGCGTGCCGACCAGCGTGTCCTGCCAGGCATGCGGTGGCAGCGGCGCGCAGGATCCCGATGCGACCACCTCGTGCGGCACGTGTTCGGGCTACGGCAAGGTACGCACGCAGCAAGGGTTCTTCTCGATTGAAAGGACGTGTCCGGCCTGTGGCGGAGCCGGGCGGGTCATCCGCGATCCCTGCACGGCGTGTTCGGGCTCGGGCCGCGTGCACAGGGAATCGACGCTCAGCGTCACGATTCCCCCCGGCATCGAGGATGGCATGCGCATCCGCCTCTCGGGCAAGGGAGAGGCCGGTGTGCGTGGTGGCCCTCCGGGCGATCTCTACATCATAGTCTCCATCGAGCCGCACCCCTTCTTCCAGCGCGAGGGGGGCACGGTCTACTGCCGTGTGCCGATTTCCATCACCTCCGCGGCCCTGGGCAGGGACGTGGACATTCCGACCATCGAAGGCACGCGCGCGCGGATAGCCATTCCCCCTGGAACTCAGACCGGCCGCCAGTTCCGCCTGCGCGGCAAGGGAATGAAGGAAGTGCGCGGTTCCCACCGTGGCGACATGATCATCGAAACCGTGGTCGAGACTCCGGTCAACCTGAACTCACGGCAGAAGGAGTTGCTCAGGGAATTCGACGCGGCCGGCCATTCGGGAAGGCACAACCCCGAGACGGAAGGATTTTTCTCGCGCGTCAGGGACTTCTGGCAGAATCTGACCGATTGACAACAGCCAGGAGGGGTCCATGACCGTGCATGCAGGAATCTCGGGTTCATCGGGACGCGTGGGCAGGATGCTCGTGCAGGTGATCAGCGAACGCGACGACATCGTGGTGGCGTCGGCCAGCGAGCATCCATCGAGCGACGCCATCGGCCGGGATGCCGGCGAGGTCGCCGGGGCCGGAACTCTCGGCGTCACCGTCGTCGACAGCGCCGAGGCCCTGTTTGCGTCCTGCGATGTCGTCATCGATTTCTCATCGCCCGCGGCCACCGTTGCCAATGCCCGCGTGGCGGCAGCCACGGGCAAGGGTCTCGTGGCGGGAACCACCGGTCTCGATGCTTCCGCGCGTGCGGTGATTGCCGAAGCGTCCCGCACGGCCGCGATCGTCAGCGCCGGGAACATGAGCCTCGGGGTCAACCTTCTCCTCGGCATCACAAGGAAAGTCGCCGCCGCACTTGACGAGGAGTTCGATATCGAAGTGGTCGAGACCCATCACCGACACAAGGTGGACGCGCCCTCGGGCACGGCGCTGATGCTGGCCGAGGCCGCCGCGAAGGGGCGCGGTGTCGCCCTCGACGAGGTGGCCGACCGGGGCCGCGACGGTATCACCGGCGCGCGCCGGCGCGGCGCCATCGGCATGGCCGCCATGAGGGGCGGTGATGTCGTCGGCGAACATCAGGTAATGTTTCTCGCCCCCGGCGAGCGCATCGAGATCGGCCATCGCGCCAGCGACCGGGTCATCTTCGTGCGTGGCGCCATCACGGCCGCCCGGTGGCTCCACAAGCGCCCCGCCGGCCTCTACGGCATGGAGGACGTACTCGGCCTCACCGGAGACTGACACGCCGGTTTGGGTTCCTGCGCGCCGTCTCGCGACCTCATGAAGCGGCCGACTTCCATCAGCCCGTAACATACCCCGGCATTCGATTCGCCGAACCACTCCCCGGAAGCCGGCTGGTGGTCTTCACACCGGAACTCCCGGCCGTTTTCCCGGTGAGTCCGTCGGAAACCGGGTTCCCGCATTCTTCGGTGACGCGACCCGCGAAGGCCGTTTACGCTTCGTCTGCGTGATCGGGCGTCACGTGCGGCACATGACGCCACTTGCCAGTGGGAATGGTGGGACCACTGGGCCCACGCCGCTCGACGAAGGCGAAATCCGGCTGATGTTCCAGGCGGGCTTCCGGGCCTGAAGCCCCGGCAACCACTGTCGTCGAAGTCGCGCTTCGCATGTCCTCGGTACCCCTATCTGCGTCCAGGCTCGAAGAGAATTCTGGCGCGGACCTCTGGAGGAATTCGTAGGGTTGGTAATCTATCCGGACAAGGAGTCGCACCGGTTCCCGTCAGGCATGGAACTGGCGGAGGGATTGTACATCTTCCTTTCTGCGACGTGCCGGACGATTTCCGTACGCAATCTCTCAGCCGTCTGGTTGCGCTGCGTGCGTCAGTCGCGAACGCTTTCGATTCTCTGCCGCCAGATCCCCAGCGCCCGACCCACGCGTCCGCAAGCGGGTTCAAGGCCATCGAGATGGGCACTCAGACAGGCACACAGAGACTCGATGCTGTCGCGGACCTGGTGCGCATCGATGCCCATCGTAGCGCCCGCCCGAATGAAGTCCCCGGACAACAGGCGATTTCTCTTGCCTGCCAGCGAAAGCGCCAGATCGTCCTGTTCAAGCCCCGGGAAGGCCCGGGTCGTCACGGCATCGTAGGTCGGTGCGAACCGCACAGACGAGAAATTCTGTCCACTTTCCGCCGCAACCCTCAGGACAGCCATGTTCTTCAGGTGAAAGTCGCCATCGGCAATGAGCCAGGCGAACACGGCCCGACCCAGCAGCACAGCGATGTCTGCTTGTGCGTCGCTGGAGACACCGCGCAGCGCCCGTGCGACTTGCTCGATGGAACCTTCGTACTTTTCCGAGGGCGCGACCCCGCGAACGGACGCCATATCTTCCATTGCAATCTTGCGACGATCGTTGCGGCCTTGCCGGATATCGAATCGCTCGACCAGCAGGGCGTCGGGCAAATCGCCCGGCATCGTGACGATCGCGTGAGCGGCGGTCTCGAATCCGCAAGCCTGAGCTGCCGCCAGACATGCCGCTTCAACCAGGGGAAGCTCTTCGAAGCCGGCGCCCGGCGACGGTTTCAGGATATGCGTGAAGGCGCGCTGATCCCGAGCCGGTCGCAGCATGCCGTCATGCGAGAGGTTCATCGGCGCCTTGACCTGAACACCCGACAAGCGCGGCATCGTTGCCGACGCATACAATCCGGCCATGCGGTCTTCCAGCGTTTCGTCGAACGAAGGTGCTGGACCGGCGTAGCCGCCGACGAATGCACCCTCATTCGCAAACTCCTCGAGCCGTCCTTCCAGCACGTCCGCCGGAAGAGCCTGAAGGTCATTCTCGTCCCCGGAAACGACGATGTTCGACATATAGCGCTTTCCGGATATTCGTTCCTGCTCCGACTTCGGCCTCAACACGCGCTCAAGCCAGCCTTCGGGCAGCAGACTCTCGATGAAGGGCGGCAAACGGCCCGGCGGGCCGGTTCGAACCGGCGTTGCGCCTTCGGTGGCGACAGGTTCCCACTGCCAAGCCGATCCGTCATGAGACAGGGAGCCGGTCTTTTCGCCATGCCATCCCACATGGAGCGTTGCCCGCGGTGGCGGTGCTTCTCGAAGTGGCGTGGCAATGAGTTGTTCCGCACGCGCCGCCTCCGTTCGCCATCCATTGGCTTCGCCCAATCGCCAGCACGCGATGATCGCTTCCTGCTGGCCGCCAGCGGCCTCAACCAGACGCGCGGCAATGTCCACCTGCACGTCGAGTGGCATGGCAGCGCCGGCTTCACTGCGCCGACGGAAGGATTCCAGGTAACGAAATCGCAGTGTCGAGCGCCGGACCCTCAAGTCACCCATCGGGTCGGTGATCTGAACGGTCTCGGTCTCGGGAGCATCAGGCGCGCGCGTCTGCAAGATTTCCAGCTCGCGCAGTCGTGTGCGTGCATTGCGTCTCCCGCTCAGAAAGAGGCGCCTGTCCGGCGTTGGTGCGAGACGCTCGGCGCTGGACCCGCAAAGATAGGTGTTCGGGTAGAGGTAGGCGGCGATCCGGAGCGCGTGATCGAACAGCATGGCGTCGGCGTCGTCCTCCGCTGCAACATAAATGCCCCGCATGATCTGGACGAGCCTACCGGTCTCCACGCCATGTTGAACGCGGTGCTTGTCAATGGTCTCACCAACGAGATGCAACATTTCCAACCTTTTCGCACGTTAAGTTAACAAAAGTAGGGAATCTGCCGCTAGACGTCAACGTTTTGCTACTTATGCGTATGTTAGATACGCAAAGGTTGGAGATCAACTCACGAAGCGCTGAGCCGAAATTCAACGCAAACGTTGCACTCGACCAGCGTCGAGCGAAATCTCAGGGCATGCGATCAAGCGAGGCGCAAACCCGTTGTGTGCCAGGGACCGCTGGCACGGTTGCAGAACATTCCGTACACGACCATTGGTATGTGCCAGGGCGCACGACCGGCCGCACGCGGGATCTTGCGTTGCGCGGGTCCGCGGGCGAGACGACATGAGCCTGCGCATCGAGCACAGCGCTGACGCAGAGGATTGCATCGAGGTCGACGCATCAACGCGCAGGCCTCAATATCCGGCCGCCTTTGACAGGCAGGTGGACCTCACGCAAACTTCCACGTTCGGCGATGGTCAGGCGCACTCGTTCCGCCGTATCCTCGATTTCGACGTCGGCGCCAACAACATGACAAGACGCGCAGACGAGGAGAATGAAGACCATCTTTTACCAATTGGGAGGATTCATCATGACGAACGGTTCCAAGAGTAACCGACAGGGTCGGAGTGAACTCACGTCTCAGCCCGACTTTGCCAATATCCTGAAAGCGCGCCTCTCGCGGCGTGCCATCCTGCACGGTGCTGCCGGAACATCGGCGGCTGTCGCCATGGGAACGGCGGGCTCCGTTTTCAGTCCGCCGGCGTCCGCCGGAGCCGCCAGTGCGTTCGACTTCGAAGAGATCGAACGGATCTACGATGAGACACATCATGTCGCCAGCGGATACCGTGCGGAAATCCTGCTGCGCTGGGGTGATCCCATCATCGCCGGGGCATCGGATTTCGATCCCGACAACCAGAGCAGGCAAACGCAGTCCGGACAATTCGGGTACAACTGCGATTTCACGGCCTTCCTGCCACTGCCCTTTGGTTCCGACAATTCCGAGCACGGTCTGCTGTGTGTCAACAACGAGTATCCCGATCCCCATATCTCGATTCCCGGATGGGTCGGTGAGGCCTGGGCGTCGAGTCCCGATCTCACCGCGGAGCAGGTTGACACGCTGATGGCGGCGACTGGTCATTCGGTTGTGGAAATCGAGAAGATTGACGGCGAGTGGCGAGTGGTGGCCGATTCCGAGTACAATCGCCGCCTCGATCTCTTCACCGAAATGGCCATGTCCGGTCCCGCTGCCGGGCACGATCTTGTCAAGACCTCGGAGGATCCCTCCGGCACGAGGCCCGTCGGCACCCATACCAACTGCAGCGGAGGCGTCACGCCCTGGGGAACAATTCTCACCTGCGAGGAATGGGCCTACTACGACTTTGGCGGAGACCCCGCTAAAACGGATCAGGAAGAGAGTCTGACTCGTTACGGTTACGATGGTCACGATGGGTTGAGCCTGGCTCGCTATCACCCTCGCTTCAACTTTGAACAAGAACCAAACGAGACGAACCGCTTCCACTGGGTGGTCGAGTTCGATCCCTATGATCCCCAGTCCGTTCCCGTCAAGCGCAGCGCTCTGGGCAGGTTTGGCCACGAAGGGGCGCAGACCGCGGTCAGTTCTGACGGACGTCTGGTTGTCTATTCGGGTGATGACGCCCGTTTTGAATACCTCTTCCGTTTCGTTTCGCGAGACAAGATCGACATGAACGATCGGGCCGCCAACAAGGATCTGCTCGATCATGGCGTGCTTTCGGTCGCGAAATTCGACGAGGACGGTACGATGTCCTGGCTGCCCCTGGTTCACGGAGAAGGACCGCTGACGCCCGAAAACGGTTTCGCCGACCAGGGCGAAGTGGTCATCAACGCCCGACTTGCCGCTGATGCGCTCGGCGCCACCACGATGGACCGACCCGAAGACTTCGAAGTTAATCCGGTAACCGGTCGGGTCTATGTCGTGTTGACCAAGAACAAGAAACGCCGTGCGGACAACCTGAATGTCGTCAACACACGCGAGGAAAACCGCCAGGGCCACCTCGTGGAGCTGATTCCGCCGGGTGACGGACCGGCTGTCGACCATGCCGCCGACCGCTTTGGATGGGACATCCTGGTTCTGTGTGGCGATCCGTCAAAGCCGGAACAGGGGGCCAGCTTCCATCCCGAGACCTCGGCCAACGGGTGGTTCTCCACGCCGGACAACATCGCCTTCGACCCACAGGGACGGTTGTGGATCGGGACCGACGGCATGAACAGCCTTGACCTGGCAGACGGCCTTTTCGCCGTGGACCTGGACGGACCGGCTCGGGGCAAGGCACAGGCGTTCTATGCCTGTCCGGCTGGCGCCGAATGCACCGGACCGAGTTTCACGCCCGACGGCAGGACGCTGTTCATCGCCGTTCAGCACCCGGGCGAGGATTCGGAGACCTATGACAGCTTGACGACTCGCTGGCCGGATTTTGATGCAGGCCTGCCACCGCGACCCTCGGTCGTGGTCGTCACCCGCGAAGACGGCGGCGTGGTTGGCGGCTGAGTTCACCTGACACTCCCGGCCGGGCAAGAGCGCTTCTCTGGCCCGGCCGGGAGACGTTTCCCGTCTGCAGCGTGGTGTCCGGTCGCCCTGCAACCGGTGCCGCCGAAAGATCGCGTACACCGTTCACACTCCACGGTGTCGCCGGGCGTGTCAGCGGCAGTCATGCGCATTCTCGTCCCCCTTCGGAACATTGGCTTCCAGGTCCACGATCGGGTCGATGGCAGGTGGCAGCGGTGCCGTTCTCGAGTACGAGCTTTCAACCTCTTGCGATGCCATGGACCTGACTTGCCGGGTGATCCCCAACCTCTGGCATCGCCATGGGTGCCGTGCGCACTTCCCGACCCCTTTCCCCGGATCAGCCACCGTTCGTGAGGTGCCGCACATAAGCGGCGGCATTGCCGAGAGCTCTCACCGCTTCCGGCACATCGGGCACCATGTGGTGCCAGACATGGGGTGTCCCCTCCTCGGCAAGCTCAAGAATCGGAGGGTTGTTGGCGCGCTCGAGCGCCCCGGCGAGGCGCACTGCATCGTCGTAGAGAAGTTCGCTTCGGCTGGCCTGGATCAGAAAGGGCGGCAATCCCTGAAAACTGCCAAAAATCGGTGCGGCAAGGGGGTCGCGCCGGTCCGCACCCGCCAGGAAGCCGTCAACGAGCATGTCGAGTTCCGCCGGGGACAGGAGAGCGTCGCGCTCCGGGTCGCCGGCACGCCACGTGCCGGTTCCTTCCATGTCGGTCCAGGGCGAGAGAGCGACGCAGCATTTCGGAAGAGCCATGCCTCGGTCCCTGGCGGCCTGGGAAACACTGAAGACCAGGCCGCCACCGGCCGAATCACCGGCAAACCCGACACGACCCGGCTCTGCTCCCGATTCCGCGAATCCCTGCCACGCCGCGATGCAGTCTTCGACCGGGATGGGAAAGGGGTGCTCGGGCGCCAGTCTGTAGAGAGGAAACCAGAGAGGACAGCCGGCCATCATGGCCAGCGTGGTGACGATCATCTCGTGACTCCTCTCTGAGCCGATGCAATATCCTCCGCCATGGAAGTAGACGATGGCGCGCGTCTCGTCGGCTCCGGGCGGCACGTAGCGAAAGCCCTTGATACCCCCGAACTCGGCGTTCTCCCGCCGAACCTCCGGCAGCGCAGGAAATGCCTCTCCCAGGCTGTCGTACGACTCCCGGTATTCCTGCCATGTCGCATCGGCCGAAAGCGAGCCTTCGGCGAGCAGCTTGAGGTTGGCAGTCATCTGTTTGCTCAGCATTGCGATCTCCTCGTTGTGCGGACGACCAAAGCGCCCGGACCATTCATCAGCGCCTCTTCACGGGGACGGAGTCTGTGACATATGTGGATGAGTCCAAATACTTAAGTGAACCAAGGGAGCCATCGCCGCATCGCCAAACTGTACTCCACGACAATGGGAACTTGAAGGTCTCGGGCGCCGCCGGATTACGGCCGGTTTCGACGGCTGCCGGCCTCATTGCCAGCGCAAGGCGTCCGCAGACAGTCGATGACGACACTCTCGAGGTCCAATTCAGGGCCACCAGGCGAGCGTGTCACCTGAAACTGGCCGAGGTCAGGATATCTGAACATCCGGTACGATCAGATCGATGCGTTCGCCGTAGCGTCGAAAGTCGGATGCGTTGAATGTCAGAAGCCGCCGCTCGCCGTGAGCCAGCATGGTGGCCACGATATTGGCGTCGTGCAGTTGTTTGCCGGCGAGCAGGACCTCCTGGCACAGAGCAACGAGCATGTCTGTCACATGGGCGCCGTCTTCGAGGATCTCGAATGTTGCACTCAGCCACGCGAGGTCGTTCAAGGTGTCGGCCAAGGAGAGCGGAACCTGCCAGGTTTGCGGTCGAGTCATGGTCGACAAGTACTCGCGAAGCACTTGACGATTGATGCGCAAGGGTTCGCCCGTCCGCTGTGCCCGGGAGAGCGCCGCTCGAGCGAGCGAATTGTGGGGGGCCCGTGCACTGCGGGCCGATACGAAAACGTTCGTGTCAATGAACATTCCGCTCGACGTCGCTCTTGTGAATTCGTTTCGGATCTACCGGAACGTCATTCTCTGTCGTCGTAGATCTCTTCCCGCCTCACCGCAAAGTCCTCGGGCCAAGGTCCCATGTCCATTGCCGGGAAGTCGCGGGCAAGGACGAAAGGACGAGTCGACTTCGCCTGTCCGGTGGGCGGTCCGACGCCCTCTTCGCGTTCGAACACGAGTGTTTCGGCTGCAAGATCGACCTGCGCGGTCTGCCAGCCGGCAGCCTGCCAGGCCAGGGAATGGCCGAGACCGCCGCCGTGCCTCTGGTTTGCCCACCACGGCCGGTGGTGCCGCGCCGAAGGTGGCAGCTTGAAGCCAAGTACGGCCTCGATCTCGGAAAACGTAGTCCGCCAACGGGAGCCCGGCCTTGTACTGAGGCTTTTGTAGAGAAGCGCGTACTTGCCGTTCGCGGCGGCTTCACGGGCGATGTTCTTCCTGCCTCCAGCCACGGGATGGTCAGTTTCGGTCTGGATGCGTTGAAAGATCAGTGTCTCTGCATCCAGATCGACCTCACTGGTCCTCCAGCCCGCAGCCTGCCAGGCCAGAGAGTGGCTGTGACCACCTCCGCGAGACTGGTTTGCCCACCAGGGCCTGTGAAGGCGCGCCGAGTCCGGCAGCGTGAATCCCAGAATGGTCTCGATCTCGGAAAAGGACACTCTCCAGTTCGGTCCCTCGGTGCCGGCCAGACGGCGATAAAGGGGGGAATACTTGCCACGCGCGGCAGCGCGCTTGGCAAGCTGTTCTCTGTGCTGAGCCATGGCCGCTATCCTCGGTGTATTATGTAATTAGGTCTTACATACCTTATATTGAAGAAACGTGGAATCTGTCAAACTGCTCTTGCGACAGGATGGTGATGGTCCGCAAGCGTGCCGCCGAACCGCGCACGGTGCCCACCTGGCAAGTTCGGGTCGAACGCCGGCTCCGGCATCTCGATGTTCTCGCGGCGAATCGTCTGCCGAATGTGCTGCACCACCTTGGACATGTCGCGGGTGGCGATGAGTCGGGCCTTGAGATCGTCGTCGAGAGACAGCGCAATGGTCAATTCGTTCCTTCCCGACCAGTTCCGCCGACAGAACCGGCCGGTCATTCCTCTGGTCGTGAGGGGATACCGGCAGACGTCCGATACGGGCCCTTGCGAGGCTGTTGCAAGGACTGTCCGCCCTACCACTCGGGTCCTCTTTGGCGGGAGTCGGGGCTGTCGCCGGTGAGTTCGCCCAGGAGGTCGCTGACGAGATCCGTGAAGTCGCCGGTTGCAGGAGGCGGCGCATGGTCGACGAGCTTCAGGGATGGTTCCCCTGCGAGGGCTTGCGACATGTAGGCGGCCCAGATGCGGGCCGGCAGGCCACCGCCGGTGACCTTGCCGGTGGGGCTTCCGTCGTCGTTCCCCACCCATACGCCGGTCACGTACTGGCGGGTGAATCCGATGAACCAGGCGTCGCGGAAATCCTGGCTGGTGCCGGTCTTGCCCCCGGCTGGCCAGTCGATTTGTGCCGCGCGGCCGGTGCCGTCTTCCATGACCTTGCCCAGCATCGCCGTCATTGCGGCGTGAACAGCCGGTTCAATGAGGCGTGGTGCGGGCAGAACGTGCCGCCGGTAGAGGACCTCGCCCGATGACGTGCGGATCTCCCGGATCACCCAGGGCCAGGTGGCCAGGCCCTGGTTGGCCATGGTGCCGTAGGCGCCGGTCAGTTCGACGAGACTGAGTTCCGTCGTTCCCAGAGCAAGACTCGGGACCTCCGGCAATTCCCGGTCGATGCCGAGGCGATGCGCGACCTCGATGACATTCGCGATGCCGACCTTCCAGGCGGTGTCGGCCGCCACCGTGTTGACCGAGCCGGCAAAGGCATCGGCGAGCGTCATCATGCCCTCGTTGCCATCGCGGAAGTTCCCCGGACTCCAGCCGTTGATCGTCACCGGGCGATCCTCGACGCCGGTATCGGGGTGCCAGCCGGCTTCAAGTGCCGCCAGGTAGACGAAGAGCTTGAAGGCCGAGCCCGGTTGCCGGTAGGCGTGCACGGCACGATTGAACTGGGTCTTGCTGTATCCCGAGCCGCCGACCATGGCGACCACGGCGCCATCGGGGCCCATGGAGACGATGGCGCCTTCCTCGGCGGAGGCCGGCCCGCCATCGGCGAGACCGGAAACGAGCGCGTTGCGGGCTTTTTCCTGGAGCGTCGCATCGATGGTCGTCGAGATGATGAGGTTGCGGGTGGCCACACCGATGTACTCGGATGCCCGTGCGGTCACCCAGTCGGTGGCATAACGTGCATCACCGCCGGTGTTGCTGGCGATGGCAAGCACCAGGGGCGTCGCCTTCGCTCGCCGGGCCCGGTCTCGTTCGATGAAGCCCGCATCCACCATGCTGTCGATGACGGTGGTGGTTCTCCCGATGGCCCGGCCAGGGTTGTTGAAGGGGTTGTCGCGCGAAGGCGCCTTCAGGAGACCGGCGATCATGGCGGATTCACCCAGGGAAAGCTCTCCTGCCTTCTTGCCGAAGTAGCGGTGCGAAGCGGCGGCGATGCCAAAGGCACCGGCCCCCAGGTAGACCCGGTTGAGATAGATGGCGAAGATCTCCTCCTTGGTGAACTTGCGTTCCAGCCAGAAGGCGAGCAGCACTTCCTGAATCTTGCGCTTGAGGGAGCGTTCCGGTGTCAGGAAGACATTCTTGATCACCTGCTGGGTGATGGTGCTGCCGCCCTGGACCACCTCCCCGGCGCGCAGGTTGGCGACGAGGGCGCGCAGAACGCCGAAGACATCCATGCCGCCGTGGTCGAAGAAGCGGCGATCCTCGACAGCGATGACCGCCGCCACGAGATCCGGCGGCAGACGGTCAAAGGGAACGATCTCGCCGCGAAAGTCGCCATAGGTCGCGAGAATCCTGTCATTGGAATCAAGAACGGTCACCGAAGGTGTGCGGTCGCTGATGAGGCGATCCGGATCGGGAAGATCGAGGGCGTACCAGCCGACGAGGGCACCGGCGAGGATGGAGGCCCAGATGGTGGCGATGATGGACCAGCGCAGGACAGGAACGATCAGACGCCAGGGCTTGCGTTTCTTCATCTCGGGTCAGGCGGCGCCCGGTTACACGTCCAGGTTGGTCACTTTCAGGGCGTTGGACTGGATGAACAGGCGGCGCGGTTCGACGACGTTGCCCATGAGGGTCTCGAAGAGATCGTTCGCCTCGTTGGCGTCCTTCACGGTGACTCTCAGGAGTGCCCGCGCATCGGGATCGAGGGTGGTTTCCCAAAGCTGATCGGGGTTCATTTCGCCCAGACCCTTGTAGCGCTGGATCGAGGCGCCGCGCTGGGCCAGTTGACGCACCAGCTGGACGAGGTCTCCTGGTCCCCGGACAGGATGACGCCGCTCCCGGCGTTCGAGGATGCCGGGCCGTGCATAGAGGTCTTGGAGCGAGGCCGCCATGGCGTCCAGCGCCATCGCTTCCTCGGAACGCACCAGGCTTGCGGTGATGCGGTGGGACTCGCTGACGCCGCGAACGGTCCGGCTGAACACGGCTCCGCCGTCGCCATCCGCCTCGCCGCTCCAGCCGCCTTCCCCGTCCTCCTCGTCGAGGCGCTGTGCCACCACGGCGGCCCGCCGGTTCGCTTCCCCGGCATCGGCCAGATGACGCGGTGACAGGAGTCCGGCAATTGCCGCCCGCTCGGCGATGGCGATCGGCAGATGCCGGCCCAGGGGCTGCAACAACGTGGCGGCGCGCCGCGCCTGTCTGACCACCTCGTCAAGTTCGGCCCAGGCAATCTGGCGTCCGTCGTGGTGGTGAAACACGCACTCTTCGCGGGCGATGCCCAGGAGATGGTCGTCGAAGGCCTGCTCGTCCTTGAGATACACCTCGCTCGAGCCACGCTTGACCTTGAAGAGGGGTGGCTGCGCTATGTAGAGGTATCCCGCTTCGATGATTCCGGCCATGTGGCGGAAGAAGAAGGTCAGAAGCAGCGTGCGGATGTGGGCGCCATCAACATCGGCATCGGTCATGATGACGATCCGGTGGTAGCGGATCTTGTCGATGTCGAAATCCTCGGCAATTCCCGCTCCCAGGGCCATGATCAGCATCGCGACCTGCTCAGAGGACAGCATCTTGTCGATGCGGGCGCGCTCGACGTTGAGGATCTTGCCTCTGAGCGGAAGGACGGCCTGGTTGGAACGATCTCTTGCCTGTTTGGCGGACCCACCTGCGGAATCGCCCTCGACGATGAAGAGTTCCGACTTCTCCGGGTTCTTTTCCTGGCAATCCGCGAGCTTGCCCGGCAGATTGCCGATATCAAGGGCGGTCTTGCGACGCGTGAGTTCGCGGGCCTTGCGTGCCGCCTCGCGCGCTGCCGCGGCTTCGATGCACTTGGAGACGATCGTGCGGGCGTCCGCCGGGTGTTCCTCGAACCACTGTCCGAGGCGGTCATTGACGATCTGCATGATGACCGGATGCACTTCCGAGGAAACCAGCTTGTCCTTGGTCTGTGATGCGAACTTGGGGTCGGGCATCTTGCACGAGACCACCGCGGTCAGTCCTTCGCGCATGTCCTCCCCGGAGATGGACACGCGATCGCGCTTGAACAGTCCGTTGGCCGAGGCATAGGCCTGGACAGTGCGGGTCAGCGCATTGCGGAAGCCTGCAAGATGCGTGCCGCCGTCACGCTGCGGAATGTTGTTCGTGAAGCACAGCGTGTTTTCGTGATAGGCGTCCGTCCACTGCATGGCGACCTCGACGATGACGTCCTCGCGATTGTCGCTGAAGCAGATGACGTCGCCGTGAAGCCCGGTCTTGTTGCGGTCGAGCCACGTCACGAACGCCCTCAATCCGCCCTCGTAGAAGAACTCCTGGGCGTGCCGTTCCACGGTCCGATGATCCTCGAGACGGATGTGCACGCCGTGGTTGAGGAACGCCAGTTCACGCAGTCTGTTCTCCAGCACTCCGAGCTCGAACTCGATCCTCGAGAAGGTGACGGGTGACGGTGTGAACGTGACCCTTGTGCCTGTCTTCGTGGTCGGTCCCCGGGCCGCCAGAGGCGCGTCGGCGACACCGTCGGCGAAGCACAGGACATGTTCCTCGCCACCGCGCCAGATGATCAGTTCGAGGTGGGAGGACAAGGCATTGACCACCGACACACCCACCCCGTGCAGTCCGCCGGAGACCTTGTAGCTGTTGTGGTCGAACTTCCCGCCGGCATGCAGGCGCGTCATGATGACCTCGGCGGCAGACACCCCTTCTTCGGCGTGGATGTCGGTGGGAATGCCGCGCCCGTTGTCTTCAATGGTGACCGATCCACCGGGATTGAGCGTGACCGAGACGGTGTCGCAGTGCCCGGCGAGAGACTCGTCGATGGCGTTGTCGACGACCTCGAAGACCATGTGATGGAGTCCGGTGCCGTCGTCGGTGTCGCCGATGTACATGCCCGGCCGCTTGCGGACCGCATCGAGCCCTTTCAGCACCTTGATGGCATCGGCGCCGTACTCTTCGCCGGCCGTCTGCCTGTCGGAGGCGAACGACTCTTCGTTCATGCCGCAGCCCTCACCTCGAGGCGCCGTGCACTGCCGGCCGTGACCTGGAAGAACAGGGCCTTGCGGTCGAGGATGTCGAACAGGTCCCGGTCGGTCCCCGTCATCCACGCCTGCAATCCCAAGTCCAGGATCAGCGCGAGGAGCGATTCGCGGGCCTCGTGATCAAGATGGGAGATCACGTCATCCAGCAACAGGACGGGCGCTCGGTGTCCGCCCGCAAGGCGGGCCGACGCCATCAGGATGGCGATGACAAGGGCCTTTTGCTGGCCGGTGGAGCACAAGGTCGCCTCCATGCCGGCTTCGAGGTGGTGAACGAGGAGGTCCATGCGATGAGGTCCCTCGCCCGTCATGCCCTGTTCCGCGTCGCGCCGCCGTGCCGCCTCGAGATGCTCTCGGAACCTGGTCTCGACATCGACGGCCGGCATGTCGGCGATCCAGGTCTCGACGAGGCCGGCGAGGTCGAGAGCGGCGCCGGGAAAGGGCGCGGTTCCCGCCGCGAGGACCGGTGCCAGGAGGTCACGGAACTCGCGTCGGGCGGCGGCAACGGCAACGCCGGTCTCGGCCATGGTGCCCTCGAGTGCGGCCAGCCACGCGATGTCGCGGCTCATCTCGCGCAACAGGCGCAGACGCTCGCGCATGGCGCGTTCGTAAGCGCCGATGCGGCGGGCATGCAGCGGATCATGGACGCATACCATGCGGTCGAAGAAACGGCGGCGGTGCTGCGCCGGTTCGCGGAACAGGCCGTCCATGGACGGGGTCAGCCACATCAGCGACACGATCCCGGCGAGCGGCGCCTGGCCCCTGCAGTTCTCACCGTCAACCCGGACCAGCCTGCCTTTCGTGTCGTCATCCCCGGGCGCGCCGGTACCGACCCGCGTGGTCGCATGGCCGGCGGTGACGTCGGCCACCACGGACCATGATCCCGGGCCGCCGCGCCGCGGGAGGTCGGCCAGCCTGGCGCCAAGAAGTCCGCGGCCCGGCGCCAGCAAGGACACCGCTTCGAGGAGATTGGTCTTTCCCGAACCGTTGGCACCGGTCAGCACCACCGGAAGGGGGCCGGCCTCGAGGTCGAGATGCTCCCACGAGCGGAAATCCCGCAACCTGAGACGCCTGATGAAGGGATCGCTCCTGACGGCAGTAGGTCTTGTCACCGTCGCCGTGCCTAGACCCTGAGCGGCATCAGGACATAGAGTGTCCGGTTGTCGTCGGCATCACGCACGATAGCCGGCGAGGAGTCGCGAGACATGATGACCAGCATGACATCGCCATCGAAATTCTTTGCCATTTCAGAGATATAGCGTGCGTTGAAGCCGATGGTCATGGGTGTTCCCTCGTAATCGACCTCAAGCTCCTCCTCTCCGGTGACGCCTTCGAGATTGCTGGCGGACACCAGCAGACGGCCGGTCGAAATGTCCAGCTTGACGGGCCGTCCCTTGTCCGTGGTCGTGATCACGGACATGCGGTCGGTCGCCCTCACGAACGTGTCCTTCGAGACCTTCATGAGCCTGTCGTTGTCGTCGGGAATCACCTTTTCATAGTTCGGGTAGGTGCCGTCGATGAGCTTGGACGTCATCTGGATGGTGCCGGAGCGGAAGCTCAACTTGCGTTCCGCCACCTCGATGTGGATGTCCTCATCGGCGGTGTCGATCAGGCTGCGCAGCACATGGATGGTCTTGTTGGGAACAATGATCCCCGGCATGCCGTCGGCGCCTTCGGGCTGCTCGGTATCCACCCTGGCAAGCCGGTGGCCGTCCGTGGCGACGGCGCGCAGCACGTGGCCGCCGTCTCCTGTCGTTGCGTGGAAGAAAACGCCCTGCAGATTCTCCCGGGCGCCCTCCACGAGTGCAGCAAAGTGCGTGCGGTCAAGAAGACGCCGTAGTTCCGTTGCCGGCAGCGAAAATCCGTGGCTGAAGGCCGTTGCCGTCATCAGGGGGAAGTCCTCGGGCGGCAGGCAGGCGAACTCGAACTGCGTGGGTCCGCAAAGGATCGACAGGCGCCCGCTCACCTGGTCGCGTTCGAGTGCCACCTGGGCGCCGTCGGGGAGGGTGCGGCAAATGTTCTGCAGCAGGAACGCCGATGCCGTCGTGGTCCCGGGTGTGGTGACGTCGGCGGCGAGGTTCTGCACCACCTCGAGGTCCATGTCCGTAGCGGTGAGACGGAGGTTCTGTTCGTCCGCATCGAGTCTGACGTTGGCGAGAACGGGGATGGTGCTGCGCCGTTCGACAACGCTGTTTGCGTGTGTCAGTGCCGTCATCAGGGCGCTACGTTCAACGACAAGTTTCATGGACCAGCATCCCTGGCAGTGAATGCCGGTCAGGGTGCGGCCCCGCCGGCTGGCATGTCACACCGCCAATCTAGCAGGAAGCGGCATGCATGTGCCACACCATAGCGGCTCAGCGTTGAGGCTGGCCGAGCAGATGCTCAAGAGTTTCGACATCCTCGGCCAGGGCCGGATCCTTCGCCTTGAGTTCCTCGATCTTGCGCACGCCGTGCATCACCGTCGTATGGTCTCGTCCGCCGAACCGGCGGCCGATTTCAGGCAGACTGCGGTTGGTCAGACGCTTGACGAGGTACATGGCAACCTGTCGTGGTCTGGCGATGGCCCGTTCCTTGCGGCTCGACAGCATGTCTGCCAGACGCAGGTTGAAGTGGTCCGCCACCATCTTCTGGATCTCCTCCACCGTCACCCGTCGTTCCTGGGCGCGCAACAGGTCGCGCAGAAGCTCGCGGGTCGAATCGAGGGTTACCGGCTGCCCCACCATATGAACATGGGCCACAACCCGGTTGAGAGCTCCCTCGAGTTCGCGGACGTTGGAGGTGATGGTGGTGGCAAGAAACTCCAGCACAGCCGTCGGCACCACGTCTTCGGGGTCGGTGCCGGGCCGCTTTTCGCCGATGCTGTGAACCAGCTTGTTCTTCAGGATGTCGAGGCGCAAGGCATAGTCTGCCGGACGGAGCAGGGCCACGACACCGCCGTTGAGGCGGGACCGCAGACGCTCGTCAATTCCCTCGAGATTCGACGGCGCCCGGTCAGCGGTGATCACGATTTGCCGATTGAGGTCGGCAAGGGCATTGAAGGTGTGAAGGAACTCTTCCTGGGTGGATGCCTTGTCGGCGATGAACTGGATGTCGTCGATCATCAGGACATCCACCGACCTGAACTCGTTCTTGAACGCCATCGTGTCCTTGAAGCGAAGGGCGTGCACGAAGCGCGTCATGAACTTCTCGGCTGACATGAAGAGGCCCTGGCGTTCCGGTCGTTGCGTACGGATCCGCCAGGCGATGGCATTCATCAGGTGGGTCTTGCCCAGTCCGACGCTGCCGTAGAGATACAGCGGGTTGTAGGACACCCGGTTGCTGTCAGCGACGTCCATGGCGGCCCGGTGGGCGAAGTGATTGGTCTCGCCGATCACGAAGTTCTCGAACGTGAACCGCGGATTGAGCTGGGTGGCGGCGCCGGCCACGTCCCTGGAAACCCGTGTCAGGCCGTCAGCGGTCCCGGGACGGCGCTGGAGCGGACGAACCTCCCGGGTCTTGGGACGGCGCTCGGGAACACCGACGGTAATGGCGATGTCGGTGATCTCATCGCTTTCGCCGCACCACAGGTCACGCAGGCGCTCGCCACAGCGCGACATGACCCATCTCTTCATGTTGTCTCCCGGTACCCGCAGAACGACCTTGGTCCCCGACACGCCGTCGAGGGTGAGTGGCCGCAGCCATGTCCTGAAAGCCGCCTCTCCAAGCTCGGCCCTCAACCGCGAGCGCACACGCTTCCACTGGTCCTCGACGAGGGCCGTGCGCTTGAGCTGCCTGGCGGCCATCAACCCGTCCCCCCGGTTGGTCCATACAGGCCCATGCGCAGGCAACGCTTTGTTATTGCACTCGTAATTGTGGCTCCCATCGATTCAATGCCCCCCGGCTCTCCGCGAATTGTGCTTCTGGTCGTTCAGGTTTTCGTTGAGATTTCGCCTCGTCTCCTCCCGTGAGGGTCGGCTCACGATCCGCTCCTCAAACTAGAGCGGGCACTGTCGGAGAACAACACAACGCAAGCGCCAATCCCCCGGCAGGACAGGCGGGAGCTGTTGACGGCTGCTGTATGGACCGGGGAAAGGTTGCCTTCCCGTTGTCGCGGGAAGGGGAGCCGATTACGCCAGATTGGGCAGCGCGAGGCTGCCGGTCACTACATCTTGGCGATACGCCTGGAGAGTCGCGAAACCTTCCGCGACGCTGCGTTGCGATGGATAACTCCGAGCCTGGCCCCTCGCGCCAACTCGGACTCGGCCTGCCTCAGCATGGTGGCCGCCGCGTCCTTCTCGCCGGCGGCAATCGCCGTCTCGACCTTGACCACGAAAGTGCGCATGCGGCTCATCCGCTGGCGGTTTACCGCGGTTTTGCGGGCTGTCTGGCGTACTCTCTTGCGGGCCTGAAGGCTGTTGGCCATGTCGCTTATCCAATCACGGAAAGGCGGCTTATACCCGTGGCCGCAGGGGCCGTCAATTCAGGAAATCTGCGGAGTCACGCTTCATTGCGGCGTGGTCGGGGGCAATTGCGAAACCAAACACTTTGCGAATCGGCCGACTCGAGTCGCGCTCAGCGCTGGCAGTGGCCGCAGAGATACGTCGATCGTCCCGACTGGACGATCCGCCGGATGATGCCGGCGCACCCGGCGGTCGGACACGGATCGTTTTCGCGACCGTAGACGCGGAAGTCGTGCTGGAAATAGCCGGGCTCGCCCGACGTCCGGACATGATCCCTGAGAGACGAGCCTCCGGCGGCGATCGCACGGCGAAGGACATCGCCAAGCGCGTCGGCGAGTGCCGCCGCCCGGCCGGGGCCGATGTGGGCTGCCAGGCGGCGAGGCGAGATACGCGCCTGGTGAAGGGATTCCGAGGCATAGATGTTGCCGACGCCGCCGACAATCTCCTGATTGAGAAGCGCCGCCTTGACCGGTGTCCGGCGCCCGGCAAGGCGCACGAGAAAAGACCCTGATGTGAATGAGTTGTCGAGGGGGTCGGGGGCCAGGCGGCGGAGCAGGGGATGATCGTTCTCGGCGGTTCCGGCAACCAGGGTCATGAGGCCGAAGCGGCGCTGGTCGTTGAAGACGACCTCGTTGCCGTCTTCCAGCGTGAACACCACGTGGTCGTGAGGCCCGGGGAGGGAACCGGTGCGCCACCGGACGAGAAAATTCCCCGACATGCCGAGATGACAGATCACCACCTCTGCGTCGTCGAGATCGATCAGGAGATACTTCGCCCGGCGCCGCAACCCCGTGACCCGGCGTCCTGCAAGGCGTCTGGCAAAGTCGAGGGGAAAGGGGATCCTGAGATCCGGCCGGCGCACCTCGACATCGACGATGCGCTGGTCGCAAAGAACGGGTTCGAGACCCCGGCGGACAGTTTCGACTTCAGGAAGTTCCGGCATGAAGGCTGCCAGTGGCCATGTCGGGCAATTGTGACAAGCTCATGACAAGTACACAATAAACCGGTCGCTCCTCCGTCCTGCGCTCACCAGGGCCCGATCGCCCGGGTAACGCCTCCCGGGACCGGGCAAGGTCAACCTGTGCTACAAGGGGTCATGACCAGGGAAGACTATCAGGACCATGCCGGCCGCTTCGGCGAGGAGCATGTCGGCGAGTCCCGCAAGGAGGCCATGGTCGGCGCCGTCTTCGGCGAGGTCGCGGAATCCTACGACCTGATGAACGATCTCATGTCCGCAGGAGTTCATCGCCTGTGGAAGCACGAGATGGTGACGTTGATGGCCCGCGATCTCTCCCGCGGTCGCATCATCGATGTCGCCGGCGGCACCGGAGATGTCGCCTTCGCCCTGGCGCGCCGCGGGTTCCAGGTGGACGTTGTCGACATCAGCAGGTCCATGATCGATGTCTCGCGATCGCGCCGGCGGAGAGGGATTCCCGACGGATCGCTGGCCTTCGTGTGCGGCCGCGCCGAGGCACTGCCCTATCGCGACGGATCGCTGGACGGCTGCACCAATGCCTTCGGCATCCGTAATGTCACGCACATTGACCGTGCTCTCGCCGAAGCCTTCCGGGTTTTGAGGCCCGGAGGCCGGTTCCTGTGCCTCGAGTTCGGCCGTCCGGCGCGGCCCATCGCCGGCCTCTACCAACGTGCTTCGCGAAACGTGATCCCGCGCCTCGGCGCCCTCGTTGCCGGCAGCGCCGGATCCTACCGCTATCTCGTGGAGAGCATCGCCCGCTTTCCCGACCAGCACCGCTTCGCCGCCATGGTCCGCGAGGCCGGTTTCAGCCATGTGGCGACGCGCAACCTCTCGGGCGGAATCGCCGCGTTGACGACTGCCTGGCGCCTGTAGCGGCTGTGCGGCAGGCGGTTCTCCAGGACATGACAACAGGCGTATAGTAGGGACGGACAAGGGAACCTCGACGATGCTCGACAGCAAGAGTGTCCTTCTCGTCATCTCGGGCGGTGTCGCCGCCTGCAAGTCTCTCGATCTCATCCGCCGTTTGCGCGCGGAAGGGGCCAGCGTGCGGTGTGTTCTCACGTCGGCCGCTCTCGAGTTCGTGACACCCCTTGCCGTGGCGTCACTCTCCGACGAGCCGGTTTTCCAGGACCTCTTCACGCCGACCGGTGACACCGGGATGGACCATATCCGCCTGTCGCGGGAGGCTGACCTCGTCGTGGTGGCGCCGGCGACAGCCGATATCATGGGCCGCATGGCAGGGGGTTTGGCGGACGACCTGGCGACTGCGATCCTGCTTGCCACCGACAAGCCGGTGCTTGCGGCGCCGTCCATGAACACGCGCATGTGGGAGAATCCCGCCGTCAGCCGCAATGTTGCCCGACTCATCGCCGACGGTGTCACCATGGTGGGGCCGGAAGCAGGGGATCTGGCTTGCGGCGAAACCGGACCGGGGCGCATGAGCGAACCGGATGCCATCGTCGATGCGATCGCCGCCCTCCTCGGGCGGAGCGACACCGGACCGCTCAGCGGCCGCCACGTCCTCGTCACGAGCGGCCCGACACATGAACCGGTTGATCCGGTCCGCTATGTCGGCAACCGCAGTTCCGGCAAGCAGGGCCATGCGGTGGCGACGGCCTGTGTCGACCTTGGTGCGCGAGTGACTCTGGTGTCGGGGCCCGTGGCCCTTGCCGATCCGCCGGGGACTGATGTTGTCCACGTCGAGACCGCCCGCGACATGCTGCATGCCTGCCTTGACGCCCTGCCTGCCGATGCCGCGGTGTGTGCTGCCGCGGTCGCCGACTGGCGGGTGGCCGAACCCCGTTCTGTCAAGTGGAAGAAGGATGCCGGAGGAACGCCGGTTCTCGAGTTCGTCGAGAACCCCGACATTCTTGCCACCATCGCGTCTTCGGGGAACAGCCGGCCGGACCTCGTCATAGGCTTTGCCGCCGAGACCGGTGATGTGCTCGATGAAGCGATGAAAAAGCGCGCCGCCAAGAAGTGCGACTGGATCGTCGCCAACGATGTCAGCCCGGGAACCGACACCTTTGGCGGTGACAACAACGTCATACACCTGGTGGGTCCTCAGGGCGCAGAAGCGTGGCCCCGCATGGCCAAGGCAGACGTCGCGCGACGGCTGGTGGCAAGAATTGCGGATCACTTCAACCCATGACGGTGCTCATTCCCCGGGACCCACCTACATGCGGGCGCCTTCGCCGACGGTCAGTCCAACCCGTTGCGGTGTCCTGCGGGGCCGGGGTATCCGTGCGCTGATCCATGGATCTTTCCGACTTCACCGAAGAGCAGCTTCACCGCTACGCCCGGCACATCGTCATGCCCGAGGTCGGCGGCGCCGGGCAGATCAGGTTGCTCAATTCGCGGGTGCTCGTCGTCGGAGCGGGCGGTCTCGGGGCACCACTTCTCATGTATCTGGCAGCCGCCGGCGTCGGTACCCTGGGCGTGATCGACGGCGACCGGGTCGACCTGTCGAACCTGCAGCGCCAGATCATTCACACGACCCCGCGGATCGGCGGATGGAAGACCGAAAGCGCGCGCAGCACCATCGCCGCCATCAATCCTGGTGTCGAGGTCCGCTGTCACACGGAACGTCTCGACCACCGCAATGCGCTGACCATTCTTGCCGACTACGATCTGGTCTGCGACGGCTCGGACAACTTCCCGACACGCTACCTTGTCAACGATGCCTGTCATCTGGCGGCAAAGCCCCTGGTGAGTGCCGCCATGATGCGTTTCGATGGCCAGCTGACGACCTTTCCTGCCGACGGCCCATGCTACCGGTGCCTGTTTCCCGAAGCGCCACCGGACGGTCTCGTGCCATCCTGCTCCGAGGCCGGAATACTGGGCGCCATTGCCGGTGTGATGGGGACGTTGCAGGCCGCCGAGGCCATCAAGGAACTGCTCGAACTCGGTGACCGCCTCGCCGGCACCCTGCTGATCTATGATGCCCTGGCCGCCTCCTTTCACCGGGTCGCCTACGAGCGCGACCCGGGCTGTGCGTTGTGCGGCGAGGCGCCAGGCATCGTCGATCTCTCGTCCCACGCCAGCCGGACGTGTCCATGAACACCTACGGCTACCTCAACGACGGGGCCCTGATCTACGCCAGGTCGCGATCGATCATCGAGGCTGAAGCCGGGTTGTCGGTGGTGCCGGAGGCCCTGCGAGAGATAGCGGTGAGGCTCATCCACAGCTGTGGCATGACCGACGTGGTCAGGGACCTCGATGCCTCGCCCGGGGCGGTGGCCGCCGGCCGCCGAGCCCTTGCCCACGGGGCGCCGGTGCTCTGTGATGTCGACATGACGGCGAAAGGAATCATCACCCGGTTGCTGCCGGCGCAAAACCGCGTCGTGTGTACGGTTCACACCTCCCGGGTGCGGCAACATGCGGAGCGTTCCGCTACTACGCGATCCTGGGCGGCGGCGGATCTCTGGGGCGGAATGCTCGAGGAGGCCGTGGTGGCCATCGGCAATGCGCCCACCGCACTCTACCGGGTTCTCGAGAAGGCGCCGGATGTCCGCCCGGCCCTGATTGTCGGCATGCCCGTCGGATTTGTCGGCGCGGCGGAGGCGAAATCTGCCCTGGCCGAAAGCGGTCTCGACTACATCACGGTTCACGGTCGCCGGGGCGGCAGCGCCATGGCAGCGGCGGCGGTGAATGCGCTTTGCGGGACCCTCTAGGTGGCGCCCTGGCTTGTCGTAGTCGGCCTCGGCGAGGACGGGCCGGATGGTCTGCCCGGCTCCGCGCGGGCGTTGATTGACGGTGCCGAGGTGCTGGTGGGTGGCCGCCGTCACCTCGCCATGGTGGATGCGGGCGCAAGACCCGCGCTCGCCTGGGAATCGCCCCTTTCGCGGACGGTGGAGGCGATTGCTGCCTACGAGGGCCACCGGGTCTGCGTCCTGGCGACAGGGGATCCGATGCATTATGGCATCGGTGTCACGCTGGCCCGCCGCTTCGGCAGGGAAGCTCTCGTGGTGCTGCCGGCGCCGTCAGCCTTTTCCCTCGCCTGTGCCCGTCTTGCCTGGCCGCTGGCCGAGACTGTCCAGCTCACGCTGCACGGGCGGCCGCCGGAACTCTTGCGCGCCCACCTCGTGCCGGGCCAGAAGATGCTGGCCCTTTCCCACGATGCGACAACGCCGCCAACCGTCTGCCGCCTGCTTTGCGAGGCCGGTTACGGTGCAAGCGAAGTTCACGTCCTCTGTCACCTGGGCGGCGCCAGGGAGCGTGTGTTGAGCGGCACCGCTGAGACCCTGGTCGATTGCCAGGCAGACGATCTCAATACCCTGGCGATCGATCCGAAGGCCGATGCCGGGGTGTCGCCGCTTCCCCGCACTCCCGGTCTTCCCGACAGCGCCTTCCGCAACGACGGACAGCTGACCCGGCGCGAAGTGAGAGCGGCGACACTGGCAGCCCTCATGCCCTATGCCGGACAGCGGCTGTGGGATGTCGGCGCCGGTTGCGGTTCCATCGCCATCGAGTGGATGCGGGCAGCCAGGCACGCCACGGCGATTGCCATCGAGCGCAGTCCGGCGCGCTCGGCCATCATTGCCGAGAACGCCGCGGCCCTGGGTGTTCCCCGGATCGGCATCGTCACGGGCTCCGCACCGGCCGCCCTGGCGCAACTCGAGGCACCCGATGCGGTATTCATCGGCGGTGGCCTTGCAGCCGGTACCATTGCCGGGCCCTGCTGGGAGGCGCTGCCCCGGGGAGGACGCCTGGTTGCCAACGCGGTGACCGTGGAGAGCGAACAGGTGCTGGCCGCCCTTCACCGGGATCTTGGGGGCGACCTGGTGCGGATTGCCGTGTCACACGTCCGGCCGGTGGGTGGGTTCTCCGGCTGGAAGCCGTCGATGCCGGTGACGCAATGGCGTGTCATCAAGCCATGACTGCGGGGGTTCTCTATGGTCTTGGCGTGGGCCCGGGCGATCCCGAACTCGTCACCCTGAAGGCGTACCGCATTCTCGGCGAGGTTCCCGTCATCGCTTGGCCTGCTCCGCAGTCGGGCGAAAGCCTGGCCCGCTCGATCATCGCCCCGTGGCTGCGCGGCGACCGGGAGGAAATCGCCATTCGCATGCCGCTCGACGCCAACAGGTTTCCGGCCGAAGAGGTCTACAGTCGCGCGGTCGACGCCATCAGCCGCCATCTCGATGCCGGCCGGGATGTCGCCGCCATCTGCGAGGGCGATCCGTTCTTCTACGGGAGTTTCATGTATCTCTTTGCCCGCGTGGCAGACCGCTACCAGGTGGAGGTGGTGCCTGGCGTTTCCTCCCTCATGGCCTGTCCGGCCGCGGCCGGCGTGCCACTGGCAGCGCGCAACGATGCACTGCTGGTCTGTCCGGGCACTCTCGGCGATGCCGCGATGACGGAGCGCCTCGCCCTTGCCGACTCCGTCGCCATCATCAAGGTGGGGCGCCATCTGGCCAGGATCAGGCGCGTTCTCGATGCGGCAGGTCTGCTCAGCGATGCCTGGTATGTGGCCCATGCCACCATGGGTCACCAGGTCGTGATGCCCCTTGCGGCCGTAACCGACGCCGCCGGACCCTACTTTTCCATGATCCTTGTCCATCGCCGTGGCGAGGCATGGCGATGACCCTACCCGCCGGGGCTGCGGTGATCTGCCTTGCCGCCTCGGGGCTGGCGATGGCGAAACGAATCGCCGGAAGCCTGCCCGACGCCCGTGTGCACGGCCTCGCGCACCGGGTAGGGGACGCCGACGTCACGTTCACGGCGACAGTGGATCATGTGGCGGAACTCTTCGCGGCCGGCGTGCCCGTCATCGGTCTGTGCGCCACCGGCATCCTGATTCGCGCGGTGGCGCCCCTTGTCGTCGACAAGACGAATGAGTCCCCCTTGCTGGCCGTGACCGAGGACGGAACATCGATCATCCCGCTGCTCGGTGGCCACCGGGGCGCCAACCGCCTGGCGCGCCACTGCGCCGCAGTGACGGGCGGCCATGCGGTCACGACCACGCTGGGCGACGTGCGCTTTCCCCGCGCCCTCGACGAGATGCCACGAGGCTGGCGCCTTGCCGCGCCTTCCCGCACGGCGCCGGTGATGGCCGCTGTGGCTGCCGGCGAGACCGTCCGCCTCAGCGTCGAGGCGGGTGACGCGACATGGCTCGACGAGACGGGCCTTGAATCCTCCGACGACGGGCGTCTCGAGGTGTGCGTGACCGATCGCAGTGACCGGTCTGCCGATCTCGTGATGCATCCCCCTGTGCTGGCCGTCGGCGCCGGTTGCGAACGCGGTTGTGATGCCGGGGAGCTGGTGTCGCTGGTGCTCGAGACCTTGGCGGCAGCGGGTCTGACGCAACAGGCGGTCGCCTGTGTCGCCAGTCTGGATATCAAGTCCGATGAACCGGCGATGCTGGCCCTCGCCGAGCACCTTGACGTGCCGCTGGTGGTCTTCCCGGCCGAACGTCTCGAGGAGGAGTTGCCGCGTCTTCGTCATCCGTCGGACATTGTCCATGCCGTCACGGGTTGCCATGGCGTGGCGGAGGGTGCGGCCCTGGCGGTGGCCGGAGACGCGGGTGATCTCGTGGTGGCAAAGACCAGATCGCGCCGGGCCACCTGCGCTGTTGCCCGGGCGCCGGACGCCATAGATGCCGAGGCCCTCGGCGCCAGGCCTGGCCATCTCGCCATTGTCGGCCTCGGGCCGGGTGCGGAGCACTTGAGGACCCTGCAGGCAAGCCGCGCGATCGGCGAAGCCAGCGACGTGGTTGGCTATCGCGCCTACCTCGATCTCATACCCGCCCTGGTGCGCTCCAAGACCTGCCATGCCTTCGACCTCGGCGAGGAGACCGGGCGCTGCCGGCACGCCCTCGATCTTGCCGCCACCGGCAGGAAGGTCGTCCTTGTCAGCTCCGGGGATCCGGGCATCTACGCCATGGCAAGCCTGGTTCACGAACTGATTGACGGCTCCACCCGGTGGCGCGGTGTCGGGATCAGCGTCATCCCAGGCATTTCCGCGGTCCAGCTCGCGGCAGCCGAGTCGGGAGCCCCGATTGGCCACGACTTCTGCGCCATCTCCCTTTCGGATCTCCTGACACCACGCGACACCGTGCTCGCCCGCGTGCGAGCCGCCGCCGAGGGTGATTTTGTCGTGGCCTTCTACAACCCCGTGTCCGGACGCCGGCGTCTTCTCCTCGGCCTCGCCCGGGACATTCTCCTTGAACATCGCGATCCCGCCACACCGGTGGTCATCGGCCGGCTGCTGGGACGCGAGGGGCGTTCTCTCGTTCACACGACACTGGACTCGCTGGATGCCGGCGCGGTCGACATGTTGAGTCTCGTCATCGTCGGTTCGTCGCAGACCAGGCGCTACCGCCACCGGGGGCGCACCGTGGTCTACACGCCGCGCGGCTACGACGCGTCATGACCGTTCACTTCATCGGCGCCGGGCCGGGTGCGGCCGATCTCGTGACCGTGCGTGGCCGCAGGCTGATCCGTTCATCGCCGCTGGTGCTCTATGCCGGTTCCCTGGTGCCCCGCGAACTTGTCGCCGAAGCGGCCGCCGGCGCGCGCATTGTCGATACGGCACCCCTCCATCTCGACGAGATCATCGACCTCATGGCCGGGGCCAGTCGGGCCGGTGACGATGTCGCCCGCCTGCAGTCCGGCGACCCCTCTCTCTACGGTGCCATCGCCGAGCAGATACGCCGCCTCGATGCCCTCGGAATCGCCTGGGACATCACGCCCGGCGTTCCCTCGTTTGCCGCCGCCGCGGCCGCCATCGGCCGGGAACTCACCCTGCCGGAGGTCTCGCAGACGGTCATCCTCACGCGGACCGCCGTGCGGGCGAGCGCCATGCCGGAAGGCGAGAACCTGGCCGACCTGGCCCGATCCGGTGCCACCCTCGCGATCCATCTCTCCGTCAACAACCTCGCGCGCGTTGTGCGCACGCTGGTTCCGGTGTGCGGGGGCGACTCCCCGGTGATCGTCGCCTATCGCGTCGGCTGGCCCGACGAGTTGCTGATCCGCGGCACGCTCGATGACATCCGGGACAAGGTCAAGCGAGCCCGGATCACGCGAACGGCGCTCATTCTCGTCGGGCGCGTTCTCGACGGGACAGATTTCCGTTCAAGCATGCTCTACGACGAGACCCACCACCACGTGCTGCGGCCCCGGCGCTGACGTCTCAGTTGTCCCAGCGGCGGTGGAGCCACAGCCACTGCTCGGGGTGTTCGCGGATCCAGTCTTCGTAGGTTGCATTGATCGCCCGCAGCATGGCGTGGACGTCCTTCTCCGGGTCTCCGGTCCTGTCGATTTCCGGGGGCCGGAAGAGGTGCACGTGAAAGTGTGCGCGGGGTTTGCGCAGGACACGGATGGGAATGAGCGGAATGTCGTGCCGGAGCGCCAGTTCGGCGAGGGCCGGGGCTGTCTTCGCCTCCCGGCCGAAGAAGGGGACCGCGACCCCTTGCGAGTACTTCTGGTCGGCGAGGACGGCGATGGCCCCCTTGCGGCGTATGCCCTTCAACACCAGCTGGGAGCCCTTGCGTCCCTTAGGCGCCCATGTGCCGCCGCACTTGAGCCGCCATGACTGGATCAGGCGCTCGGTGAGAGGATTGTTCGCCTGGCGGTAGATGACGGTGATGTCGATGTCCTTCTGGGTGGCGAGCAGGGTGCCGAGGTCGAAGCAGCCGAAGTGGGCGCCCATGAAGATTGCCGGCAGGTTGGCGAATTCATCGAGGCCCGGGTCACGGGTGATGGTTACGCGCGTGCCGCCGTAGACATCGATTGCATGAAGATGCGGAAACTCGGCCACGAGACGCCCGAAGTTGTCCCACATGCCGGTGATGATGCGCTGCACTTCCTCTCCGTCGATGCCGGGGAAACTCTCCTCGATGTTGCGCCGGGCGATACGGTTGCGCGAGCCGGCCAAGCGTCCGGCGAGGCGTCCGAGACAACCGCCGAGAGCCGAGGCGCGCTCGATCCCGATGGCCCGGAACAGCGTGAAACCCAGCCACAGGAATCCGGCCTCGACGACATCGCGCAGACCTGCCCTCATGATGCGGCAATCCCGACCCGATCGATCAGGGCATCGAGAAGTTCCGCTTCCCGGAACACCATCGTCACCGGAACCGGCTCGGCCAGGGGACGCGTTGCTTCATCGAGGCGCACCCAGTCCTTTTCCGTCGTCACAAGTCTCGCGCCGAGAGCGTTTGCTTCCTCGAACATCTCCGTCACGGTCATGGGATCATACCGGTGATGATCGGCAAAGCTCCGTGTCTTCACCACGTCGGCGCCATGTTCCTCGAGAGTGGCGAAGAACTTGCCGGGCCTGGCGATCCCGGCGAAGGCGAAGAGCGGCATGCCGTCACCCGGAAGGCGACCGGCCTCCAGGCGGGCATGGAGAACGCACAGACCTTTGCCTGCCAGTCTCTCGCCCAGGCCGTGAGGATCATTACCGACGATGACCGCCGTGCCGGCGCGCGACAGCGCGTCGGCCAGGGGCTCGCGCAAAGGACCGGCAGGCAACACCTTCGCGTTGCCGAAACCGCGTGGGCCGTCGATGACGATAAAGGAGAGTGTCCGGGCAAGACGCACGTTCTGCAGGCCGTCATCCATGACCAGAATGTCGGCACCGGCGTTGACCGCTGCCGCTGCCGCCCGCGCCCTGTTCCTTGCCACCCAGACAGGTGCATGGCGCGCCAGCAGCAGGGGTTCGTCCCCCACGTCGCGGGACGTGTGGCGCCCGGGGTCAACGGTGACCGGTCCGGCGTGGCGTCCGCCAAAGCCGCGCGACAGGATGTGGGGCTGCCATCCGCGGGAAGAGAGCCGGTCGGTGAGAGCCCGCGCCGCCGGTGTCTTGCCGCCGCCGCCCACGGTGACATTGCCGACACACAACACGGGTACCGGCGCCCGCCAGGGCCGCACCGCCGCCATGCGCAGGCGCGTTGCCGCGGTCCACACGCCGGCAAGGGGTTGCAGGGCCCGTGCCGTCAGGCCGTCACTCTCCCAGAATGCCGGTTCCCGGATCATGGCTCCTGATTGAAAAGCGGTTGCAGTGCCTCGAAGGCCCGGTCCAGCACACCTGCGGCGTCACCTTCGACGATGGTCCTCGCCCGCTCGCCCATGGTGCGGCAGGTCGGGTCATCTCCAAGAAGTCCGGCGATATGGTGGCGCAGGGACGTGGCATCGGCAACCTCGATGGCCCCGCCCGCCGCCACGAGCCGGCGGGCGATGTCGGCGAAGTTCTGCATGTGCGGTCCGAACACGGTCGTCTTTCCCAGCCATGCCGCCTCGCGCGGATTGTGGCCACCGTGCTCAATCATCGACTTGCCGATGAAGACCGGATTGCCGAGACCGAGATAGAGGCCCATCTCTCCGATGCTGTCGCCGAGGAAGATATCCGTGGTGGAATCCGGCATGTCCGCGCGCGACCGCCGCGCTACCGTGAGACCTCGCGCCGTTGCCTCTTCGGCAATGCTGTCCGCCCGCGCCGGATGGCGTGGCACGATGACGGTGAGAAGCCCGTCGATCGTGGCGGTCAGATCCAGGTGAATGTCGCAGGCCAGCCGTTCCTCGCCTTCGTGTGTGCTGATCGCCAGCCAGACACGGCGGCCGGCGACGGCGTCTCTCAAGCGTTCCAGGACTTCCGGATCAGCCTGGGGCGGGCCGGCGGTCGCCTTGAGGTCGCCGGTGACCACGACCCGCGTGGCGCCCAGGGCGGTGAACTGCCGGCCCTGGCTGTCTCCGGGGACAAGGATGGTGGTGAAGCCGCCAACAAGTCTGCGGCTGAAGGCAGGAAGGCGACTCCACCGGGCAAAGGAGCGAACGGAGAGACGTCCGTTCACGAGCGCGGTGGGGATGTGCCGACGCTGCGCCTCGAGGAGGAGATTGGGCCACAGTTCCGATTCGACCCACAGGGCGGCATCCGGTCGCCACCTGTCGAGGAAGCGCGCCACCGCTCCCGGCGTGTCGAAGGGGATGTACTGATGAATGGAACCGGGTGGCTGCCGCGTCGCCAGTGCTGCGGCAGCCGAGGTTGTCATGGTGGTGAAGAGAACGCCCGTGCCATGGGCTCGAGTCAGTCTTTCCGCAAGGGGCAGCACGGACAGCGACTCTCCGACGCTGGCGGCATGAATCCACAGGAGAGGCCCTTCCGGCCGCGAAACCGTGCTCCGCCCGAGCCGTTCCTCCCGGCGCGCCGGATCCTCCTTGCCGTGCCGCAGGCGCCGCTCGATGAGGAGGGGGGCAAGGGGTTCGAGGAGGGCAGTGGCGTGGCGGTAGAGACCCTGGATCATGGCACCCTGGCAGAGCCGTCGACGCCTTCCTCCTCGACCGGCTGCAGGCGTGACAGCTGGGCATAGAGTCCGCCATGGGCCAGCAACGCGTCGTGGGTGCCGGACTCGACGATTCGCCCTTCATTGAGGACATGGATGACGTCGGCATCGGCAATGGTGCTGAGCCGGTGGGCCACGACAATCGATGTACGGCCGCTGGTGAGGCGGGCGAGAGCCTGCTGGACCTGGCGTTCGGACTCGGAATCGAGAGAACTGGTGGCTTCGTCAAGAATGAGGATCGGCGCGTCGCGCAACACGGCCCGGGCGATGGATATTCTCTGCCGCTGGCCTCCCGACAGACGGATGCCGTTTTCGCCGATGAGAGTCCCGTAGCCGTGGTCGAGGTTCTCGATGAAGTGGTGGGCGTCGGCAATCCGTGCCGCCGCCTGAATCTCGTCCGGCGAGGCGTTCGGCTTGCCGAAGGCGATGTTGGCCTCGATGGTGTCGTTGAAGAGCACGACCTCCTGGCTCACAACGGCAACCGCATCGCGCAGACTTGTCAGGGTGACGTCACGCACGTCGAAACCGTCGATGGAGATTTCTCCCCTGTCGACATCGTAGAAGCGGGCAACAAGGTTGAGAGCAGTCGATTTTCCGGCGCCCGAGGGTCCGACCAGGGCGGTGGTCTGACCGGCCGGCGCCTCGAAGGACACGTGATCGAGGATCGGCTTGTCATGGTAGGCAAAGGAGACGTCATCGAATCTCACCGTGCCGCCCTCGACTGACAGCGGCCGAGCGTTCTCGCGATCCTGGATTGCCGGTCTGATGTCGATGAGGGCGAACACCCGCTGGGCAGCGGCCAACCCCTGCTGCAGGGTGTTGTTGAGACGGGCAAAGCTCTTCAGAGGCCTGTAGGCGAGGAGCAGGGCGGTGATGAAGCTGAAGAAGGCGCCGGGGGTGGTGGTGCCCTCGATGACCTTGAGCCCGCCGTAGACGATGGTGGCGCCAATGGCGATGCCGGCCAGGGATTCCATGATGGGCGAGATCGATTCACTGGTCTTTACGGTCCTGACACTGCGCCGGAAGAGAAGGTGGATACGGTCGCCCAGGCGCGCCATGTGGTGGCCTTCCTGACCGTAAGCCTTGATGTGGCGGATGCCGCGCAGCATGTCGGAAATGAAACCCGTGATGTGCTCGCGCTCGATCGCCACCTCGCGCGATCTGATCCTGACCTTGCGCCCGATCCTCTGGACGCTGGCGAAGGCGGCGGGGAAGATGAAGAACGAGATAAGGCCCAGGACCCAGTCCTGGTAGAACATCATGGCGGCCAGGAAGATGAGGGTCAGCAGGTCCTTGACCATCGTTGTCAGGGTCTGCGCCACCGTCGACTGCAGGGCGTCGACATTGGTCATGCATCCGGCGATCAGGGCGCCGGTCGAGGCCTTGTGGAAGTACGCCAGGTCGGCGCGAATCAGACTGCGGCAGACCCTTTCGCGTATGTCCGCGACTATGCGCATGGAGGTGCGGGCCATGATCACCGCCTGGGCGTACTCCGAAAGGCCCTTGACGAGAAAGAGCAGGAAGACGGCAACGGTGATCCACACCAGTTGTCCGCGATCCTTCTCGATGAAGACCTCGTCGAGGATGGGCTGGACCAGCCAGGCATAACCCGCCGTGCTGCCGGCCACGAGACCCATGAAGAAGATGGCGACGAGAATGCGCGGAATGTAGCGGCGAACATGTTCACGCACGATGCGCTCGACAATGGCGCGTGTCGTGAGATCGACAGTGTCGGTTGTTGTCATCGGCGCTCGCGCGGAACGGTTCCGGATGGGTGTTCTACCGCAAGACAGCGCATCATGCGCCACGTCATCAGCCGGCGCTGCCTGCCACCGTCATCGTGTCGACCCTGATGCTCGGCGCATTGGTTGCGGCCCGGAACTCGAGATCGCTGGCCGGGCGCAGGGTGGCGTAGATCTCCTTCAGGTTTCCGGCAATGGTGATCTCGTTGACCGCGTGGTCAAGCGTGCCGTTGCGAATGCGCTGCCCCGACGCGCCCCTGCTGTAGTCTCCGGTCACCGGATTGATGCCATGGCCGCTCAGCGACGTGACATAGAGCCCCTCGTCGATGTCCGCCATCAGAGCGTCGGGTGAGTCGTCTCCCGCCTCGAGCCACAGGTTGGTTGTGCCGACCGATGGCGGTCCGCCGGCCCCTCGGGTGGCGTGGCCCGTGGGCTGCATGGAGAGCTGGCGCGCCGAGCGGCAGTCAAGCAGCCATGTGACGAGGATGCCGTTGTCCACCAGTCTGCCGGCATGCGGGCGCAGGCCTTCGCCGTCGAAGGGGCGCGAAGCGAGACCGCGGTGGATGAAGGGATCCTCGGTGATGGTGACGCCTTCGGCGAACACCGGGCAATCAAGGGAGTCCTTCAGCCAGCTCGTGCCGCGGGCGATGGCCGGGCCGGCAATGAATCCGGCAAGGTGGCCGACAAGGGAGCGCGCCGTGCGGGGTTCGAAGACCAGCGGCATGCGGGCCGTGGCGAGCTTGTGGGGGTCGAGCCTCCTGACGGCCCGTTCGGCCGCGTCCCGGCCGATGTCGGCCGGTGCCGGAAGGTCCTCCAGGTGACGCGCCGAACGGCCCTCTCCGTCACTCTGCATGTCGAGACCGGTGCCGGCAATGACCGTCACGTAGAGGCTGGACATGGTGCGCCTGGTGACGGCGGCAAACCCGGTGCTGGTGACAAGGGCGCCCGTGGAGCGCTGCCATGCAGCGGTCGCACCCTCGGAATTGGTGATGCCGGAAACGGAGAGCGCCGCATCCTCGGCTTCGGACGCGAGCTGCGTGAGGGTATCGGTTCCAGGCTCATCGCCACCATCGAGATCGAGGTCGGCGGTCCCCACAGCCAGAAGGTGTTGATCGGCAAGGCCTGCGTGGTGGTCCTCCGGCGCCAGGCGCGCCATGGAAACGGCCCGTTCGACCAGTTCGCCGGCGGTATCAGGGGAAGGATCGGTGGTCGCGACTGACGCCTGGCGGCTCCCGCAGAAGACCCGCAGGCCAAGGGCGAGAGACTCGGAGCGGTCGAGGTCCTCGAGCTTGCCCAGACGCCGGTTGACGAGGACTTCCTCGCTCAGCGTGGCGACGGCGTCAGCCGTGCTTGCGCCCGATGCCAGCGCCCGTTCAACGAGGTGGCTGGCCAGATCGACTACGGTGTCCGTCATGAGCTTTCCGTCTTGTGCGCCGTCAGGCGGTTGGCGGCCGCCGTGACAGCCAGCAGACTCGCCTGGACGATGTTCGGGTGAAGCCCGACGCCGAACTCGACCGATCCGGAGCCATTTCCCGCCTCCACATAGGCCGCCGCCAGCGCATCGCTTCCCTGGCTGATGGCATGTTCATGGTAGTCGATCACTTTCATGGCAAGGCCCGCCTCCTCCGCGAAGGCGTGCACGAAGGCGTCGATCGGTCCGGTTCCGGTGCCGTGAATGTCGCGGACCTCGCCATTGACGCTGACGGAAGCGGTCAGGTGGCGCTGCTCGCTGGCATGGGATCCGGGAACCGTCTTGTAGGTGAGAAGCGTGAAGGGCCCTTCGGGTTCGATGTAGGTTTCACGGAAGATCTTCAGGAGTTCCTCGCTCGGCAGTTCCGCTTCGGTGGCATCGGCCCGGCGCTGCACGACGCGGCTGAAGTGGATCTGCAGTCTTCGAGGCAGTCTGAAACCGTGATCATTGTCCATGACCCAGGCAACACCACCCTTGCCCGACTGGCTGTTGACCCGGATGATCGCCTCGTAGCTCCGGCCGACGTCGCCCGGATCCATGGGCAGGTAGGGAACCTCCCACATGTCCGAGTTGGACATCTCCATCGCCCTCATGCCCTTGTTGATGGCGTCCTGGTGGCTTCCGGAGAACGCCGTGAAGACAAGGTCCCCGGCATAGGGGTGACGAACCGGGACGGCGATGCGATTGCAGTGTTCGGCGACGCTGACGAGATGGCTGATGTCGGAGAGATCAAGTTCCGGATCGACTCCCTGCGTCATCATGTTGAGGGCCAGGGTCACGATGTCGACATTGCCTGTCCGTTCGCCGTTGCCGAAGAGCGTGCCCTCGATACGGTCTGCGCCTGCCATGCAGGCGAGTTCGGCCGCTGCGACCGCCGAGCCCCGGTCATTGTGGGGATGGAGCGAGAGGATGATCGATTCGCGATCGCGAATGTGCCGCAGGAACCACTCGATCTGGTCTGCATAGATGTTGGGGGTGGACATCTCCACCGTCGCCGGCAGGTTGAAGATGGTGCGCCGGTCCGGCGTCGGTTGCCAGACGTCCATCACCGCCTCGCAGATCTCCACGGCGAAATCGAGTTCCGTTCCGGTAAAGCTCTCGGGAGAGTACTGGAAGCGCCACCCGGCGGAATCGCAGGCGCCTTGCGTCATCTCGCGGATCAGGCTGGCGCCGTCCACGGCGATGCGCACGATTCCCGCCCGGTCCGATCTGAAGACCACGCGGCGCTGCAGCGCCGAGGTCGAGTTGTAGAGATGGATGATGACGTCCCTGGCGCCCTCGATCGCTTCGAAGGTGCGCCTGATGAGGGGATCACGCGCCTGGGTGAGCACCTGTATGGTGACACCCTCGGGGATCATGTCTTCATCGATGAGTTCGCGGCAGAAGTCGAAATCCGTCTGACTGGCGCTGGGGAAGCCGACCTCGATCTCCCGGAACCCCATGTCGACGAGGGTGCGGAACATGCGACGCTTGCGTTCCGCCCCCATGGGCTCGACGAGTGCCTGGTTGCCGTCCCTGAGGTCGACGCTGCACCAGATCGGAGCCTTGCTGATGACCCTGTCCGGCCACGTGCGGTCGGGCAGACGAACCGGTTCGAAGGAGCGGTACCGGTGCCAGGGCATGGTCCGGGGGCGCGGCATCACCAGGTTTTCCGGTGGCAAGGAACACAACGGCCAGATGAGTGTTCGGTGGACATGGGCTTCTTTTTGAAGAGGGGGTGGAGGCGTAACGCGTCGGCACGGCACCCCTTCAGGGGAGGTGCCGCTCAGGCCGGCGCTAGGCCCAGAGCTGATGTCCCGAAACCGATCATGTCCCCTACCTAGTGTTGTCACCGGAAGGAGTCAAGGCGTTGACGCCCACTCTGCGGACCTGGACGCGCCATCCGTCGACCGGACCGGTCAGGGTCAGCGTCGGTCCAGCATGTCCCTGATCTCGTCCATCTGTCGCTGCATCACCTCCATGCGCTGCAGCAGCGCCTGGACCCCGGCCTCGCTGACGGCATGCAAATCGTCCCGGAGCTCCACGGACTCGGCATGGCTCTGTTCGGTCATGGCGTTGACGATCACGGCGATGAAGAGGTTGATGACGGCGAAGCTGGTCATCAGGATGAAGGGCACGAAGACCATCCAGGCGCCCGGGTACTGCTCCATCACCGGGCGGACAATGCCCATGGACCAGCTTTCCAGGGTCATGATCTGGAACAGCGAGTACATGCTGTCGCCGACGGTGCCGAACCAGTCCGGGAATGCCTTGCCATAGAGCTTGGTCACCATCACGGCGAAGACGTAGTAGACCAGCGCCAGCAGGGCGAGCACGCTGGAAACACCGGGGATCGCCGCCATCAGGGCCATGACCACCTTGCGCATCGACGGCACGATGGCGACAAGCCGCAGGACGCGCAGGATGCGCAGCGCGCGCAGCACCGAGAGGTTGCCGCTCGCCGGCGCCAGGGCAATGCCGACGACAACGAAGTCGAAGACGTTCCAGCCGTTCGAGAAATAGCGCCAGCCGAAGGCGAACAGCTTGGAGAAGAGTTCGATCACGAAAATGGCCAGCACGGCGTCGTCGAGATACCGCAACAGCGTCCCGGCGTGTTCCATCACGCCGGATGACGTTTCCAGGCCAAGGGTGACGGCGTTGAAGACGATGACCGCGGTGATCGCGCGCGTGACCCCTCGGCTCTCCATGAAGACGCCGACCCGGCGGCGCACCCGGTTGAGCGGCGAATTCGGCGGCGGCAGTGCGGTCACGGCTTGTCCTCCAGCGGGAGATTGAGTTCGACACGTGGGGTTGCGGGGTTCGAAAGGCAATCACGCTGCCTGGGTTCCCGGTTTCCGGGCCGGCTCACCTTCAAAGTCATGTCGATGACGTCTGGACGGAGCACCAGCGTGTCCGTCAACGGCGCGGTGGCGCATCCGCCAACCGGCCCAGATCCTGACCAGGCTTTCTCGATCGCGCGCAGGACGTGTTGCGCGACATCCCCGTTGTCTCGACTCTCCTGGTGGTCCCGCCATGTTCCGGCGGCACGGATCTCACCGATCGTCCACGGACGCCGGAGATCCGCCGGTCGGTCCCCGGTCGTGGGTGGCACGTGTCGTCATGCCGTCAAGCTCTCCGCTTCCGGGCCGAGACAGTGACGGAATGCGCCTTCGGCGATGGCAGTGGCGACGGCAGCGAGCTCGCCGGTCATGCTGCGATCGTCGTCAAGGGGCGGAACGATGAGGCGCAGTGCGTCGTGCAAGCGTCCTGCGACGCGGGCATGGCGCGGCGGATTGCGCAGATCGAAGGCCTGGGCGGCAACGATGAGTTCGGAGGCGGCGATGCGGATGAGGTGACCGACCGCGTCCCGCGCCTGGCGGACCGCCACCCAGGTCATCGGCGCGTGATCCTCGACATTGTAGCTCGAACTGTCCAGCAGGCTGGCCGGTGCGCCGAGCAGGTGAATCTCCTTCGACAGGGTCTCCGACGTGAGCGACAGGAGGCCGAGACCGGCCCTCGTGGTGCCGTGACGCGTCAGCATGTCGGGCAATCCGCTGAACTGGTTCTGCAGCAGGCGGCCGATGCGTTGCGCCGCCATCGTCGCCGTCTGGGCCATGGCGAGCGTGAGGGCATCGAAAGCGACCGCCATGGCCGGGGTGTGGAAGTTGCCGGTGGACAGGATGTCGCCATCCGCCGGCAGAACCAGGGGGTTGTCCCCGGCACCGTTGAGCTCGACGGTGACATTGGGTGTCGCAAAGTCGATCGCCGCCCTCAGGCTGCCATGGACATGGCTGACGCAGCGCAGGCTGATCGGGTCCTGCACACGGCGGGGTTCCTCGGGGTCGAACAGCGCCGTTCCTTCGAGCTTGCTGCGCAGGCTCAGCGCCGCCCGCGCCTGGCCCGGTGCGCCCCGGGCCATCACGACGCGGGGGTCGATGGGCCCGGGATTGGCGCGGAAGGCCTCGAAACCGAGAACCACGATGCCGTCCATCAACTCCAGGAGATGTTCCAGGTCGGCAATCACCAGGGCCGCCTGGCCAACGGAAACGGCGTTCGAGGAACAGAGCGCGAGACCTTCCTTCTCAAGGAGATCGACCACATCGATGCCGGCGCGCGCCATGGCGTCGGCGCCGTCGAGAAGTGTTCCCCGGAACCAGGCGCGCCCTTCGCCGATCACGGGGAGCGCCATGTTGGCGCACAGAGCGAGGTCCGAGGCGCCGACGGAGCCGATGCCGGGAACAAGGGGATGAACCCCTTCGTCGAGCATGGCGCACAGCGTCTCAGCGATCAGCGGGCGCACGCCGGCTCCTCCCTGGGCCATTCCGGCGGCCCGCGAGAACATGGCGGCCCGCACGGCTTCCCCGGTCAGTGGTTCGCCGGCGCCACAGGCCCTGGCCAGCACCACCACCCGGCTGTAGTCCTCGCGATCGGCATGATCCACCTGGTTCACCACGCGCCCGCCAAGGCCCCGGGTGAGGCCGTAGACAGGACGGTCGGAGGCGCTGAACCTCTCGACCACGGCACGGCTCTCTTCCATGCGTGATCGCGCCTCGTGGGCGATGCCGACCCTTGCGCCGCCTCGGGCCACCGCCACCACGTCGTTGATTTCAAGCGGCGCCCCGCCCAGCAGGATCGTCGTCATCGTCCGTTCTCCCGGTCGTCATGGGGCGTGTGTCCTGCAGCAAGGCGTCCCGTGATGTCCTGGCCATGAACGTGATGCCAGGCAGCAGCGATGCGGCGCATCCGCGCCAGAGCCTCGATACGCTGGCGCTTGCCGAGGTCCACGAGCCCTCGTGCCTCGTCGTCACGATCGGCGAAGGTCTCCATCGGGGACGTGGAACCGAAGTCGAGCACGTTGCCGGACCAGTCGAAGATGACCGCATTGATCACGCCCACGTCCTCCGGCCCGCATGCCTCGGGGCAACGTAGCCGGGACCCCGGCTCTCTCCAAGTCCCGGCATCCGGATGGCGGGTTGCGCAGGACAATCGGGCCGCCTTAGGGTGGTCTGGTTCAAGGGGAACAGGGCCCATGTCGCGCGCACGCTTCGCCAGTGACGGAATGGGTGGTCTGACACGAAATGTGCCAATCAGGACGCCCCGTCACGCGGCTTTGCTGGTGGTGGATGTGCAGGTCTACACGGTGACGCCCGGAGATGGCGAATTCAGCGACATCGACCCCTCATGTGTTCCGGACCACCTCGCCTACTACTTCGACCGCCTTGAAGGGGTGACCTTGCCGGCGATCGCCCGTCTTCAGGGAGCGTCGAGGCGGATCGGCATGGAGGTGATGTACACCGTCGTCGAGGCCCTGACCGGCGATATGCGGGATCTTGGACTCGACTATCGCATCTCGGGCATCGGCGTACCGAGAGGTTCGCCCTGGGCCGCCATTCCCGATGCCATCGCCCGCCGCGACGACGAGATTGTCATCCCGAAGACATCCTCGAATGTCTTCATGTCGACGAACATCGACTACGTATTGCGCGCTCTCGAGATCGAACAGCTCGTGATCTGCGGTCTGTTGACCGACCAGTGTGTCGAATCGGCGGTGCGCGATGCCTGCGATCTCGGTTACCTGGTGACGGTGCCGGAAGATGCCTGCGCCACCATGAGCAGGGAACGGCACGAGCAGTCGCTTGGCATGTATTCGGGGTATTGCCGGATCGTGACGAGCGGTGACGTCGTCACCGAACTCGCCGGATTTCCCGCAACCGGCGAGACCGGTCTGCGGGAAGAGACAGCCTGAGGAGCCGCCCATGAAACGAATCATTGTCCCGCCGTCAGAAGGTCGTGCAGTGCGTGTCGCCGCCGGCCAGTCCATTTCCGTCACGACACCGAAGGGCGGACAGGCGGCCGACTTCTTCGCCTACAACAGCGCCAATGTCGACGAGTGGCTGTCGCCGCCGCACACATGGGTGACCACGTTCTCGCTCAAGCCGCGGCCGGGTGATGTCTTCCTGTCGCGATTTCGCCGACCCATGCTGACGATGACCGGGGACACGGCCGATGGCGTCCACGACATGCTGCTCGCGGCCTGCGATCAGTTCCGCTACGAGTTCTTCGGCTACCGGGGCGTGCACGCCAGCTGTTCCGGGAACCTGGAAATCGCCATGCGCCGCGAGGGTTACGAGATTTCGGTCATTCCCCAGCCGATCAACTTCTTCACCAACGTGCCGGTGGATGACGAAGGACGCCTGACGGCCCCCGCCAACCGGGTCAGGCCGGGTGCCGGCGTGACCATGGAGGCGTTGATGGACCTCATCTGCGTGGTCTCCTCGTGCCCCTTCGACATGCAGGCCGAAGGCTGGGAGATCAATGCCGGGAACCGGCCGACGGAACTCGAGATCGAGGTTGAGTGAAAGCGCCTGTCGTCAGCGCTTGGAGAACTGGAAGCTGCGGCGTGCCTTGCGCTTGCCGTACTTCTTGCGTTCCACGACCCGTGGATCACGCGTCAGATAGCCGTTGGACTTGAGCGTCTTGCGCAGGACCGGTTCATGGAGTGCCAACGCCTTCGAGATGCCATGACGCAGGGCGCCGGCCTGGCCTGACAGCCCGCCCCCCTTCACCGTGCAGAAGACGTCATACTGGTCGACACGATCGGCGACATGGAAGGGGCGGCCAAGGATCAGCCGCCAGGTGCCGCGCGTGAAGTACTCCTCGACGCTTCGCCCGTTGACGATGATGCGTCCGACACCGGGCTTCAGCCAGACGCGGGCAATGGCGTTCTTGCGCTTGCCGGTGGCATAGGAGCGTCCCAGGGAATCGATCTGGGGCTCGGGAAGCTGGATCTCGGCTTCGGAAACGGCAGGTTCCTGGGTTTCGGCCACAATCGCCATGGTCAGGCAGCCCTTCTGTTCTTGGGATTGCGCGCTGCCAGGTCGAGAACTTGAGGCTGCTGTGCCTCGTGAGGGTGGTGTGACCCCGCATACACCTTGAGCTTCTTCATGACCTGGCGACCGAGCGGATTGCGGGAGATCATGCGCTCGACAGCCTTGATGATGACGCGCTCGGGGAAGGCCCCGTCAAGCCGTTCACCAAGGGTCTGGCCCTTGATGCCGCCCGGCCACCCGGTATGCCAGTAGAATGACTCTCCGGCCCGCTTGTTGCCCGTCAGGTGAACCTTCTCGGCGTTGATGACAATCACGAAATCCCCGCAGTCGACATGCGGCGAGAAGGTCGGCTTGTGCTTGCCCCTCAGGATATCGGCGATTTCGACGGCCATGCGTCCGAGGACGAGATCCTCGGCGTCAACCAGATACCACGTGCGCTCGACTTCGCGCGGTTTGGCAACATAGGTCTTCATGCGGGTTCCGAATGGCAATCAGCCCGGCGCAACGAAAACCGTGCGCCCCAAGGGAGCGCGGAACCTAGTCAACATGGCCGGTGGTGTCAATGCCCGAATCCCGTCGTCGAGACATCCATTGCCCCCGTGTCTGCCGCTTGGCTACAGTGCAGCCATGGACGAACCGCTTCTCCTCAGTTCGCTGGAGGGCCAGGTGGCGCACCTGGCACTCAATCGCCCGAAACAGCGCAACGCGCTGAGTGTCGCATTGATGGCGGCACTGCAGGACGAACTTGATCTCCTTGCGAACCGGTCCGATGTGCATGTCATCGTCATTGCCGGCAGGGGCAAGGCGTTCTGTTCGGGCCATGACCTGAAGGAAATCCGCGACCATCCGGGAGCCGACAACTACAACCGCCTCTTCGATCAGTGCAGCCGCCTGATGTCGACCATCGTCAGGCTGCCCAAGCCGGTCATCGCCAGTGTCGGCGGCATTGCGACGGCGGCCGGTTGCCAGCTGGTGGCGAGCTGCGACCTCGCCGTGGCCTCGGTGGAGGCATCCTTCGCCACGCCTGGTGTCAACATCGGGCTCTTCTGTTCCACGCCCATGGTGGCGCTGTCACGCAACGTGGGGCGCAAGAATGCCATGGAGATGCTGTTGACCGGCGACATGATCGACGCTGTGCGGGCACGGCAAATGGGCCTCGTCAACCGCGTCGTGGCGGCCAGCGATCTCGATTCCGCGACATCGCAGATGGCGCGAGACATCGCCTCGAAATCCCCCCTGACCCTGGCCATCGGCAAGGAGGCCTTCTACCGTCAGCTGGAGATGCCGCTGGACGAGGCGTACGCCTATGCCAGCCGGGTGATGACCGACAACATGCTCAAGCGCGACGCGCGGGAGGGAATTGACGCATTCCTCGGCAAGCGCGCTCCCGAGTGGCAGGGCGAGTGACGGCCGGTCACGACCACTACAGCGACGAGGCGTTGCGCTCGATCCTGCGCCGCTGTCGCACCATCGCCATGGTTGGCGCCAGCGCGAACTGGGTGCGACCGAGCTATTTCGCAATGAAGTACCTCCAGGGCAAGGGGTATCGCATCATCCCGGTCAATCCGGCGGCCGCGGGAGAGACCGTGCTGGGAGAAACCGTGCTCGGGTCCCTGGACGAACTCCAGGCGCCCGTTCCCATGGTCGACATCTTCCGCAACTCCCAGGCGGCCGGTGGCATTGTCGACGAGATCATCAGGTTGCGCAGTGACAAGCATTTCCAGGTTGTCTGGATGCAGCTCGGGGTGCGCAACGATGCCGCAGCGCGAAGGGCGGAGGCCGCCGGTCTCGAGGTCGTCATGGACCGGTGCCCCAAGATCGAGTACGGACGGCTCACCGGGGAACTCTCGTGGAGCGGCATCAACTCCGGGATCATCACGGCAAAGGTCCTGAGATTGTGACAACCGCCGTTTCCCGTGTTGCCACTGCACGGAAGGGATCAGGCATGAATGACGGCGATCGCCGCTACGGCATGGAGACCCGTGCCGTTCACGCCGGGGCGCGCCCCGACCCGGCAACCGGAGCAAGGCAGACGCCGGTCTACCAGACGACCAGTTACGTGTTCGACGACATCGACCACGCCGCCTCGCTCTTCAATCTCCAGACGTTCGGCTATTTCTATTCGAGGCTGACCAATCCGACGGTGGCGGTCCTCGAGGAAAAGATCGCCAATCTCGAGGACGGCCGCGCCGCCGTCGCGTGCGCCTCGGGCCATGCGGCGCAGTTTCTGGCCTTCTTCACCCTGCTTGAGCCCGGTTCCCACATCGTTGCGTCGCGCTATCTCTACGGCGGTTCCGTGACGCAGTTCACCAAGTCCTTTGCCCGCCTCGGCTGGCAGGCCGACCTCGTCGACCCCAACGATCCGGATGTCGTGGAAGCGGCCATTCGTGACGAGACCCGCGCCATCTTCGTCGAGGTGCTGGCCAATCCCGGAGGCATCGTCGTCGATCTCGAACCCCTGGTCGCGATTGCGCGCCGCCACCGGATTCCCCTTGTCGTCGACAACACCATGGCGACACCGTGTCTCATCCAGCCCTTTCACTGGGGTGCTGATATCGTCATCCATTCGGCGACCAAGTTCATCGGCGGCCATGGCACGTCGATGGGAGGCGTTGTCGTCGAGTCGGGTGCGTTCGACTGGTTCGCCAGCGGCAAGTTCCCCGGCATGACGGAACCCGAAGAGGCCTATCACGGTCTCACCTTTGCCGAGACCTTCGGCGACTTCGGATTCACCATGAAGGCACGTGCCGTGGCCTTGAGGGATTTCGGTCCGTCGCTGTCACCGGCCAACGCCTTCCATCTCATCACCGGATGCGAAACCCTGCCCCTGCGCATGCAGCGACACTGTGACAACGCGCTTGAGGTCGCCCGCCACCTCGAGACCCACCCCAAGGTGGCCTGGGTCTCCTATGCCGGGCTGGAGTCGAGCCCGTGGCACGGTCTGGCGCGCAAGTACCTGAAGAACGGTTTCGGCAGCGTCTTCACCTTCGGATTGAGGGATGGTTTCGATGCCTGTACCCGCATGGTCGAGGCATCCGGTCTCTTCAGCCATCTTGCCAACATCGGTGACACGCGGAGCCTCGTCATTCATCCGGCGAGCACGACACACCGCCAGCTCACATCCGAACAGCGCGCCACCGCCGGAGCCGCCGACGATACGATCCGTCTCTCCATCGGAATCGAGACGGTCAGCGATCTGATCCGAGATCTCGACGAGGCCCTGGAAAAGGCCTGACCGTCAGGCTCCAACTACCTGCACATTCCCCGGGATCCCTCGGCGCACACCTTCGCCCCGTCCGTCCACGTGGCTCCGGACAGGGTAGCGCCGGTGAAATCGACATCCCTGAGAACGGCTCCGGTAAAGTCGACACCGGTCAGGTCGGCGAACAGGAACTTGGTGTCCCGGACCTCGACGTGCCGCATGGAGGCACCCGAGAGGTTCGCCCGGTCGAAGCGTGCGCCGGTCAGCCTGGCGCCGTCGAACGTGGCGCCGGAAAGATCCGACTCGACGAAGCGTACGCGGTAGCCGTCGATGCGCGAGAAGTCGGCATTCCGGAGGTTCGCGTTGCTGAGCGCCGCGCCGCGCAGGTTGCCGCCGACGAGGACGGCTCCGGGGAAATCGATGCCCGAGAGATTGCAGCTGCGCCAGTCGACGTTTTCTTCCGGAAGGTCGTTGCACCCGGCCTCGGCCACACTCCCTGCGACCACCGCCAGAAGGGCGATGACTGGAATGAGGGAAAGTGTGCGGCCGGCCATCCTGGAACCCGGTCTCCCGGGCACGCCTGGTGTGGGTGGCCGGGAAGGCTCACTTCCTAGATACTGTAATACATGTCGAACTCGATGGGATGGGTGGTGGTTTCGAAGGCCATCACCTCTTCCCACTTGAGCTCGAGATAGCCGTTGATGAGGTCGTCGTTGAAGACTTCACCCTTCTTGAGGAAGTCGTTGTCCTCCTCGAGGGCATTCAACGCCTCGCGCAGGCTGCCCGCCACCGTCGGCACGTCCTTGAGTTCCTCGGGCGGCAGATCGTAGAGATTCTTGTCCATCGCGTCGCCTGGATGGATACGGTTCTCGATGCCGTCGAGGCCGGCCATCAGCATGGCCGAGAAGGCAAAATAGGGATTGGCGGTCGGATCGGGGAAACGGATCTCGACACGCTTGGCCTTCGGTGATGTGGCATAGGGAATGCGGCAGGACGCGGAACGGTTCCGCGAACTGTAGGCGAGCAGCACCGGCGCCTCGTAACCCGGGACCAGCCTCTTGTAGCTGTTGGTCGAGGCATTGGTGAACGCGTTGAGCGCCTTGGCATGACGGATGATGCCACCGATGTAGTAGAGCGCCATGTCGGAGAGGTCCGCATACCGGTTTCCGGCGAAGAGAGGTTCTCCGTCCATCCAGATTGACTGGTGCACATGCATGCCGGAGCCGTTGTCGTACATCACCGGCTTGGGCATGAAGGTCGCCGTCTTGCCGTAGCTGTGGGCGACCCGGTGGACGACGTACTTGTAGGCCTGCACGCTGTCGGCGCAGGTCAGCAACGAATCGAATGTCATGCCGAGTTCGTGCTGTGCCGGTGCCACTTCGTGGTGATGCTTGTCGATGGGAAGGCCCATTTCGGCCATGGTCGACAACATCTCGGAACGCATGTCGCTCAGCGAATCGACCGGCGGAACGGGGAAGTAGCCGCCCTTCTGGCGTGGCCGGTGGGCGAGATTGCCCGTGCCTTCGTACTCGGTGTTGTCGTTGTACGGCCCTTCTTCCGAATCGATTTCGTAGCCCATGGAGTGGGATTCGGTGGAAAAGCGCACGCTGTCGAAGACGAAGAACTCGAGTTCGGGACCGAAGAAGGCCGTGTCGCCGATGCCGGTGTACTGCAGATAGGCTTCCGCGCGCCTGGCCAGCGAGCGCGGGTCGCGCTCGTAGTCCTGTCCTGTCGACGGTTCGTGAATGTCACAGTTCAGGATGAGTGTGGGCTGCGATTCGAATGGATCCAGAACCATGGTGCCCGGATCCGGAATGAGGGTCATGTCTGATTCGTTGATGGCCTTCCAGCCGGCGATGGAGGAGCCGTCGAACATGACACCGTCGGTGAACATGTCCTCGTCGACCATGCGTCTGGACAGCGTAAGGTGCTGCCACTTGCCCCTTGGGTCGGTGAACCGGAGGTCGACATAGGGGATGTCGTCATCCTTGATACGCTTGAGAACACTTTCAGCATCTGACATGTCAGGGTCCTTCCCGGGTGTCTGTTGGAGAGTCGGGCGTGGTTCTACACGGCATCCGGGCCACGTTCACCGGTCCGGATGCGCAAGGCATCGTCAACCGGAACGATGAAAATCTTGCCGTCGCCGATGCGGCCGGTATGCGCCGCGTCGCGGATGGCCTCGACAGCCCGGTCAACGAGATTGTCGTCGGTCACGAGTTCGATCTTCACCTTGGGCAGGAGGTCCACAACGTATTCCGCCCCGCGATAGAGCTCCGTATGGCCCTTCTGATGGCCGAATCCCTTGACCTCCGTCACGGTCAGGCCCTGCAGTCCGGCCTCGTGCAAGGCCTCCTTGACCTCGTCGAGCTTGAAAGGCTTGATCACCGCCTCGATCTTCTTCATGACGACCCCAACCCCGGTGTGACACGTCAATCCTGCTTGAGGACACAAGGCATGCGCGCAACCCGCCGCCGGATCAACGCATTCCGTGCAGCAACAACCATACTGCAGTATCTGGCAGATCGGATCACTCTTGTCGAGATTCCAGAAGGCATTGTCTCACAGGGAAATCGGGGAAATGGTCCATTTGGACCGGCGGAGGCGACATGAGACCAGCCAACACCATCATGGCAAACCTCGGGACCACGGTGTTCGAGGTCATGTCGCGCCTGGCGATGGAACATGGATCCATCAACCTTGGCCAGGGGTTTCCCGACGAGGACGGCCCCCGGGACATTCGCCAGGTTGCAGCCGATGCTCTCGTTGAAGGCCCCAACCAGTACCCGCCCATGACCGGTCTCGCCGAACTCCGCCAGGCAATCGCCGCCCATGCGCGGCGCTTCTACGGTCTCGACTATGACTGGCAGAGCGAGATCGTCGTCACATCGGGGGCGACGGAGGCCCTGGCCGACTGCTTCCTTGCCCTGCTCAATCCGGGCGACGAGGTGGTGCTGCTTGAACCTCTCTACGATTCCTATCCGCCCATGATCGAGCGCGCCGGCGCGATCCCCCGGTATGTCACCCTCGAGCCACCGGGGTGGGAACTCGATCCCGTGGCCCTCGAGGCGGCGTTCACGCCGCGAACACGCATGATCCTTCTCAACTCGCCGATGAATCCCGCCGCCCGCGTACTGACCATGGCCGAACTGGACCTCATCCGGCGGCTGTGCATCGAGCACGATGTCATCTGCCTGTGTGACGAGGTCTATGAACATCTTCTCTTCGACGGTCTCGAGCACCGGCCGATCGCGTCACTTGACGGCATGCGCGAGAGAACTCTGCGGATCTCGTCTGCCGGCAAGATTTTTTCGCTGACGGGATGGAAAGTGGGGTGGATCGAGGGGCCGGCCGAGCTCATGGCCGCCGTCATGAAGGCTCATCAGTTCGTCACCTTCACCACGGCTCCCAACCTGCAGAAGGCCGTGGCCTACGGGCTGGGCAAGGAGACGGCCTATTACACCGATCTCGCGGCCGCCCTCCAGAGCAAGCGCGACCGCCTGGCTGGCGGCCTTGCGAAGGCCGGATTCCCGGTCCTGTCCTGCCAGGGGACCTATTTCATCAACGCCGACATCACGCCATTCGGCATCGCCGGTGGTGACGAGGCCTTCTGCCGTCTCATCACCGAAAAGGCCGGTGTCACCGCCGTTCCGGTCAGCGCCTTCATGCGCAAGGGCAGCATCGACACCCTCATCCGCTTCTGCTTCTGCAAGAAGGACGACATTCTCGACGCCGCCGCAGACAGGCTGCAACGCTTCCTCGCCTGAACCGGCCCTGCCGCACACGGCTTCAGCCTGCCTGACGGACGTCATGGACGCAACGCGCTGAACCAGACCATCACCCAGCACCGCGAGTCCCTGCCCGACGGCTTTGCGGCGATCGACCTCTCCAATGGGACGGCATCACGGGATCCGGTGACATCACCCCCCGGCTGAATGGCGCATCAGGTTGTGTAGACAAGTTCAGGAAGGACGACGCTCCACCGGTCCCGGCGGAGTCGTGACAGAAAGTCTTTCGCGGAGTCCGAGCGATAGCGCGCCATGATCGCAGAGACGGTGCCTTCGACAAAAGTGGCGTCTCTTGGTGGTTCGAACCTCCAGGCGAGGCGACCAACGACAATGTCATGCCGGTCGACGATCAGCAGCCGGTCACCGTCTCGTCTCAGGCTTATCGGATCGCCTGCAGCAAGTGTGTCGAGAGCCCGAAGTGCCGGATGACCGTCGGCCAACCGTCCCGCGAAGTCGAGGTCGACCTCCGACAGGTCGAGTGTCCTGTAGGTTTTCCTGCATTTTGCCACATCGCCGCCGCTCACATGCGGGGCGCGATGGACCACTGCCGATCCGTCCAGGTGGCCGATGAAGGGATGACGCTTTCCCATCGAAACAACCGCCAGATTGCGCCGGGCGCGCGTCATCGCGACGTAGTAGAGCCGTCGTTCGGCGTCGCTGTCTTCGCCGTTCGAAGGCCGGTCCCAGCCGCCGTCCAGAATGACCACATCGTCGAACTCGAGGCCTTTCGCCCGGTGTGCCGACAGGAGCAACAGACCTGTCTGGCGCTTCCGGACACCGCGGCTCCACTCGGCGAGCCACTCGATGACATCCCTGCAGTCGATCTCGCGGTCACCGAGCTCATGGAACAGGTCAACGAGACCCTCTCGCAGCACGGACCACCATGGACCAGAGGGTTGTCGATCGATCCATCTTGGCAGGTCGGCGGCGCGGACCACAGAATTCGAGTGTCCCCTGAGCCAGTCTACAAGGCTCTGGGTCTCACGCAGGCGCCACACGTTGGGCGGATCTTCGGATGCGGTCTGGACGGGGATGTCATGCGCTTCGCAGAAGCTCCGGACCGGTCCCAGCTGGCGCCAGTTGCGGGCGATTATCGCCGCGTTCTCCCAGCGCCAGTCGGGAATCTGCTGGGACAGGCGCTGAAGTTCGTTCACCGCCAGGACCGCCTGGACGGCTTCGTCATTGGCGGGCGCGCGCAGAATTTGCACCCGACCGTGGCCAAGGGGGTCGAGTCCTTCGAGGTCACCCCCGGGACGATCCTTCCGCCGAGTCTGGTTCACGACGATGTCATGACCGGCCTTCATGCGATCCGTGGCCCGCGCGATGAGCATGTTTGCGGCGTCGACGATGTTGGCGGTCGAACGGTAGTTCTCGATGAGGTGGACCGGACGCGCCGCGTAGTCTTCCTCGAAACGCCTGATGAATGCGACTGACGCGCCCTTGAAGGCATAGATGTTCTGGTCGTCATCGCCGACGGCAAAGAGGCTGAGCCGGCTGTCCTCGTCCTCGGCCGATCGCCCGGCGATAGCGGCGATCAGTTCGTACTCGTCTGGTCCGATGTCCTGATACTCGTCAACCAGAATCCAACGATAACCCTCGATCATCGTATCGCGCTGCGCCTCGGCCTCGTCGCGCGAAAGGCCGTCACCGCGCAGCAGCGAAACCGCTTGCCGAAGTATCCTGTCGAACTCTCCTTGCGAGATGTCGCCGGACTGCCCAGCGAAGCTGGCCCCGACCAGGCGCATCGCCAGGCCGTGACAGGTGGAGACCGTCACGCCACGGGCATCGTCGCCGAGAAGATCGAAGAGCCGATGCCGTATCTCGGTCGCTGCGTGGCGATTGTAGACGAGGGCGAGGATGCCCTGCGGATCCTGCCGGCGGACCCGGATCAGATATGCGATACGGTGCACCAGGACACGCGTCTTGCCGGAGCCCGGGCCAGCGAGCACGAGAACGCTCGTCTGCTCTCGATTGTCGGCGACGATTTGGGCCTGCCGGGGGTTTCCAAGGGAATCGACAATCGCACGCCAGGATTCCGGGGTGGCCTGGCGACGGAGCGCCGCCGCGCTGCGGGGTAACCACTTTTCGACGAATGCCTGCCGATCGTGTGTGAAGTAATCCTCCATCAGAAGCAGTGCGTCGGACATGGCGTAAAGGCCGCGCTCGGCGTAAGCCGCAATGATGTGGGTCTGAAGAGTTTGCTCGTCATAGTGGAGGTGAAGCGGCTGGAAATCGGTCTCGGTGAACTTCCGGTTGCCCGAATTGAGGTGGACGGTAATGGCAGGGCGGAAGATCGTGAGCCCCCTGCCCAACGTGACCACGCCCTGCTCGTGGAGCCAGAGCAGGGCGTGGTCGAGTAGGCTCGACGGGTCGTTGATCTCCTGTGAGAGTTCGAGGTCGCTTCCGAGCGCCGAGATCAGGGCACCCAGTGTTGTCGAGACCTGCACGTCTTTGCCGCGGGCCCTGGCGGGCGCGGTATCGGCGAGGGAGACGAGCAGCACGTCGGCGGCACGGCGGCGGAGCCGGGACGTCAGTGTGAGCTTGTCCCAGGAGCGCTGCAGGCGAAGAGAGAGATGCTGGCGATCGATCTTGCGCACCTGGAAACTGCCGACACCCTCCGCGTCCTGCCGGCCATCCCGTGCGATTCCGCGTACGAGTTTCTCGACGATATCGGGCCGAATCTTCGCGTGACCGGCGTCGTGCAGCTGCTGCGAGGCAAGCCTGAGGTTAAGGGTCCATACTTCGTTGGGCTCAAGGTCGGGCGCGAACTCCCGGAACTGGTCGAGTAGTTTGCCCTCGAGACCGGCGACCTCGGCGAGGCGCTTGCCGGATGAATCCTCCACGCCGAGATGAACAAAGACGGTGATCGCAGTGTCGTTCGATGCGATCCCCAGTCCTTCAAGAAAGTTGAGCGCCCTTCGCAGGCGCGCTGGCGTAAAGCCGGCCTCACCACACAGTTCATCGGTCGAGATGCCGCGGTCGGGCGAGGAGTCGAGCAGACTGCGGACGAGCCGGAGAAGCTTCGCCTGGTATCCTGGGACCGCATTGGAAGCCTCGATCCGCTGGTGTGCCTCCTCCATCGTCCGGATCTTCAGCGACGACGGGAACACGCGGACGAAATTCTCGTCGCGCTTCAGAAGAGCCGCCTCTTCGAGCCACGAGACGGCGATCTTAACCCGCGTGTCCTCGGTGCATCGGTCCCGTCCGAAATCGCCGTCAACATCTTCCTTGACGATCTCGCCGGGTGTCGCAACGACCTCGCCTTCCCGCTTCGATCGCCGGCCGAGGCGTCGCAAGGACTTCAGGATGGCGGCGATCTCCTGCTTGTCGAGGCGCGAACGGGCCGAGAGCGTGAACTGCTTTTCGATATCGTCATTGTTGTAGAGCAGCACGCAGCGGGCGGGCTCGCCGTCACGTCCGGCGCGCCCTGCTTCCTGGACGTAGTTCTCGAGGGAACTCGGGATATCGGCGTGGACGACGAGACGGATGTCGGACTTGTCGATCCCCATGCCGAAGGCGTTCGTGGCGGCAATGACGCGGAGCGTACCGTTTGCGAATTGCTGCTGCGTCTCCAGCTTGGATTCCGGTTTCAAGCCCGCATGGTAATGGCTGGCGGCGTAGCCCTTCTCCTTGAGGAAGTCCGCCACCCGTTCGGTCGCGCTTCTCGTCGCACAGTACACAATCGCGCCTGAGGTGCCTTCCGGGGGCAGTGCGTTCTCAAGAACCGAGATGATGTCTCCCAGCTTGCTGGTCTTGTCGGTCTTGACGATCTCGAAGGAGAGATTGTCCCTGTGCACACCTCCGTCAATCCGGTTGAGTTCGACGCCCAGCCTCTCCTGAAAATGCTCGCAGATGTCGTCGATGACTCCGGGTTTTGCTGTCGCGGTCAGACACATCAGGGGAGCAGGCTCGCTGTCACCCGAATACTCCAGGATGAAGCGTGCGATGTATCGGTAGTCGGGTCTGAAATCGTGGCCCCACTTGGAGACGCAATGCGCTTCGTCGATAACCCAGTAGCCTACTTCCCGCTGTTCCAGAACCGATCGGACCGAGGAGTTTCTCAGTTGCTCCGGCGAGATGAGTAGCATTGACGCATCACCGAGCCGGACCCGGTCAAGCGCTTCGTGACGCTCGGGAAGAGACAGAAGGCCGTTGATCGTGACGCAGGACGAAACGCCTTGGCGACTCAGGCTTGCGACCTGGTCGGCCATGAGCGCGACAAGCGGCGAGATGACGACGGTGAGTGCGCCGGTCCGGTGGTAGGTCGCGAGTGCCGGAAGCTGATAGCACAAGGACTTGCCGGTGCCGGTCGGAAGGATTCCGAGAACTGGAGATTTTGCGAGCGCGACAGCAACGATGGTTTCCTGCAAGGAGCGGCCATCTTCGCCGGTCGGCTTCGGTCTGAACTCTCCGAATCCGAACCACTTCCCAAGAAGACTGATCGGGTCTGCCCAGGTCCGGCACCACTCGCAGGAGGGATCGGTGCAGGACGTGTCCCGAAGCCTTCGGACGAGAACGCCGGTCTCGGGAAACTGGTGACGCACCCATGGCGGCATGACGGAGTTCTCTCCTGCCACGGAAATCCAGGAAAGGGCGTAGGCAAGGGACCACCCGGTCCGCTCGGCGTCCAGGATCACTTGCTTCGCCTGGCGGGTGCAGGCCCGGCCGTCAAGGACATGCCGGATCGCCTGGTGTGCCTCTGGCGTGGCGGGCCGGGGTGCGTCTCTCACTGACCGGAAGATTGCGTCGAAGCCCTGCGGGTTCTCCTTCGATGTAACGAGCCAGTGGAGGGCGGTCAGGAGGGCGGGATCGCTTCCTAAGAGTGTGCGAAGTTCAGCGAGCTGGTTTCGCAGGACGGTGAAGACAAGCCCGGCATCGAGCCCGGGATCGCTTGCGTTCCCTGCCTGCAGTCCAGGGGAATCGCTTTTGAAGAGTTGGTGACGTTTTGGTTTTGAGGATTCAGAC
>JAPPGE010000017.1 GCA_028821455.1 bacterium | reverse complement strand
GGCTCAGCACTTTCATGGCCGGGGGTGACGACCGAAACGCTCTTCATGCGCATTTCCTCATGCATGCATCCCGAGGGGCAGTCGCCCCAGGCGTTGCGCATCGCCACATGCCATGATCCACCATCATTGGTCGCCAGGATGTCGGAGCCGACTCCCAGAAACCAATCGAGCTCCACGTGCCGGACACCGTCGATGGCCGCATAAGCCTGGTGAACTGTGCGCATGTTGGCGAGCTTGCTGAGAGACACGATGACCATGGAGGAACGAGGGTAGGCCCTGGCCTTGTGAAGGCCGATCTCGGCATTGAGTTCATCGAAGGTCGCATGACCGGTTCGGGGCAAAGGCTCACCATTCCCGTTCTGCCAGCGCTCAATGACCGCATCGAGAAGGTCGCCTTCCAGATGGAGAATGAGCCGGGCAGGCGCGTACCAACGCCGAGCGGAAATCTCGCTCATGCGAGGATGACGATCCCGGATCTGCGCCAGGACGAGATCGATTTCCCGGCCCAGTTCCTGAAGTCTCGGATCGTCCATGATCAAGTCATCGGTCATCGCCTGGTGAAGGCGTGTGGCAAGAATCATCGCGTCTTCGGACATGCCAGGGTCGCATGAAGGGGCAGCGATCAGGGAGGAATTGTCCGAGCCGATGGCCGAAGCGATGAAGGGAAAGCCACCAGGAGTGGCGAGACCCGAAAGGCTGATTGCCAGAATAGTCACAAGACGCAGCTGGCGCATGCAGCTCACATGTTCGGGGATGCGACGCACCTCGAAGACTGAATCATCGCGCTGCATCTGATTCCATTGCTTCTGCCGCCCGGCAAGCACGCTCTCTTCGGTATCGACACAACACCCAAGGCAGGCACTGTACTGCATTTGACTCGGAGCCTTGAGGATTCGTTTGGTGCCACGCGAAATCCCGGAAAGCAGGACCACTGCAGTTGACGCTGCCGGCCGACGGCCTCACCGGACCCCTGTCGAAGGTCACTCCGGACCGTGAATTGAACTCGTTGGCCGCGGCGTCGATAGTACCGGTTCGTTTCGGACAGCCCGAGGATGTGTTCATGAGCGAACGCCCGGACCAGCGGTAATGGTCCCCGGAACGGGTCTCGTCATACGCATTGTCTCGGTCACGGTGCTCGGACTTGTGACGGGGGTGCTGGCATCGCTGGCAACCGTCGTCTTTCTCCAGGCCATCGAACTGATGAACGACTGGTTCCTGATTTCGTCGGACAGACGGGCCGCGGCTGCAGGCACCGACTGGCTCGTTATCGCCACCATCGCCGTGCCTGCGCTCGGTGGCCTCGTGGTCGGGCTGGTCACGTTGAAGATTCCGGGGAAGAGAGCAGGCGGACCCCAGGACGTCATCGAGGCGGTGCATGTCACCGACAGCCGGATGGCGCCCCGGTCGGGTTCCCTGTCGGCCGCGGCAAGCCTGCTGTCTCTCGGAACAGGAGCCTCGGTCGGACACTACGGGCCCCTGGTCCATCTCGGGGCCACGTTGGGGTCCCTCGTCGGTTTCAACGGTGCGGTGAGCACGTGGACGATCAGGGTGGGGGTCGCCTGTGGAGTGGCGTCCGCCATTGCGGCGGCGTTCAATGCGCCCATCGCCGGAATCATCTTCGCCCACGAGGTCATTCTCCGGCACTATTCCCTGCGCGCCTTCGCTCCGGTCACCGTGGCGGCCACGGCAAGCCACGTCATCGTGACGGTCGTCTTCGCTCACCCGCCCCTCTTCGAGGTGGCTCCGGTCAGCATCGGTCATGTGGGCGAGTACCCCGGCTTTATCGTTATCGGCATTCTCGCCGCCCTTGTTGCCGTCGCCTACATGCGGGCGATCCTCTTCAGCCAGACACTCGGCGAGCGCCTGCCGATCCCTTCGTGTTTCAAGCCGATGGCGGCCGGTGCCGCAGTGGGGATCGCCGCCCTGTGGCTTCCCGGGATCCTGGGAACCGGCACGGATACCATGAGACTCGCCGTTGTCGACGGCGCCTTCGGATCGTCCGAACTGGCTATGCTTCTCGTTGCCAAGATCGTGGCGACCGCGCTGTGCCTGGGATGCGGCTTTGCCGGAGGCGTCTTCAGCCCGGCCCTGTTCGTCGGCATCTTCTTCGGCGCCCTTGCCGGCGATGCCGCCTACCTGGTGTTCGGGGACCTTCGCTCGGATGTCTCCGTCTACGCGATCTGCGGCATGATGGCGGTGGCCAGTGCCGTCATCGGTGCGCCACTTGCCACGATCCTCATCGTCTTCGAACTGACACGCAACTACGACCTCACCACGGCAACCATGGTGAGCGTGGTCTTTTCCAATGTCGTCTGCTACCGGATGTTCGGCCGATCCATCTTCGACGTCCAGTTGCGCCAGCGCGGGTTCGATCTGTCACTCGGCCGTGACCAGGTGATGGCCGGCAACATGCTGATCGACCCCCATGTCAGCCGCGACTTCACGGCACTCGAACCCGACACGGCGCCCGAAGAGGCCATGGCACGCCTCGTCGAGAACCATCATCACGAGGCCTATGTGCTCGATGGTCGCGGAGTCATCGTCGGCAGGGTCAGGTTTGACGATCTTGCCGACAATTCCCGAACGGCTACGACGGTTTCCGACCTTGTTCTGCCGACCGGGCCCGTGCTCAAGTCTGGCATGTCCATTCGCGATGCCATGGAACGTATCCGCCGGTCAGGTGACGCCAGCATTCCCGTGGTGGACGCCGGTGTACCGGCCGCCATGCTCGGCATCGTGACGGAAGCGGACCTCGCCAGGGCCTTTCTCGACATGGCGAGCGGAATCCGCCGGGAAGAACACGCTTCGTGATCCGAAAGCACGCCCCGTCTGCGCAGGAAGAGACAGATACAGCCGAGACCCGCGTCAAGGCAAGAACACGTCACCGGCCGGCATATTCTCCCCGTAGGCCGATTTGAGGTCGTCATAGTAAAGCCTCAGGCCACGCGAGATCGGGTAAGGCTGCGGCATGTCGAGCCAGGCGCGCAGCATGAGGCGCCCGCGGCTCTCTCCAGGTTCATCGGTGAAGGCGTTGCGGGCGTGCAGCGTGTTGTAGTTGTTGATGAAGTAGGCTTCCCCATCGTTCAGAGCGAGTGTCAGGACGATGTCCTCGCGTTCGCACATGCAGGCGAAGAGATCGAGAGACTCCGCCGCGGCGCCGGTCAGCGTGGTGCCGGCAAGCTCTGCCGCCTCGCGGACCTGCGGTGGCAGGTGGCAGACAGAGATCCGCCCGTCGTTCCAGGAGAGGACCGGAACGTCATAATCGCTGTAGCCGTTGGTGGGTCGCTCGGGAGGCTCTTCCCCCCAGCCGACCGGGAACCCCTTCAAGAGCGGTTCGAGAAGGTCGGGCCGGGACTCCCGGATTTCGTCGTGGATGGCAAGAGCGCTCGCCAGCCTCGATTCGCCGCCCTCGCTGGCCCTGCGTACGCACAGCATGCCGAGAACGGCCTCCATGTCGGTATGCAGGACCTGCCGGCCGGCTCTCTCGTAACCCCTGAGATCGAGGATCCGGTCCGGGCGGTGGGCCACGTAACCGATGCGCTCCCTGCGCTTGCTCTGGCTGAGCAGGCGCCCCATGCGGCAGCAGAAGGCGCGGTACATGAGCGCGATGGTGCGCTCGTCGTGGTCCCTCACCGGAAAGCCGCGCACGATGGCCACGCCGCGGCCTTCCATCAGCACGGCTGCGAGGCGGTCGATGGTTCCCTCCAGACCAGGGAGAAACACATCCTCGCGGCAGACAGGGTCGGGCACGGTCCCGCCGTCGTCGCGCCATGGGGCGATGGCGTCCTCGAGGATGGCGATGTCGCGGCCCGTGAGGTCCATTGAGAGTTCGTCCGGCGAGGCAAAGTCATCCGGCCGCCAGGCCGAAGGGTGGCGCGTGTCAGTGACGGTCATGTCCGATTCCCGGATGACAGGGTCACGGAGGTTCATGCCACCAGGCCCAGATGTCGCTGCCGTAGAGTACCGGTCGCTGCGGCCGCCTGAGCGAAGACCAGTAGGCCACGAGATCCTCCGTGCGATGGTAGAGGGGAAGGACATGGCGGCCCCACATCAGGACGCGGTCAAGTGCACGGGCTGCGGCTTCTAGGTCTTCCCGCGATCGGGCGTCCGAGAGGGACGAGATGATTGAATCAAGGACCGGACTGCGGATGCCGGCGTAGTTCCGGCTTCCCTCGTCATCGGCTGCATTGCTTCCCCAGTATATCCACTGCTCATTGCCCGGGGAGAGCGAGACGCCCCAGCGCCAGACGAGGGCGTCAAAGTCGAACTGCCGCATGCGGTTGCGGTGCTGCGCGGCATCGACCGTCCGCATGACCGGACGAATGCCGAGACGCTCGAGGTTGGCGAACCAGGCAAGGAAGATGCGCTCCTCGCGGGGGTCATTGAGGAGCAGTTCAAAGGTGAGAGGATCACCCGTCGCTTCACTGACCAGGATACCGTCGCGCAGGACGTAACCCGCTTCCTGCAACAGGCGCGTCGCCTCTTTCAGGCGCTGGCGCAGGGTGCCTTCGGCCGGTGACCAGGGCTCTTCGAAAACGACGGACTCCAGTTCGTTCTCCCAGGGATCGAGAAGGGCGCGTTCCCCTCCCGATGCGACGCCACGTGCCCGGAGCGTGGAACTGTCGAAGAGGCTTGTCGTGCGCGTGTACTGGCCATGGAGCAGGTTCTCGTTGATCCAGTCGAAGTCAAAGGCGAGCCCCAGGGCGTCGCGTACCCGGACATCGTCGAATGGCGCCCTTCTGTGATTCCACGCGGCGGCGTAGAGACCTGACGGACGCCCGCTCGCCACGGAGGCCATGATGATGCGTCCGTCAGCGCGCGCCGGCACGTCATAGCCGGTGACCCAGCGCCTGCTGTCGCCCTCGAAGCGGATATTGGCATCACCGGCCAGGAAGGCCTGATGAGCGACATTGGAGTCCCGGTACCAGGTGTAGGTGATCGTGTCGAAGTTGTAGCGGCCGACGCTTTGCGGCAGGTCACGGCCCCAATAGTCCGGATCACGCCGGTAGACGACGCGATGTCCCGGATCGATGGTTTCGACCCGATAGGGGCCGGTCCCGACCGGAATCTCGAGGCTGGTCTCGGTGAAGGCCACGGTCTCGAAGTACGCCTTCGAAAGGACCGGCATGAGACCGAGGAGAAGGGGGAGTTCCCAGTTGTCTCCCCTGAGGTCGAAGGAGACTGTGAGGGGGCCAAGCTTGCGGACGCTCGTGACGCCGGAAAAGTAGGTCTGCGTGTGGGGACGGCCGTCGTTGAGCAGGGCGTCGAAGGTGAAGAGGACGTCATCGGCCGTCACTTCAGTTCCGTCATGGAAACGGGCGCGGGGGTCCAGGTGGAAGTCGATTCTCGTCCGGTCATCGGCGATATCGATGGCCCGTGCCAGCTGGGGGTACAGCGTGAACGGCTCGTCGGGAGATCGATAGAGCAGCGACTGAAAGACAAGCGCCTTGAGGCCATTCGCGGGAAGTCCCTGGATGATGTAGGGATTCATGCTGTCGAACGTGCCGACGACGGCAAGGCTCAGGTCCCCGCCCTTGCGCGCCTCCAGGTCGACCCAGGGAAAATGGTCCCGGGGCCCGTCGGGGAACACCTCGTCGCCGTGCATCGAGAGAGCGTAGGTTTCTTCCGCGCCTGCAGGCGCGATGGCGGTGCCGGAAAGGAGCACAATCGCTGCGGCGACAATTGCTCCTGCGAGAAAACGGTGCATGGCAGGCTCGGTCTTGCTGCCTGAATCGTGACCAACGGCAGCGTCGACGCAACAGGTTTCTGGGGTGGCGAACGAGTGATGACGAAAGGGGTTCACCGGGTCACGGCCGGATGATTGTTCCAATTGAAGAAGTGCGAGGAGGCCGGTCGGGAACGCTCGTCCGGCGTGCTGATCCGGCACGATTGCCCTCCGCTCTCTATTGCTTGCCGGAAGGTCCCCGTCTCTGACGCCCGGGGTCAGCCAACTGTACGTGCGCCGTCCACGTGCATTCCGCCGTCAGCGTCTGCACTCCCGTCAGGGCTGTCTGGCTGCCAACCGTTTGCCGTGAAAGTACTGAGCCGCGGCGGCCGCATTCCACCCGTGGCGCCC
>JAPPGE010000092.1 GCA_028821455.1 bacterium | reverse complement strand
GCGCGGCTCGAATACCCCGGTGTCGTCGGCGAACATGCAGAACACGACGCGCACAAGGAGGCGTTCGAGCGCAGGGCCCCTTTGTCCGGCATCGGCGAGCGCATCGTGCAGACGACCGACCAGTTCTGCGGCCTTGATGTTCGCCGGATCCTGGTCACGGAACGTCTGGCGCTGCACACCGAGGATAAATCCGAACCTGTCGACCTGTGCAGGCAGCTCCTTCAGCGGGAACTCGACGCACTCCCTCTCATCGAGGTCGTGCAACTCGAAGGTCTGGAAGTCGCTTACCAGGATGTAGCGCGGGCGCTCGTGTTCCGGTAAGGCGTCAAAGTACTTTCCGGCCTGGTCGTAGGCGATGTCGAGATTGCGCCCGGCGCTCTTCTGTTCGACCAGCAACACACCCGGCCAGAACAGGTCGATGAAACCCGAACTGTTGTCCAGTTTCGTGACATGATTCTCGTAGCGCGCCACACTCCGCCGCCGCACTCCGAACACCTCGAAGAAATCATTGTAGAAGCTCTGTGTGTCGCCCTTCTCGTAGGCAGCGTCCTTCCAGTCCTCGGCAAAGGCGGCGGCGCGGGCGCGAACCTCGTTCCACGACAGGCGCACGGCTACAGCACATCCTGTTCGAAGTAATCTTCGTCGATACCCTTGATCTCGTACCTTGCGAGCCCACGCACCCCGATCCCGTGACGGACCATCAATCGCGCGAGTTCTGCGCCATCGATCAGGACGATCCGTTTCGGACTCTTCTGCACATAGCCCTTCGCATCGCGCGTGAAGGTGGCGGTGGTGACAAAGACCCCTTTCGTCGTTCCTGCTAGATCGATCGCACCTCCGAAACTGCTTAGATCGTCTGGCCCGACGTTGTTGCCTTCAGTGTATCTCTTGGCCTGGACGTATACCTCGTCCAGACCGAGGGCGTCCTCCCGGATGATGCCGTCGATGCCGCCATCACCCGAACGTCCCGTCATACGCGCCATTTTGGCATCGCCGCCGCCGTAGCCCATTGCGGTCAGCAATTTGATAGTAACCCGCTCAAGAAACGCAGGCGACGCATCGCGAACCCGATTCAGCACGTCCGTTTCCAGTGCGCTGTTCATCTGCCGAACCGCCCGGTCCAGCGCTTCTTCTGGCGTGTCGGAGTGATCCTCGTCTTGCCCGAACGCCGCGTCTGTGCTTGATGGCGGAACTTTCGCCCTCTGCCGCCACTCGGCAAAGTCGGGATACGTACCAAGCCGGTCAAGATCAATTCGAGACGGTTCGGTGGACAGGAGATTTTGACCCTCCTGTGTCAATCTATACACACCACGACGGATCCGCACGAGCAGTCCCGCGCGTTCCATGTACTGCATGGCCCAGCTCACACGGTTCGCAAAGAAAGTTTGCCGGCCGCTCGGCAGCATTTCCTGCACATCGTCTGCAGAAAGCCCCTCTGAATAGGCGACCTGTTCTCGGACTTGGGCGATTGGCCGCTCCTGGCCGTCGGCGAGCGCTTTGAGCGTGGGAAGCATCAGCGATTGAAAGTCAGGAACGGCCATCCGCCACCACGCCTTTCGCCTCCCACTGGCGGGACGGCACACACTCCGCGGTCTGATGGCCCACCGCAATCTCCGTCCGGTGAAAGCTCCAGAATTTCTGCAGCTCCGGCCTGAGTTGTGACATCGTCCCGCAGAGCCACATAAGATCTGCATGCACTCGCACACATCCACGGATCATATGAACGTTGAATTGGGATGCGCTCGGAAGCGCGGCGCGGTGCTGTCTGACACCCGCAGTTCCCTTTGTGTGATTCAAGTGCTTCACTTGAACGTGACCCCGATAATCATATCCTTGTGACTATCGCGCAGTCGGCCTTGAGTGAGCAAGTGCGGTCTATTGCGCCACGTATTGTCTTGAATCGCCGATCCCGAGCATTTCCGAAATCATCTTCCCGATCCTCTCGGCAGCAGCTTCTGTTTCTCGGTCTCCTGTGTGAGCGTAGCGCAGAGTCATGGTCGTCTGGCTGTGACCGAGAAGGCGGGCCACGACTGGCAGTGGTGTTCCCTGCATGACGGCATGGCTAGCATATGTGTGCCTCAGATCGTGGAGGCGAACGTCATCGAGACCGGCCTCCTTGCGGATGGAGTACCAGTGATTGAGCATTTTGCCGAGCGGTCGCCTGACGTCCTTTGGCGACGGAAACAGAAATCTCGTTCCTCCCGCCATCCTTCGTTCGATGATGGCCCAGGCCTCGGCATTCAGGAATACGGTGCGCGGACCGGTCTTGCTGTCGCGCAATCGCAGACAGGATTCGGCAACCTCGTCCCGATGTAGCCGGACGATCTCGTTCTTGCGGCAGCCGGTAAGGAGGAGAAGCCGGATGATGTCGATTTGCTGACGTTGTGACGCCCGCGCTGTTGTCGAGCGTTCACGGCGGCCGAGCACTCTGTGCAACCGGCCGAGTTCCTCCCGGGAAAGGAAACGGGTGATCTTCCTTCCCGGATTCAACTTGATGCCTCTGGCCGGATTGGAGGGGACGAGCCCGCAGGCGACCGCATGATTGAAGATGTGGCGCAGAGTATGCAGACAGTGGTTGGCGTTCCCTGGAGCGGTTCCGCTGTAACTGTCAAACCACTGGTGCACCATCGTGCGCGTAATGCGGTCAAGTCGTAAGTCACCAAACTCGGGAAGCAGACGAGTCTCAAGGAGCCTGTCACGCCACTTGACCGTCGTCGGCTTGCACCGGTGAACCCATGAGTCTCGCCACGGACCGGAAACGAAGTTCACGAAGAGCGGAGTGTTCTTCTTCTCCGGGATGCCGTCTGATAATTGCACACGGCTCTCGGCGCGGGCTTCCTCGACAGTCTTGAATGCTGCCGGCCCCAACGACACCTTCCGTCCTTCACAGAAGTGGATGTAACTGCGGCCGCCGGAGGGATGCACGCGGATACCGAGCGAGGGTACCACAGTGTCGCGGACCGTGTATTCGCGAGGACCGGACTTGAGACGCCTGATCAAGGCATCGGTGAGTTTCTGCCGACGGTTCATGGCGTGACCCCGGCAAGGATCGGGCCCAGGGTCTCGGCGGCATGCACGGCAGCATCACTGGTGATGTGCGAGTACTTCAGTGTCGTACCGGGATCGTTGTGGCCGAGAAGCCGGCCGACTGTAAGGACGTTCTCTCCCGCCATGACCGCGATGCTGGCGTATGTATGCCTGAGATCATGGAGCCTGACATCCTGCAGGCCAGCCTCCGAGCGGAGATGTCGCCAGAAACCGCCGACAGAAGACATGCTGATGGACTTGCCGGTCCAGGTTGATGGAAATACCCAGCATGAAGTCCGGGGCTGTTGGTCCAGGATCGCCCGTGCCGGAGCGCACAGCCAAACCATACGTGGCCCCGTCTTGGAATCCTCGAGGTGAAGGTGTCCGTCCCGGTACTCCTTCCACCGCAGCGTTACGATCTCGCTGGTACGGCACCCGGTCAGCAGCAGAAGTCGGACAATCGCTGCGTGCATCCACGCGTTCTCTTCGTGATGCCTCAGCGCTTTCCCGAGCCGGCGGACTTCTTTTGTAGAGAGGAAGCGCTCTCGCCCCTTGCGCCTGTAACGCCTGATGGCCTTACAGGGATTGCTTCCCTCCGGGCGATATCCATAAGCCTCAGCTTGAGCCATGACGACGGAAAGGACCGGTGCGGACCGGTCAGCCGCCACCGGCTTACCATGGAGAGAGGTGAACCATGCTTTGACGTCCGCAGTTGTGATGTCCGCAATCGGCCGTCCCCGGAACCACGGCAAGATCTGGTTGGCAAAGTAACCCCGGTTGACCCTGAGCGTATCGGGTTTCCAGTTCCGGCCATAACGGCGGAACACCTCCTCGGCTACCTCCTCGAACAGGATGCGATCCGATGATGCGTGAACGCTGTTTCTGTCGGCTGCCAATATGGAGCGAGCCCTGATCCTGGCTTCTTCCACGCTCAGGGATGCGGCATCACCGACAATCTTCCAGACCCTCCTTCCCTCGTGCTGACTATGGGTAAAGAAGCACTTGCGCCCCGTCGGATAGAGACGAACGCCGAATCCCCGGAGATCAGCGTCGCGGATGTCTCGAACGGTCTTTCGCGGTCGAAGCGCCTTGATACGCGCCTGGGTGAGTCGTGTCGTGGCCATGGATTCCCCCTTGCCTTGAGTTGCAGACGCGGGAAAATCCGTCGCGGAATCGTCCCGCAGTTGCACTGGAGAGAGGGAATTGCTGACGTTAGATCAGTTGCTTAGCACCGCCGGTGCGTAATTCGGTGTGCAGCATCTGGTCCGTCTCGCGTGTTTCCAGGATCATTTCGCCCGGCATGGACATGCCGGCGGCCTCACCGGTGCGAGCCGTATCGACGAACGCCCCGATCTCGACGAGCGTCGGCTGTCCGCGCGCCAACACGTCCTTTTCCGCAATGGCTTCCGTGGCCGCTGCGGTCAACTGCCGCGTCCACAGTTTGCGGAACAGGCCGCCGTTGGCGAATTCGTCGCCTCCGGCGATCCTGCCGTTGATGGCGAAGACATAGCCCACGGCGTCCCGATGTCCTTGAGCCAGCGAGCCCAGGTTCGATTCGTACCGCTCCAGAGCCGCGGCAAGGTCCGCATTCTCGAGTGACAGCTGCAGGCTCGAGGGGGAACGTTCGTCCGCGACGTCGAGCACCATGGCCGAACCCAGGTCCGCCTGCATCACGCTGACCGACTCCCACACCCGGCTCTGAAGATCCTCGCCATCCAACCATGCCGCACGATCGCCTTCGGGTGCGAACCAGCGTTGCGCTTCCTTGAAGAGCGCGATCCTGCCGTCCCTCGACGGCAGGCGAGCCGTGGATTGCGAGAACCAGGCCGCCGCCTCCCCGTCGCGTGCGGACCAGCGGCCGCTTTCGACGCAGAAGACGTCGACGGAAAGATCGCCCGAACCGGGCGGAACGATCATGCTGGCGATCAGGACGCGGTCCTGCTTGCCCCCCTTGAAGATGTCGCCCGACTGGAGGAAGACCTCGCTGTCGCCCGTGTTGCGGACGATGAGTTCCTCGACCACGCCGGTCTCGACGACCTCGATGAGGCCCTGTTGCATCGCCTCGTCCAGGGTGAGCGGAACGGGACCGTCATCTGCATCTTCGCGGTGAATCAGGTAAACGGCCAGGTTGTCGTGCGCATAGGGGCCACTGAGCCAGTAGCTCCCCTCGTCCGCGCCGGCCGCAGCCGGCGTCGTCCATCCCGCCACGATGACGGCGGCCAGAGCTGCAGCCAGCCCGAATCCGTGTCGGCGCATGTCAAAGTCCTCCCCCGAGTTACCAGTTTGGGTAACGGACTATCTGGCGGATGCGGCGCCGTCGCGGCCAAATTGAGGCCATTTTCTGTTCGGCCTGCCGGTTCGACGCCGACCGGCCTGCCAGGTTGGCGAACCCTTCCGATCACTGAAGGCAGCGCATTGCGCGGCACGTCAGTCTTGCGGCGTATCTGCGCGACACCGCAGTATCGTGCTACCCCATCTGCCCATGGTGCCGGGGAGACAGCGATGACGGACCGGAGGGATGTTCCCGGCGGTGAGATGCCGCTGATCAGCGGGGTCGAGGAACGCGCTATCGTTGTCGTGCCCTACCGTCAGGAGTGGCCGGAGACATTCCGACTGCACCAGGAACGCATCGCCGCAGCACTCGGCGCGGACGCACTCAGCATCGACCATGTCGGGTCCACCGCCGTGCCCGGCCTCGACGCGAAGCCGATCGTCGACATGCTTGTCGCGGTCGCGGATTCCGCCGCGGAGGAGGCTTATGTTCCGGCGCTGGAACGGTGCGGGTACGTGCTGCGGGTGCGCGAACCCGAACACGAGGAACACCGGATGTTCCGCACCGAGAAGCTTGACGTGCATGTTCATGTGTTCTCGCAAGGCTCGCCGGAGATCGAACGTTACCTGCGCTTTCGCGATGCGCTGCTCGCTGCTCCGTTTCTCCGCGCGCGCTATCAGGAACTCAAACGGTCCCTGGCAGCGCAGGAACCGCAGGACATGAACGCCTATGCCCGGACGAAATCCAAGTTTGTCGAGGCGATCATTCACTGGTCGAGGCGGACAGGCCATCGTGGTCCTCAGCCGGCCCCCGGTGGCGGCTGAGGAATCCTCACGCGCGCACAAGCGTCTTCCCTGGCCAGGCGATCCGCTTCAGGCCGGCCGGTCCGCGGGTGCGCCGCTGGTGAGGCCGAGGTCCCGCATCACGCTGGCCGGATTGTAGTAGGCGACAATCCTGGCGATTCGGCCCTCCCGGAAGTCGGCGATCATCGCGAAATCGAAGGCGATCCGGGCTCCGGCCGCCGCGACTCCGTAGAGCGGCGCGCCGTCGTGCGTCATCTCGAGGCGGATTTCCGTCACGATGCGGCTGCCGCCGATCGTCTTGCGCAGAGGGGTGGCGCGGCGGTCGCTCGACGCCTCGAACCAGCCGGAAGCGTAACGCCTGAACGCGTCGCGGCCGTGAAGCGGTTCCTCGCCGGCGTTGTCGCTGTAGACGATGTCCTCGGCGCATCCCGCGACGAAACCGTCGAGGTCGCCGGCCGAGAAGGCCGCCCAGGCCGCATCGATCGCCTCGCTCATCTCTTCGGGCGTCATCGTCTCCTCCTTGAAGGGTCAGCCGGGATGCTATCCGGCGGACCGGCCGGGCGTCCAAGGGAACAACCGTGCAGTGAAGAGGACGACCAGGGCCGGAACGTCGCTTCGACGCGGCTGCCCGGCGCCCGAGGGCCGATGTTTCCGGGCGCGGCGGGAAGGCGTGGCGGTCTTGCAGTTTGACAAACAGGTCCGGGCCTCGAAGGGTTCGCCCGCTTGCGCGTGGACCGGAAGTCTGGTCCGGCGTACCACGGAACGGGCGGGCGAGCCGGGGGATCGGGATGTCCTATCGCGTCGGAGTCGATATCGGGGGCACGTTCACCGACTTCTTCGTGTTCGACGAGACCACCCTGGAGACACAGGCCCTGAAGGTGCCGTCGCGCCCCGACAGACCGGGCGTCGAGGTGCTGGAGGGTCTCCGTCAGCTCGAGTCGCGCTTCGGCATCGCTCCCGGCGAGATCGTCCATTTCAGCCACGGCACCACCGTGGGCGTGAACACCGTGATTCAGCGCAAGGGCATCAGGCTCTGCCATTTCACGACCGAAGGATTCACCGACGTGCTCGAGGTGGCCCGGCTGAGAACGCCGGACGTCTACAACCTGCTGTCGAAGCGTCCCGCGCCTCTCATTCCCAGGGAGCGCGTCTTCCCGGTCGCGGGGCGCCTGGCGAGCGACGGCAGCGAACTCCGCCCCGTCGACAGGACCAGCGTCGAGACCGCCGTCGGAAAGGCGCGCGAGGCGCGTGCCGAAGGCATCGTCGTGGCGCTCCTGAATGCCTATCGCAATCCCGCCCATGAACATGAGGTGGCTGCCATGGTGCGGGAGATGGCGCCGGATCTTCCCGTGTTCTGCTCCGCCGACGTCTGGTCGATTATTCGCGAGTACGAGCGCACGGTCACCGCGGTCATCCATGCCTACGTGCAGCCGCGCGTCAGCCGCTACCTCGGCTCGCTGCAGGATGCGCTGCGCGAGGCAGGCGTCCCGGCCGAGCCGCTTGTCACGAAATCGAACGGCGGGGTGATGAGCGCCGAGATGGGCAGGACCGCCTGCGCCCAGATGATCATGTCGGGTACCGCATCGGGCGTGATCGGCGCGAGCCACATCGCCGTCATCTCCGGGTGCCGCGATGCCATCAGCTTCGATGTCGGCGGCACCAGCGCCGATGTCGCATTCATCGCCGACGGCCACCCGCAGTACGGTATCGGAGAGATGATCGGCGAGTTCCCGATCTACATCCCGACGGTGTCGGTCACCTCGATCGGCGCTGGCGGTGGATCGATCGCCCGGATCGACGATGCTGGTGTTCTGAAGGTGGGGCCCGAAAGCGCCGGCGCGGTGCCGGGCCCGGCCTGCTACGGCACGGGCGGCGATGAGCCCACGCTGACCGACGCCTTCGCGGTGCTGGGTTACATCGGCCGGACCGGCCTCGGCTACGACACGGTCCCGGTTGACGCCGGCGCCGCCCGCCGCGCCGTGGGCGCACTCGCCGGACGCATGGAGCGCAGCATCGAGGAGACGGCGGAAGCGATCGTCCGGGTGTCGGTGTCCGGCATGTACCTGGAGGTCTCGAAGCTGGTGTCGTCCCGGGGTATCGATCCGCGCGACAACGCCCTCATCGCCTTCGGCGGCGCAGGCCCCATGATCGCCTGCTTCCTGGCTCGCGAGCTCACCATGTCGACCGTCGTGATTCCGACAGCACCCGGTGTCCTGAGCGCCATGGGCGGCCTGATCGCCGATCTGAAGAACGACTTCGTCCAGACGATCTACGCCGATCTCGACGCCGGGACGGCGCCCGCGATCCGGCAAGGCTTCGAATCCCTGCGGAACCTCGGCGAGAGATGGCTGCGCCAGGAGCAGCGCTACCACGGACCCGCCGCCTACATCCACTCGGCAGACATGCGTTACAAGGGACAGTCCTTCGAAATCGAGGCGGTCCTCGACCCGGACGCCATCGAAAGGGGCGATGTCGCAGCGCTCGAGGAGGCATTCCATGCCGCTCACGAGCAGCTCTACGCCCATGCGGACAGGTCGGCGCCTGTCCAGGTCGTCAACCTGCGTCTGGTCGCGCTGGGCCAGACCCCGAAGCCCCGTTTCGAGTCCGCCGAGGGCATGGCGACCGCCGCGGAGCCGGAGGGCAGGATCCCGATTCACGCGGAGGGCCGGGCCGTCCAGGCCGCGCTTTTCCGGCGCGAAGCCCTCAGTCCCGGTCACACGTTCGGCGGCCCGGCTGTCGTCCTGCAAAGCGACACCACCGTCTGCGTGACGGAGGATTTTCTTGCCCGTGTCGACGGCTACGGCCAGCTGATCCTGACCCGGAGGGAGTAACGCGATGCCAGTCGACAAGGTGACCCTGCAGATCCTCTCCAATCACTGCCAGGCGGCGGCCGAGGCCATGGCGCGCACGCTGATGCGCACGGCCCATTCGACCTTCGTGAAGGAAAGCGAGGACTTCACCTGCGGCCTCGTGACGCCCGAGGGCAAGACCTTCGCCTCGCCCTTCGACTTCGGGGCCACATGGTTCGTCGGCCTCGACTACGCGCGCGGCCTCGGCCTGATCGACCGCTACGACGAGGGCGATGTCGTCATCTGCAACGATCCCTACAGCGGGTTCGTCTGCACCCACACGCCCGACATGCATATCTGGAAGCCCGTCTTTCACAAGGGCGAGGTGGTCTGCTTCGCCGTCGGCCATGTGCACAATACCGACATCGGCGGCGCCGTGCCGGCGAGCCTGTCGCGCCAGCTCACGGAGGTGCACCAGGAAGGCCTGCGCCTGCCGCCGACCAAGCTCTGCCACAGGGGCGAACTGAACCGGGAACTGGTCAGCATCATCATGGCGAACGTGCGCATGCCCGAGCAGAACTGGGGCGACATGAAGGCGCAGCTGGCATCGGTCAACATCGCAGAAGCGAAAGTCAGGGACATCATTGCCCGCTTCGGCGTCGAGACCTTCAGGGAAGGCGTCGAGGATCTGCTCGACCTCGCGGAGACCCAGGCGCGGCGGGTCATCCGCTCGATTCCGGACGGCGAGTACTTCTTTGCCGACTTCATGGACGAGGATTCACCGGATGGCTATCCGGCCCGCGTCGCCCTCAATCTGGTCGTGAAGGGCGACGAGATCGTCTTCGACTACACCGGCTCCGATCCCCAGCTGGCATCCTCGATCAACGTTCCCACCGGCGGCGACGAACGCCACGTGCTGCTGATGGTCGGCGCAGTCTACGTGCTCTATACCCTCGACCCATCCATCCTCCGAAATCACGGTTTGCTCCGGCCGCTGCGCTGCATTCTGCCGGAAGGCTCCCTGGTGAACCCCAGGTTCCCGGCCGCCGTCGGCATGAGAAGCCTTGGCGTGGGACGCCTCATGTCGACCATCTTCGGCGCCTTCGCCCAGGCCCTGCCCGAACTGCTGCAGGGCGGCCCGGGAAGCGGCGGACCTTTGCTCAACGTGCGCACCACGGACAACCGCACCGGCAGGAACGTGATGGCGAACATCAGCCCCATCACCGCCGGCGCAGGCGCGAGCGCAGCGGGCGACGGTTCGGAAGGCTGCGGCGCCAATCAGGCGTTCTTCAAGAACACTCCCGCCGAGATCAACGAGGCCGACGTGCCCATCCGCATCCTGGAGTACGGCCTTGCTCCCGACTCGGCGGGCGCGGGACGGCATCGCGGCGGCCTTTCGACCACCATGCTGTTCCAGGTGTTCGCGCCCAACACCGTGCTCACGGCGCGCAACCGCGACCGCATGGTCTTCACGCCTTGGGGAATCGCGGGCGGCGCGGCGGGCAAGTCGTCCCGGTTCATCCGCAATCCCGGCGCGACCGGCGAGGTCGATCTCGGCAATACCGATGTCGTGACGGTCGAGCCCGGCGACATCATCCGCATCACGGCGGCCGGAGGCGGCGGATGGGGCCCGGCCCACGAGCGCGATCCCCTTGCCGTCATGGCGGACGTCAGGAGCGGTTTCGTGACCGTCGAGGGCGCCGCACGCGACTACGGCGTGGTGATTCGCGACGGCGCAATCGACGAGGACGCGACCGCCGAGCGCCGCCGCGCCATGGCGGCCGGCGCCGGCAACGAGTTCTTCGGCCACAGTCCAGGCCGCGTCGCCTTCGAAAAGGTCTGGACCCACCAGCTTTACGAGCGCCTCACTGATCTCCTGTGGCGCGTCCCGGTCAACTGGCGCTTCTTCGTCAAGCACCGCCTGTTCGCCGCCGTCGAGGCGCTCGACACCGACGACGTCGATCCAGATACGCTCGACGGCGCACTGGCCGCCCTCATCGACGAGCATCCGCAATTGCGTGAATCGGCGGCGACGGCCGACCGGACGTGACCGGCGCCATCAAGACTGATGTCCCTCGCGGTTCCTTCCCGGTTCGCGACGGTCTGCTGCCTCAATCATCATCCGGTCGGTTGGTTGACCACCCAAATTGCCTTGCCTACCTTCCCTCCGGAAGGCATGCCCATGCCGAGGGGGTGGCAGACCGGTGCGGTTCGACGGCAACGTCTACTATCACGAACTCGAGGTGTACCCCGAGGACAAGCTGTTCGACGAGTGGCGCGAAACCGCCATGCTGCTCGACCAGGGCGGTTTCACAACCTGCTGGCTGGGCGAGCATCACTTCTGGTACCGGGGCTATCCCGTCGCCTGCCCCAATCCCGTCCTCGTGGGCCTTCATCTGGCGAGCGTGACCAGGAACCTGCGCATGGGCCAGAGCGCATGCATCCTGCCCGATCATCACCCCCTACGCCTGGCCGAGGACATCGCGACCGCCGATCATCTCGTGAAAGGGCGACTGGACATCGGCATCGCCCGCGGCACCAACAGTTCAGCGGGAATCCAGTTCAAGCGCGAGGCCGACCGGCGCGATCCCAAGACGAACTACCGCCTGTTCGCCGAGGTCCTCGACATCATGATCAAGTGCTGGACCGAGGACGCCATGAGCCACGAGGGCGAGTTCTACACCTTCCCCGTGCCCGGCTGGTCCGAGCAGGACGAGCGTTTCTACAAGGACGATCCTGACCACTACCACCCGGACGGCAGCCTGAAAGCGCTGGGCGTGACGCCCAAACCCTACCAGAAGCCCTACCCGCCGATCTGGCAGTCAGCGGACAACACCATGTCCTACGCCTTCGCGGCCGAACGGGGTCATTCGGTAATCGGCATCAACCGGTCGTTCGAGGGCACGCGCGAGGCGTGGACGAAGTACCAGGAGGTGGCGTCGGAGCAGTGCGGGCGCCAACTCGAGATGGGCGTGTGCGCCAACGGCCAGACCCTGAATCTCATGCGCACCTTCCACATCGCCGAGACCCAGGAAGAGGCCGAGCGGGAGGCGCGCCCCGGCATCAACGCCTTCTACGACGCCGCGACCGGCCTCAACCCCAACTGGGCGCGCAAGGGTCTCCTGGCGAAGCACGAATCGATCTCCGACGAGGACGAGAACCTCGACTGGTTCGACTTCCTGCAGAAATACGAGGTGCTGGCGGTGGGCTCGCCTGATTTCGTCGCCGAGCGCATCCACAAGTTCCGCGAGGAACTCAACTGCCAGCACTTCACACTGTGGCCGAACCCCGGCTTCGTGCCCTTCAGGAAGGTGCTGCGCGGCATCGAGCTCTTCGCCGAACGGGTCATTCCGCAGTTCGAGCGGACCGAGGCTGAGGCCGCCGAGTAGGGGCTCATGATGGACGTCGAGACGAATCCCATTTCCACGACATGCGGCGAAGAGGAATGGGCGCTGCGCCAGGATACCGCCGCGGCCTTCCGCCTGCTCGACAGGTACGGCATGTCGGACCTCACCAACGGCTCTGTGGTGTCGCGTCTGCCGGGCGAGGAGGGTTGGTTCCTGACCCATCCCCACGGTCTCTTTTTCGACGAGATCCGGGCCTCGGGCCTGATCCGCGTCGACATGGACGGCAACGCGATCGACGATCCGGCAACGCCCACCAACTTCGCAGTGTGCCGGCCGGCGGCCTCGATCTTCCGGGCGCGGCCCGACGTCAACGCCGTCATCCATGCCCACGGAATGGGCGTGATGGCGGTCGCCGCCCAGGAGCACGGCCTGCTGCCCTGTCTGACGGAGGCAGCGATCCCGTTCTACGAGCGGCTCGGCTACATCGATGGCGACTTTTTCTTCGAGCCCGAGTACTGCGCAGAGATCGCGCAGTGCCTGGGTCACAACAGGGCGCTCATCTACCGGCACCATGCCTTCGCCAGCGTTGGCGCCGGGGTGGCGGAAGCCTTCTTCTACGCCTTCTCGCTCAACATTGCCTGCGAATTGCAGATGAAGATCACCTCGTCGGCCGAACCCTATGTCGTGCCATCCAGGGAGACCTGCGAGCGGCACTATCGCGCGGCTTTTGGCGGCGACTGGAAGGCCGACGGATCGGTGGAGTGGCCCGGACTGCGGCGCATGCTCGATCGCGACGATCCCTCCTACGCCCGGTAGGGCCGATCGCGGTTTCGCGTCAAGCGACCGCCCAGCGCTGCAGCATCGTATCGAAGCGGCCACTCGCTTCCGGCGCGGCTTCTCCTTTCGAGAGTCTTTCGCGCTGGCCGGAAAGCCAACGTTGCTGGTTCCTTTCCGTCTCGAGGGAACGGGACAGGATGTCGACCGTTCCGGGTTCCGATGCCGCTTGCGCCAATGCCCTGGCATCCTCGAGAGTGGCGATGAGAGCCTCCGTGAGCTCGAGGTCGCGACCGACAGCCGCCAGCGGCCCTGAGCCGACCTTCACGCGATGGGCGAGCCGGATGTCGGAACTGAAAACCGGTTGCGGCTCGGCCCCCAGAAGGATGATGCGCTGCGCGACCCGGAACGCGCAGGTCATCTCGTCGACGGAGTGTCCGATCCTGACCTCGCCGAGCGCCTTCTCGCCGCATTGCTCCAGCAGAAAGCCCTGCAGGAAAAACTGTTCGATGGCGAGGAAGTGGTTACAGAGAACCGTGTTCAACACGGCAATCAGGACCTCGTCCACCGGCCGGGCCTTGGCGGTCTCGCCGGCCAGGAATCTCTCGTCGGTGTCGTCCAGATACTCGAGAAAGTCCTCCAGCGACCTCCCCTCGGCATCCGAAGCCGGTTCGCCCGACTCCGACGGTGCCAGGTTTCCGGCCGCTTCCGCCCTCTGCTGCAGCTCGGCGGCGAAGGCGGCGCCTTCCTCGATCAGGCCGTCGAGTGCCGGCGACGTCCCGAGCGTGCTCCTCGCCCGCCGGAGCGACGACAGATTCCGGGTCATCAGGTCCAGGTCCGACAGCCATACCTCCTTCTCCCGCACCTGGAAGTCGGGCTCGCCGCGGTCGGGACTCCCGGCGGCGCCGTCCGGGTCGAGCGGCACACCCTGGCGCTGCATTGCGCGGATGAGCTGCATGAGCCGCCGGGTCTCCGCGAGGTTGTCGGCGTAGGCAAGCTCCGCGGCCGTCCTCTCCCCGCCAAACCTCAGACAAAGCGATTGCACGAAACCCCTGTTGACCATGGTGAGCTTGTCGCCCAGGGCCAGGTTCAGGTCGATGTCGGGTCGTTCGCTATGCATTTCTCCTCCGGCACCCATCCTGCAGGCCCTCTGCAAGGGCGCGTATGTGCTCAGGCCCCACTCCGCAGCAACCGCCCACGATCGCGGCTCCGACGTCGACCCAGCGTCTGGCGTCGGCGAGATACGCTTCAGGCGTCACCTGGTCGACGAAGGTCCAGTTCGGCCGCGTCCAGTAACCGGCGTTGGGATAGGCGCCGACGGGGCCGGAGTAGGCCGCGCGCAGGATCTTGACGGCGTCCTCGGTCACGTCCCGGACCGAGTGCATCATGAGGACGGCCGAGCCGCCGACGGACATGATCTCCTCCACCGCGTCGGCCAGCGGGCCGTGGATTTCTACCTCATCAGGAGATTCGCGGCTTTCCTCGATGCCGAACATGACGGCGCCGGTGTCACGGGCGCGAACGCAGCTCAACGACACCCAAAGGGGCACGCCCAGGTCGCTCGTCGCGTTCACCATGGCCTTGACGGTGCGCGCGGCGGATCCCAGGGTCTCGAGGATCAGCAGGTCGACGCCCTCTTCGACCAGGATCTCCCCCTGGGCCCGGAAGTGACCGGACATCGTCTCGATGTCGAGACCGTCGAACCGGCCGTAACTGCTGACCGAGCCCGCCACGACGACCGACCCTGAACGCACGGACCGGTCGCGCTCCTCGCGGGCGATGCGCGCCGAGCGCCGGTTCCAGTCTTCGAAGTCATCGCCCAGTCCGCAGCGCTGCATCGCCTCCCGGGTGGCAGAGAAACTGTTGGTGGTGATGACGTCCGCGCCGGCATCGATGTAGCGGCGATGGACCTCGTGGACCATGTCCGGACTGTCGGCCAGCGCCCGGGCGCACCAGACCTCCTGGTCCATGCGGGCGCCCAGGCGCTCAAGCTCGGTGCCGATGGCGCCATCGAGAACCACCGGCCCTCCGGTTCGCAGCCGGGTCTCGAGTCGCTGGACCTGCGCCATGTGTGAATTCCTCCGAACGCATAGGGCTGCGGAAAGCCTCTACACCCATCCGAGGGTACGCCGAAACCGAAACCGGATCATCCGATGGCGCCGGGTCGGCCGGTCATGTCAACGATCCACAACAAGCTCCAGGGCCCGTGCGCTTCCCGCGGACGCCCCGTCGATTCGCTCCGAATGGCCGCTATGATCTTCGGCTCAACGCATGACAATGTTGCCCGGCTGGCACCGAAACCAGCCCCGCAACTCAAACCCAACAATCAGCTCCGGGAGCACGCCATGAACCTGACGAAGACCACCGACATCCGCACCGTCGGCCTTGTCGGCGCGGGCGTGATCGGCAGCGGCTGGGCGGCGCGCTGTCTGGGTGCGGGCCTCGACGTGATCGCGACCGACTCTTCGCCCGCGGCCGAGGCGCTGATGCGCGAGAACATCGACAACGCCTGGCCCGCCGTCGAACGGCTGGGCCTGGCGGCCGGCGCGACGAGGACGAGGCTGACCTTTACCCCCGACCTCGCGGAGGCGGTCGCCGGCGCCGACTTCGTGCAGGAGAGCGTGCCCGAGCGCGAGAACATCAAGATCACCGTCTTCCGGGACATCTCCCGGCACTGCCGCAACGACGTGGTGATCGCATCGAGTTCTTCCGGCCTTCTGCCGAGCCGCATCCAGTCGCAGACCGACAACCCGTCTCGTGTCGTGATCGGCCACCCCTTCTCGCCCGTCTACGCCCTGCCACTGGTCGAGATCACCGGCGGCGAAGAGACCTCGCACGACGCCGTGGTGGCGGCGGGCGGCTTCTACAAGAGGATCGGCATGCGGCCACTTCACGTCCGCAAGGAGATCGACGCCTATCTTTCCGACCGCCTGCAGTGCGCCATGTGGCACGAGGCGCTGCACCTGATCGACGAGGGCATTGCCACGGTGCCGGAAATCGACGCCGCGATCACCGGTGGACCCGGACTGCGCTGGGCGGTGATGGGTATGTGCCTCGCATGGCACGCGGCGGGAGGACCGGGCGGCATGCGCCACACCATGGAACAGTTCGGTCCCACCCTGGAACTGCCCTGGACCAAGCTGAAGCCGCCGAAGCTTACCGACGAGTTGCGCGAGGCGATCATCACCGGCAGCGAGGACGAGGCGGGCAGCCGCGACTTCCGCGAGATCGAGCGCCGCCGCGACGCCTGCATCGTGGGCTTCCTCGAGGTGCTGAAGGAACACTGGTATCCGCCCGAGGACGACGGCTGGCCCGAACTCGATACCACGCGTGCCTGAACCTCGGGGCGGTGTCGACCCTGCCCCCGCCCCAGGCAACCGCAAGGGTCTCGGCACCAAAGCGTCAGGCTTCCGGAATGCGGGTCCCTGACGAAGCAGGCACCGGACTCATCCTGCGAGACCGGACGCTGCGGCCCGCAGTTCAAGGGGTGTCCCCTCGTTCCGGTGCCGTGCCAATATCGTCATGAGGAAACTGCGGCGATAGGGATGTCGCGAGGGACATGGCGGAAACATTCGACTTCATCATCGCAGGCGCCGGATCGGCCGGATGCGCGCTGGCCAACCGGCTGAGCGAGGATGGCGAGAGCCGCGTCCTCCTGCTGGAGGCGGGCGGCCCGGACCGTCACTTCTACATGCCGATCCCGGCCGGCTTCGTGAACATCGTGAACGCCGGTGAGGTCCAGTGGACCTACGTCAGCGAGCCCGAGCCGCAACTCGGCAACCGGCGCATGTGGCAGCAGCGCGGCAAGGTGCTGGGTGGTTCGTCGTCGATCAACGCCATGATGTACATACGCGGCAACGCCCTGGACTACGACAACTGGGCCGACATGGGTGCGGACGGCTGGGCCTACGCCGATGTCCTGCCCTACTTCCGCCGCTCCGAAACCTACGAGAAGGGCGCTGACTCCTATCGCGGTGGCGACGGCCCCCTGGGCGTGCAGTCGGCCGGCAGGGATTCGCCGCTGTTCGATCTCTTCATCAAGGCGGGCATCGAGGCGGGCTATTCGTTCAATCCCGATCTCAACGGCCGCCGCCAGGAGGGCTTCGGCCCCTGCGACAGCACGGTCTGGAAGGGCCGGCGCTCAAGCACAGCACAAACCTATCTGCGCCAGGCCTCCGGCCGCCCCAATATCGAGGTCAGGACGGGCGCGCACGTCACACGGGTGCTGCTCGAACGTCGGCGCGCGACAGGTGTGCGTTACAGGAAGGACGGTGTCGATCGCGAGGTCGGCGCTACGCGCGAGGTCGTGCTCTCGGGCGGAGCCATCAACACGCCGCAGATTCTCATGCTCTCGGGCATCGGTCCCGCCGATCAACTGGCCGAGCACGGTATCGACACCGTCCATCATCTGCCCGGGGTCGGTGCGAACCTGATGGATCACTTGTGCCTCTACATGCACTGGGAATGCCTCAGACCCGTCAGCCTGCAGGGCCACATCCGGCCACCCCGGCGCTGGCTGACAGGCCTTCAATGGCTCCTGTTCAAGACCGGCGTCGCCGCCCGCTCCCAGGGCGAGGCGGTGGGCTTTCTGCGGAGCCGCGCCGGCGTGCGCTGGCCGGACATCCAGATCGACTTCGCGCCCGCGGCGTTCCTGGAGACCCTGGAGGTCGCGTCCGTGCCCCACGCGTTCTCGGTCCACATGGGTCCCCTGCGCCCGAAGAGCCGTGGCCGAATCGAGCTCAAGTCCGCCGATCCCTTCGACGCGCCGAGGATCTTCTTCAACTACCTCGCCTGCGAGGAGGACTGGCGCGACATGCGCGCCTGCGTCGACCTCGCCAGGGAGGTGTTCCGCCAGCCCGCCTTCGACGGCGTGCGTGGCCGCGAGCTTTTGCCGGGCGACGAAATCACGACCCGCGACGCCATCGACACCTTCATCCGTGACACGGCGACGACCAACTTCCATGTCAGCGGCACCTGCCGTATGGGCTCGGATGACATGGCGGTGCTCGACTCCAGATGCCGGGTGCATGGCATCGAGGGCCTGCGCGTGGCCGATGCCTCGGTCATGCCGCAGATCACGAGCGGCAACACCAACGCACCGACCATCGCGATCGGCGAGAAGGTCTCCGACATGATACGCGGCCGCAGCGAGCCCCGCGCCCAGGTCGACGTTCATGTCGAGGAGGCGTGGGAAACAACCCAGCGGCCTGGAACGCCGGCACGGCGTTGAGCCTGGACCAGGTCCGTCCCGGGCGGGACCTGCGAGACGCATCACTCCTTGCCGCCGCCCAACTCGCGGGCCAGCCGTTGTGGAAGCGTACCTTGTCAGGGCGAGAATGCGATCCGGAGTCACGTCTGAAGGCACACATCAACGCGCATGCACGGCCTCACGCCTGACGCTCTCGTCCCGTCCCGTCCATCTCCGTCGTTGACGATGTTCCCGCAAACGGGACAATCCGGAATGCAATGAGGGTGATCGCAGGGCGGGTGCGAAGGCAGGGATGGAGCTTCAGATCTTTGTTCTCGTCCAGGCCGTTGTCGTCGCCCTTCCGGCGGCCTGGCTGTCCCTGGGCGCTCTCGACAACATTCTCCATTCCGGCATCAACCGCGACGACGTCGCACGGGTCCTGGCGCTCGAGGCTCTTCGTGAATGGCCGGACGTGCGGGCCAGGGTCGGCCATCGGGCCATCACGAACGAAAGGACGGTCCGCCTGCTCTTCATCCTGGTGGTGATGGCCGAGTGCGCGGCGTCAATCCTGCTGTGGATCGGTGCCATCGGTCTGGGACTGGCCTTCTTCGGCCTTGCCGATCACGGCGAGGCCCGCGACCTCGCCATGATCGGCGCCCTGGGTTTCACGGGCATCTGGGCATCGTTCCTGATTGGAGGGCAGTGGTTCTACTACTGGTATGGCGAATACGGGCAATCCACCCACCTCAAGGCCACGCTCTGGGGACTGGCCACGTTGATTGTCCTGGCCCTCTAGAACAGTCTCGACACCGTCCGCACCAGCCCATGTTTCATGGATCAGGTTGCCTAGTTCGACATAGGGCAGCCGGGGCCCGCATGTTTGTACAGGGTGATGAAAGCAGGCACACTGCGCCGACAATGAGGAACATCACCGACACAGGTGAACGCAGGGGAGGAGAGCATGTCACAGAGCGAACACAAGTCCGGTCACGAGGAGGCAATCGTTGTGAGGTCACCATCGATGAACCGACGCCAGATTCTCTCTGGAGGAGTATCGGCGGCGGCACTTGTGTCCGGCATGGGAACCGCGGTTGCGCCATCGCATTCCGCCAGGGCCGATACACCGCAGAGTGGCGGTCACCTGCGCCTCGGCATAACCGACTCCTCGTCCGACGAGACGCTCGACATGACGTTGGCCACCACGATCGTTCCGGGTGTAGCGGCCGGCGCCCTCTACAACAACCTCGTCGAGGTCGACGCGAACAACGAACCGATCCCGGAACTGGCCGAAAGCTGGGAAGCGTCGGCTGATGCGAGGCGCTGGGTCTTCACGCTGCGCCAGGGTGTCGAATTCCACAACGGCAAGAGCCTGACGGTGGAAGACGTGATCTTCTCGATCAACCGGCACCGTGGAGAGGACAGCCAGTCGGCGAACAAGGCGATGTTTGCCGGAGTGACCGACGTGGCGGCGGACGGCGACCGCACAGTCGCCATCACGCTGGCCGACGGCAACGCCGACTTTCCGTTCATCATGGCGGACTGGCGGACGCCGATCTATGCGGCCGACACGACGAATTTCGATTCAGGCATGGGCACCGGCGGCTACGCGCTCGAGAGCTTCGAGCCGGGCGTTCGCACCGCGCTGAAGCGCAACCCCAACTACTGGAAGGAAGGCCGGGCGCACGTCGACAGCGTCGAGATCATCGGCATCAACGACGCGACAGCGCGCAACACGGCGTTGCTGTCGGGCGAGGTGGACGTCATCAACTCACCGAACCGCCAGACCTTTTCCGACCTGGTCGCCACGCCCGGCCTTCAGGGCATCGAAACGCAGGGATTCGCCCACTTCACCATGCCTATGCGCGCCGATACGGCTCCGTTCGACAACAACGACGTCAGGTTGGCGTTGAAGTACGCCCTCGACCGCGAGCAGCTTCTGCGCATCGTGCTGTCCGGCCGTGGCACGGTCGGGAACGATCATCCCATCAGCCCGACAAACCGCTTTTTCGCCAGCGAACTCGAGCAAACGGTCTACGATCCAGACAAGGCGCGCTTCCATGTCAAGCAGGCCGGCCTCGACACCCTGAAGGTCCAGCTGAGCGCCTCGCCCGCCTCCTGGGGCGGGGCGAATGCCATCGACGCGGTGGCCATCTTCAGGGAGAGCGCGGCCCAGGCCGGAATCGACATCGAGATCGTGGCCGAGCCGGCAGATGGCTACTGGAGCAACGTCTGGCTCAACAAGGCGTTCTGCACGTCCTACTGGTTCGGCCGTGAATCCGAAGATGCGATGTTCTCCCTGGTGTACGCTGCCGGCGCACCGCAGAACGAGAGCTTCTGGTCCGACGAACGTTTCCAGAGCCTCCTCCTCGAGGCGCGCGCGGAACTGGACGCAGGAAAGCGCCGCGAGATGTACGCCGAGATGCAGCAGATCCTTAACCAGACGGGGAGTTCGATCATTCCACTCTTCAACAACGACCTGCTCGCGGCCAGCGACAAGGTTGGTTACGGCAAGGTCGCCGGCAACCGGCAGGTCGACGGACTGCGGCTTGTCGAGCGGTGGTGGATGGTCTGAGAGGGGCTGCGTGAAGGCTCCAAGGCTTGAGGGGCCTGCAGTCCGGAGAGCGGCATGCACGATCTTGTAAGGGAGCGGCTTCGGGCCGGCCTGGCAGAGCGGGGCGTTGACGGGTACCTGCCCCAGACCGAAGCCAACCTCTTCTACGTCACCGGCTACCAGAGCGGCTGGGTCGACCTGAGCTGGCGCTGGATGGGACTGGAGACGGGCTTCATTCCCACCGATCCCGACCGGCAGCCGGTTCTCCTCGTCAGCGACTACTCTGAAGCCGACGCGCGCTTTCAGTCGGACCTCGAGGAAATCCGCACGTTCAGCATCTGGGTCGAGTGCCGCTCAACCGACCTCGTCATGGATCCGATGCGATCAAGCCGGCTGGTGCGGCCCGAACAGTACGATCCGGCCGAGATCTACGGCAAGATCCGGCAAATCGTTGCCGACAGCGGCCTTGCGCGGTCGGTGATCGGCACGGACCTCGGTGTCATGCGCAAGGAGACCTACGACGGGCTCGTCGAGGCGCTCCCCGATTGCACCTTCGTCGACGTGTCGGACCTTCTCTACGAGCTGCGCAAGGTCAAGCATGCCGAGGAGGTGCGGCGCCTGCGCAACGCGGCCCATGTCTTCGACGAGGCCCTGCGGCAGTCCATGGCCCAGGTCCGTGAAGGGACGACCCTTGCCGATCTTCGGGCCAACTTCGACTCGGTCGCCATCGACCTCATCAGACGCAGTCCCGACCTTGGCGACTACCAGGGCACCTTCGGCTTCAACTCCATCGGACGCGGCGACGTCAACAGGGTCGGACACGGCGACATCGTCAAGGTGGATGCCGGCGTTCGCCTCAACGGTTACTGGAGCGATTGCGCACGTGTTTTCAGCTACGGTCCGCCGCCCGATGTGGCGGTACAGATCCACGACGCCCTGCTCAGCGGGTTCGAATCGGCCGAAGCCGCCATGAGGCCGGGCGCGACGATGCGCGAGGTCTACACCGCGGCGGTCGAAGCGGTCCGCAGCCGGGGCTTTCCGAACTATTCGCGCGGTCACGTGGGTCATTCCATGGGTCTCGACGACCAGATCGAGGAACCGCCCTTCATCGGGCCCAACGACACGGTCCTGGAACCGGGAATGGTGCTGGCCCTGGAGGTGCCCTACTACCCGGCGGGACTCGGCGGATTCAACATCGAGGAAGTGGTGCTCATCACCGACGATGGCGTGGAAACCTTCAATCGATCACCACGCACACTGACCGAACTGCCCTCCTGACCCTGGACTTCAGCGACGCCGTCTGGCCCCTGGCGAACTTCAGGTGTTCAGCAAGCGCGACCGGGCGAAGGGAGACAGGAAGCGGCGACTTGGGTTTCCACCCGATTTCCCTTATCCATCCAGACATCTGAACAGATGGAAGCCGTGCCATGTGGAGCCTTCAGGACGCCAGGAACAGGTTCAGCACCGTCGTCGACGCGGCTCTCGAAGGAAAGCCGCAGGTGGTGACACGGCGTGGAAAGCCAGCGGTCGTCGTGCTTTCGGCCGTGGAGTACCATCGTCTGCTCGCGCAGGCCAAAGCCACACGCGGCTCGTTCGTTGACCACCTTCTCGCCTTCCCCGGCACCGTCGCACGCGCCAAAGTGACCGCCCGGTCCGTGGATTGCTGATGTGTCTCCTGGACACGGATGTGCTCTTCGCACCGATCCGTCGCCGCTTGGTGTCGTTGAGTTCAGTTCAAGGCAAGTCTTGCAACCCGGCTTGAGACAGGGGCGACGCCTTACAGCATCCTCCCGGATTAGAATCGGAACCGGACTATCGCGAACCGATCCCCGGGGACAGGGATCGAGCGCGTCGAGGATGAGGCGTTCCGCGCTGCCGGACGACATTGTCCTTGCCGGAGGTCCACACTACTGTCCTCCCGCAAACCGGGGTCCACACTCGTGAGAATGCCGGTCATGCGGAATGCGAACGAGAGACAATCGTCATGAGCGATCACGAGGAAAACGAATATACCGACAGCTTTGTTGGCGCCATTGAACTGGTCTGGGGCGACGGCTTCCTTTCGCCGGGCGGCAGGGACGAGATCGCGCTCTTTCTCGAGGGTCTCGACATCTCGGGAAAGGAAGTCCTCGATGTCGGTTGCGGCCTCGGCGGCTGTGACGTGGTGCTGGCGCGCGACTTCGGCGCGGCCCACGTGCACGGTATCGACATCGAACGGCCGTTGCTGCAGCGCTGCGTTGAACTGGCCGAGCGGGAGGGCCTTTCCGAACGCCTGAGCTACGAGAAAGTCGACCCCGGTCCATTCCCGTTGCCTGACGAGAGCTACGACGTCGTGTTCAGCAAGGACGCCATGATTCACATCGAGGACAAGCATGCGCTGTTCGCCGAGGTCTTTCGGGTCTTGCGTCCAGGCGGGGTGTTCCTCGCCAGCGACTGGATGCGGCGGGACGAGGAACCGCCGGGACCGGAGATCCAGCACTGGCTGGACATTGTCGGCCTCACCTTCGGCATGCATTCGCCGCCATTCTACATCGACGCCCTGGAGTCGGCGGGATTCGTCAATTGCTCCACCAAGGACCGCAACGAGTTCCTGATCCGTGTCCTGCGGGCAGATTACTCCCTCATTACCGGTGAAGCCCGGGACGAGCTCATCCGCCGCACAGGCGAGGAAGCCCAGCATTACACCGATGTCTGGCATGCCGCGTTGCGCGCGGCCGAGGTCGGAGAGCTTCGACCCGGCCATCTCAGGGCTTTCAAGCCATGACCGCTTCCGGCAGCTGACCCGATCCAACGATCGATCCGGCCGGGACGCAGCGGTTCGAGCCGGGAGCGTCAGAAGATGCCGGTCGCGGACATGGTGCGGCCCGGCACCATGTCTCAGGTCTTCGCGCGTCCGGTTGCCCGTGCCCGCAGGGTCGTTTTCCGGTGAAAGATGTAGAGGCCTGATGCGGCGATGACGGCGACACCGGCCAGGGTCCACAGGTCCGGCACTTCGCCGAAGACGACGAGTCCGGCGATCATGGCGAGGATCATGTGCGAATAGGTGAAGGGCGCCAGGGCCGAGACCGGAGCGTGACGAAAGGCGTGGATCAGGCAGTAGTGGCCGGTCATGGCGCAACCGCCAAGCAGGGCAAGCATCAGCCAGTCGACGGGGCCGGGAGGCGTCCACTGTCCGGGAAGGACGAGAACGATAAGTGACATGACCACGGCGCCGGCCACGTTGTTGTAGGCCATGCTCGTGCTGGCCTCGTCATAGCGGTTGACCAGGCGGGTGAGCACATTGTAGGTGGCCATCCCGACGGCGACCCCCAGCGGCAGGAAATAGGCCCAGTGGCGTTCCTCGAATCCGGGTCTGAGCACGATCATGACGCCTGCGAAACCAACGGCGATCGCCGTCCAGCGGCGGATGCCGACCTTCTCGCCCAGCACCGGTATGGCGAGCATGCTGGTGATGAAGGGCGCGGCAAAGCCGATGGCGACGGCGTCGGCCAGGGGAATGTGGCGGATGGCGGTGAAGAACCCGCAGGTCATCCAGACCAGCAGGACCGAGCGGGCCATCTGCAGATCGAGACGGTTGGTGCGCAGGGCCGGAATCAGCAGCCGCGGCGAGATGAGGAAGGGCAAGAGGACAACGGAAAACACGTACCGTCCCCAGGCGATCTGCAGCGACGGCAGGGTCTGCGTCATGGTCTTCGCCAGGGAATCCAGGGCCACGAAGAAGACAATCGATACCAGGGTGAGAGCGATGCCGCGGGGAATGTTGTCCAACGAACACCTCGTCAGCCGTCGCGGCCACCCTTCAGGCGGCCATGGTAGGACATGGCCGTGATTGTTGTCGCCGGCAATCTGTGCCATGGCTTCATCACACGGTCGGCGCCCGTGATGATCTCGGGGCCTTCTCATTCATGGAGTGTGCCGTCTTGACCTTCGCTGGGTTGTCACGCCGGTGATCCGCGTGAGCGCCAGGTGGCGCAGCATCGCGGCGGTCATCGCAAGTGTCTTCGCCGCTTCGATGACGTTCTCCATCTGCATGCCGCTGCTGTCACTCATCCTCGAGCAGCGGGAGACGGCGAGCTGGCTCATCGGTCTCAACAATGCGGCCGGGCCGGCGGGACTGCTGGTCGCCACTGTCTTCATGCCCCGCATCGTGGAATGGCTGGGCACCATGTACGCCCTCTATCTCGGTTTCGCGCTCATGGTCGTGTCGATGGCCCTGCTGCCCGTCTTCGACAACGTGTGGGCCTGGTTTCCGCTCAGATTCACGCTCGGAATCGGCACCGCGCTTCACTGGGTGGTCAGCGAGACCTGGATCAACACGCTTGCCGACAACCGCAATCGCGGGCGGGTCATGGCCGTCTATGTGACCGCTCTCTCGGCCGCCTACCTCGCCGGGCTGCCGGTGCTGCTGGCCGTCGGTACCCAGGGCATCCTGCCCTTCGTCATTGTCGTCGCGATCCTGTGCGTTGCCGTCCTGCCTCTCGTCATGGCGCGCAACCTGGCGCCCCGCATCTCCACGCAGGCCGGATTCGGCCTGCTCGCCGCCGCCAGGCGGGCGCCGGCCACCATGGTGGCGGCCCTCGTCGATGGCGCCATGATGGGCGCGCTCTTCGTGTTCTTTCTCATCTATGCCGGCCGCCAGTCCTTCACGGAGGACCAGGCGATCGTCCTTCTCATGGTGATGGCCGTGGGCAACGTGATGCTTCAGTATCCCGTCGGCATGCTCGCCGACCGTTTCGACAAGCGTATCCTGCTCATCATTTTCGCCGTCGCCATCTCGCTCTTCACCATCGCCTTCCCGTTCGTTCTCGCTCATCCCTGGCTGGTGTGGCCCACGCTCTTCGTGTGGGGCGGCATCATGGGCGGAATCTACACCTGCGGGCTGGCGCAGATCGGCCAGAGATTCAGGCCATCCGAACTGGCGCCGGCCAATGCCACGTTCATCTTTGTCTACGAACTCGGACATCTGGTCGGCCCCCCGGCGGCGGGCTACGCCATGGGACTGTGGAATCCCCACGGCCTCATCGTGTTCTGTGCCGCTGGCGGTCTGATTTTCGCCCTGTTCGCGACCGCGCGCCATTTCATCGTCCGCTCCCAAGACACATGACAGGGTGAGAGACCGTCGGCCTTCCGGATTCCGAAGCTGACCGGTTCGTGCCCGCCCGCTCCGCCTGGAATCAGCCGGTCTCACGGCGTGACATGCACCTCAAGGGTTGGTGGAACGGCCGTTGCTTCTCTATTGTGCGACCCCGTGAACGAACGACGGACAGACGCGGTGATCCTGTCGATGGCCGCGCTCCCGGTGGTTCGCTGGACTATGGAATGGACGCAAGCGTGACCGGCAACGCCTACGATCTTGACGAGACCTTCCATGACGAGATGTACGGTGCCGACGGTGCGCCCCGCGAGCAATGCCGGCTGCTCGACGACGCGCTTCAGGCTCTTCCCGGCAGTGAACTTGCACTGATCCAGGACCGGGTGAGGCGGTCGTTCGCCGAAGAGGGGATCTCCTTTACCGTCTACGGGGACGAGGAGGCCCAGGAACGGATCATTCCCGTCGACTGCATCCCGCGCATCCTCACTGCTGAGGAATGGCAGCAGATCGAGACCGGTCTCACGCAGCGCATCGACGCTCTCAACCGGTTTATCGGCGACGTCTACGGCGAGGCGCGCATCGTCGCCGACGGGGTGATTCCTGCGGACCTGGTCCGTGGCTGCCCCCAGTACCGGATCGAGATGCGCGGCATGAGAGTTCCCCACGACACCTGGGTCGCGGTCTGCGGCACGGACATCGTGCGCACGAGCGATGGATTCATGGTCCTGGAGGACAATCTGAGGGTGCCCTCCGGGGTATCCTACATGCTGGCGAACCGCGCCGCGGTGAAGAGCAACCTGCGCCGCCTCTACCGAAGCTATCACGTGCGCGACATCGGACACTACGGAGAGGTCCTGCGGGACACGCTCGCAAGCCTCGCTCCCGAGCAAAGCGACGATCCGTGCATCGTTCTCCTCACTCCGGGCGTCTTCAACTCTGCCTTCTACGAGCACATGTTCCTCGCCCAGGAGATCGGCGCATCCCTCGTCGAGGGCCGCGACCTCGTGTTCGACAATGGGTACGTGTTCATGCGCACCACGCGGGGTCTCAGGAAGGTGGACGTCATCTACCGGCGCATCGACGATGATTTCATCGATCCGCTCGTCTTCCGTCCCGACTCGCTGCTCGGCGTGCCTGGCCTCATGAACGCCTGCAAGCGCGGCAACGTCACCCTGGCCAACGCTCCGGGCACAGGCGTGGCGGACGACAAGAGCGTCTATGCTTTCGTGCCCGACATGATCCGTTACTACCTGGGCGAGGAACCGGTTCTTTCCAATGTCCAGACCTTCCTGTGCCGCCGCCCGGAGGATCTCGAATACACCCTCGACAACCTCGAGAACCTCGTCGTCAAGAGGGTCGGCGAATCGGGAGGATATGGCATGCTGGTGGGACCGCACGCGACACCGGAGGAGCGTGAGGCCTATGCCAGGGGCATCAGGGACGATCCTGCGGACTTCATCTCCCAGCCGGTACTGCCGCTGTCGCGTGCGCCCTGCCTCATCGGGGAACACCTCGAGCCGCGTCACGTGGACCTCCGGCCCTTCGTGCTGCGCGGCCGTAACACCCGCATCGTGCCGGGCGCGTTCTGTCGCGTTGCCCTCGTCAAGGGGAGCCTTGTCGTGAACTCCAGCCAGGGCGGCGGCGGCAAGGACTTGTGGGTCCTGGGGTCGTGATGCTCGCCCGCAGCGCCCAGGGTCTCTACTGGATGAGCCGCTATCTCGAGCGCTCGGAGTTCATCGCCCGCCTGCTCGAACTGCAAACCAGGGCGCTGGTGGACAGACCGCTCTCGGAGATCCACTTCGGCTGGCGGCGCATCTACGGCAGCCTCGGCACCAGCCCCCCGGCCGGCGACCTCGAGGCGGATCACAGCGACGACTATGCGCTCGCGGATTCCTTCACCCTTGCCGGCGATCTCACCTTCGAGGCCAGCAACCCCAGTTCCATGAGAAGCTGCTTCGCGGCAGGCCGCGAGAACGCCCGCCAGATGCGCCACTGCATCTCCAGCGGGATGTGGACGAACCTCAATCTCGCATGGCTGGACATCAAGGACCTCGACATCCAGGACATCTGGGCCCGGGAGCCGGAGGCCTTCTATGCGGGGATGGCGCGGACCATCAAGACCTTCGACGGCTTCGCCGCGGCAACCATGTACCGCGACGAGGGTTACCAGTTCCTGCGGCTCGGCACATTCATCGAACGCATCCAGCTCACGACCGCCCTGGTGACCACGCATTGCCGGGTTCCCGAAGGCGCCGGGGATCATGAATGGACCAGCCTGCTGCGGGCATGCCAGGCGCTCGATGCCTTTGAACGTGTCCATGGCGTGGAGAGGAAGCCCGAACGGATCCTTGCCCTTGTGATCACCGATCCGCTGCTGCAGGGATCGCTCCTGGGTTCTCTGACATCCACCGCATCATGCCTTGACGCCCTCGGCACCGAGGCAGGAAGCCCGGAGACCGCGGCTGCGGCCCGGCGGCTCGCCGGTAGAATGACGGCCCGGGTGGTATACGACTGGCCCGACAGCAGCGACCGGCTCAGCTTGCTTGACGAAATCACCCGGGAGGCCCGCGACCTCCACGGCCTCGTGACCGGCGCCTGGTTCGAGTACGCGATCGGAGAGGAAGAAGCGTGACAAGGACGACCGGTTTCGAGGTAACCCACCATACCCGCTACCGTTTCTCCGAACCGGCAAGCGGGAGTGTCCTCATGTGCTGTCTCAAGCCATGTGAAGACCGCGGCCAGGAACTCCGTGCCTTTTCCCTGCAAACCCGCCCGGAGTCACGGGCAACGGACGACGTGGACTGCTTCGGCAACCACCGTCACGTGCTGTCGCTCCTCGAGAAACACGATCAGCTGGAGATCGAGGCGCGCTCGGTGGTGGTTCCGGCCCCGGACCCCGTCCTGCCCGCGGACCTTGGCGAGAACGCCTGGGAGAGACTCCACGCAGCGTCGCGTGTCTTTGAAGACTGGGAATGGCTTCACCCGACGAGGCTGACATGTCCCTCCGCCTCGCTGACGGCATTTGTCGAGCGCCACGCCATCGCGCCCGGCGCCGACCCGCTGGCCGGCACGCGGGATCTTTCCACGCGTCTCCACCGCATCCTGACTTATGTTCCGGGCAGCACCTCGACGCAGTCCACCATCGAGGACGTCCTGGCGACCGGCCAGGGGGTATGCCAGGACTACGCCCACCTGATGATCGCCATCACCCGCTCGTGGGGCATACCGAGCCGCTATGTGTCCGGCTTCCTGTACGACGACAGTGAGGAAGGCGGATATCACACCACCCACGCCTGGGTGGAGTGTCGCTTTCCAGATGTCGGCTGGACGGGGTTCGATCCCACCAACGACAGTGTCGCCGGCGCCTTGCATGTCCGCATCGCGGCGGGGCGCGATTTCTCCGACGTCTCTCCGACCCGCGGCATTCTGCTGGGCGGGTGCCGGACCACCCTCGACGTCGATGTCAGGATCCGTCCCGCCGGCGGGTAACCAAGGAACCGCTCCCCTATTCGACCACGGCAATCCGGGCCGGGACGCGATGCAGGAAACCCGCGTCGTCGTCGGTGAACATCATCATGTCGATGAACATGGACATGCCGACATCCTGCGGCAAGTAGAAGTTGGCTTCGTAGTTGGACGCCATGCCGGGCTCGAACACCTCGTCTCCCGGATCGTTGTGAACGTCCCAGAACCACGGCCCCACCCAGTCCGGCGGAAAGGAGAGACCCAGATCGTAGCCGCCGACCCAGCACTGGTCCTGCCAAATGCCGGTGTCGCGGTAGTAGGCTTCGATGACCTCAAGGAGTTCGCGCACCGGCAGGCCCGGACGGAGAACCTCCGCCAGCATGGCCTTGACGCCGGTGACGGCGTCGAGATAGCGCAACACGTCTGGATGCGGTTCACCGACGCACACGGTGCGCGCGATGTTCGAGTGGTAGCGGTTCCAGACGCCACAGATGTCCACGTTGACGATATCGCCCGGCATGATCTGCCGCCGCGTCGCCAGGGCATGCATGGTGGCGCTGCGCGCGCCCGACGACACCGGCATGGTGATCGACGAGGGTTCTCCGCCGGCGCGGGCCATGGCGCGCACCATCTCGCCCCAGACCTCCAGTTCCGTGACACCGGGACGAATGGTGTCGATGGCCGTCTGCATGCCGATGTCGCCGATCCTGGCGGCGGTGCGGATGAAGGCGAGTTCGGCGGGCGACTTGATCCGGCGAACGCCGTTGACGATATCGCTGCCGTCGACCACCGTCGCGCCGCGCGCCTCGAGGCCCGCCTGCAGGCGCTCGCTTACCGCGCGGTTCGGCCGGTAGCTGTGCATCTCCAGGCCGACCCTGCCGCCAAGCCAGCCCGCGCCATCAAGCGTCTCGACGATGAAGCCGATCACGTCCTCGGAAGGCTGGGCGTCACCGCCGAAAATGCGCAGATCCCGACTCACCGTCGTGAATCCCGCCAGGATCTCCTCGTTCTGCACCTCGATGTGAATGAAGTCGTCCGCATCGACGTGAACGGCGATCCCGGTGACCGGCAGCCAGGCCGTCGGCCCCTGGGCCTGGTACCACTCGGCCCGATAGCCGGAGAGGTAACAGACGGCCTCCGGTGAGGTGAGGTAGAGCGTCTCGATGTCGCTGGCGGCCATCGCCGCCCGCACCCTGTCGAGCCGGCGGCGGTATTCGTCGAGGGTAAAGACCGTCTCCGCTTCCGGCCGCAGGAACCTCAGGGTTCTTTCCTTGTGCGTCATGGTCATCGGATCCCTCCCCTCGAGATGATCTGGGCCTCTCGCTTCCGGCCGGTGTTTTGCCCATAGTTCAGCCTGCGCAATCTCCGGGAGGCCACGCCTTGGCGCTGATGCTGGGTATCGATACCGGCGGAACCTACACCGATGCCGTGTTGCTTGACACCGCCCGGGGCCCTCTCGGGACGGCGAAATCGCTGACGACCCGGCACGACCTGACGATCGGCATCGCTGCCGCCGTCGATGCGGTGCTCGGCGACCATGCTGACACGATCGCTCTCGTGTCAGTCTCGACGACGCTGGCCACCAATGCCATCGTCGAGGGCCGGGGCAGTCCGGCAGCGCTCATCCTCATCGGCCATGCGCCTGATGACGCCAACAGGAAGGATGTCGTGAGCGCCCTGGCCGGAGGTCCCCTGATCCAGGCTCGCGGAGGCCACGACGCGCTGGGCGAGGAAACCGCGCCGCTCGATCTCGATCACGTGGAAGCCGGAGCTCTCAAGGTGGCCGGCAGTGTCTCGGCCTACGCCGTCTCCTCGATGTTCTCGGTGCGCAACCCGGCGCACGAGATCGCGGTGCGCGACATGCTGCGCGGCGCGACCGGACTTCCGGTCTCCTGTGGTCACAGCCTGAGTTCCGAGCTCGATGCGCCGCGCCGCGCCCTGACGGCGCTGCTCAATGCCCGGCTCATCCCCATGATCCAGGAACTCATCGTCACCGTCACCACGCTGATGACCGAGCGCGGGATCAAGGCCCCGGTCATGGCCGTCAAGGGTGACGGATCGCTCATCGATGCGGCGACGGCGCTGGAGACTCCGGTGGAGACCATCCTCTCGGGCCCGGCGGCGAGCGTCATCGGCGCCCGGCATCTCTCCGGTCACGACAACGCCTTCATCTCGGACATGGGCGGGACCACCACCGACATCGCGCTCGTCGAGAACGGGCGGCCGAAACTCGATACCAGGGGTGCCAGGGTCGGCAGTTACCACACCATGGTGCGCGCGGTGGCCGCCTACACCAGCGGCCTTGGAGGCGACAGCGAGGTTCGCCTCGACGAGAGGGGGCGGCTCGCCATCGGTCCGCGCCGTGCCGTGCCGCTGGCTCTCCTTGCCCACCGCCACCCTGATGTCATCGACACTCTCAGCTGTCAGGCAAGGCGCGCCTGGCCCCTCGAGTGGGACGGCGTCTTTGCGCTTCGCCTGCGCCGGCCGGCCAGTGAACCACCCGGTCTCTCGCGGCCCCAGCGCCACTTGTGGGAAGCACTCGCCGACGGCCCCGTCGCCATGGAGACTCTCTATCGCGACCGCTCGCCCAAGCTGTCGCTGGAGGCCCTCATGGAAAGAGGGCTCGTCATCACGTCGCGATTCACGCCGAGCGACGCTGCCCACGTGCTGGGCATCCACGACGCCTGGGAGGGCGAGGCGGCGAATCTCGCCGCGCACCTGTGGCTGAGGTGGTGGGCCATGACCGGCCACGCCGCACCGGACGATCCACAAGCCTTCGCGCGACGCGTCCTGGAGGCGACGCTCTCGGCCAGCGCTCGCGCACTCATCGAAGCGGCCATGCAGGAAGAGCACGGGCTTCCGCTGCCTTCCGGACGTTCGGCCGACGCCCTGCTCGAGGCCGCGACGGACGGCCTGGAGGGCACGCACTTCGCGTTCGATGTGCGTCTCAACCACCCGGTGGTGGGTGTCGGGGCGCCCGCCGCAACCTACTATCCGCACCTTGCCGATCGTCTTCACACCGACATCGTGGTGCCGCCCCATGCAGGCGTGTGCAACGCGGTGGGAGCCGTCGCCGGAGGTGTGGTGCAGAGGGCGGACGGACTGCTGACGGCGCCTCGCAGCGGGGTCATACGCTGCCACTTGCCTGAAGAGGTGACGGATTTCGAGGACCTCGAGGAGGCGGCACGCCATGCCAGCGGCGTGCTGGAACGCCTGGCGCGCCAGGCGGCGTTGAGAATCGGCGCCGACGACATCACCGTGCACGTGGACCGCAGGGACGAGATTGTCGCCTGCAAGGACGGCAGTTCGCTCTTCATCGAAAGCCGCCTTGCCGCCGTGGCGGCAGGCCGTCCGGCGCTCGGCTGTCAGGAAGGACGCGGCGTGAAGCCTTCCTCGTAGAAGCGGTACCAGTTCCCTCCCATGACGCCGGCGATCTCGTCGACCGTCATGCCGACGGCGGCGAGACCCTCCTCGATGGCGCCGAAGCAGAGATTGCTGGTGAACCAGGAGGGGAAAGGCGGAACGGCGGCATTACCGCCATCGTCCTTCGTCCAGCGTCCGGTTCGCATCCAGGCGATGACGCGATCGGGCTGATCCTGCACGAGGTCCGAACCGATGCCGATACGGTCCATACCGAACCGTTCGCCGGTTTCGGCCACCATGCGGCAGAAGCTCTCGAGGCTGCATCCCGAGCCGTCTTTCAGATGCGGCGGATAGAGGGAAAAGCCGATCATGCCGCCGTTGCCAGTCACCGCACGGATGGCGTCGTCGGACTTGTTGCGCGGCACGGGCCACCAGCGTGCCGGATTGGCGTGGGTGATGGCGATCGGCCGTTCCGACAACTCCGCCGCCTCGATGGTGGAGCGCTCGCCCGAGTGGCTCATGTCGATGACCAGCCCGACCCGGTTCATCTCGCGGATCACTTCGCGGCCCATCCGCGTGACGCCCGAATCGTGGTGCTCCTGGAAGCCCGCCGCCAGGAGGGACTGGTTGTTGTAGGTAAGCTGCATGAAGCGCCCACCCAGAGCATGCAGAATCTCGATGAGACCGATGTCGTCTTCCATCGGGCTGCAGTTCTGGAATCCGAAGAAGATGGCGGTCCGCCCGGTCTCTGCTGCCCGTTTCACATCCTCGGCCCATAGCCCGTGGAAGATGAGATCCGGAAACTGCCCGAACCACCGGTTCCACCGCTCGATGTTGTGCACCGTCTCGCGGAAGGTCTCGTGGTAGGCGATCGTGACATGCACGGCATGCACCCCGCCCTCGTTCATCTGCCGAAAGATCTTCTCGGACCAGTTGGCATACTGGAGATTGTCGATCCTCATGTCCCGAGAGTGCATCCAACGTAGCGGAAGGTCCACATCATCCGCACCGATGCGGACGCCATGGGGTCATGACCGCAAGGACGTGCCGATCGCTGCCCCGATCAAGGCGGCAGAGTCGATGGTGCAGTGCGCGGCAAGCCAGGCCAACGACGTCAATCCGGCAGTGCCTCGAACGGGTTGGTCGCAGGAATTCCAGGCGGCATGACGTGGCGCCTATTGGCTGGAGGAGACGCACCAAGGAGCTTTAAGGCTCTCTCAGGCCGCAACGGTCCACGACCATTCCTAGGCAGGCGGTAAGACCCTGGTTGACTGGCGCTACCGAGGGTGTACCGAGATGTATTCACTTTGGGAGCGGCATGCGAATGCCGAGGAACCATTGCTCGCCTGGTATCGCGAGGGTCTGAAGGAGGATCGGGATACGCCCGCGTAGGTGAAGGAGAAGCACCACGGCGCCAGAGTCGTTGGCGGCAACCGGGTGGTCTTCAACATCAAGGGCAACGACTGTCGGCTCGTGGTGAGGATCAGCAATCCAGCGCGTATCGTCTACGTGCGTTTCGCTGGCGCCCATGCCGAACTATGACACCATAGACGCCAAGGAGATGTGAGGTGGACAACAGCAGGATTAAGTCGATCCGGACCGCGAAGGATCACGAAAACGTGCTTGCGCGGATCGATGCGTTGATGGATGCGGAGCCCGACAGCGCCGAGTTCGACGAGCTCAGCGTTCTGGCCGACCTCGTCGAACTCTATGAGTGCAAATACGAACCGATGGGTTATCCCAGCCCGGTCGCCGCGATCGAGTTCCGCATGGAGCAGGATGAGCTGAGCCTACAAGATCTGATCCCGTTCATTGGGAGCCGCACCAAGGTCTCAGACGTTCTCTCCGGCAAGCGCGCGATCACCCTGCCGATGGCGCGCGCGCTCCACGAGCATCTAGGGATTCCCGCGGGCGTGCTGCTGCGCGAGTGAGAAGTTGCGCTCGGCTATCAGCTAACTGACATGGAATGGAGCCGATTTCCCGTCAAGGCGATGGCAAAGCGGGGTTGGATTCCGGACCAGACGTCGTCGGGCGTGCCAAGGAGATACTCGTGACGGTCAAGATCTCAATCACGCTCACCAACGAGCAGCACGCATTCGCCAGGGCACTGGTCAAGGCCGGGCGCTACTCGAACTTGAGCGCGGTGCTGCAACAGGGCGTCGACCTGCTGCGTCAGAGAGTGGACGTCGAAAAACTCGAGACCGCGGCGTTGCGAGAACTCCTGTCCCGGCGGCGCAAGGGCGTGTTCGTCGGTGCGGGCGCGATGGACGCGCGGCTCGCCGGAATGATTGCCGACAAACGCCGCGCCCATGGCCTTCCGTCCTGAGTTCCCGGTCGATGCGGACCGTCATTCGGGGCGATGTTCGACCGTCTCTATTGGCATTGACGAGAGGCCGAATAGCGCTTTCGATCGTACCGAGGCGCGGATTGGCGAGGTCCGCGCGTCCGCGGACCGGATCCTGACTGTCCTCCACCGCAGCGAGCGCCATGACAAACTTCTGCCCGGGCTGCGGCATCTCGCCATCGGACGGGCGACCACCCGCTTCGACGTCGACGAGGGCCGGGAAATGATCCTCGTCCTGCCGGAATTCTTCGGCGGACAGGATCTTGCCCGTCACATGCTGGCCCGGCTTCTCGAGGAGTGAACGCGATCCCGGGGCAGGCGACAACAGGACGGCAAAGCCTGGGTGCGGTACGGACTCGACCGGGGAAGTCAATCCGGCAATGTCTCGAACGGGCTGATCGCAGGAACTCCGAGGGGCATGAAATGGCGCAAATTCCGGGTGAGAATCGTAAGGTCGCGAACGCTTGCCGTCGCCGCGATGGCGAGGTCAGCAAAACCGGGGGACTGACCCGCCGCACGCGCCCGGTCCATCAGCAACCCGGCAATACGTGCCGCGGGAACATCGAACGGCAACACCCTGGCACCGTAGAGGTGAAGAACTACATCAAGCCAATGGTCGAGGCGGTCGGCACGTACAAGGCTGCCTGACCTCCTCAGCTTGGCGGTACCATTGATGACCTCGGCCACGGTGATCGTCGACAGGAACAATTTGTCGGAATGCGTGTCCAACCAATCGGTCAGCGCCGCGTTACGTTCACGACGACCGGGTGCCCTGATTGAAAGAACGTTAGTATCCACCAGGAACATCGAAGACGCCTACAGAGCGATGTCTCGCAGCGAACTCGTGTCACGCGGTGGTAGATCCGCCTCTTCCAGCCCCGAAACAGCGAGAAGGCGACCGAACGACGGGACTTTGCAAAGTCGGTTCCATTCGTCGAGGCCAACGAGCACGGCCCGGGGCTGTCCGCGATTGGTGATGATGGCCGTCTCGCCCTTCGCGGCTCCCTCCACCAGGGCCGACAGCTTGGCCTTGGCCTCTCTCAGTTGCACCTTCCGCACGGGAATTCTCCTGACCATTGTCGTCATGTGACCAATGTAGTCACATTAGCCTGCTCCGTCGTCCTTCGCAATTGCTTCGTGCATCGGGCAGTAAAGGGGTGGCTGGAAGAAGGGGGACCAGCCTGTCAACTGAGGGATCAGGCCGCCGCGGACATCGGCAGTCATCGGCTTGCGCCTGACGACTGGGATGACCTGTAACCCTCCGGTTCACTCCTTCCAGGATTCGAAGGCTGCGGGAAAGACGGCGTCGATGGGTTCGTTGTCGGGCCAGTAGTCGGCGAAACGGTTCCATGCTTGCGTGCTGGATCGGCGCACGCCGTCGAGAAGATCGCCGTCGTCCCATGTCAGCAGCCGGCCACCCTTCACCAGGGTGCGGCCATCGACGATGACGGTGTCGATCACCTCGCCGTCGCAGCACTGGATAAGCGCCTTCAGCGGATCAAGGAACGGTCCCACACGCAACCGTTGGAAGTCGACGATCAGGATATCCGCCTTGGCCCCCGGGGCGAGGCGTCCGAGATCGTCGCGCCCCAGGGCCCTGGCACCTCCCAGGGTGGCGGCATTGAAGATGTCCCTGGTGGCGGCCACCTCGAAGTCGCGGTCGGCGATCTTGGCCGTGAGAGCCACGGTCTTGAGTTCCCCCAGCATGTCCTGGGGGTAGGAATCGGTGCCGATGGCAAGGTTGACCCCGGCGTCGAGGTACCGCTGGAAGGACTCGAGATGGACGCCCCGGCGGGCGAAGACGGTGGGCGAATGGGCGACACTCGCTCCGCTCCCGGCGATGAGGGCAAGGTCGTCTCCGCGCGTGAAGGCGATCTGCGAGTGGCCGGAGGTGTAGAGTCCGTGACCCAGGATCACTTCGGGCCCGAGAAAACCGAGATCGTAGAGCATGGCGACCGGCGTACGGCCGGTGTGGCGCACGGAATCCTGGAACTCCAGTACCGATTCGGCGACGTGCATGGTGATGCCGATGCCGTGACGGGCCGCCGCCTCCTTGGTGCGGCGCAGCAGTTCGGCGGAAGACAGGTGATACTCGAGGGGTACCAGAATGGCCCGCACCCTGCCGTCGTAGGCGCCATCCCACGTTTCGGCGAAGGCAAGGGCGGCATCCAGGGTGGCCAGACCGTCATCGTCATGCCAGTGGATCTGGTGGCGCCCGCTCTGGTCGTAGTAGTGATGGGCCGAGCGCATGCCCGGCGCCGTGTAGAGGCGGATTCCGAGTTCCCCGGCAAGGGCCGCCATGGACCCCGGTTCGCCACCGAGTTCGCTCCCCATGTCGACCACCGTCGTGGAACCGAAGCGCAGCAGGCAGGCGAGGCTGTAGCGGATGGCCGCATCCACGTTCTCATAATCGTGAATCGTCGGGCCGTTGATCCCCTTGGCGGTGCAGTAGTTCATGAAACCGGACCGGAAGAGGTCCACCCGCCCGCCATCGAAAATCATGCGGTCCCCGGTATGGGCGCCGACATGGGCATGGGCGTTGATCAATCCCGGCATCACCAGGTGGCGCCGGGCGTCAATCGTCACGTCCACGGGCCCCTGCCAGGACCGCCCGACGTGAACGATGCTGTCGTCGCGATAGACCACCACGCCATCGCTGAGAATGCGGTGGCAGTCGCCATCGAAAGCGACTATCCAGCCGCCCCTGATCAGGGTGGTCGTCCCGGTCATCGTCGTGACTCCAACAGGTCGATCCATCATACCCGGTCAGGCGGGCGGAATCTGTCGTCTGCCGTCCCGGCTGAATCAGGCGGCTTGGTCACGACGTGCACGCCAGGGACAAATGAACGTCCGCATGTGTCATGGCCTGAATCCGTTGTAGTGTGCGGTCTTGCTGAAGGGGTTGTCGGGAAGATGGCGGTGAGTCGTGTGTGCGTGTTCTGTGGTTCCCTTGAGGGACATGATTCGCGGTACCTGGGACTTGGTGTCGACCTCGGGCGGTTGTTGGCCGAGGCCGGGCTTCAGATTGTCTACGGCGGCGGCGGAGTGGGCATCATGGGAGCGGTCGCCGATTCGGCCATCGCTGCGGGAGGTCATGTGACCGGGATCATTCCGTCGTTTCTGGTCGAACGGGAACACCACCACCCCGGCGTCGCCAGGATGATCGAGACCCGGGACATGCACGAAAGACGCATGGCCATGTACGACAATGCGGATGCCTTCATTTCGCTGCCGGGCGGCATCGGCACTCTCGAGGAGACCGTCGAGGTCGTGAGCTGGATCACCCTGGATATCCACACGAAGCCGGTGATTCTCGTCGATTCGGCGTACTGGTCACCCTTTGTGGCCTTGCTGGAGCACATGGATGGCCACGGCTTTTCCCACCGCAGTCTGAAGGACTGCGTCGACATTGCCGACGCACCGGCCGACGCGGTCGCGCGCCTTGTCGCTGGAACCTCCTGACAGGCACCTCCCGGACTACGCCCTGGAGCGCGGAGCAAGGAAAATCCTGCTGCCGGCCCGACAGCAGGAGCGGGACGCTCACGCGGTGCCGATGCTCGCGAGTTCGTCGAGAGCGGCAACGGTGGCGGTCGCCATCGCGGGCTCGTCGGGCATGTGCCCGCCGTGCTCAACGATGCAGAGGTCGGCACTGGGCCAGGCCTTCGCGAGACGCCAGGCCTCGCGCAGCGGCGTGCACATGTCGAAACGGCCGTGGACGATCTTTGCGGGAATGTTCGCGAGGCGATCGCAGCGCGACACGATGTGGTCCTCACCGTCCAGAAAACAGCCGTTCTCGAAGTAGTGCGCCATGATCCGGCCGTAGCTTGCGCCTCCGTCGTCATCGCCCTCGGTGAGGCTGGCATCGCGGGGATGGAAGTAGACCGAGGCCGTCTCCCAGGCTCCAAGGGCACGCGCGATGCGGTCTGCGTCCGCGGGATCGTTGCCTCGAATACGGTGGTAGGTCGCGGATTCGAGGTCATTCAGGTCTTCGGGCGGGAAGTGGGCGACGAAACGGTCCCATGCCTCGGGATAGACCATGTTGGCGCCGAACTCGAAGAGCCAACGCTGCGTCGTCCGGTCGGCAAGCCATACACTCCAGACACAGACGGCACTGACACTTTCGGGATGCGACTGGGCATAGACCAGGGCGAGGGTCGATCCCCATGAGCCGCCGGCGACGTGCCAGCGGCTGATGCCGAGATGCTCGCGAATCGTCTCGATGTCAGCGACGAGATCCCAGGTCGTGTTGTCGTCGATGAGTGCGCTCGGCGTGCTGCGGCCGGCACCGCGCTGGTCGAAGGCGACCACGCGGTAGCGCCCGGGATCGGCGAGCTGGCGATGACGTGGCGAGATCCGGCCGCCCGGTCCGCCGTGGAGGAGAACGATCGGCACGCCGTCGGGATTGCCGCTTTCCTCGACATGGAGTTCGTGGCTTGGGGATACCCTCAGACGAAAGGTGCGGCGGGCCTCGCAGTCCGGATAGACGATGCGGGAAACGTCGGGGACGGTCACGGGTCAATACCCCCTTGCAGGGTCGATGAGATTGGCGAGTGGTTCGCCTCGCACGAAGCAATCGAGATTGTCGAGAAAGACCTGGATGCCGAGCCGGTCATAGTCCTGCCAGGTCTGCATGCCGCCCACGTGAGGGGTGATGTGGACGTTCTCCATGTCCCACAGCGGGCTGTCAGGAGGCAAAGGCTCCTCGGCGAAGACATCAAGGGAAGCCGTGGCCACATGTCCTGACTTGAGAGCCGAGATCAGTGCGTCCTCGTCGACGACCCCGCCCCGCGACATGTTGTGAACGATCACGCCCGGCTTGGCGGCAGCCAGTTCAGCCGAGCCGATCAGTCCGCGCGTTGCGTCGGTGAGCGGCGTCACGACGATGACATAGTCGGAGAGCGCAAGGACCTCGCTCATCCGGTCCGGTCCCACGACCTTCTCGACTCCATCGAGAGGCTGTGGTCGCGCACGCACGCCGTAGACTGTCATGCCCAGGGCGCGGCCGACCCGGGCGCAGGCCCGGCCGATCTTGCCCAGGCCGACGACGGTCAGTGTACCGCCGGTCGAACGGATGACGTCGTGGGGCTGCCAGACATGCGCTCTTTGCTGGTCGTGATAGCGGAAGAACCGGCAGTTGACCGCGATCAGGCGGCCGATGGCGAACTGCGCCATCGCCTCGTCCTGCACACCGCCGGCGTTGCACACGTGCACCTTCTCGGGGTCCCAGGGAGTCAGGTGGTTGATGCCGGCGCCCGAGACGTGGACGAAACGCAGCGAGGGCTGCGCCAGCAGGGCCTCGCGCGGATAGGGCCGGCGTTCGAAGCGCTCGGTGTAGGCCACGTGATGGTCGCCGCGGGCGGCTTCCGGCAGGGCGTCGAAGCTGTCGCAGGCCGTGATGACGGCGTCGGGGTGGCGTTCGGCAACCGCGCTGGCCACCGTCCCGGGCCGCTCAGTGTGAACGAGGATGCGCAAGGGTCCGGCCATCCGTGTCTTTCCTCTCAGGACAGGCACAACCATATCAGCGCTTCTGTCGTGCGTGTCGAGGGGGCACCCTTCGGTACTGCGCAATGAGTGAGGACGTCGCCATGGCACGTATCGAGTTTCTCTACCTGAACCGGCACGAGGTCGAAGCGCTCCTGCCCGACGTTTCGGTTGCCATGGAGATCGTTGAGCAGGGTCTCGTGGCTCACGGCCGCGGCGACGTCGTGCTGCCGCCCAAGGCGCACATCCATCTCGACGATCGCTACAACGGCCATTTCAACGTGCTGCCCGGCTATGCCGGTCACATCGACCGTGCCGGGGTGAAGGTCGTGGGCGACTACGTCGACAACTGGAAACACGGTCTGCCCTCGGAGGTCGCACTCCTCACACTCTACGAGCCGCGGACCGGCGTCCCGCTGTGCCTGCTCGATGCCACCGTGACGACGTGGCTGCGGACCGGCGCGGTGACCGGGATCGGCGTCGACCACCTCGCACGCAAGGACGCGGCAATCCTCGCTCACCTCGGCGCGCGCGGCACCGCGTTCACCAACATCGCGGCGATTGCGGCGCGACGTTCCCTCGAGGAAGTGCGCATTGCGAGCGCCCGCAGCGAAACCCGCGAGGCGCTTGCCCGCAAGGTCGAGGACGAGCTCTCGCTGCGGGCCTTTCCCATCGACAGCACCCACGCAGCGGCCGATGGCGCCGACATCGTGGTCGAGGCCACGCGCCTCGAGCGCCCCGAGGTCCTCGTGCGCGACGCCGCGCTGAAGCCCGGATCGCTCCTGGTCACCTACGGCTGGATCATGGCGGTCGATCCCGCAAGCGCTACGGCCTGCGACAAGCTCGTGGTCGACAGCTGGGAGCAGTGCACCAAGGGCGGCACCTTCCATTCCCTGATCCGCGACGGTGTCCTGACGCGCGACGCCGTCCATGGCGAGATCGGCGAGATCTGTTGCGGCGACAAGCCCGGGCGCACCAACGCAGATGAGCGGATCACCTTCTGGCATCGCGGCTTTGCCATCAGCGACGTCGTCCTCGGACACTGGATTCACGAACAGGCGCTGAAAGAGGGAAGAGGCCAGCGCCTACTTCTGTGGGACGGCCCCGACGAGTGAGCCCTGCAGCGATTCCGCGGGAGCGGCGAAGGTGCAAACCGGCCTTGCCCGAAATGCACAAAGTCCCCCCGGACCATCGCAAGCCACTTGCGACGAGGCATACGACCCTAAGATGATGTTCCCATCGACGCAGCCCTCCCGATCAGTTACGAGGCAAGAGTGAAGATCCGGCCCTGTACCTGCCACGACCGCGAAGCGGTCATCGCGCTGTGGGAACGCGTGTTCCCCGACGATCCCCCACACAACGCTCCGGCGAGCGTGTTCGACGCGAAGTTCACGATGGGCGATGACCTGCTGTTTGTCGCAACGGACCAGGGGAGCGTGATCGGCACCGCGATGGCCACATACGACGGCCATCGGGGCTGGTTGTACAAGGTCGCGGTCCTGCCCGAGTGTCGACGGCGCGGGATCGGCACGGACCTCGTTCGCCACGCCATCAACGCGCTGCGAGCGACAGGCTGCATCAAGGTCAACCTGCAGATACGCGACACCAACACCGCAGTCCGGGGGTTCTACGAGTCACTCGGGTTTGACGCCGAAGCGCGCCTGAGCATGGGGCTGCACATCCAGTAATCCGTCGCATCGCCGAGCCGCTGCGGCGCATCGTCACTGTCCGGAAGCGCGGCGAAGCTCGCAGATGAAAAATGGGAGTGGCAGGCCCGAACTCTCATGCAGCTGCCGTGGTAGTCTGCCGACCGGCAGGCAGGAACGCGCGTCATGACCAGTCTGAATGACAAGATCGCCGCAGGTGACATCATCGTCATCGACGGCGGGATGGGGACCGAACTCGAGCGTCGCGGCGTGCCCATGCACGCCGAGACATGGGCGGGCGCGGCGCTGGTCGAGCACCCCGACGCCGTGGTCGATGTTCATGCAGACTTCATCCGCGCCGGCGCGGAAGTCATCATCACCAACACGTTCGGCGCCTCGCCTCACATGCTCGAGGCGATGGGCTATGGCGATCGCGCCGAGGCGATCATCCGCGGTTCGGTCGATCTCGCCAAGCGGGCCCGCGACCAGGTTGGCCGCGACGTAGCCATCGCGGGATCGATCTCGACAATGGCGGCCGGCGGAGACCTCTCCGATCCCGGCGAGCGCCATTCCGACGACGAGATTGCCGACAGCCTCTACCGCATGGCACGGGCGCTTGCCGACGGCGGCTGCGACCTGATCGCTCTCGAGATGATGCGGGACACGCGCTGCGCCCCTGTTGCCATGCAGTCCGCCAGGGAAACGGGCCTGCCGGTCTGGCTGGGTCTCGCGTGCACGCGGGAGAAAGACAGCGGCGATCTGGTCGCATTCGATTGTCCCGAAAACCGGCTTGTCGACACCCTGGCGGCGACGCTGCCCCTCGAACCGGATCTGGTGTGGACACACAATTCACACTGTACTGCGCCACACCACCTGAAACGCCCAAACGCCATCTCTCTCATCACTGCCCACATACAGCAAGTTACGAGACAACGCAAGAGCAAAATCCTCCATCATTAGACGACATGATGTCGTTTCTATGTTGTTGTGTTGTTGCACTCGGGGAAGTAGACTGAATGTCATCTTCAATGCACCAACGTGTTCGAACCGAACGGGAAAGCTCGTCATGACGCCGTGCAGAGTCGACACCGGAACAACACTCCACAATAATGCGCCAGGACCGTAGACAGATACACCGTAGGAGAATTTTGCTCATGCCTGTGCTTCATCGGAGACCGATGTTGCCGCCGTTCACCGGATTTACGGTACCATGACGGAGCGCCGCCAGCGCGCTCTCATGGCGACGGATGCCGAGTGGGAGCGGATGGGCCGGGCGGCCGAGGCGTGCGGCATGGAGCGCTCCCGCTATGTCGTCCACAGGACCCTGATGCCGGATGCCCTGCCGGCGGAGGTGCTGCGCCGGGCCGCGCGCGAGGTTCTCGTCATGGCGCTTCTGGAAGAAAGGCGCCTGCGCGAGGCGGGCGCCGGGGAGGCCTGGGACGATGCCTGTGCGGCGGTCGACGACTGGCTGGAGCGCGAGGGCGTCCTGGCGCATCTCACCGATCCCGGCGCGGCCAACCGCTGGAAGGCGGCGGGGGACGACGGCGGATGACCCGCCAGCTCAAGCGCCAGCGGTCTCTCCATTGCCCGCCGCACGAACGGGAGATGATCCGCGGGAAGGCGAAGGCCGCCGGCAAGACGCTGTCGGGCTATCTCCTCGACCTTGTCCGCAATGACGACCCCGGCATTCATCACCTGGTGCTGTCGCCGGAGGAGCAGCGGGAACTCCTCGAGGGCACGCGGACGATGCAGGCGATGGCCGTCGCGCTGCGCCGGGATCTTCCCGGCGCCGAGGGTCTGGGCCTCCTTGCCGCGGTGGCGGTGATGAGCCGATGGCGGTGAGACCACGGCGGAGCCGCCGCAAGAGACTGCCGACGTCGAAACACCTCACGGTCACGGCGACGGACGACGAATGGGAGATGGTGGGAACGGGAGCCGCACGCAGCGGCCTTTCCAGGGCGCGCTATCTCGTGGGCCTGGCGATGCGGGACGGGGCTGAAGCGAGCGAGGGACCGGTGCTGGCGCTCAATTCGGTTCAGCAACGCGAACTCCTGGCGTGTCATCGTGGGATCCTCACCCTGCTGGAAGGCGACGGCGATACAGCCTCGCTGATCGCCGACATCCAGGCGCGGGTCGCGGCGATGTTCACCGTGTGGGCCAAGGATGTCATCGCCCGCGGCCGGGAAGTCGACCTCCATGGCGAACTGGCGCGGATCGTCGGGGAGGACCAGGCCACCGTGGTGATGACTTCCATCAAGAGGAGTACCACGAAGCGTCCGCGCCCGAGCGCCGCGGACACGGATCAGCCGGATCTCTTCGCCTGACGGACACTGCGTTCGTGGCAGTTCATCACGTCCGCAGGCAGGTCACTCATGCACCCGCTTCGGTGACTCCACAGCGTGGCGAATGCCGGTGCCGCCTGGTCGACACGCACCGCTTGAAGTCGGGTCACGGAAATCGGGACTGGCGTCATGGTGTTCCTTCGTTCGGTGGGCAAGGGCAGAACGCAAGTTCGCCGCCGAGCCCGCCTTGCCGTCATCCTTGAGCGAGTGGACACGTTCCGGCGGTCCCCGCCTCGGCCGTCAGGAATGATGAACGTGTCCTCCGCGATCATGAACGCCGGACTGGCCGCGACGCCGGGAAGCTGTGGATGGGACGGATTGCACAGGTGGTATCACGTGATACCAATGCAGCACCTGGACTTGGGACCAGGTTCGAACCGACGGACGGAAAGCACGGACCATCGCAACGCAATGGACAATCTCTCCGACGAGTTCCTGTCGCTGGCACTCGCTCACGGCACCAATCGGTCGATACTTGAACGTCTTCCGGCACTTGGCGTGAGCCAAGCGTGGCTGGTTGCGGGCTGTCTCTTCGGCCCGGTCTGGAATGCTCTCTCGGGCCAGCCTGCCGGGGCCAACATTCGCGATTACGACGTCTTCTACTGGGATCCCGACACGTCCTGGGAGGCCGAGGACGCCGTAATTCGACGGGCCGACGGTCTCTTTGCCGATCTCGGCATCGTGCACCAGCTGCGCAACCAGGCCCGCGTTCCTCTCTGGTTCGAACGCCGTTTCGGCCAGCCCTGGCCGGCAACTCGCCGGAGTGCCGACAGCATCGGCCGGTTTGTCGTGTCCTGCACCTGCGTCGGGGTGCGCCCGCGGGGTCATGAAGACGTCGAGCTGTATGCCCCGAGAGGACTCCACGACCTCTTCGCGGGAATCCTGCGGCCGAACCCGGCCGATCCCACGCCCCATCTTTTCCGCACGAAGTGCGAGAGCTACCTGAGCCGTTGGCCATGGTTGACCATGGCCGAAGACAGTCTCGCCGGATGAGTCGGCAGGTCGTCCTTCGAGGGTGACCGGACGCGTCCCGGCGCTGCTCACCCAACCGGGCCGATGGCGAGCCGGTCTGCACCTTCACGAACGCCGGGCGTTCACTGCTGCCAGTGAGCGGAAGCCGGGAAAGGAAAGTCCTCGATCACTACCATCGGGCGGCCGCGTGCCGTCTACATCGAGAGGCCCCGCGAATGTCCCCAGCTCCAGCTCCGGATCTCCCGCAGGATCTCCGCCTCCATCTCTTCGCGCAGGCCCTCGTCCGCCCAGGGTTGCCTGACGCAGCCGCGCTCGAAGAGTTCGCTCAGCCGCTGATCGATGGCCTCGCCGGGCTGGGGCGGACGGCCGCGGCCCCAGGAGCGGATGACCGTCATCTCCACCAGCTTGTCGGCGCCGAACATGGCATAGGGCGAGAACCCTTCCACCACCGCCTCGATCTGCGGCGTGTCGCCGTCGAGCCTGTCGCGAAGCGAATCGCCCGGCCGGACGAGCGTCCAGCGGATCCGGTCGCCGGGGACCACCGGGCCGCTACAGGGGATGCTGAACGTGGCGTCGGCGGCGGGGAACTGGCGCTGGACCTCGCGGGCGCGCAGGGCTTCGTCGGGCCACGCGGCACGGGCGCACGAGGGATTACGGGCGATGACGGCGACGTTGTCCGACAGGTCGAAGCCGGCGCGGCCTGCGCGGGCGGTCTCGACCGGGCGCAGCATCAGGAAGGCGATTCTGCCCGATGCGTCGGGGCATGCAGCATCGATGACGATCACGTCGTGGCGGCCCTCGTCGTCGACCCAGGCGAGGCGGTCGCCCTCCAGGAGGGGTTCCGTGCCGTCCCACGGGATCGTCCTGGTGAGAGGCCGTTTGAGGATCTCGTCGGTGGCGTCCTGCAGACGCCGCAGGTGATCGTCGCGGGCCGCCTCCTCGCGCACCCGGTCGTCGGCCTCGAGCCATCGGGGGATGGCGTCGAGGATGGACTCGAAGTAATCCGCATCTCCGCCCATCGCCTGGATGAGACGGCCGCGGTCGGGGAATGCGCGGGCGTCGCCCATGAAAGTCTCGGCGTCGCGGCGCCACGAATCGGACAAGGGCCTCGTGCGTCCGCCGGCTTCGTTGCGGTGAGCCGTTCTCTCCGTCTCTACCAGCATGGACCGCCTGATCAGGTGGGCGGCTTCATGGCGCTCCTCCCGCCACCGCCGGTCGGCCTCCTGCCATTGGGTCAGGAGGTCCCGTGTGCCCTGGGGCACGCGCCTCATTCCGGCGAGCGTCGTCATCGCCTCGACGAGCCGCGGCCAGTCCGCCGTGCCGATGGGATGGATGTCCTTCGCCTTCGCCTCGGCCTCGACCGAACCGGTCAGGTGCGCGAACGCCGCGCAGGCATCCTCCAGGAGGACGGCGTCAAGTTGTCTCGCGGCCTCGGCGATCATGGCCTTCGTACCCGACGTGTCGCCCAGGAAGGGCGCCGCGGCGGCGACTGGCAGGCTCCGTCCCTCCTCGATCGACGTGCCGGCGGCGGCGGCATCGCCGTCCCGCACCGCCCGCGAGACCCGGTCGTGCCAGGCGGCGAGACGGTCGAGGGCGGCGTCGGCCTCTTGCCAGGCCGGGACCGTGTCGACGAAATGATCCACGGCGCCGGATGTGGTCCCGCAGGCGGCCAGGTGGGCGGCGCGTTCACGGTCCGTCAGGGTGGCGGTCGCCGCCTCCAGCGCCTCAGCCACATCGGCGGCCTCGCGCACCCAGGCATGGCGGTCCGCCGTGCCGGCCATCGCCTCTTGCATGTTGCCGCCATACCGGGGCCGGCGTTCCCGGAGATCCGTCATGGGCTCGACGGCCGCGCGCACCCGCTCCCGATCCAGGCGCCAGCGTTCGTCGTCGTCGAGGCGGCGGGCAAGAGACCGCAGGGTCCCGTCCTCCGGCTCACCGCCCTTCGCGATCCCGCGGATGGTCTCCAGCGCGCCCGCCCAGCCGGGCATGTCGAGGGGGAGCGTGCCGGAGGCATTTGCCTGACTCTCGATGTCCCTCACCCGCTGCAACAGCGCGTAGCGGTCCAGCACCCCGGTCGCGCTCTCGATGGCCGCCACCGCCGCCTCGAGGTCGTGCCGGGCGTTGGCCACGGCGTCGAGGTGGCGGCCTTTCAGCGTGTCGTCGGCCAGCATCGCCCGGGCGGCCGTCAGCACTGCCGATGACTTCGCGCGCCATGTGACCACACCCGCATGGTCGGCGCCGGCATGACGGGCGGCCAGGGCCTCTCCGGCGGCCGCCAGGTCGCGGGCCTCGCGGACAAGGGCCCGGGTCTCACGCCGTTCTTCCGTCCAGCGCCGGTCCGCGTCCCGCCACCCGGCCATCAGGTCGAGGGTCTCGTCAGGCACGCCATCCAGGGCCGCGAGATCGTCCAGGGCCTCCACCAACCGCGGCCAGGCAGCCGCGTCGAGGGGGTGCACGCCCTTGTTCTTCATCTCCCGGTTGACGGACCGGCCCAGGTTCGCAAAGGCCGCGCACGCGTGTGCCAGCCACGCCTCCTCGAGACGGCCGATCATGGTCTCGACGGCGGCCGCCGCGCCCGCGATGTCGGCTTGCGCGAGGGAGGCGGCCGTCCACGCCTGTGGCAGGACCCGTCCTTCCTCGATAAGGGCGCTGACGGCATCGGCATCGTCCGGGGTGATCGCCGGGCCTTGCTTGCCGTCGCGCAACGCCGCGGCGGCCCGTTCGGACCAGTCGGCAAGGTGAAGGAGGGCGTCATCGGTGGCCCGCCACAGCGGCACAGAGCCGGCCAGGGACCTGAACGCCGCCTCCGCCATGCCGCGGGCGGCGAGGTGGGCAGCTCTTTCGCTTTCGGGCAAGGCGTCCACGACATCCACGTCGTCGCCGATCGTCGCGACATCGTCGCGCCGCGCCTGGCGGTCTGCGGCATCGGCACCGATGCCGACGTAACGAGGCCGTCCGAGTTCGAGGTCCGTCAGGCGGCCGATGAGGGCCTCCACGTGGCCGCGGTCGCGGCGCCATCGTCCGTCCTCGGCCAGCCAGAGGGCGAGGTGGCGGACCGCCGGCTCGCCGGGGTCCGCAGAGTCGACAGCCATCCGCATCTCGTCCAGCGTGTCGGGCCACTCCGGCATGTCGAGAGGCAGGTCAGCCGTGGCTTGAGCGCGGCGGGCGATCCCGTTCGCCCGCCACAGCAACGTCGCCCGGTCGAGCGCCTGAAGGGCCTCGCCGAGTTCCCGGGCCGCCGCCTCGGCATCGTCCTTCGCGCCCGGCATGGCGGCAAGGTAAGCGGCGTGGGGGCCATCGGGAGCGAGGAGTGCACGGACATGCCGCAGGTGCTGCTCCGCATCGCGTCTCCACCCGTCTGCGCCCGTATCCTCCGGATCGACGCCGGCCGCGCCGTCGAGGGCAACGTGTTCTGCCAGCCACGACACCAGCGTCCCGGCCTGTTCCGGCGCCGAACGGATGGCGGCGGCAAGCGCGGTCTCTTCGGCATGACGCGCCTGCCAGGCCTCCACCGCGCGGCGCTCGTCCGCCGTCAGCGCCGTGGCCGCGGCCAGGGCCGCGCCGCGGCCGGCGAGATCGCCGTAACCCTCCAGGAGGGAGACCGGCACGGCCTCGGCCTCCCCACGATCGAGCAGGGCCCGCCAGTCGAGGGTGAAGCGCGCGGCATCGTCCTTCAGACGCACCGCTTCGGCGCGGGCGAGCGTCGTCTCGAGGCGCCGCCGGTTATCCGCCGAGAGGTCCGAGGGTTCGTCATCCGCGTGATCGAGCCGTTGCCGGGCGGCGTCGACGAGGACCGTCCCCTCGTCGCGCCACCGCCGCCATGCCTGGTGGTCTTCCACTCCACCGGCGTGCGAGCCTGCCGCCCAGGCCAGTTCCGGCCAGCGCCGCGATTGGGTCTGCAGGCCGGCGAGGAGGTCCTTGACCTGGCGCTCCGCCGCCCGGGCGCCGTCGTGGGCGGCAAGGCGTTCATCCACGAAGGCGCGTTGTTCGTCGGGAAGATCCTCGATGGCGGCGAAGGCGGCGATCCGCGCCATCACACGGGCATATCCATCCACGTCGAAGGGGCGCTTGCCCGAGACCCGGGCGTCCTCCTCCACCGCCCGCCAGGCGGCCGCGACATCGGCCCACTGTTGCGGATCGACGATGGGTCCGTCGAGATCCTCGCCCAGGGCCTCCAGCGCCGCGTCGGGAACGTCGGGGGACGTCTCGAGACACTCGATCAGCGCCGCGCGGTCGTCGGTCAGCAGCGTGAACCCTTCCGAGGCCCGGCTCACCTCGACGTAGAACATCTCCTGGTTCGCCATCAAGCCCGCATCGAGAACGGCGATGACATTCCTCGCCGTCCTACCCTGGGCGCCGTGCACCGTGGAGCTCCAGGCATGGTCAAGGTGGCGCAGATGCGGATCCTTGCGATGGAGCGAATACTCCGTGCCGTCCGACGCCATCAGCCGCACCCGTTCAGGCTCAATGGAAAGGACGCGGGCCTCTTCGCCGTTGACCAGCGCCGGCGTGCGGCGCCGCGCCTTGCGGTTCCGCGTCCAGCGGATCCGATCGCCCGCCCGGATCTCGATTTCGACGCTCTCGTAGACGCCGAGGTTGTGGGCGGCATTGCCCGAGGGCCGGAACCGCCGCTCCTCGCCGTCGGCGTGATCGAGAACCACATGGCCGTCTTCGATTCTCGTGACAATGCAGAGATCGTCGGTCCTGCAGCCGTAGGCGTCGCGATGGAAGACGACCCAATCGCCGGCCTCGTAGTTGGCGAGCACCGAGGCCTCGATCCGCGTGTAGCGCCGGTTCACCAGGCGCTGGATCGTCAGCGTCCGTCCCGAGAGCCGCCCCTCTTCGGCCAGGCCCTCGCGGATGGTCTCGTTGATCTCCCGGCGGACGGCGTGGGTCGGAGCCAGCACGGCGCAGGAGTTCCGTTCCTCCGGCGGCAGGGCGAGCCAGGCCCGGGCGGCTTCGCCTCCCAGATCCTCTCGTGTGTGCTCGATCACCCGGTTGGCAAGGCGCGTCATGGCCTCGCCCGCCTCGCCCTCGCGGGCGTGCGCCACCGCTTCCTTCAGGTCCGGATCCTTCTGCCGCAGCACCTCGTCCATCGTCGCCGTCGCCAGGCCGGCCTTCTGCATCAGCGCGAAGGGCTGGCCGGCGCTGACGGCCTTGAGCTGCGCCGTGTCGCCCACCAGCACCACCCGGGCGATGCCGGTCCTTTCGGCGATAGAGAGCAGCCTCTCCATCGCCACCGTGCCGATCATCGAAGCTTCGTCCACCGCCAGCACCGAGCCGGAGAGCGCCGCGCGGGCTTCCTCCAGGCGATCGGGGTCGGAGAGATCGCCGTAGCGCACCAGGAACCACTGCAGCGTCCGGGTCCGGATCCCGGCTTCCTCAGCCAACACCCGCGCCGCGGCGGCGGACGGCGCGAGGCCCGTGAGAGGCTGCTCCACCAGTCCCGCCACTTCCTTCAGCATCGTCGTCTTGCCGGTCCCGGCCCGGCCCTGGATACCGACGATGCCGTCGCCGGACCCGAGGATGTGCCTGACTGCCTGCGCCTGGCCCTCGGTCAGTCCCGCCTCGGCCAGGCGGGTGGCGACCGTCTCTTCCGCCACCTGTGCGGTGACCGTATCCTTCCCCTGCTTGACGGTTCCGAGGATCTTCCGTTCCGCTTTCACCGCCCGGTCGGTGACGAAGGAGCGGTCAGAACCCTTGAGCGTGGTCTCCCGAAGTTCTCCTTCCCTGACCAGGCGCTCGATGGCGTCGTCGATCTCGTCCAGGGCATAGCGTCCCGGGGCATGGCCCAGCACCAGCGTGCGGATGTCGGACTCGGGGATGATCGTCCGTCTCTCCTCGACATGTGCCACCGCCCGGGCTACCGCCTCGAGGACTCCCGTCTCGGGCTCGGCGATGCGTTCCGCCGGCGCTCCTGACCGGGTGCGGCGGGGGCGTGTCGGCATCTCGACCGCCGGTTCGATGTGCGGCACGGACGGCGACCGCCGGCGGCGGCGGCGTTCGTTCTTCGTCAGATCCGCGTCCGGGTGCCGGGGCAGAGGCATCTCCCGGCCCGTCTCCGGATCGGTCGGCCGCGGAGGATAGAGCGCCGTCTCGTCGCGAGAGAGACCCAGCGCCCGGGCGCGGGCCCGCCACTGCGGCACCAGTTCGCCCAGACCCGCCTCCACCTTGCGCCGGCGCGTGTGAAGCGTCGCCTTCTGGGTTGCCTCCCTGGTATGCGGCAGGCCATGCTTCTCCAGGTACGCCAGGATCTCCCGGCGGCGCCCGGAGAAGGCGTCCAGGAACTCCCCGTCGTAGCCCGCCAGCTCGAAGCCCGGCACCGGGCCGATCATTCTCGGCGTCACCGCAAACCCCAGCGCCGTCAGCCTGGAGGCGAGCTCGTTGCGGTAGTGCGCGCCGATGAGCTTCTCGTTCCGCCGCAACGACGTCGGCTCGATGCTCTTCCAGGCGCCGTCCTTCGTGCGCGTCATGTTGGCGACGATGCAATGGGTATGGAGCTGGGGATCGAGATCGCGGCTGGTGAGGTGGCGGAACCCCGCCGTCACCATGCCGTCGGCCTTCACCCGGGGCCGCCGCTTGGTCGCCGGATCCCAGCCCCGGTGTTGGTTTTCTGATTATCGCAGCGCCTGATTCCCGGATTGATTTGCGTCGC